>DASRBO010000056.1:0-12138 GCA_035653595.1 Acidimicrobiales bacterium | reverse complement strand
CCTGCCCCGTCCCCAGGTGGCCGGCGACCCCCCGGTCGACGCCGTCAGGGCCATCATCGCCGAGGTCAGGCAGGGGGGTGACTCGGCCCTGCGGGCGCTGACCGAGCGCTTCGACGGGGTGCGCATCGACGACATCCGGGTTCCCGTCGCCGCGCTGACCGGGGCCCTGTCGACCATAGGGGACGAGCTGCGCGAGGCCCTCGAGGTGGCCAGGGCGTCCATCGAGGCCTACCACCGCACCCAGCTGCACCCCGACCACACCCATGAACGGGACGGGGTGACGGTGCGGGAGCTGGTGCGCCCGGTCGGTCGGGCGGGGCTCTACGTTCCGGGGGGGCGGGCCCGCTACCCCTCGACGGTCCTCATGACGGCGGTACCGGCCCGGGTGGCCGGGGTACCCGAGCTGGTGCTCTGCGTGCCCCCCGGGCCCGACGGGTCGGTGCCGGCGGCCACGCTGGCGGCGGCCGCCCTGGCCGGGGTGGACGAGGTCTACCGGGTCGGAGGCGCCCAGGCGGTGGCGGCGATGGCCTACGGCACCGAGTCGGTGCGCCCGGTGGACGTCATCGTCGGGCCAGGCAACATCTACGTCTCGCTGGCCAAGCAGGAGGTGGCCGGGGTCGTCGGCATCCCCTCCGCCTTCGCCGGACCGTCCGAGGTGGTCGTGGTGGCCGACGGGTCTACGCCGGCCGACCTCGCCGCCATCGACGTCATCGTGCAGGCCGAGCACGGCCCCGACGGGCTGGCCTGGCTGGTCACCTGGTCTCCGGAGACGGCCGACGCCGTGTCGGAGGCGGTGGCACGGCTGGTGGCCGGGGCCCCCAGGCGCCAGGAGATCGAGTCGACCCTGCGCGACGGCGGCTACGCCGTGGTGGTGGACGGTCCCGAGCAGGCCATGGCGGTGGCCAACGCCATCGCCCCCGAGCACCTCGAGCTGATGACCTCCGACCCGGAGGCGCTGCTGGCGATGGTGCGCAGCGCCGGCGCCGTGTTCACCGGCGTGTTCGCCCCCGCCAGCGTGGGGGACTACCTGGCCGGGCCAAACCACGTGCTGCCTACCTACGGGTCGGCCCGCTTCGCCAGCGCCCTCAGGGTGGACGACTTCCTGAAGCACATCCACGTGGTGAGCCTCGAGGCGGCGGCGCTGGAGAAGGTGGCACCCCACGTGGAGGCCATCGCCGAGGCCGAGGGCCTGTCGGCCCACGCCGCCTCGGTGCGGATGAGAAGGAACGGCTGAGGCGACGATGGGCGCTCCGCTCATCCGGCCTCGTGACGACCTCGTCGCCCTCGACGGGTACCACTCCCCCCAGGTCGACGTGACCGTGCGGTTGAACACCAACGAGGCGCCGCTGTCGCCTCCGCCCGCCTTCGTCGACGCCCTGGCCGAGGAGATCCGCCGCATCCCGTTCAACCGTTACCCCGACCGCCGGGCGTGGGATCTGCGCCTGGCGCTCTCCCGCCTGCACGGTATGGGGCCGGAGCAGATCTTCTGCGGGAACGGCTCCAACGAGGTGCTGCAGTGCCTGCTGCTGGCCCTGGGCGGCCATGGCCGCAACGTGGCGGTGTTCGAGCCCACCTACCGGCTGCACAGCCACATCGCCGGCATCACCGGCACCGGCGTCGCCGCCGGCGGCAGGGCGGCCGACTTCAGCCTCGATCTCGACGAGGTGTCCCGGGTGCTGCGGCAGGCCTCGCCGGCCATCACCTTCCTGTGCTCTCCCAACAACCCCACCGGCATGAGCGAGCCGAAGGAGACCATCGAGGCGGTGGTCGACATGGCCCCCGGTCTCGTGGTCGTGGACGAGGCCTACGGCCAGTTCGCCAGGTGGTCGGCCGTGCCGCTGGTGGCCGACGGGGGCCGGGTGGCGGTCGTGCGGACCTTCTCCAAGACGTGGTCGATGGCGGGAGCGCGCCTCGGCTACCTGGTGGCGCCGCCGGCGGTGGTGGAGATGCTCGAGAAGGTCGTGCTCCCGTATCACCTCGACTCCATAAAGCAGGCCGCCGGGCGGATCGCCCTCGGGTTCACGGCGGAGATGGAAGCCAGGGTGGCCGGCGTGGTCGAGGAGCGGGGGCGCCTGGCGGCGGCGCTCGGCGACCTGCCGGTGGACACGTGGCCCTCGGACGCCAACTTCGTCCTGTTCCGGCCCCGGCTCCTCGACGGCCCCGCAGTGTGGGCCGGCCTGGTCGAGCGCTCGGTGCTGGTGCGGGACTGCAACGAGTGGCCCGGCCTTGAGGGCTGCCTGCGGGTGACGGTAGGGACGCCGGCGGAGAACGACTGCTTCCTCGCCGCCCTCGCCGAGGTGCTGGGGTGACCGGCGCAGCCGGCTCCCGCGTCGCCCGCCGCAGCCGGGCGACCAAGGAGACCACCATCGAGGTGGCCGTCACCATCGACGGGAGCGGCCTCACCGAGGTGAGCACCGGCCTTCCGTTCTTCGACCACATGCTCTCCCAGCTGGGCCGCCACGGCGGTCTCGACCTTACGATCAAGGCGGTGGGCGACCTCGAGGTCGACGCCCACCACACCGTGGAGGACGTCGGCATCGTGCTGGGGGAGGCCCTGGCCGAGGCCCTCGGGGCCAAGGAGGGGGTGAGGCGGTTCGGATCGATCGCCCTGCCTCTGGACGAGGCCCTGGTCGAGGTGGCCCTGGACCTGTCGGGGCGGGCCTTCCTCGTCTACGACGTCGAGGTGAGCCCCGACGCCCTGGCCCTCGGAAGCCCGGCCTTCGAGGCCCAGCTGGCCGAGGAGTTCTGGCGGGCGGTGGTGGGTGCCGCCGGCATCACCCTGCACATCCGGATGCGCAGCGGCCGCAACACCCACCACATCCTCGAAGCGTCGTTCAAGGGCGTGGCTCGGGCGCTGCGCGACGCCGTGCGGGTCGAGGGGGAGGGCGTCCCGTCGACGAAGGGGACGCTGGGGGCGCCGTCGTGATCGCCGTGCTCGACTACGGCATCGGGAACCTGCGCTCGGCTGAGAAGGCCCTGCAGCACCTGGGCGCCGACGCCCGTCTCACGTCCGATCCCGAGGAGGCGGGCCGAGCAGATGGCGTGGTGCTGCCCGGGGTTGGTGCCTTCGGCCGCTGCATCGAGGCCCTGCGGCACAGCGGTCTGGACGTGGTGGCCAGGGCAGCCATCGACTCCGGACGGCCGTTCCTGGGGATCTGCGTGGGGCTGCAGATGCTCTACGAGGGCTCCGAGGAAGCTCCGGGCGTGGACGGCCTAGGCGTTGTGGCGGGGCAGGTGCGCGCCATACCGCCGGGCCAGAAGCGGCCCCAGATGCAGTGGAACCAGCTGGTGCGGCGACGGGACGAGAGCGCACTCCTGGTCGGACTGGGCCCGGAGCCGTGGTTCTACTTCGTGCACTCCTACGCCCCCGAGGTGACCGACGCCGTGGTGGCCACCTGCGACTACGGGTCGCCGCTGACGGCGGCCATCGAGGCGGGCAACGTCTGGGGCACCCAGTTCCACCCGGAGAAGTCAGGGGCCAACGGCCTGGCCCTGCTGGGCAACTTCGTGGCCGCCTGCAGCCGGGCCCCCGCCGGCGCCGTCTGACCCGGTGCAGCTCTTCGCCGCCATCGACCTGCTGGGCGGCCGCTGCGTGCGCCTGACCCAGGGCGACTACGACCAGTGCCGCACCTACGACGCCGACCCGGTGCAGACGGCCCGGGCCTTCGAGGCCGCCGGGGCCCCGTGGCTCCATGTGGTCGACCTCGACGCCGCCCGCTCCGGGGTACCGGCCAACCGCGCCGTCATCGCTGCGGTTGCCGAGGCGGTGTCGATCCCCGTCGAGGCCAGCGGAGGCCTGCGGGACCCCGACTCCGTGCGGGAGCTGCTCGAGATGGGGGTGGCGCGGGCGGTGATCGGCACGGCGGCGATAACCGACCCCGGTCTGGTCGAGAGGGTGGCCGGGGCCCACCCGGGCCGGGTGGCGGTCGGCCTCGATCACCGCTTGGTGGGCGAGACCAGGGAGATCGCCTTGCGGGGCTGGACCGAGGGCTCCGGGGTCGGCCTGCTCGAAGCGGTGCGCCGGGTCGCCGACTCCGGGGCGGCGGTGGTGGTGGTGACCAACATCGACCGCGACGGGATGCTGGCGGGCCCTGACCTCGATGGGATGGCGGAGGTGCTGGCGGCCAGTCCGGTGCCGGTGGTGGCCTCGGGCGGGGTCTCCTCGGCCGCCGACCTGACCGCCCTGGCCCGGCTGTCGGCCGACGGCCGCGGCCTCGAGGGCGTCATCGTCGGCAAGGCCCTCCACGAGGGTCGCCTGACGGTGGAGGAGGCGGTGGCGGCGTGCGCACGGTGAGGGTGATCCCCTGCCTCGACGTCGACGCCGGGCGGGTGGTGAAGGGGGTCAACTTCGTCGGGCTCCGCGACGCCGGCGACCCGGTGGAGCTGGCCGCCCGCTACGACAAGGAGGGCGCCGACGAGATCGTGTTCCTCGACATCACGGCGTCGTCGGACCGGCGCGACACCATGGTCGACGTCGTCGCCAGCACGGCCGAGCAGGTGTTCATCCCCCTGACCGTCGGCGGCGGAATCCGCTCGGTCGAGGACGCCCGCCGGCTGCTCCGGGCCGGGGCGGACAAGGTGAGCCTGAACACGGCGGCGGTGCAGCGCCCGGGCCTGGTCGGCGAGGTGGCGGCCGAGTTCGGTCGCCAGTGCGTGGTGGTGGCCATCGACGCCCGCCGGCGGACCGGCGGCTTCGAGGTCTACACCCACGGTGGGCGCACCCCGACCGGCATCGACACCGTGTCGTGGGCGGTGATCGCCGAGCGCCTCGGGGCGGGCGAGATCCTGTTGACGAGCATGGACCGCGACGGGACCGGCGACGGGTTCGACCTCGAGCTCACCGCCGCCGTCAGCTCCGCCGTGGGCATACCGGTGATCGCCAGCGGGGGAGTGGGCCGCCTCGAGCACCTGGTGGCCGGAGCGGTCGAGGGCGGGGCCGACGCCGTGCTGGCGGCTTCCATCTTCCACTACGGCGAGCACACCGTGGCCCAGGCCAAGGGCCATCTGGCGGCGGCGGGCGTCCCCGTCCGCCCGGTGCCCTAGGGCCGTCGGCACGCTGAGGTAGCGTTCGGTGGTGGCCAAGACCAGCAAGGAGCCGATTTCGGTCCTGGCCGACCGGGTGCTGGTCCAGGTGCCCCAGTCCGAGGGCGAGCGTCGCTCGCGGGCCGGCATCCTGATACCGGCCACCGCCCAGGTCTCCAAGCGGCTCACCTGGGCCGAGGTGGTGGCGGTGGGGCCCCACGTCCGTTCCATCCGCCCGGGCGACAAGGTGCTGTTCAACCCCGAGGATCGCTACGAGGTCGAGGTGCAGGGCGATGACTACCTCATCCTGCGCGAGCGCGACATCCACGCCGTGGCCTCGGAGCGGATAGAGGACGGCACCGGGCTGTACCTGTGAGGCTCCAGCCCGACCGCGCGGGCTTCCACTCCCTGGTGGCCGAGTACTCCGTCGTACCGGTCTGGCTGGAGGTGGTCGCCGACCTCCAGACGCCGGTGGCGGCCTTCATGCGCCTCACCGACGACGGCCCCGGGTTCCTGCTGGAGTCGGTGGAGCACGGCGAGCGCTGGGCCCGGTTCTCCTTCGCCGGCGCCGGCCACCACGCCAGGCTGATCGCCCGGGGCAGCAAGCTCAGTGTCGAGGGGAGCATTCCGGCGGCGGTGCCCCGCGACCGGGGGGTGCTGGCCGCCCTCGAGGTCCTGCTGGCCGAGTACCGCTCGCCCCGCATCGACGGGCTGCCTCCTCTGCACGGCGGGCTGGTGGGCTACCTCGGCTACGACGTGGTGCGGGAGATCGAGCGCCTGCCCTCGGTACCGGCCGACGACACCGGCCTGCCCGACGCCGTGCTGTCCGTGATCGGGCCCATGGCCGCCTTCGACCACTGGCGCCAGCGCGCCTTCCTCATCGACAACGTGGTGGTTGACCGGCGCTGGACGGCGGATGAGACCGACGCCGCCTACGACCGGGCCGCCGAGACCATCCACCGCCTGGCCGCCGACCTGGCCCGGCCCCTGAGCGAGCCGGCCATGGAGCCGCCCGAGCGCTCCGACCAGCTCCCCGGGGTGCGGCGCACCTTCACCTCGGAGCAGTACCGGGCGGCGGTTGAGGCGGCCAAGCACCACATCGTCGAGGGGGACATCTTCCAGGTGGTGCTCTCCCAGCGCTTCGACCTCGACCTGGGCGCCACCCCGCTCGACCTCTACCGCGTCCTGCGCCAGGTGAACCCCAGCCCGTACATGTACCTGTTGCGCCACCCGGAGCTGAGCGTGGTGGGCTCCTCGCCCGAGCCGATGGTGCAGCTGATCGACGGGCGGGTCATCTCGAGGCCCATAGCCGGCACCCGCCGGCGGGGCCGGACCGAGGAGGACGACCGGCGCATGGCCGCCGAGCTCTCCGAGCACCCCAAGGAGATCGCCGAGCACGTGATGCTGGTGGACCTGGCCCGCAACGACGTCGGTCGGGTGGTCGCCTTCGGCACCGAGCACGTCGACGAGCTGATGACCCTGGAGCGCTACAGCCACGTCATGCACCTGACCTCGCAGGTGTCGGGCCAGCTCGTTGCCGGACTGGGGCCGGTGGACGTGCTGCGGGCGACCCTGCCGGCAGGCACGGTGAGCGGCGCCCCCAAGGTGCGGGCCATGGAGATAATCGACCAGCTGGAGCCGACCAAGCGGGGTCCGTATGCCGGGGTGGTCGGCTACCTCGACTTCTCCGGCAACCTCGACACCGCCATCGCCATCCGCACCATGATCGTCGAGCCCGGGGGCCGGGCCATGGTGCAGGCCGGCGCCGGCATCGTGGCCGACAGCGACCCGGCCGACGAGGATCTGGAGTGCTCGAACAAGGCCGCCGCCCTGCTGGCGGCGGTGCCCGCCGCCCGCCGCATGAGCGCCGCCCGACTGGAGAGCGCCGCCGCCACCGCCGGCGTCCACCCCGGCATCGCGGCGGCGGCCCGCAGCTGACGTGGACGTCGGGCCCTCCGGCTACCGGGCGATGTGGGCCGGGCTGGCAGCGGTGAGCCTCGAGCGCGACTTCATCGCCGTGTCGGGTCCGCAGGCCGTCGAGTACCTGCAGGGTCAGCTCAGCCAGGACGTCTCCGATCTGGCCCCGGGCCGGTCGGCGCTCACCCTCCTGCTGGAGCCCCAGGGCCGCCTGGTGGCCTTCGCCCGGGTCAGCCGGCTGGACGAGGACCGCCTGGTCATCGACACCGACCCCGGCGCCGGCGAGGGGGCCCTCGAGCGCCTGCGCCGGTTCAAGCTCCGCACCAAGGTCGACATCGAGGCGGTGGAGGGATGGCGCTGCCTGGCCCTGCGGGGCCCGGGCCTGTCCGGGTGGTCGCCGACGTCGGCCGGGGTCGGCACCGAGCTGGCGGCCGAGTTCGCCTGGCCCGCCCTGGCCGGGCTGGACCTGCTCGGCCCGGTGCCCCAGCTGCCTCCGGAGGCCACGCCGTGCCCGGCGCAGGACTGGGAGGCGGCCCGCATCGAGATCGGCCTGCCCCGCATGGGCAGTGACCTCGACGCCCGCACCATCCCCGAGGAGGCCGGTCTGGTGGCGGCCACCGTCAGCTTCACCAAGGGCTGCTACACCGGCCAGGAGCTGGTGGCCCGCATCGACGCCCGGGGCGCCAACGTCCCCCGCCGCCTGCGGGGCGTGGTGGCCGATTCCGAGGTTCCGCTGGGGGCCGAGCTGGTCGTGGACGAACAGACGGTGGGCTCTGTCACCAGCTCCGCCGTCTCGCCCGAGCTGGGGCCGGTGGCGCTGGCCTACCTCAAGCGCGGCTTCGAGGTGCCGCTGTCATGCACCCTGCGGTGGCCGGAGGGGTCCTGCCGGGGGACTGTGCGGGCCCTGCCGTTGAGGTCGGCGCAGCGGTGAGGGCGGCGCTGCCACCCCTGGCGAGCCGGGCGTTGGGCTGGCTGCGGTCGGGTCGGGGGGCTGCCGGCGCCGCCGGGGCCCTGACCGTCGCCGCCCTGGTCCTCTGCGGGTGCGTGAGCGGCTCGATCGCTGGCCTTCCGGCCCCACCGGCGGTGCCGGCGACGTCTCCGACCACGACCCTGCCCGACCTGGCCGGGGTCTCCCTCAACGGCGTGGCCGGCCAGACCACGACCACGGCCGCCGCCATCGGCCCGGGCCAGGCCACTCTGACCGGCACGGTGTCCGGCCCTCAGGGGGCGGTGCCCGGGGCGGTGGTCGAGGTGAACCGGGTGACCAGGGCCGGCAACGCCATCGCCACCACGACCACCAACCCCGACGGCACCTGGACCGTCGCGGGCATCCTCGGGGGTGCCTACCGGGTGCGGGCCTGGCGGGCGCCCGACCTGTCGATGACCACTCCGACCGAGCTGTTCCTGTCCTCCACCGAGACCCGCCAGGTGCAGCTGCAGGTGCAGGCCTACGGCGGGGTGTCGGTGACGGCATCGGTGGCTCCCGACCCCCCGGTGGTCGGCCAGCCCGCCAACCTGGTCATCGAGCTCGCCACCACCTCGGTGGACAGCCAGACCGGGGTCGTCCGCTCCACCGGGGTGTCGGGGGCCCAGGTGGAGCTGACCGGGCCGAGCACCTGGGCCCTGGAGAGCCCGAACCCGACCATCACCGACGCCAGCGGCATGGCCAGCTGGGAGCTGTACTGCGAAGCGGCCGGCTCCGCTCCGCTGGCGGTGCAGGTGACCGGCGGCTCGGCCTACCAGCTCTCCCAGCCGACCAGCTGCGTCGAGGCCGCCTCGACCACCACCACCTCGACGACCCGCCCGTCGACGTCGAGCACCCTGGGCCGCTCCAGCACCACCAGCACCTCGACCACCTCCACGACCACCGGACGCTGACGGCCCGGCCTCGACGTCACCGGGGGCGGCGGGGGGCCGTCGGTAGGATTTCCTGGTCGTGACCACCTACCTAGACCGGATCATCGCCAGCCACCGGCATCAGGCGGGCCTCGACCGGCGCGATGTGGTCCAACTGCTGGCCGACGCCGAGGCCCGGCCCGGCCCCCGTCCGTTCAGGTCCGCCCTGACCGGGCCCGGTCTGGCGGTGATCGCCGAGGTCAAGCGCCGCTCCCCGTCGGCCGGTGCCATCTCCGCCGACGTTGACCCGGCCGCCCAGGCCAGGGCCTACGCCAGTGGCGGGGCGGCGGCTCTTTCGGTGCTGACCGACGCCGAGTTCTTCGGGGGGTCACCGGCCGATCTGGCCGCGGCCAGGGCCGCCGTCGAGGTGCCCGTCCTGCGCAAGGACTTCACCGTCTCGGTGGCCGACGTGTGCGACGCCCGTCTGATGGGCGCCGACGCCGTGCTGCTGATCGTGGCCGCCCTCGACGGGACCGAGCTGCCCGAGCTCCTCGGGATCGCCCGCCGCCTCGGCCTGGCCGCCCTGGTCGAGTGCCACGACGAGGCCGAGGTGGAGCGGGCCGCCGCCGCCGGCGCCGACCTGATCGGGGTCAACCAGCGCGATCTGCTCACCTTCGAGGTCGACACCGGCAGGGCGCTGCGGGTGGCGGCCAGCATCCCGACCGGGGTGGTGAAGGTGGCCGAGTCGGGCATCCGGTCCGCCGCCGATGCCGCCAGGCTGGCCCAGGCCGGCTACGACGCCGTGCTGGTGGGGGAGGCCCTGATGAGGGCGGCCGATCCGGCCGCCGCCGTGGCCGACATGCGGTCCGCCGCGGCGGCGTCGGTGCGCTGAGGGGCCGGCGGTGTTCGTCAAGATATGCGGCACCACCAGCGAGGAGGACGCCCTGCTGGCGGTGGCCCTGGGGGCCGACGCGGTGGGATTCATCTTCGCTCCCTCCCCCCGCCAGATCGCCCCGTCGGTGGCGGCCGACATCGCCAAGCGCCTGCCCCCCGAGGTGGTGACCTTCGGGGTGTTCCGCGACGAATTGCCCGAACGGGTGGTGGAGGTCGTCAACCGGGCCGGCCTGCGGGGGGCCCAGCTCCACGGGCGCGAGAACCCCGAGCAGACCCGCTTCGTGGCCGCCCGGGTGGGGATGACGATCAAGGCCTTCCCGGCCGGCCACGCGGCGGTCCGCCAGGCGGCCGACTACGGCGCCGACGTGGTGATGCTGGACGCCCCCTCGCCCGGCTCGGGCCAGATCTTCGACTGGAAGCTGGCCGACGGGGTGCCCGACGGGCACCGCCTGCTCCTGGCCGGCGGGCTCAACCCCGCCAACGTGGCCCTGGCCATCGAGCAGGTCCGGCCCTGGGGCGTTGACGTGGTGACCGGGGTGGAGGCTTCACCCGGGCGCAAGGACCCGGCCCGGCTGCGGGCCTTCATCGCCGCCGCCAAGGCGGCCGAGGTGCCGGCCTACGAGGGCGCCGAGGACGGCCCCTACGACTGGCAGGAGGACCAGTGAGCGGGGCCGAGCCTGGCGGTGGGGGCGCCGGGGGTGAGCCCGGCGGGGAGCTGATGGGCGAGCCCGGTCCGGACGGGCGCTTCGGGGAGTTCGGCGGGCGCTTCGTGCCCGAGTCGCTGGTGGCGGCGTGTGAGGAGCTGGAGCGGGAGTTCAGGGCCGCCTGGGCCGACCCGTCGTTCCGCCGGGAGTACGGCGACATCCTGGCCGGCTACGGCGGACGACCCACCCCGGTCACCGAGTGCCGCCGGCTGTCGGCCCACCTCGGCGTCAGGGTCCTGCTCAAGCGGGAGGACCTGGTCCACACCGGCTCCCACAAGCTCAACAACGTGATCGGCCAGGCCCTGCTGACCAGGCGGATGGGCAAGCCCCGGGTCATCGCCGAAACCGGGGCCGGCCAGCACGGGGTGGCTACGGCCACCGCCGCCGCCCTGTTCGGGCTGGACTGCGTGGTCTACATGGGCGAGGTGGACGTCCGCCGCCAGGCCCTCAACGTCTTCCGCATGAAGCTGCTGGGCGCCGAGGTCCGCCCGGTCGACTCAGGCAGCCGCACCCTCAAAGACGCCGTCAACGAGGCGCTGCGGGAGTGGGTGGCCAGCGTCGAGACGACCCACTACTGCATCGGGTCGGTGATGGGCCCCCACCCCTATCCGTGGATGGTCCGCGAGTTCCAGAGGGTCGTTGGCGAGGAGGCCCGCCAGCAGTGCCGCTCGATCCTCGAGGGCGCCGATCCCGACTACGTCATGGCCTGCGTCGGCGGCGGCTCCAACGCAGCCGGCACCTTCGCCGGCTTCGTCGACACCGGGGCCACGCTGATCGGGGTGGAGCCGGCCGGGGGCGCCGCCATCGGCCACGGGGTGCCCGGGGTGGTGCACGGGATGAAGTCGTATCTCATGCAGGACGAGTACGGCCAGGTCCTCGAGGCGGAGTCGATATCCGCCGGGCTCGACTATCCCGGTGTGGGCCCCGAGCACGCCCACCTGGCCTCCGCCGGGCGGGCCTCCTACGTCCAGGTCGGCGACGCCGAGGTGCTCGAGGCGTTCCAGCTGCTCTCGCGCACGGAGGGCATCATTCCGGCCTTCGAGCCCGCCCACGCCCTGGCCTACCTCGCCCGCGAGGCCGGCCGGGCGATACCGGCGGGGTCCACCGTGCTGGTCACCCTGTCCGGCCGGGGCGACAAGGACGCCGCCCAGGCCATGGACATGCTGGGATGACCGCCACCCCTGCCTCCAGCCCGGCCGCCACCTCGCCGGCTACGGCGGGGCCGCCCGGCGGTCCGGGCCCCCTCGAGGCGGCCCTGCGCCGGCGCCGGGACGCCGGTCACAAGCTGCTGGTCCCCTACGTCACCGGCGGGCTGGGGCCGGACTGGACCCGGGCCCTGGAGGGGGTCGTGGCGGCTGGGGCCGACGCCGTCGAGGTGGGGATCCCGTTCTCCGACCCCATGATCGACGGCCCTGTCATCCAGGAGGCCTCCGCCCGGGCTCTGGCCGGCGGGGCCACCCCGGCCGGGGTGCTCGGCGACCTCCGCAGCCTCGAGGTGGCGGTGCCGGTGGCGGTGATGACCTACTACAACCTGATCTTCAGGGGGGGCCACCGGCGCATGGCCCGTTCCCTGGTCGACGCCGGCGTGGCCGGGGCCATCGTGCCCGACCTCCCCCTCGACGAGGTGGGGGAGTGGGCCCGGGCGGCCGACGACGCCGGGGTGGAGACGGTGATGCTGGCCGCCCCGACCACCCCGGACGAGCGGCTGGGCCGCATCTGCGAGCGCTCCCGCGGCTTCGTCTACGGCATCGGCCTCATGGGGGTC
>DASRBO010000055.1:0-4156 GCA_035653595.1 Acidimicrobiales bacterium | reverse complement strand
GTCGCTGCTGGCGCGACGACGGAGACAGATCCTAGGGGCTCCGGCCATATCCCTCGGCAAGCGGTCCCCGGTTCATTAGCCCCGGTGCGCCCGCCGGCCACGATGTCGTCGTTCTACGAGGGGGGCCCCGGCGGTGGCGTCAGGTCGTAGCGGGCGATGATGCCAGGCAGCCAGTCGGCTTCCCCGAAGACCAGCCCGTAGCGATCGGCGATTCCGGCAATCTTGTGAAAGTCGGGTGCGCCGGCTTCGATCAGATCGGCCAGCTCCCAGAAGAAGCCCTCGAAGCCGGCCGGGCTGATCACCTCGATCATCCGGGCCGGAGCCTTGCCGGCGTTCCACATGGTGTGGAGCTCGTTCCTCGGCTTGACGATGTAGCCGCCGGCGCCGAGCACGACCTCCTTGGACCCCGACCGGAAGCCGATCTCCCCCTCGGTGACAATGGAGAACTCGTCCTCCCTGGTGTGCATGTGCGGGGGGACGATGGAGCCGACGGGGAAGGGATGCTCGACCACCGACAGCTGACCACCAGTGTCCTTGCCGAAGAGCTTGAACACGACGCCGATTCCGGCCAGGGGGCCCTGGCGGCCCTGCCCGGGCTCGACGACGGTCAGGGGCGGGACAGTGGGGGCGTCGGTCATGCCGGTCTCCTAAGGGGTGGTGAATTCCGCTATACACTAGCGTTCAATGAAATCATCCTCGCCGGGCCAGGAGGTGTCAAGGCCTGACTGAGCCGAATCCCGAAGAGAACGACTCCGCTCCGGCCGGTCGACGGGGGGCGCGGCGGTACCGGATGGCCAAACGCGCCGATCAGGTGGACGAGACCAGGCAGCGGATCGTCGAGGCGACCGTTCGGCTCCACGAGAGGATCGGTCTCAGGGCCACCACGGTGACGGCCGTGGCCGAGGAGGCCGGGGTTACCCGTCTCACCGTCTACCGCCACTTCCCGAGCGAGAACGAGCTGGTCGGAGCCTGCTCGGCCCACTGGCTCTCCCTGCAGGAGCCACCGGACCCGGCGGCATGGGGGGCCGTCGACGGCGCCGACGCCCGCCTCCGGGCCGGGCTGGCCGACCTCTACCGCTTCTACCGGGCCGGCAGCTCCATGCTCACCAACGTCTACGCCGACATCGACGTGCTGCCCGAGCCGGTCAGGCAGAACATAGAGAACCGTGACACCACCTTCATCGAGGTGCTGAGCGAGCCTCTGGGGCCGGCAGGTCGCCAGGCGCTGGTTCGGGCCGCCGTCGGCCACGCGGTGTCATTCAGCACCTGGCGGTCCCTGTGCCTCGAGAGAGGGCTGGCCAACGAGGAGGCCGTCGAGGTCATGACCACCCTGGTGCTGGCGGTGTCCTCGGCGCCAGCGGCGGGGGAGGCGGGACGCCAGCGGCGGCGTCGCTAGGAGCCGGCCAGCCCGGTCACCGCTGGACGGCGGCGAGGACCGAGGGCGGCACGGGCGACATCACGCAAGTGGCGGTGGCGGCGTCGCTGGAGAACGCCAGGCTCATCGAGCAGCCGGGCATGAGGCGGTTGGCCGCCAGGTCGATCCGCAGTAGCGCCCGGCCGGCGGCGCTCAGCACGAGCACGTGCTGGGAGGTGATGGTCAGGCTCGCCTGAGCGCTGATGCCGCCCACCTCGGCGGTCACCTGGCCGGTGCTCGATATCGCGACGGTCGCCCCGGTGGCGGAGCTGAGGTTGGCGGCGGTCATGGTCGCCGACAGGGAGGCCCTCGAGATGGACGTCACCCGCACCCGGCGCTGGCGGAACAGGTCAGACCGGGACACGCCCACGTCGGCCAGCGAGACGTCGACGTGGTCGAGGCGCAGGAGGGTCACCGGCACCCCGTACATGTGGAGATCGATCTCTGGGACGTCCGCCCGGCCGACCAGGTGGTAGAGGAAGGGGAAGGGAGCCACCGATGCGGTGGCCGACTGGGCGCCGGTGGCCCGGCGGCCCCGGGCGGCCAGCTCGGACTCGGCCACCCGGCGGGACCCGTACTCGGCGGCGGCCGCCAACACGGCGAGGACGACCACGACGAGGGTGAGGCGGCGGAGCACAGGCGGGTCGGCCGTTGGGCGGGCGGGCTACTCGCTCCAGCCGATGCGGCACCAGTGCCGCTTTCCGCAGCCGGGGCAGACCATCCAGTGCTGGTACCGGCGCAGGGGCACCCAGGCCGAGCCGGACGCCAGCCGGGTGGCCAGCTGGAGCAGGCTCAGCCGGGTGCGCAGCCGGCAGCTGGAGCACTCGATCACAACCGTTCCGGCCTGGCGGCCCCCGGACGAGAACAGGGCTGCCCTGCCGTGGCGCTGGTCGCCGGTGGTGAGGCGGTCCGGGGCGGCGGCGACCGGCGCGCCGAACAGGGCGGCCCGGCCGGTCGGGTCGACCCGCTTGGCGGTCAAAGGAGCCTTTCCTCGATGGTGCGGGCCAGGGCCCGGTAGGCCTCCGCCGCTGGTGAGCTCGGGGCATGGGCGAGGATCGAACGACCCTGACCGGGAGCTTCGGCGACCCTGACCGACTTCGGGACCGGCGGGGGCAGCAGCTCGAGGCCGTGCTGGTCCCGCACGTCGGCCAGCACCTGCTGGCCCAGCTTGGTGCGGGCGTCGTGCATCGTGGCCACTACCCCCACCACCGACAGACCGGGGTTGGTGAAGCTGCGGACGTCGGCCACCGTCTCGAGCAGCTGGCCGACCCCCCGGCTGGAGAGGGTCTCGCACTGCAGCGGCACCAGCACGGCGTCGGCGGCGGTCAGGCCGTTGATGGTCAGGATCCCGAGCGACGGCGGGCAGTCGATGAGGACCACGTCGTAGTGGCGGACGACCGGCTCGATCGCCCGGCGGAGGGCGTACTCCCGCCCGGTCTTGGACAGCAGGTGGATTTCGGTGCCGGCCAGGTCGATGCTGGACGGGGCTATCTGGAGGTCGCCGACCTTGATGAGGATGTCGTCGATCGGCCGGCGGTGCACCAGCACGTCGTGCAGGGTGTGGGCCAGGTCGTCGGCCCGCAGGCCGAGTGAGTAGGTGAGGCAGGCCTGGGGATCGAGGTCGACCAGCAGGACCCTCCGACCGCGCTCGGCCAGGGCGGCGCCCACCGAGTGGACCGTGGTGGTCTTGGCGACGCCGCCCTTTTGGTTGGCAACCGCCACGACGCTGGGCACCTGCCGATGTTATTGGGCGGAGGCGAGAGTTCCTAGCTTTCCCCTGGGTCAATTTGGGGCTCAAGAAGTGCCGGCAAAGGCCGAGAATTGGGACGAGGCGGAAGACCCCTGACCCCCAAGCGAACGGCGTAGGCGACTCATGAGAACCGGCGCATGGCGCGCCTTGCTGGGAGTCGCCCTGGCCATGACCACGGCCAGTGCCGCTGCCGCTCTGACGTGGGGGCCAAACCACCACCCAGGCGCGGTGGCATCCCGGTTGGGGCCACCTTCGCTCCCGGTGGCGCCGGCGCCACTGCCCAGCGCCGCCACTGCCCCAGCCCCACCGCCGACCACCCCGGTCAGGGCGTCGACGCCTGTCATTGCGCCACCTGCCCCATCACCCACGGTGGTGGTGGGGAGGCCGAGCGCCGGGTGCCACCCCCAGGTGAACGCGGCCAGGGCCATCGTCTGCATGGCCGTTACACCTGACGGGCGGGGCTACTGGATGGTCGGGGCCGACGGGGGCGTCTTCGCCTTCGGCGACGCCCAGTACTACGGAGGGATGGCGGCCCGGTCCATGGCCGCCCCGGTGGTCGGGATGGCCCCGACCCCCGACGGGCGGGGGTACTGGCTGGCCGCCGCCGACGGTGGCGTCTTCGCCTTCGGCGACGCCCCCTTCCTGGGGGGACTGTCCGGCCATCGCCTGGCCGCCGCGGTGGTGGGGATAACGGCGGCGCCCACCGGAGCCGGCTACTGGTTGGTCGGCGCCGACGGCGGCGTGTTCGGCTTCGGCGCCGCCGCCTACTACGGCTCCATGGGCGGGCACCGGCTGGCCTCGGCGGTGGTCGGCCTGACCCCCAGCGCCGACGGCCGCGGCTACTGGCTGGTGGGCTCCGATGGCGGGGTGTTCACCTTCGGCGACGCCGCCTACCACGGCGGCATGGCCGGTGACGGCCTGCGGGCCCCCATCGTGGGCCTGGCCCGGACGCCCGCCGGCACCGGCTACTGGCTGGTCGCCTCCGACGGTGG
>DASRBO010000054.1:0-13263 GCA_035653595.1 Acidimicrobiales bacterium | reverse complement strand
GCCAGGCCCTGTCCCGGTGCTGGGCCCCCCTGGAGGCCCACACCTCCGACGTCGACGCCATCAAGGCGACCGGCGCTCCGGTTCTCTTTTTCTGCGGCGATGGCGACAGCTATCACCCGAACGTCGTCCGGGTGGCCGGGCAGCTGGGGGCACCCATGGTGACGGTACCGGGCGCCAACCATCTGACGGCCATGATGCACTCCGAGCTGGTGGTCCCGTCCCTGCTCGAGTTCTTCGCCCAGGCCTCGAGCCCCCCCGTTCCGGCCGCCTAACGGAGGGGGAAACCCCGTATCGACCGGTGCGGCTCGGGACCAAGCTTCGCTGCCATGGTTGAACCCGCGAGCCTTGCCGGGGTGCGGTGCCGGCGCTGCGTGGCATCCTTCTTCCCGGCGGTCGGTCGTTGCCCCCGTTGTGGCGGCACAGGGGTCGAGACGGTCGACCTCGGTGGGGAGGGGGTCGTCGAGGCAGTGACGCGCATCGGTGACGAGGGAGTGGCCGAGGTGCGACTCGACTCCGGGGTCCTGGTGATGGGCGCCGTGGACGCCGAGCTGGTGATCGGAGCGAGAGTCCGCTACGAGACCCCCGATCAGGTCATGAGGTTCGTCGGTGTCTGAGCGTGAGATCGCCATCGCCGGGGTGGGAATGACCCGCTTCACCCGCCAGGCCGACCGGGGCCACCGCGACCTGGTGGAGGAGGCGGTCACGGCGGCGCTGACCCACTCGGGGCTGGCCCCCTCCGACATCCAGGCGACATTCTGCGCCAGCGTGGCCGGAGGCGCTGCCATCGGCCAGCGGACCCTCAAGAACCTGGGGCTGGCGGGGCGGCCGATCGTCAACGTGGAGAACGCCTGCGCATCCGGGTCGACTGCCCTGATCGAGGCCCAGGCCTGGCTGCTGGCCGGCTTCTGCGACGTCGCCCTGGCGGTCGGCGTCGAGATCCTCTCCGCCAGCCGGGGGCCGCTGGCGGTGCGCACGCCGGGCGAGACCAGCTGGATCTTCGAGACCGGTCTCAACCTGCCGGGTTGGTACGCCCTCAAGGCGAGCCGTCACATGAACGAGCACGGGCTCACCCTCGAGCAGCTGGCATCGGTCGTGGTCAAGAACCGGCGCCTGGCGACGCTCAACCCCTACGCCCACTTCCGCAGCGAGGTGACAGCGGAGGAGGTCCTCGGTTCGCCCATGATCGCCAGCCCGCTCACCCTCTACCAGTGCTGCCCGAAGGTGGACGGAGCAGCGGCGGTGATCGTCTGCACAGCGGACTTCGCCGCCCGTCACGGTCTCACCCCTGTGTGGGTCCGGGCCCGGGCTCTCACCTCCGGGACCCAGGTTTTCACCGACGCCCCCGAGCCGGCCGACGGCGCCCACCGGGCGGCGGCGCTGGCCTACGAGAGAGCGGGGCTCGGCCCCGAGGATCTCGACGTCGCCGAGTGCCATGACGCCTTCTCCATCGGGGAGATCCTCTACACCGAAGCCCTCGGTCTCTGCGCCGATGGGGACGGCGGCCGTTACATCGCCGAAGGGTCGACCTCCCCCGGCGGCAAGGGCCCCGTCGTCAATCCGAGCGGAGGGCTGCTCTCCAGGGGCCATCCCCTCGGCGCCTCCGGCCTGGGCCAGGTCGCCGAGGTGGTCTGGCACCTGAGGGGCGAGGCGGGGAGTCGCCAGGTACCCGAGGCCCGTATCGGCGCCGTACACACAATGGGCGGCAGCGAGTTCGAGCTCGACAGCAACGCCTGCAGCGTCCACATACTCGAGCGGGCCTGATCCGAGCGGTGACGGCCAGCACCTCATCGCCGGTCGTGGCGCGCCGGAGGCTGGACTCGGGCTCCCTCCCCTCATCGATCGAGGCCGACCTCCTCCAGCCCGTGGACCGGCCGATCGGGATCTGCTACCTCCTCCACGGGGGCAACGGGGGCGACCAGTTCCTGGCGACCCTGGCGCCTGTCGTGCTCCAGGCGTGGGACTCGGGCGCTCTACCGCCCATGGTCGTGGCCACCCCCCTGACCGGGCGGTCGTTCTACATGGACTTCCGCGACGGCTCACAGCTCTGGGAGACCATGCTCACAGGGCCCCTCCTCGAGCGGCTGCGGGCGGACGCGGGCCTGGCCCCGGACAGCCCCGTGGTAGCGGCGGGGGTGTCGATGGGCGGAATGGGGGCGCTGCGGTTGGGCTTCAAGCACCCGGGCACCTTCTCTGCCATTGCCGCCCTTGAGCCGGGCATCGAGCCGGCACTCGAGTTCGAGGACATCGAGCTGCGCGACCGCTTCTACCGCGACCAGGAAGTGTTCGAGACGATCTACGGTCGCCCCGTCGACAGGGACTACTGGCGTCAGAGCCATCCCGCCGCCATCGCCGCCGAGGATCCGGGGCGACTGCGGAACCTGGGCATATACCTCGAGTGCGGCGACGAGGACGTGTTCGAGCTGTACAGGGGAGCGGAGTTCCTGCACCGTCTCCTATTCGACGCCGGGGTACGGCACGAGTACCGACTTGTCAGGGGGGCCGACCACTTCGGCACCACCCTCGCCCCTCGGCTGGCCGATGCCCTCGGCTTCCTCGGACGCCAGCTGGCTCAGCCGGCTGAAGACCCGGTAGCGCGATCCATGCGTTCCCAAGTGGACGCCCTGCGCCGGCGGGCCCTCGCCGGTCAGGCGACACCGGCATGAGCCAGGCGACGGGCGCCCCCGTGGAGGTCGTCCTCCTGCACGGCTGGCTGATGGGCCCGGACCTGTGGTCCGATCAGGTCGCCCGGCTCGAGGAGTCCGCCCGCTGTCTCGCCGTGCGCCAGCCCGCCCACGGGTCCCCCGCTCCCCCGGAGGGGTTCACCATGCAGGCTTGGGCGGACCGACTCCTCAAGGAACTCGACGACGCCGGCCTGGGCCGCGTGGTGCTGGTGGGCCACTCGATGGGCGGGATGCTGGCCCAGGAGGTGTGGCGGCGTCATCCGGAGCGGGTCAGGGCGCTCGTGCTGGTCGGCATCGGCGACGAAGCCTGGCCTCCCGAGGTGGCCGAGCAGTTCGTCGGGCTGGCCGACATGGTGGCGACCTCCTGGGGACCGGACCTGGCACGCATCTGCGCCGAGCTCCTCGTCGGACCGAAGTTCCTCGCCGATCACCCCGACTACATAGCCACCTTCCAGCGACGGGTCGGCGAGGAATACGACCTACCGGGCATGCGCTCGCTGGGCCGGGCGATCGCCGCCCACGACGACTATCGGGCCAGCTCAGCGACGGTGACGGTGCCGGCCCTCCTCATCCACGGCACCGACGACGGCGCCGTGCCCGTCGACGCCAGCCGGTCTGCCGCCAGCCGGATCCCCGGGGCCCGCCTGGTTGAGGTGGCTGACGCCGGCCACGCCGTGCCGATGGAGCAGCCGGGCGCGGTGTCCTCGGCGCTGGTCGACTTCATACGATCCCTGTGAGGTCGCCGTGGTCTTCGTAGGCCTGTTGTACATGGAGCGGGCCCACGACGGGCGGTTCTGGTCTGTCCTCTGGCAGGGCGCCCCGCCCCCGACCGACTTCAAGCTCATCGCCGCCTACAACCTCATGACCGATCTTCGGGTGATCGTCTTCGAGGCGGAGTCGACCGCGACCATCAGATTCCTCGACCGCTTCAACCTGGTCGGTCGCTGGAGCTGCCATCCCTGCCTCGACCAGACCGAAGGCTATCGGGCTGCCTTCGCCCGCGATCTCGACGCCTTCGAGGCGTTCCTCCGACGCCGGGGGGCCTCGGATGCGGTCATCCGTCGCTCCGTCGAACACCGCCGGCGGGCGATCGAGGCGGAAAGCCTCGAGGCCGCCCTGCGCGACGCTTGATTACACCCCTTCGACGGACGGGACCACCGATGCGCGCCTCCTCAGGCAGCCACGACCGGCTGCATGGCGATCACCTCGGTGGTGCGCACCATGTCGTTCCGTTCCCGCATGGCCGCCCACCACCGGGTGACCTCCGGGCTTCCTTCCTCTCCGACGTTCGGATGGGTGCCCTGCCAATGGGCCAGGTCGTCGTAACGGGAAATGAAGACCACCTCGCCCGGCGGACCGAGCACCCGGCTCCAGAGGCCGAGGAACCGACCGTGGCCGTGGGACTCCCCCAAGGGCCAGATCGTCTCAGCGGTGTGGCGCTGGAAGGCCTCCGTCTTCGAGGGATCGATCCAGAAGATGCGCATGGTGAACAGGCCGTCGGCTGGCATCGGCCTCACGTCCCAGAACGGGCTCGGCACCAGGATCCGGCTCGTTCGCCGGAGGGTGACGGCGTCGCGCCGGTCGTCCGCCGGGGTACGGCCTGGCACGCACTCGGCCCCGCGGACCGCCATGAGGGCGTCGCCGTCGGGATAGCAGTAGAGAGCTATGGCCTGGGGCGTCACGCCGAAGGCCGCACTCCACACGGCTACCACCTCGCCGCCCGCGCCTTCTATCCGTGACCACACTGACTGCGACGATGCCGACGCCCAGCTGGCGAACGACTGACCTCCGAGCAGCTCCGTCTGCTCGATCTCATAGAGAGGCACGACGGTGACTATACGCTCCGCACCTTCGGAGTCCCCCCTGTCCGGACGGGTCGTACTGATCAGCGGGGCCGCCCGCGGCCTGGGGCAGAGCCACGTCGAGCTCCTCCTGCAGCTGGGGGCGGCGGTGGCTGCGGCCGACGTAGACGGGGACGCCCTTGAACAACTCGCAGGTGCGGCCCCTTCATCCGCTCTGTTGACGCTGCACGGCGATGTGTCTAGCGAATCCGGGGCGACGGCCATGGTCGAGCGCTCGATTGACCGGTTCGGACGTCTGGACGCCGTGGTGAACAACGCCGGCTTCCTGCGCGACGCCTCCCTGCCGAAGATGACCCTTGACCGGTGGCGCGAGGTGACCACCGTGCACCTCGACGGCGCCTATCTGCTCACCAGAGCGGCTTGGCCCCATCTCCGGCAGTCGGGGTCCGGGCGGGTCGTGTTCACCACGTCCCATGCCGGGCTGGTGGGCAACCACGGTCAGTCGAACTACGCCGCCGCCAAGATGGGTCTCGTGGGACTCGCCAACGTCCTCGCCATCGAGGGGGCCCGCTACGGCATCGGGGTGAACGTGGTGGCCCCGCTGGCCCACACTCGTCTCAGCGACGGCGTCTGGCCGGAGGGAATCCTCGAGCGCCTCGATCCCCGTTTCGTCTCGATCCTGGTGGCGCGTCTCTGCTCGAGCGAGTGTGGGGAGACGGGGGTCGTGATCGGGGCTGGAGGGGGCCTCTACGTTCGGCACGCCATCTGCGACGTGGGCGAAGCCCGGTTCGCCCGGCCGCCCAGCTGGGAGGAGCTGGGCGATGCCTGGGCCGACCTCTGCATCCCGCCCTCGAACGGAACCGGCGTCGGCACCGTGAGGCGGATGCTGGAGGGCGAGCCTGGTTCAGGCTGAGCCCTCCGGCACCCGCGCCTTGCGCAGATCCGACCGCCTCAGCTTGCCGGAGGGGTCGCGGGGCAGGACTTCGACCAGTTCGTAGCTGCGGGGCGCCTTGTAGCCGGCGAGGCGCTGCCGGCAGAACCGGTCCAGGTCCTCAGTCGTAGGCGGCGACTGCGGATCGAGCGGCTGCACGATGGCGTGGATCCGTTGGCCCCACTCCTCGTCGGGGAGACCGATGACGCCCACGTCCCCGACGCCGGGGTGCTCGAGCAGGGCTGCCTCGACCTCGGCCGGATAGACGTTGGAGCCACCGGAGATCAGCATGTCCGTCCGCCGGTCGGCGATGAAGAGGTAGCCATCCGGATCCAGCCACCCCATGTCCCCTACCGACACCATCCCGTCGCGGACCCGCGCCTCGCTTCCCACATAGGTGAAGGTCGGATCCCCGGCCGGGCGGGCGTAGATCTCACCGACCTCACCCGTGGGCAGCTCGCCCCCGTCCTCATCGAGGATGTGCACCTCGTTGGCCGGGCGGCCGACGCTGCCGGGATGCTCCAACCACTCCTTCCCGTCGATGATGCAGAAGCAGTGACCTTCGGTGGAGCCGTAGAACTCGAGGAGCCGCTCGGGACCTATCAGCTCCATGAACCTCCGCTTGAGCCAGGCCGGGCACGGGGCGGCGGAGTGGAGGAGGTAGTCGACCGAGCCGAGGTCATGAGCATCCCTCACCTCGGTGGGCAGGTCGGTGATCCTCTTCATCATCGTCGGCACGACGAAGCCCCAGTTGATCGCTTCCGCGTCGAGCATGGCGAGGTAGTCGGCCGCATCGAAGCGCTCCATTATCACGATCGTCCCGCCCGCCATCAGATGCGAGCTGCCCCAGGCGAAGGGCCCGTTGTGGTACAGGGGGCCGGCGACTAGCTGGCGCCCTTCGGGGCGGATGCCGTACCGCCTCACCACCTCGCTGGCCGCCTTACCGAGCCCCGGGGGGCCGGGCGTCAGGATCAGCTTGGGCCGCCCCGTAGATCCGCCCGACCCGATCGCCTTCCACGGATCGGTCGGGACGTCGGGGTGGGGATCCGAGGATCGGTCGCCGGCGTCGCGCATCAGCTCCCCCACGGCGACCGTCCCGGCGCCGTCCGAGCCGTCCTCGACGACCGTCACCGCCACGTCGACCAGGCTGAGCAGCCCGTCCCGTTCGGGCCGGGGCGCCCGCCAGCTGACCGGAAGCGGGTAACCGCCCAGCTTCCAGGCGGCCAGCGCCGCCACCAGGAATTCGACCCGGTTGTGCAGGGCAATCCCGACGGCCCGTGCCGGGCCGGCGCCGAGAGCCGCCAGGGCCCGGGCCACCTGGTTGCCCTTCCCCTCCAGCTCGGCGAAGGTCATCCGCTGATCGCCGCACACGAGGGCCTCACGCTCAGGATGAGCCGCGGCCAGAGCGCTGAAATGCGCCCCTAGCCCTTTGGTCAGCTCCACTTGCCCCTAGCCTCCATTGTCCCGCCCACCTCGGCCTCCCCCGGCGGGCTCCGGCCCACCCTGGCGGCAGCCCGACCGCCCGACTAGGGAGAATCCCCCGCGCTTAGCGGCCGTGTCCGGGGGGGGCGACCCCAGGACGCCCGGGCGGACGGTGTCAGCCGCTGAAACCGGCGAGGAACCGCGCCGCCAGCGGAGCCGCGACGGCGCCGCCCACTCCCCCGCCGTCGACCAGCACGGCGAACGCCAGGTCGCCGCGGAACCCGATGAACCAGGCATGGGTCTGGGGCGGATTGGCGGTGCCGAACTCGGCTGTCCCCGTCTTGCCGTACACGGGGGCCCCCGGGATGTTCGCAGCCGTGCCGGTCCCGGAGGTGACGACACCGCGCATCATGGTCCGGAGGTCCTCCGCCACGGCGGGCGGAAGCGAAGGGGCGCCGGCTGACACTCCTGCCCCTCCGACGACCAGGGAAGGCTCGTGGAACTCGCCGCTGGCGACGGTCGCCGCGACCAAGGCCATGTTCAGCGGACTGGCGAGGACCCGGCCCTGGCCGATGGCATCGGCGACCTGCTCGGCCGGATCTCGCGGAGGAGGGACCTGACCGGCGTAGGTGGGAAGAGGCAGAGACCACTTCTGGCCGAACCCGAAGAAGTTGGCCGCTGCGGTCAGCGCTCCTGGCGGAAGCCGCGATGCGGCACTCACGAACGCAGTGTTGCAGGACACGGCGAAGTCCCGGGCGAGGTTCACCGAGCCGGGCGCCTCACCTTCGAAATTCTTGAACGGCTTCCCGTCGATGACCACCTGGGGCGGGCAGGGCACGGACGTCCCGGGCGTGAGGCCGGACTGCAGGAGAGCGGTCGTGGTGACGACCTTGAACGATGACCCCGGCGGGTACTCGCTGTCCAAGGCCCGGTCGAAGGTGGAGTCGGGCGGTGTGCTCGCCGCCGCCAGCACCGCACCCGTCGACGCCCGCACCGCCACAAGCGCTGCCGGGTGGACCGTCGCGCTCAGGGCTGCTTCCGCAGCCGCCTGGGCAGCCGGGTCGATGGTCGTCTCCAGCGGCTGGCCCGGGCGGCCGGTAAAGCTCACCACCGTCCGCACCACCCTGCCGGCGCCGTCCACCACCCGGATGGCGCCCGAGGGTGTCCCCGCCAACTGGTCCTGGTAGGCGAGCTCCAGGCCGGACAGACCCACCTGATCGGTTGCCAGATATGGCCCTCTGATGTGAGCGAGGGCATCGGCGGTGGCCGGCCCCACCCGGCCCAGGATGGCCAGACCGAAGGTAGGTGTCGGAGCAAGGTCCTCGACCCCGGCCTCGAACTCCACGCCGGGCAAAGCGTAGATCTGTGCCTTGACGGCGTCGTAGGCGGCCCGGCGCAGGGTTATCGCCGGAACGAAGGCATCCGGCTGAGCGGCTTTTACCGCGGCGGATACCCGGTTGGGATCGATGCCGGTCGCCGCCGCCAACGTCGACAGGGTCGAGGTCAGGCCCGTCGCCTTGCCGGGGACGATGCCCACCGTGACCACCGGTTGGGGGCTCATCAGGAGGACGCCGCCGGGGCCGAGCACCGGAGCCCGCGGCGGCAACGACCGAACCTCGGAGAGGGAGTCGGCAGTCCCGAGGCCCGGATAGACGTCCGAACGGCTCCAGATCACCCGCCACTGCCCGCGGGACGAGGCCAGATGGAGGGTCCCGCGGTAGCGCCACTCCCCCAGACCGGCCAGGGCGAAATTCGCCGCGTATAGAGCGGTTGCCGTCGACCCGTTGACCGAAGCGGACCCGAGCGAGAAGCGGCGCTCAGCGCCGCGGAGGGCGGAATCGGTCTGGGTGAGGAATGACGAGGCGAGGACGGGGTGGTCGGTGAGGGAGGCGGCACCGGTGACGTTGCCGTTCGCCCACCGACCGAGGAAGTTGGCCGCCGTCGGTTCCGGCGAGGGGCCCGAGGAGCAGCCCGCCACGGCGAGACCGAGGGCAAGACCGATCCCACCGAGCCCTGCCTTCCGCCGCACGGCCCGAATACTGCCTCGGCCGGTCGCCTGGGGACGAGTCCGCCGCGCCTGGAGGCCTCCTGCCCCCCACCCCAGGCGCCAGCGGGATGTCCGGCTGGCCTCAGGACCCGAAGGTCAGGGACCCGGTCAGCGCCTTCTCGAGGTAGGCCGCGTTGGGATAGCCCCGGTCGTAGAGGTCGTTCACGACGGCGTTGGCGTCGTGAGGCGTCCGGCGCAGGTCGACTGACACACCCTCCTCGTCGGCTTCGACGAGCATCCGTCGGGCCAGGCCGGCCTGCCGGGACAGCCCGACGCTGCCCGGGTTCAGGGCCCGCACGGCCCCGACGATCCGATCGGTGGGGTCATCGGTGTGTCCGCCTATGACGACGTCGGCGCCGCAATCCCCCAGGATCGAGGAGATGACCTCGTCGGGCGGTGAGCTGGCGATGCCGGGCCCGTCGTCCCGTCCCGGGGAGGCGTGGACCCCGAGCACGCGCCCCCCGTCCGGCAGCTCGGCGCAGATCGTCGTGGGCAGGTCGGTGATGGCGTCGAGGACGCCGGACTGGACCAGGGCGCCCCTGGTCCACCCGATGGCTCCGGCCATGGCGACCATCCTCTCCACCAGCCGCGGGTCGCGGGCGGCGTCACCGGCATTGGAGTGGGGAACGGGCTGCTCTCCTGTCAGGACGTACCGATCGGTGTTGCCCCGGACGTAGGCGATACCGGGCAGGCCGGCCAGGGTCCCGAGTACCTCGGCCGGACGGGGCCCGAACAAGCACCAGGTCACCCAGCGCCCACCAGCTGTCCACGCCAAGGGCTCGTGCGTCCTCGAGGACCGCCTCCAGCGCGGCCAGGTTCCCATGGATGTCGGCCACTACCCCCAGCTTCACGGGGCCAATGTAGGGCGCCGATCCCGTCCGAGCCCGGTGAAATCGCTACTAGAACCACTCCAGAGCCCGGCCGGCCATCGTCTTGACCTCGTGCCTGGTCGCGTCCCGCCCTGTTGGCGAGCGCCAGGCACGCTCGTCGCTGAGACAGACCGTGAGCCAGGGCGCTTCGACCCACGTGCACCTGATGAGCGTCACCGTCCCGGGCAGCTGCCAGCTCGAGTGCAGCTCGGGAGCCAGCTGACCGTACCGGCCTCCCTCCCTGATCGTCGTCACCTCGGGGATCAGCCTGACCTTGTCTGAGCACCGGCGAGCCTCGACCTCCGGCGAGTAGCGCAGGCGGGTGTACTCGCGCCCCGCCGTGTCCACCCGGTACCGGGTGTTGGTGAGCTCCCCGACGACGATCGTGGAGGTGAAGTGGTAGGGATGGTCGTGAATGGGGACCTCGCCGGTGCTGGACGTCGGGTCCCAGACGTGGAGTCGGTACTCCCTCTGGTCATCGAGGCGCAGGCTCATGAGCCCGACGTCCTGCATCCGCCAGTGGAAGTCCTCGGCATGGCGGAGGATCGTCAGGACCAGCGCCCTCGTCGGCGTCGCTCCCATCGGGTCCTGCCCGTCCCTTCCTGCCAATGCCTGGTTCGGAATCACATCACTGTAGTTCGATCTGCCGGTCAGCGGGACCACTGAACGGCCTTCGGCGTCATTCCGGCGCCTCCCGCCGGCGCTTGCACCACGGCGACGGGGCCAGCGATTTGAGGGCGCTCATCGCGAAGGCACCCCCGGCCCGACCACCACTACCGTCCGGCGCGGGAGCGGCGCGCTGGCGTAGGACCGCTGTCCGACAGCAGTGCCAGCAACTCCCCGACGGTGCGCTTGCGCTTGGATGCTTCGGGAAGAGGAAGGTGGGCGCGCACCCGGTAGCGGTTTCTCCGCCCCTCCTTCTCCTTCACGAGATACCCGGCCTCAGTCAGGTCAGCCACTATGCCGTAGGCATGGCGCTCGGTTATGGACAGCTCGGTGGCGATGTCTCGAAGCCTGATCCCGGGGTCATCGGCAATGCACAGGAGAGCCCGAGCGTGGTTGGTCAAGAAAGTCCAGTCAGCCACGCGTCCACGGTAGCATTACTAGAATTCTATTGCTAGTCTTCTGCTACCGGTGTAGCATGAAATTACCGGCGGCGAAGCTTGCCGGGGCGGTGCCATGGAAGCACCGCTCGCTCGAGCGCAGAGGGACCACACATGACCGAGACCCAGGGCCTGACCGGAACCGATGTGGTCAGCGACGCCGTCCCAGAACCAGGTGGCTCGGAGGCGGGCCCGAAAGCTCCGGCCGCACCTCGGGAGCCGAGGCCTAGCCGGCTCGGCAGGGCCCATGCGGGCCTCATCGCCGGTGCCGTGGTCCTGGTCCTACTGCTGGTCTTCATCCTGGAGAACGCCCACTCCGTCGACGTCGGCTTCCTCGGGGCGCACCTGCGTCTCCCGCTGGCGGTCGCGCTGCTCCTCGCTGGGGTCGGAGGCGCCCTCCTGGTCGGTGCCATCGGCGCTGCCCGGATCTCCCAGTTGCGCCGGAGCATTCATCGCGAGGTCCATCGGCCGCGCTGAACCGCTGGCTCCTCCACTATCCAAGCCCGCGTCTGCACAGACGCGGGCCCAGAACCCAGACAGGAGACGACCGTCATGAGGGAAACGTTGACTGTCGCTGCACGTCCCGTAGCTACGCCCGCGGCTGCCGGCCGCCCCATGACCCTCGGCCGGTTCCAGGTCCGTCCTGTCGTCTGGGGCAACCGTCGTCGCTACGAGGTGGTCGATACCCGGAACGACGCCATCCTTGCCGTCCGCGCCACCAGTGCTGGAGCGGAAGACGATGTCATAGTCCTGAATCTTGGCGCCCCTCGATGACCGGGCGGTCCTGCGTCCGCCCGTCGGTGGCGCTCGAGCGGCCCGACACTTGGTCCTACCCGGGATGGTGCAGCCATCCCAGCCCGGCCAGGGGCGTGTCAGCGAGGAACACCAGGCGATCGATCCCAGCGGCTCGCAGGGCCGTGGTTGCGGCCGGTCCCCCGACCGCGGCCACCCTCCCCCCCTGCGCGTGGATGCCGCGGATCGCGCTCAGGAGGGCACCGAGGCCGACGGAGTCGATCACTCCCACCCCGGTCAGGTCCAGGAGCACGGTCGCCTCGCCGGCCGCGTCGGTCAGGCCGCCACACACTGTTCGTGCGGTCGTGGCGTCGAGTTCGCCTTGGATGTGCAGAACCGCCGTGCCCAAGTAGCTGGCCACGGTTACCCGAGCGGCCGACGGCATGGCCGTGGCCTCCTCCGGCGTCATCGGACCCGCCCCGAGGCGGTTGAGTCCCTTCGGAGAAGCATCGCCACCCGCCCCCTTCATGGAGTCCTCTGGGGATTCCACCGGGGTCCCGGGTGGGCCGCCCCTACGGCGGCCCGTCCAGGGTAGCCCATCGCCGCTGGGGCTGCTGACCTACCCCGGTGTCAGATCCCAGCGCAGGTGGTAACGTCGCTTCATTCCTTGGGAGGGACGCCTGGTTTCGTAGAGGACCCTTGGGTCTTGCCTATGCAGGCTCGACGCCTCTTCTGATCACCACAGAAGGACCGCGTCATGACCGACTGGCGAGAGACCGACATCCTCGACTTGATCCGCCGTCTG
The DNA here is from genome assembly GCA_035653595.1 of Acidimicrobiales bacterium. GTDB lineage: Bacteria > Actinomycetota > Acidimicrobiia > Acidimicrobiales > JAJPHE01 > DASRBO01. The sequence continues at coordinate 871 of DASRBO010000054.1, read as the reverse complement.
ACTGCCGACAAGGACAGCCTGCGGCGCAGCCATCACGGCCAACCCATGTCCGGGGAAGACAGGTCGCGTCTCGAACAACTCGAGTCGGCCTTGGACAAGTCCTGGGATCTCGTGCGTCAGCAGAGGGCCAGGCGGGCGGCGGGCCAAGGATGGGATGACCTCTCCCAAGGGGTGGGCGAGCTGCTCGAAGGCCATCCCGGCCGCTCCTTGGAGCCGGCCTCGAGGACCTCCACCATGCCGCGGTCGCCCCGATGACCGGAGACTCACTGGAGATCGGCGACAGCGTCGAATTGAGAGTCGGCTTCAGCGGCGACTGGTCAGGCGGCTTCGACGTTGCTGCGGTCGTCGATGGCGGATACGTCATCAGACGTAGGAGCGACGGCTTCCTGTTGCCCGGGCCGACCAGCCCGGCAGACGTGCGTCGAAGCTCAGTCTGACGACAGCACAGAGCTCTTCCTGCACCCCTCTGTAGCGGGGCGATCCCTGGGCTCCGGAGTACGGTCAAAAGGGCCCCAATCGCGCAGTGCGACGGTTAGAACTTCGCATCAGCCGCCGCAGCGACCGGTGGCAGCCCCCCATCGGGGTCCCGGCGGTCGGAGCCGCACGAAATCGTTCGAACGCAAGATGCACGCGGGCACTTCGCTGACCAGGGCGGATGACCCCTTGTCAGCTCTTGAAGAGGAAGGCGGCCAGGGCCGACGTCGAGGCAGGCCCGAGCGCCCAGATGCCCGGTGACCTGGGCTTTCGTCTTCCGACGCCTTCCCTCTCCCGTCTGTCCATGGCCATGAAAAAGTCCTCACGTGTGGCCAAGTCGCTGTCCTCGCGTATGGCCAGGTAAAAGTCCTCACCCCTCTCTGATCATCCACCGGGA
>DASRBO010000053.1:0-2477 GCA_035653595.1 Acidimicrobiales bacterium | reverse complement strand
GTTCGGCGGCGGTGAGCGCTCGCTCCACCATCATGGACACGGCAACGACGGTCACGTCGTCACCCTCTCGGACCACCGCAGCGCGGCCGATGACCGCGGCCCTGGAGCGATCGAGCCAGCCCTTGCGGGCGTACAGGGCTTTGTGCTCGAAGAACAACACCGGATCGTCGCATCGAATCGCCGCCCGCAGCAACGCATACGCGTCCGCCGGGGTGGAAGGGGCCACGATGCGCCAGCCCGGAACGTGCATGAACCATGCCTCAGGGCTGCCGGAGTGCTGGGCGGCGAAGCCGAGGCCAGCTCCCGCCACCGCCCTGATCACCAGCGGGACCTTCACCTGGCCGCCCGTCATGTAGCGGTACTTCGGGATCTGGAGCGCCAGCTGGTCCATCGCTACCCCTACGAAGTCGGCGAACATCAGCTCCACCACCGGCCGCAGGCCGTTCAGGGCTGCGCCCAACGCCGCGCCCACGATCGCCATCTCGGAGATGGGGGTGTCCCGGACCCGGCCCGGGCCGAACTCCTCGAGTAGCCCCTCGGTGACCTTGAACACCCCGCCGGCAGTGCCGACGTCCTCGCCCAGCAGGACCACCGAGGGGTCGGAGCGCATCTCGTCCCGCAGCGCCTCGGTGACGGCCTGACGGTAGGTTGTGTCCGGAGCGGCGCCGATTGCGGTCGACACGGCCGTCAGTCCACGGTGACATCGGCGACCAGCTGCCCGACTTCGGGCCACGGGTCAGCCAGGGCCTGCTGCTCAGCGCGCGCCACCTCGACCCTCGCTTCTGCCTCGATGCGGTCGAGGTCACCCCGCCCCAGGACTCCGGCCCCGAGCAGCCGCTGGCTGAGCACGAGGATCGGATCGCGGGCCAGCCAGCGTTCCAGTTCACCGGCCGGTCGGTACCTGGCCGGGTCGCTGCGAGAGTGACCCTTGTGGCGATACGTCTTGCACTCCACGAAGGTGGGACCCTGGCCGCGACGGGCCCGCTCGGCGGCGTCCCGGACCGCCCGGTAGACCTCTTCGACGTCATTTCCATCGACGATCACCGCCGGCATGGCATAGGACCCGGCCCGCACCGCCAGGTCCTGCACAGGGGTGGTCACGGCCAGCGGAGAGTACTCGCCGTAGAGGTTGTTCTCGCAGATGAAGACGACCGGCAACCTCCAGATCGAGGCCAAATTCAGCCCCTCGTGGAACGCCCCGATGTTGGTGGCCCCGTCGCCGAAGAAGACGAGCGTGACCTGGTCAGCCCCACGGTACTGTGAGGCCCAGGCCAGGCCCGCCGCCACCGGGATGCCGGCCCCCACGATCGCGAACGAGCCCATGGCGCCCACCGAGACGTCGGTCAGGTGCATCGAGCCACCCTTGCCACCGCAGCAGCCGGTGCTCCGGCCGAGGATCTCCGCCAGCGCCGACCGCAGGTCCATGCCCTTGGCCAGACAAGCCCCATGCCCACGGTAGGTGCAGACCATGAGGTCGTCGGCCCGCAGGGCGAAGCAGGCGCCCACGGCCACCGCCTCCTGCCCCTGGTAGAGATGGGTGCTGCCGCTGATCATGCCCTTGGCGAAGAGGTCGAAGACCCGATCCTCGAAGCACCGGATGATCTGCATCATCCGCAGCATCCGCACCAGCAGGGCAGGGTCGAGGGATAGCACCCCGGGCCCGGTCGCAGCCGCCTCTTCAGCCATCGCTCCGCGCGCTTCCCGCCCGCATGGGGCGTGGTGGCGAGGGCGAGCTGACCGCCGGGTCATGGGTCGGTAGGATGCAATCGGCTCGTCGCCGGATATCGGAGATCGCGGCGCGGGTCGCCTCCAGGTCATAGAACAGCCCGGGCGGGATCCCCTTCTCGACGTTGAGGTCGACCTTTCGCACGATGTCGCCGACCAGGGCTAGCATTCCCTCTTCTGTCTCGACGTAGACGCACTGGCTGCCCGGCGTATGCGAGTTGGCGTAACGCACGCACCTGATACCGGGGTATGGCTCCTCGTCGCCCTCCAGGAGGTCGACCCGTTCCCACAGCTCGTCGACCAGCGCGGCGATATCCCGACGGTCGTAGAAAAGCTCCCGGCTCCCGATCTCCAGATCACGGGGACCGATCGGGGCCGCGGCCTCCATGAGCTCTCGTCGCTGGACCAGGAAGCGAGCGCGCGGCAGCTGCTGGCAGCCCCCGGCGTGATCGTAGTGCAGGTGGGTCAGGATCACGGCACCGACGTCCGCCGGCCGCAGCCCATGTCGCCCCAGCTGCGCCTCCAGCGACCACTCGACCGTGGTGCGGTGAGGGCCGAGCCGGTGGACCTCCATGGCCCGGGCCGGATCCCGCATGCCGGTATCGACCAGGATCGGGTGAGGTCCCCCCTCGATCAAGAAGGCCAGGATCGGCACCGTGACCCGCCCGGACTCCTTCGTGAGGCTCCAGAAGACGTCCAGGGCGCGGCCGACCTCCGCCTCTCCGAGCAGCAAGGGGTGAACTCGATACCGG
>DASRBO010000052.1:0-4744 GCA_035653595.1 Acidimicrobiales bacterium | reverse complement strand
GCACCCGGCCGTTGGCCGAGTACATCATCACCAGCGCCCCGGTGCCGTTGACCGAGCTCAGCAGCTCGGCCAGCAGGACGCCGAGCAGGCAGGTCTTCGCCCCCACCCGCAGGCCGGTCAGCACCGAGGGCAGCGCCGAGGGCAGCACCGCCCGCCAGGTCACCGCCACCCATCCTCCCCCCATGGCCCGGATCGCCCGGGGCAGCGTCTCCTCGACCTCGCCCACCCCGCTCATGGTGCTCAAGAGGATGGGGAAGACACCGTGGGTGACGCCGAACACGATCTTGGCCCCGGGCCCGATCCCGAAGAACAGGATGACGATGGGGTAGATCGCGATCTGCGGCAGCGCCATCAGCACCTGCAGCAGATCGCGTCCCACGGTCCGTGCCCTGGGGACGGCCCCCAGGGCCGAGCCCAGCCCGAGCCCGATCAGGGTCGCCACGCCGAAGGCGATCCCGTACTCGACGGCGGTGGTCTGCAGCGCCTCCGGCACCCCCTCCTCGACGAACACGCCCACGCCGCGGGTCAGGATCTCGCTGGCGGGAGGCAGGAAGAGGCTACCGGCGAAGAAGAGGCGCGCGACCGCCTCGTAGACGACGATCAGGAGCAGGACCGTCGCCCAGCGCAGGAGGAACACCCGGGGCCGCCGGCCGTGCAGGGCGCGGCCCAGGCCGAGCCGCCCCAGGGGCGACCTTCCGGGCACCCGTCGGGCGGGCTCGACCTCGACACCGCTCCAGACCGGCCATGCCGGGCGGGTCCGCATCTCGGCTCAGCCGATCTTCACCGGGACGAACTTGTCGGTGTAGTACTGGTCCAGGCTCGGCACCTGGTCGGCGATCCCCAGCACCGGCAGGTACTGCGCGTACGTCTTCACCCCCTGCAGGTTCATCGATCCGTCCGTGCGCAGGTCGTGGGCCAGGAAGTCGTAGAGTCGCGTCGCCAGGGTGGTGTCCACGTGGAGCGCGGCCGCGGTCGCCTTGATGCCGTAGTCGCGGTGCGTCTTGAGGTACTGGATGGCCCGGAAATAGGCGCGGAGGAAGGCCCGGACCGTGGCCGCGTGCTGCTTCAAGTAGGTCGGGGTGGCCACCAGGGCCGTGAACTGCGTGTTCGGATCGACCTTCGAGAAGTCCGTGACCACGTGGACCTTGCCCGTGTCGAGCAGGGGGAAGGCGTCGACCGGGTTGGCGTTGGTGGCGTCGATCTCGCCGCTCAGGAGCGCGGTCTGCGCGGCGCTGGCGCCGACCGGGACCTCGGTGAAGTCCTTGCCCGCCTCCAGGCCGGCGGCGTGCCCCTCTAGCCTGGCCACGAAGTCGGTCAGCGAGCCGAAGCGGGTGATGCCGATCTTCTTGCCCTTGAGGTCGCCGAGCGAGTTGATGCCGCTGCGGTTGTTGGCGAGCAGCCGGAAGGTGCTCTGCGAGACGCCGCCGCTGGCGAACTCGACCACCGGCGCTCCCTTGGCCACCGCCGCCGGGGCGTCCAGCCCGGTGGCGCCGTCGATGTCGATGCTGCCCGCCAGCATCGCCTTGATGGCGTCGGCGCCGCCCTGGAAGCTGACCGTCTTCACCTCCAGACCTTCCTGGCGGAAGAAGCCGCGGTCCCTGGCCACGTACTGCGGCATCACCAGGTCGAAGTCGGTGGGGACGTTGAGACCGAAGTTGATGTGCGTGAGCGTCCCGGCGCGGTTGTTGCCGGTCGCCGCCCCTCCCCCGCAGCCCACCAGCAGGGCCACCATCATGGCCGGTGCCAGGACCCGCATCGCCTCGCCAAGGCGTCCTCTCGGACGCCGCCAGCTCCGAGCAGTCATCACCTCTCCTCCACCTTCCGGCTGAGCCATACGAGCAGGCCGAACGCCGAGTTCAACACGATCGCCAGGAGCAGCGTCAGCAGGACGTACGCGTACACCTTCCTGGTCTCGAACGCCTCCCCGGCCGAGGCGAGCAGGTAACCCAGGCCCCGGGTGCCGGCGATGAACTCCCCGCCGACCACGGCCAGCGTGGCCAGGGTCAGCCCCAGGCGCAGACCTCCGACGATCACCGGCAGCGCGCTGGGGATGGCCGTGACCCGAAGCAGCGTCAGCCCGCGGGCGCCCATGGAGCGGGCCGAGGCGACCAGCGATTCGTTGGTCGCCGCCACCCCGCTCACCACGGCCAGGACCACGGGGAAGAAGGCCGTGGCCGCCCCGAACATCACCTTGGACAGGGGGCCGATGCCGAAGACGACCGCGAACACCGGATAGAGGATGACCAGGGGCACGGCGGCGAGGTTCGCGAGCAGCGGCTCGTAGGCCTGCTGGGTCAGGCGGTACCAGCCCACCGGGACGCCGATGGCGAGCGCCAGGCCGCCGGCGAGGGCCAGCGCGGCCACGATCTCGACCATGGTGATGCCCAGGGCGGAGTAGGTCGTCCCCGAGGTCATCACCGAGACGAAGACGCCGGCGACGGCCGCCGGAGGCGGGACCAGGAACGAGCTGACGCTGCCCACCGTGGTCACCAGCTGCCAGACGGCCACGCACGCGCAGAGCAACAGCAGCCCGATGAAGACCCGGCTGCCGGCCAGCCGGGCGCCGATGGGGGCCGGGGACCGGCTCACCGAAGCGACTCCTCGTACAGCAGGCGGAACAGCTCCGCCTCGATCCGCTGGCCGTCCGCGGACTTCATCTGCTCCGGTCCACGGGGGCGGGGGAGGGGCACCTCGACCGTCTCCTTGATGCGGCAGGGCTGGCGAGAGAGGACCAGGATCCGATCGGACAGGAACACCGCCTCCTGGAGGCTGTGGGTGACGAAGACGATGGTCCGCCCGGCGGATTCGAGGAGCTGTGACAACTGCACGCCCAGGACCAGGCGGGTCTGCTCGTCGAGGGCCCCGAACGGCTCGTCGAGCAGCAGGATGCCGCAGTTCGAGACCAGGGCACGGGCGACGGCCAGACGTTGCTGCATCCCGCCCGAAAGCTCTCGTGGAAAGCGGTCGGCGACCTCACCCAGGCCGACCATGTCGAGCGCCTCCAGGGTCCGCTTCCGGCGCTCTTTGCGGGGCACGCGCTTGAGCTGCAAGGCGATCTCGACGTTGGCCCGGGCCGTGCGCCAAGGAAAGAGAGCGAAGTCCTGGAAGACGTAGGCGATGGCGTCCGGCATGGGTCCCCTGACGGGAACGCCGTTCACCTGGATCCGTCCCGCCGCCGGCGTGATCAGCCCGCCCAGGGCCCGGAGCAGCGAGGTCTTCCCACAGCCGGAAGGACCGATGAGGGTGACGAACTCACCCTCGCCCACCGAGAAGCTGACGTCCTCGACCGCCCGCACCTCGCCGCCGTCCGGCCGGTGATAGGAGACGGCCAGGTGCTCGACGCGAATCACCTCGGAGGAACGGAGTGAAGGCTGCGGCGGAGATGTCACGGGCGAGCCCTCCGCCGTCGCTCGCGGGCCGGCCGGCTTGGGGGCGGCGTCCGATCGCTCCCATCCCTCCCGATCGGGATCGGTCACGGCCATCGCCGCCGGCGTGACGGAACCGGCAACAGAGTCCTCCCACCGGGTCGGGTTGGGTGCGATGACGACATCCCGTCGTCAACCTCCCTTCCCTGCCCCACTCTCACCTATTGTGCTCCCCTCGCCCTAAGTTCTATGACAACTCTGTGATCCAAGTCAATCGGCGGAACCCATCGGAATATCCGGTCGGTGTCATCGGGTCCGCCGATGACATCGAATCGGCCCCCGGATGTCGGGGGTGAACGGTCCGTGCCGCCGGAGAACGTACCCGGGCCACCCCGAGCTGGTATAGAACTGAAGGCGGGGAACCCGAGACGGATGCACCGGTCCCCGGCCCGAGGCGGCCGCACGAGGTCCGCCGGAGGCGCGCCGCGGGACCCCGTCGGCGCCGGATGGCGCGGGCCAACCCGAAGGAGCGGATGAGAGATCGATCGCCCTGGCACGATGCCACCCTGCGGCGGCAGGCCCGGGAGCTGACACCGGCCGCCCACCGGTGGAGACGACGATGGGTCGCCTGCCATGAGGCCGGCCACTTCCTGGTCGCCGCCTACCTCGGCCACCTGCCGGCGTCGATCGGGATCGACGTGGGGACGCTGATGCGCAGCGGCCTCGTCCGCACCGGCTCCCGGAGCCGCGCCCTCTCCCCTACCGCCTGGGGGGCGGTGCTTCTGGCCGGCGGCCTGGCCCAGCGGCGGCTCGGGGTGCCGGACACGCTCGGGACCGAGCAGGACCAGGAGCAGTTCACGGCCCTGGGCCTCACCTCCTCCGAGGCGCGGCGGGCACGTCGGCTCGCCGAGCAGGTCCTGGACCGGGTCTGGCCGGACGTCGAGCCGCTGGCCGAGGCAGTGGCGGAGCACACGGTCCTCGCCGGCGAGACGGCCCTGGCCTACCTGCTGGCCCTGCGAGCGCCGGCCGAGGAGGCGTCGCGGGCCATCTCCGACGGCGACCTGGTGGGAAGCTACGCCGTCCTGGTCGATGCCCGGCAGGGGCGGGACCCCGGACTGGAACCGCCGGTGCCGGTGGGGCCGGACGGGAACCCCGCTTGAGCGGGAAGCGGCCGGACACGGCGCCATGGAGGCGCCGGTCCGGGGCTCGCCCCGACCCCGGGGGCCGGACCCGGGCCAGTCGGGGGTCGCCGGCGAACCGATCCGGCACGCGCCGGACACCAGGCCGTATCCTTACTGAGTCAGTCATGGCGTCAGGGGCCCGTGATTGTGTCGCGCTGTGTCCCTCGAACATGCTGGTACGTCGGAGCGAGCCCTTTC
>DASRBO010000051.1:0-5679 GCA_035653595.1 Acidimicrobiales bacterium | reverse complement strand
CAGCTTCTGGATGGCGCGCTCCATGGCCGAGCGCCCCAGCTCCTCGCTGACGCCGGACAGCTCGAACATGATCCGGCCCGGCTTCACGACGGCGACCCAGTGCTCGGGGTTGCCCTTGCCGGAGCCCATGCGGGTTTCGGCCGGCTTCTGGGTCACCGGCTTGTCGGGGAACACCCGGATCCAGACCTTGCCGCCGCGGCGAACGTGGCGGGTCATGGCGATCCGGGCCGCCTCGATCTGGCGGGCGGTGATCCACCCGGGCTCGAGCGCCTGTATGCCGTAGTCGCCGAAGCCGATGGTCGTGCCACCCTTGGCTGCTCCGGTCATGCGGCCGCGCTGCTGCTTGCGGTGCTTGACCTTGCGGGGCATCAGCATCGGTCAGTCACTCTCCTTGCGGAAGTGGGGAGCCTCGTGATGCTCGTCGCGGGTGCGACGCTCGATCTCCTCCTCCTCGGCCAGGATCCGCTCCAGCTCGGGGTCGATGGCCGCCCCGGCCGGCCCGGCGTCGGGAGTGTCGACCGGCTCCGGTACGCCGGCCCCCAGCGGCCCCTCGCCCGGCTCGCCCTGGTCGGGGCGCCGCCGGCCGCCTCCGGCGGAGATGACCCGGCGGGGGCGGGCCTGGCCCGACGTCTCCCCGACGGCCATGGCCGCCTCGCGGGTGATCTTGTCCTCGGCCGAGGTGCGGTAGGGGAGGATGTCGCCCTTGTAGATCCAGACCTTCACCCCGATGCGGCCCACCGTGGTGCGGGCCTCGCGGAAGCCGTAGTCGATGTCGGCCCGCAGGGTGTGCAGCGGCACCCGGCCCTCGCGGTAGGACTCGCGCCGGGACATCTCCGAGCCGCCGAGGCGGCCGGCGCACTGCACCCGGATGCCCTGGGCCCCGGCCTTCTGGACCGTCTGCAGGGCCCGCTTCATGGCCCGGCGGAAGCTGACCCGGCCGGCCAGCTGGTCGGCGATGCCCTGGGCGATGAGGGCGGCGTCCAGCTCGGGCTGCTTGATCTCCTGGATGTTGAGCTGGATCTTGGGGTTGTTGGTGATTCTGGCCAGGTCGGTGCGGAGGCGATCGGCCTCGGCCCCCCGGCGGCCGATCACGATGCCGGGCCGGGAGGTGTGCACGTCCACCCGCAGCCGGTCGCGGGTGCGCTCGACCTCGATGCGGCTGACCGCCGCCCGCTCCAGCTGGGTGTTGAGGTAGTTGCGGATCTTCCAGTCCTCGATGACGTAGTCCTGGTAGTCGCGGTCGGTGAACCAGCGCGACTTCCAGTCGGTGGTCACGCCGAGGCGGAACCCGTAGGGATTGACCTTCTGACCCATTACTTGCCTTCTTCTTCCTGCTCGGTGCCTGCGTCGCCCTCGGAGGCAGCCGACTCGGCCGCCTCCACCGCCGGCGCCTGCTGGTCCACGATGTCGGCGGCGGCCCCGCCGGGCTCCTCCCCGCCCTCGGCGTCGGTCGCCTCGGCCCCGCCCTCGGCGGGGCTCTCCTTGCTGAACTCGGCCTCGGCCGCCTCGACGGCGGCGGCCTGGTCGTCGACGATGCCCTCGGCCTCGGCCTCGGCGGCCGCACCGGGCGTGGCCTCCTCGGCCTCCGGACCCTGGGTCCGGCGCTGGCTGGACGCCACCCGCCGGGCCCGCCGGGCGGCCAGGTCGGCGGCCTGCCGGGCCCGCAACCGCTCGAGACGCTCCTCGGGCAGGCGGCTGACTATGACGGTGATGTGGCAGGTGCGCTTGCGGATGCGGGTGGCGCGGCCCCGGGCCCGCGGCCGCCAACGCTTGATGGTCGTTCCCTCGTCCGCGTAGCAGGCCGACACGAACAGCTCCTCGGGGTCGATGCCGTCGTTGGCCTCGGCGTTGGCCACGGCCGAGTCGAGGACCTTGGCCACCACCCGGGCAGCGTCGCGCTGGCTGAAGCGGAGGATCTCCGCCGCCCGGGCGACGTCGTGGCCGCGGATCAGGTCGAGCACCTCGCGGGCCTTGTAGGCGGACATGCGGCAGTAGCGCAGCACCGCCCGGGTCCCCTCCCGCTCGTTGGTCTTGAGGCCGGGCATCAGCGCCGCCCGGCCCTTTCCTGGCCGGCGTGGTAGCGGAAGGTCCGGGTGGGGGCGAACTCGCCCAGCTTGTGGCCGACCATGGACTCGGTTATGTAGACCGGGACGTGCTTGCGGCCGTCGTGCACGGCGATGGTGTGGCCGACCATGTCGGGGATGATCGTCGAGCGCCGCGACCAGGTCCGGATGACCCGCTTCTCGCTGCGGGAGTTGAGGTCGTCGACCTTCTTGAGCAGGTGGTCGTCGACGAAGGGGCCCTTCTTGAGGCTGCGGGGCATGTGTCCTACCTCCGGGCGCCGCGGGTCCGGCGGCGACGGATGATGAGCTTGTCGGATTCCTTGTGCCTGGCCCGGGTGCGGCCCTCGGGCTTGCCCCAGGGCGACACCGGGTGCCGGCCACCGGAGCTCTTGCCCTCGCCGCCGCCGAGGGGATGGTCGACCGGGTTCATCGCCACGCCCCGGGTCTGGGGCCGCACGCCCTTCCATCGGTTGCGGCCGGCCTTGCCCACCGACACCAGCTCGGCCTCGGAGTTGCCGACCTCGCCGATGGTCGCCCGGCAATCGATGGGCACTCGGCGCATTTCCGTGGAGGGCAGCCGGAGGGTGGCGAAGTCGCCCTCCTTGGCCACCAGTTGCACGCTCATGCCGGCGCCGCGGGCGATCTTGCCGCCGGCGCCCGGCTTGAGCTCGACGTTGTGCACCACCGAGCCCACCGGTATGTAGCGCATCGGCATGGCGTTGCCGGGGCGGATGTCGGAGCCCTGGCCGCTCTGGAGCACGTCGCCGACCTTCACCCGGGCGGGGGCCAGGATGTAGCGCTTCTCCCCGTCGTAGTAGTGGAGCAGGGCGATGCGGGCGTTGCGGTTGGGGTCGTACTCGATAGCGGCCACCTTGGCGGGCACGCCGTCCTTGTTGCGCCGGAAATCGATGATCCGATAGCGCTGCTTGTGGCCGCCACCCCGGTGGCGGGCGGTCTTGCGGCCGTAGCTGTTGCGGCCGCCGGTGGACGGCTTGGGCTCTACCAGGGACTTCTCCGGGCGGTCGCGGGTGACCTCGGCGAAGTCCGAAACCGTCTGGAAGCGCCGGCCGGGGCTGGTGGGGTTGCGCTTGCGCAGGGGCATGGTTCCTCTAGCTCTCGAACAGCTCGATGCGGTCGTCGCCGGCCAGGGTGACGATCGCCCGCTTGGTGTCGGGCCGGCGGCCGAAGGTGGCCATCCGGCGGTTCCGCTTGCGCTTGCCCTTGCGGTTGAGGGTGTTCACCTTGGCCACCCGCACACTGAAGATGCTCTCCACCGCCTGGCGGATCTGGGTCCGGTTGGCCTCGGGGTGCACCACGAACACGTACACCCCGTCGTCGAGGAGGGAGTAGGACTTCTCCGACACGACCGGCCGGAGGACCACGTCGCGGGGGTCGGCGAACCCGGTCATGCCTGGTCTCCTTCCGCCTCGTCCTCCGGCGCCACGGTGGCGGGAGCCTCGGTGGTCTCCCCGGAGGCGGGGGCCCCGGCGGCGGGAGCGGCGGAGCTGGCTCCCCCGGCCGACGGCTCGCCGGCGGGCGCTTCGCCGGCGGGCGCTTCGCCGGGGGCGGCCTGGGCGGCCGGGCCGGTGGCGGCGGTGCCGGGCAGGGTCTGGCGGGTGAAGACCACCCAGTCGCTGCAGAGCACGTCGTAGGCGTTGAGCTCCCCGGCCAGGAGGACCCGGACCTCGGGCAGGTTGCGGAACGACAGCAAGGCGTTGTCGTCCTCCGGCCGCAGGACCACCAGCACCTTGCCGGTCGTGCCGAGCGCCCCGAGGGCGGCCACGGCCGCCTTGGTGCTGGGGGTCTCGAAGGCCCACTCGTCGACCACGGCCACCCGGCCCTCGGCGGCCCGGTCCGACAGTGCCGAGCGCAGGGCCAGGGCGACCATCTTCTTGGGGGTCTTCTGGCGGTAGTCGCGGGGCTTGGGGCCCAGGGCGATCCCGCCACCGGCCCAGTGGGGCGCCCGCGACGAGCCCTGCCTGGCCCGGCCGGTGCCCTTCTGGCGCCAGGGCTTGCTCCCCCCACCCCGGACCTCGGCCCGGGTGAGGGTGGACTGGGTGCCGGAGCGGGCGGCGGCCAGCTGGGCGGTGACCACCTGGTGCATCACCGCCACGTTGGGGGTGATGCCGAAGTAGGTCGGGTCCAGCTCGATGCTCGACACGGTGGCCCCGTCGGGGGAGCGCAGGTCGGCGCGGGGCTGCGAGGTGGGCGAGGTGGCCATCAGCGGGTCGCCTTCACCGCGTCGCGGATGAGGACCAGGCCGCCGCGGGGGCCGGGGACGGCTCCCTTGAGCAGCAGAAGGTCCCGCTCGGCGTCGGCCTGCACGACCTGCAGGCCCAGGGTGGTCACCCGGGTCCCCCCCAGGCGCCCGGCCATGCGGGTGCCCTTGAACACCCGGGCGGGGGTGGCGCAGGCCCCCACCGCCCCCGGGGCCCGGTGCTTCTTGTGGTTGCCGTGGGCGGCCCCCTGGCCCTTGAAGTTGTGGCGCTTCATGGGACCGGCGAAGCCCTTGCCCTTGCTGATGGCGGTGACGTCGATGCGCTCGCCGGGGCTCAGGACGTCGACCCGCAGCTCCTGGCCCACCTCGTAACCGCTGACGTCGGCAAGGCGTAGCTCCACCAGCTGGCGGCCCGGCTCCACCCCGGCCTTGGCCAGGTGGCCCGCCTCCGGCTTGGTGAGGGTCGAGGGCCGGCGCCGGCCGTAGGTGACCTGGAGGGCGGCGTAGCCGTCCTTGTCCGGGGTCTTCACCTGCACCACCCGGACCGGGCTCACGCGCACGACCGTCACCGGGATGGCCCGGTTCTGGTCGTCCCAGATCTGGGTCATCCCGAGCTTCTCGCCCACGATCGCTTTGCTCGCCATCTCTGCGGCCTTCCGGTTCCTTGCCTGTGGTGGTGCTGGTGTCCTGGTGGCTTGCGTGCCGGCGGGCGGTGGGTCCGCCTACACGCACGAGGCTCCGCCCGGGCTTACCCGAGCGGAGCGCTCGTTCGGTTGGTGTCGTGGCGTCCCCGGTGCGGGCAACCACGAACGTCGACTTCTCGAGTGGGTCCGGCGGCACCCGCCGCCGAGCCGAAAAACTATACAACTACTGGCCGGGGGCCGCCTCCCGACCGGCCGGGGCCGGGGAGACTGCCGGGCCGGCAGCGGTCAGGACGTCTGGAGCTTGACCTCGATCTCGACGCCGGCGGGCACCTCGAGGCGCTGGAGCGAGTCCACCGTCTTGGGGGTGTGCTCGACGATGTCCAACAGCCGCTTGTGGATCCTCATCTCGAAGTGCTCGCGGCTGTCCTTGTACTTGTGGGGGGACCGGATGACCGTGTACCGGTGCTTCTCCGTGGGTAGCGGCACGGGGCCCTGCACCTTGGCTCCGGTGCGCAGCACCGTCTCGACGATCTTCTTCGTCGACTGGTCGATCACCTCGTGGTCGTAGGCCTTGAGGCGGATCCGGATTCTCTGGCGGGCCCCGTCTGCCATGGCTACTTGATGATCTTGGTGACCACGCCGGAGGCCACGGTGCGACCGCCCTCGCGGATGGCGAAGCGCAGGCCCTCGTCCATGGCGATGGGCTTCTGCAGCTCGACGGTGATGGTGGTGTTGTCCCCGGGCATGACCATCT
>DASRBO010000050.1:0-2164 GCA_035653595.1 Acidimicrobiales bacterium | reverse complement strand
GCCAGGCCGGCCAACGCCGCCGCCGCAATCCACGACCAGCGCCGGGCCCGGCTGGCTGCCGCCGTCACCGTCGCGGCGAAGACTGCCTTCAGCGCCAGATCCAGCGGCTCTGTCCCAGTCGGCTGGCCCGGCGCCCACGTCGCTCCGTAGGACGACAGGGCGCAGACGACCACGATCAAGCCAGTTGCGGCCGACATGGGCCGGCCGAGGTCGCGAAAAGTCTGGTCGCTCGGGCGAAGCCGACGGTCGGCCCGGCCTCGGGCCGGAGCCTGAAGGGTCAGGGCCGGGGGCCGGGGAACGCCCGGCGTCGGGTCATGGCATGACCCCCTGGCCGGTGGGCTCGTCCGCAGCGCCCTCCGAGGGATGAGGGACCTTGCCGTTGCCGTTGGTGTGGGCACCGTTCAGGGCGGCGGGGGTCCTGGGGGCATAGCCCGAGCCGTAGCCGTAGTAGCCGCCGTAGCCGTAGCGCGCCCGCCGCTTGTTGATCGGCACCGCGTTCATGACGACCCCCGTGAGCTTCGCCCCCACCTGAGACAGGATCTCGAGCGATCGCACAAGACCCTTGGCCCCCGTCTGCCCGGCCTGCACCACAACCAGGGTGGTGTCGGCCTGCACGGCGATGGCGGAGGCGTCGGCCACTGGCAGCACCGGCGGGCTGTCGAGCACCACGATGTCGGCGGAATTCCACAACGATGACAACAGCTCGGCCATCTGAGGGCTGCTCAGCACCTCGGCGGGGTTGGGAGGTACCGGACCCGACGGCAGAAGGGACAAGCCCGGCGTATCCGCCACCGGCCGTAGGGATTCTCTCAGGGACACCTCGCCAAGCAGCACCGACGTGAGGCCGCTCGTCGGCTCGAAGCCGAAGTACTCGTGAACCTGGGGCCGGCGCAGGTCGGCGTCAACCAGGACCACCCGCTGGCCCGATTGAGCCAGGGCCACTGCGAGGTTGACCGCAGTCGTCGTCTTCCCTTCCCCCGGTGACGCGCTGGTGACCTGGATCAGCCGGCGCAGGCGACTGAGATCCATGAACTGCAGCGATGTGCGCAGCTGCCTGAAGGCCTCGGCGCCGGCTGACATCGGTTCGGCCGCCGTGGTCACCGTGCGCCTATTCGCCGCCTTCAGCTTGGGCACGATCCCCAGAACGGGAAGGCCCCCGACTACCGCCTCGACATCGTCCTTGGTCCTGACGGTGTCGTCGAGGGTCTCCAGCAATAGCGCCGCTCCGCAGCCAAGGAGGAGGCCGAGCACGCCGGCAAGCACGCCGTCCTTGACCGGCTTTGGCGAGGTCGTTGTCTTGGATGCCGAGGCCGGGGTGACTACCTGGGCATCGCCGGACGCCAGTTGGGTGTTGACCTGCAGCTGCCCGAGCTGCCCCTGCAGAGCGACGATCTGGCTCTGCAGGGCAGACACCTCAGCCTGATGGCCCGATCCCGAGGAGAGTTGCCCCAGCTGCTGCTGAAGGCTGTCGATCCTGCCCTGGATCACATTTGCCGAAGACAGCATCGTCGCCAGGGCCTGTTGCTGCCTGGTCGTCACGTAGGAGTTGGCATAGGCGTTGGCAATCCGAGCCGCACGCTTCGGCGTCGGAGCAGTGGCGGCGATCTGGATCACGTTGGTGGTGCCCACCTCGCTGGCCTTGATGGGTGGGGGAGCCTCATGGAGCTCCGAGCTCACCGCCGCCTGGACCGGCGCGCTGGTGACGATCTGGATCTGCGTAGCCACGTCAGTCGGCGTGAGCGATGGAGTCTGGCTCGACAGCGGAGCTACCGAGGCCGGCTGCAGCAGCACCTGGGCGCTAGCGGTGTACGACTTGTGCTGGAGCTTGACGTAGGCCATCGCGCCAGCAACGACCACGGCCGTGATGACGACGATCAGCCACTTACGTCTCCATAACGCGTCGAGGTAGTGACGGATGTCCGCCGGACGAGAGACTTCGTCGGCGGATGCGCCAACCGGTCCGAACGTGGGTGCGTTGACAGTGGGTGAGTTCAAGTCGGTGGCTTCCTCATCCAGCCTTACTTCGCCGTTAGCGCGCCGGCCCCAGCGGCAGCACGCCGTTAAGAGTTGACGCTATGGGTGAGAACACGCCAATGGGATACCGCCCTTAAGGGGTTACCTCAGCCAACTCCCAACTGCTCCCGAGCATAGTCACAGTTCCGGC
>DASRBO010000049.1:0-9983 GCA_035653595.1 Acidimicrobiales bacterium | reverse complement strand
CACCGTCCACGACACCAGACCGGTCACCGGCATCATCACGCGCTGCACCTGCATCGTTGTCGACCTCCACACCGACATCGAACGTGTGTTCGTGCTGATGATGCGCTCGCCAAACGACTACGTCAAGTGCGATGCGCGCGCTACCTCAGAGAACGCGTCCTCGACGAATCCAACAAGGCCTCGTGCACTACATGGAAGACGCGCAGAACCCCACTCGAGATAAGTGCCGGAGTGGGACACCCGCGGTCGCAGCGCCGTCGGGCACTCTGCCGGCGGAGCCCTTAACGGGGTCCGGCCACACCTTCCACCGCTACATGTGACGGTCTGCATGTCTGCCGGTGCGCTCGGTGGCAAAAGAGTGTCAGAAAGTCCGACTGTCGAAGAGTCGTACGGAGTCTGGTAGCCTGGGTGGATGGCCCGGACCACCGTTCGCGCAAAGGGGCAGGTGACCCTGCCCGAGGAGATTCGGAAGGCGGCGCGGCTGGAGGAGGGGGATCTTCTCGACGCCGTGGTGACCGACGAGGGAATCCTCCTGCGCCCTCAGAAGGTCATCGACGCGACCCAGGCCTGGTTCTGGACGCCGGAGTGGCAGGCAGGGGAGCGTGAGGTCGACGCCGACCTAGCCGCGGGCAGGGGTGAGGTGTTCGAGTCGGGGGAGGAGTTGCTCGAGGCGCTGCGGAAGGCGGCCAAGCCAGCAGCACGCCGCCGCCGTCAGCCCTGAGCCTTGCCGACCTACGAGTGGACCGCTCGGTTCCGGGCTGACTTCGACGGTCTGACCGCTGCGCAGCAGCTTGCCTTCCTGGCGGCGGTGGCTGCATTCGTCGCTGACCTGCGTTCAGCCTCATCGTTCCGGGCTGGGTTGCGGGTCAAGGGCGTCCAAGGGGCACACGGTGTCTTCGAGATGACCTGGGCGCCCGACGGACGGGCTACCTTCTCGTACGGCCAACCCGTCAGACCCGGGGAGGCGCACGTGGTCTGGCGCCGGATCGGCACTCACGAAATCTTCCGCCAGCCCTGAAGGGGCAGGTCAGGCAAGGGCCTGATTCCGATCACCGAGGCCCCTTGGGCCGCTCACTTTCCGCTCACTCGAGCCCCTGATGGGGTAGATTCTTCCCGGCTGACCAGGGACTTCACCGGCGCTGTACCAGGCCTGCAAAGCCCTGTACGAGGGTTCGATTCCCTCCGCCGCCTCTCCCTGGTCAGGGCATGTGTTCGCCCGAATGTCCTGGTCGCGGGCCATTACTCGGTGTGGCCAGGAGCGGCCAGTGCATGACAGGAGTGACCGTCATCGCGTGTCACGCCTGTGCTGCGATGTCACGTTCATGTCACGCCGATGGGTTACGCCCATGGGGTCGGGGACAGCCCAGGCACACAACCGCCCTCGGTGGCAATCTTGTCAGGTGGCCGAGCAGGACGGTCTGCCATTCGAAGAGCGAGAGGCGCTGCGCCGCGAGGAGGCGAAGTGGTGGATAGCGCACGCTCGTGAGGCCCTGGCGGCCGGTGGCCGGCGTTACGAGTCCCGAGCTGATTGTCCGGATTGTGGAACCCGAGACGCTGCCCTCATCCCCCGCAATGGGCAGAACACGGTGCGCTGCGCTCGATGTGGCCGCCTGTTGTACAACGCCCCGAAGACGGAAACCGGTGAGGTCCCTCGCACGGCCCTCACCCTCCGCCAGGACATCAAGGCATCGCAGCAGGCCCGGATCCTGGACCGGGATCACGCTCGGTGCGTCCTGTGCGGCCGGGGCGACGTCCCGCTGAGCATCGGCCACCTGCTGAGCGTCCAGGATGGGCTCAGGCTGGGCGCCACCGCGGAGGAACTACAGAGCGACGAGAACCTGGCGGCGATGTGCGAGGCCTGCAATCTGGGCTTGAGCAGCAGGAGCGTGTCGCCCGCCACCTACGCGAGGATCATGCTGCACCTGATCCGTGCGAAAGGGAAGCAAGACGAAACAGATCAGATCGAGGTGGACGGAAGCACCAGGATGCCGAACCTCGTAAAGGCTTCGTCGCAAAGTTCGGCCGAAACGACCTCGTCACCGTAGGGAACGAAGGCCGCGGGTTGGTGCCCGGGCTTACCGAACAAGGCGACACTGTGGAGCTGTCCGGCTGGGTCGTGGCGCGCTGGGTACCAGATGCCGGCGAAGCCGGCCTGGTGGAGGCGCTCGGCCCAGCGTTGGGAACCCGGATAGTCGTCGCCGGCCCACAGCTCCGCACTCAGGCCCCAGCGTCCGACGACGGTTCGGTCGCTTGCGTCGGCGACGCGGACCGGAGATGGCAGCCCCAGGCCGGCCAGCCGATGCGAGTCCACGAGTGAACGGGGTACGCCGTTACGCAGCCGCCCGAACCGCTCGACAAAGGCTCCGAGCGGATGCGCTGCCGCGTAGCAGGTCCCGAAGGATTCGGAGTCGGGCGGGTCAAAGCGACACCCGCCGCACGTGCAGAACCACTCGGGCTCCCTGTCGTGGTGGTGAAGCCGGTAGTAGCGATAGCTGACCGGGAGTTCTCGGACCGGGAATGTCTCCGCCAGCTCGAGAGGATCAGCCGGCGGGACCGGCAGCGTCATTGAGACAGCTCGGCGGCCGCCCGCCGGGCCACCCGCACGACCTCGGCGGGGTCTTTGCCGGCTGCCAACCATTCCTCCGGCGCCATGCCCAACTCGGGCTGCTCGGTGGTGGCCCAGGACGCCACCATGAGCGGATCGAAGCTGTCGACGTTGCGGCGAAAAGCGGCGATGACATCGGCCGTCTCCGGGATGACCCTGTGGTTTGCCATGTCGAACTGCCAGACCGGGAACCAGGTCGTTCCTCGACCGGCCAGGCCGAGGACAGAGCCACCGACGACCCGCTTGTGTAGGGCTTGGCGAGTGACGCCGAGAAACTCGACAACGGTGGCCGTGTTCCAGCGCTCCCCGACGGCGGCGGCCCACAGCAGGGGGGCGACGGCTGCATCGGCTCCCTCGGAGCCGAGACTGGCGGCCTCGTCCGGCCCAATCTGCGAGAGCAGGTCGGAATGCCGGTCCATGAGGACACCCAGGCGGCGGGAGAAGCCGTCGACGATCGAGGACAGCGCATCGGCCATAGAGGCCAGCGTAAACCCGTCAACTAGGTCCTGTCAACCCGTCAACTGAGACCCGCCTTGTTCACGATCGCCCCCGAGTCGCGCCCCGGGCTGAGCCGGGCGACGCTCGCCGAGGCTCGGCGTTGCGCAGCGGCGCGGCGGTACGCGCCGTCCAGGCCTGTCGCGATCTGCTCGTCGAGGGCCGGGAACAGGTGACCGTAGCGGTCGAGGGTCACCTGGCTGCTGCTGTGACCCATCCGAACCTGGATGGCCTTGGGGTGCGCGCCCTCAGCGATGGCAAGGGCCACCGCCGTGTGTCTCAGGTCGTGGAAGCGGACGCCTATCAGTCCGGCGCGGCGACGGGCTGGGGTGAGGATGTTGTTCGTAAAGCTCGGCGCCGAGACTGGGTTGCCAGCGCCGTTGGGGAAGACAAGACCATCGGGCCCAGGCAACGACCGCTCGGCGAGCTGCTGGTCGAGCAGGTCGGCCAGGAAGGTGGAGATCGATATCGTCCGACGCCCGGCCCGCGTCTTGGGCTCGCCCCACACGAGCTTGCCGTCCACAGCCGTGAGCTGTTCGGTGACGGTGATCGTTCGGCGGAGGAGATCGACCCTCTTGCGGCGGAGGCCGGTGAGCTCCCCCCACCTCAGACCGGTGTACGCGGCGGTGTAGATGAAGGTGCGGTACCAGGGACTCGTTGCCTCGGCCAGGTCGGCCACCTCGTCCGGGGTCAGGAAGCGCATCTCCCTTGTCGGCACGACAGGCGGTTGAACGGCGGTGCAGGGGCTCTTGGACAGCAAGTCCGCGGGCGAAGCGGTCCTCCAGCCGGGCCACCTCAGCCATGAGGGCGGCGTCCGTATCCGGAGCCAGGCCCCGGGGCAGGGGGCGAGGCAGCTTGGGCACGTCGTTGGCGAACAGCAGGCGTCGCTCCGGACGCTCGGCCCAGCCCCACAGGGTGATGTCGTCGAAGAAGTTGCGAACGGTCAGCACGCCGGCGTGGACGACGCTGGGCGAGACCTTGCGGTCCCGTGCCACTCGCCCCCGCCACGTCCGGCTGCGGTTCCAGACGAGGTAGTCCCGGCCAGCCTCTTCGCCGCGCCCTGAGGGCTCCAACCAACGATGGAGCCCTCCGTGGACTCCCCAACGGATCCCACGGCGGATCCCCCGTTGGACTACGCCACGCCGGGCCTCCGCATACGGCAGACTGCTCCACATATGAAGAACAAGGCAGATCGAGCCGAACTACCTGCCCGCCCGGTTGTCCGAGGCTCCAACCGGGAGTTACGGAGACAAGTTGCGCCTAAATCGATTGCGGCTCTTCACCGCTGAGGCGAGTCTTACAGCTCCTAAGCCGAAGAGAACCACTCCGACGGCGATGACGACGAATCCAACCAACCTGATCGGCGTGACGCCGTGCGTCGGGAGCACGATGGCAAGGCCGACTACGAGGGTAAGCCAGGCTCGCACGACCCAGAGCGCACCCGACAGCGACAACGTCACACTTTCGATCCCCTCGCGCGGAATCGACTTCGCGTACTTCGACGTGCCCCGGCGGAGATGACGCGCCAGGACTCGCTCGAGCCGAGCACGCTCGACTGGCAGCATTACTCGGCAGCCTTCCTCGAACTGAGTGCGCTGGTCCGGCGGCAGATCCGAGACGTCGATCAACGCGCCCTCCACATGCCGGTTCGGGACTCACTTGGCAGGACTGCAGTTCGGACCGTTCAACAAGTTCGCGATCAACGTGCTGATATCCCAGGTCAGACCCGCTGCGCCGAAGTTCAGGCTGAATCCTCCGAGCAGCCCGGTCAACAGTGATCCAGCAAGCGATTCATCGGCAATACCACCAATCGAAGCGGCCAGCGGCCCGCCACCGGCTATGGAACCGATAAAGCCGAGCCCTGCGCCTACACACGCGGCTGTCGATCCGCTCCGACATGCTCCGTAGTCAAGCGCTGAGGCGCCGAGTCCAGTCCCAACGGCAGTAGCGCTCAAGATCGTGGTGGCCGCTGCGCCTCCGACAAGCAGACCAGCTCCGCCCGTTGCTACTGCTACGACACCCAAACCGATGCCAATGGCTTCTTTGGGGTGCGTGGCCACATAGTGGACGGCCTTGCCACCCGTATCGTTCCACGCCTGGGTGACGTCGGAGATGGGGTTCCAACCCCACAACCCGAGCGGATCGCTTTCGTTAACGGGGTCGTCGTTGGAGTACGCGTAGGGTTGGCCGGTGATGTTGACCAGCGGATCGGATGAGAGGAACTGGCCGGTCGCCGGGTCGTAGTAGCGGTGCACCAGGTAGACGAAGCCAGTGCCATCGGAGTACGCCCCTTCGAAGCCGAACGGGGTCGAAATTGAACACGATGAGCAGCGGTTGCCATAGGTGTCATAGCTCATCGATCCGGTCACAGTGCCCGTACTGCTGACCTGTTCGCGTACCCCCGTGGTATCCGAGATCAGCCAGCTAGGCGTGGATCCGGAGGCGCTGATCTGTTCGACTGGTGCCGTGTCGACGTTCGGTCCGTATAGGTAGTAATTGGTGCCGTCCTCGAGCAGATTCGGCACCGAGGAAGCCACATCCCAAGTGAACTGCTGGGTCGATCCGCCGGCCGGAACATCCGAGGTGCGAAGGCCGTCGCCATTGTAGGCGAAGGTGGTGGTGTAGGCGGCGTTCTGGCTGGCGCAGCTGTAGGAGGATGAGTTCGGAGCGGTCTCGCACGTCAAGTCGCCGGCCTGGTCCCAACCCTCGGTCGTTGCCTGCCCGCCAGAGGGCGTTGAGCTGACGCGCTCTCCGGCTGGGTTGTCGCTGTACGTCGTAGCCCCCGTGGGGGCCGAACCGCACGATCCGGAAGATGAGGCCGTCCAGCACAGCTGTCCGTCGGTGTTGTAGGCATAGTCGGTGGCAGATCCTCCCGTCGGCGTGGAGGTCACCAGCTGGCTGGCCGCGTCGTAGGTGTAAGCCGCCGTAGTCCCCGTCGTCACCCTGTTGAGTGGGTCGTAGCCGTAGGTTGTGGCGCCGCCGGTCGGGGGAGTGGTGGTGGCGATGTTCTCATCTGCGTTCCGAGTCAGGGCGGCCAGGTCCGTGGTGGTCGACCCTATCTTGATCGACGTGTCGGTCAGGGCATCCGAGGCGTCATGGGTATGGCTGGTGGAGGCCGTGGTTCCCGAGGGGAATGTGGTGTTGGCCAGGTTGCCGTCAGCGTCGTAGGCGAAGGTGGTCGTGTTGCCCGTCCCCAGCCAGTCGGTCATGCTCGTCAGCTCGTTCGCCCCATCGTAGGCATAGCTGATGATCCCCGTCCCAGAGGAGGCGTTCAGGCAGGTCGTGGTACCGCTGTTGGGGTAGGACAGGCAGGTCGTGTTGTTGTCGGCGTCGAAACCGTAGGTGACCACCTGGGAGGCACCGTCGGTGACCTTGTCTAGGCGCTCGAGGGCGTCATAGGTGTAAGTGGTCGTGCCGGTGGCGTCGGTCATCTGGGTCCTGTTGCCGTCGGCATCGTAGCTGTAGGTCACGGCATGGGGCTGGCTCATCCCGGTTGGGGTCGCCGAGTAAGTGATGCCCGTCAGGCGGTTGTCAGAGTCGTAGGTGTACGTTGCGGTCCCCGATCCGTCGGTCTTGGTCAGCGTATTGCCGACGCCGTCGTAGGTGTAGCTGACCACCGACTGGGCGGTGGCATCGGGGGGCGCCGATTCGATCTTCTGGTCCAAGGCGTTGAAGAAGTTGGTCGTGGTCTGGGACAGACCGTTGCGGACCTGGGTGCAATAGGTGGTACCGCTTGGAGCCGAGGAACACGAGGTCGGAGCGATGTCGTAGGTGTAGGTGGTTGTGGACGCCGATGAGGTCCCGTAGCCGCTGGTAACCGTGGCGCGGCGGTCGTCGGGGTCGTAGGCGGTCTTGGTGACCTCCGAAAGGGGATCGCTGACCTGGGTGACATTGCCATCGCCGTCGTAGGTGGTAGATGTGCTGTTGCCGACAGGGTCGGTAAGACTGGTCACCTGTCCGTCGCCGTTGTAGGCGAGGGTCGTCGTCCCGGCCACCCTGGTCCCGCCAGGGGCCGGGCAGGCCAGTCCGGCAGCAGTGGCCACGGGGGAAGCCTCGCAGACCAGCTCGCCGTCGGCGTCATAGACGTCCTGGGCGCTGTCCACGCCGGTCGCCGTCACTGTCACGTCGGTGGTGCCGGCTGAGCCGCTCGGCGCCGTGGCGGTGACGGAGGTGGGGCCCACTACCGAGAAGCTCGTGGCGGCACTGGACCCGAAGTGCACCGCGGTCGTCCCGCCCAGTCTGATGCCCGTAATGGTCACCGAGGTACCCCCGGCCGTCGGGCCGGTATTGGGACTCACCCTGGTGATGGTGGGGCCAGAGCCCGACGCCTTGATCAGGCTCCCGACGGTCACCGAGGCTCCGGCCGGGGCCTGGGTCCCGGTGGGGCTGACCGCCCCCGACACGTTGGGGTTGAAGATGTAGGGGTTGGAGTTGGTGCTGGTCTCATAGGTGAAGCCGGTGGTGGACCCGGCCGAGGCTCCGCTTTCGGCCCTTCCGAAGCCGACGTAGAGCTCGCCGGCGCTGGTGGGGGTGAGGCTGGGGAAGGTGATGGTGGTCGAGGCGGTGTCGTTCTGGGAGGCGCCGACCACGTCCTCGGTCCAGGTCGTGCCTGCCCCGGTGGAGTTTGTGAACTCCTGGGCGTCGATCTCGGTGTTGATCGACGACACGTCCCCGGAGTAGGTCACGGTGATGGTGGAGGATCCGGTGGTGGTGATCGTGCCGAGCCACTCCTCCACCTCCCGGGCCTGGGAGGCGTCGGCGCTGCTGGTCAGCTTGGTCCAGGTCGCCCCACCGCCAGAGACCGACGATACCGAGAGGGTGCCCGAGGAGATCTTGATGCCCAGCACCCAGGCGTCACCGGCAGTGGCCGGGTTGACCGACAGGGTGGACAGCCCGTTGCCATTGTTGTTGACCAAGGAGCCCACGGAGGAGATGCTGGCGTATGTGAAGTGGTCGAAGCTGGTAGTGGCCGAGGTTTGGGTGGCGGTCCCCGGGTGGGTCGTGGTCGAGATCCGGTCGCCGTAGGAGTCGTAGGTGTAGTCGGTGACCCTTCCGGCCGGATCGGTCACCTTGGTCAGATCGCCGAGGTTGCCGTTGCCGTAGGTGTAGGTGGTCGTCTCGGTCGGCGGGGAGGTTCCCGTGCCGGTGACCTCCTTGGTGGACACGTTCCCGTGGGGGTCGTAGGTGTAGGTCGTCACCACGCCCACAGGATCGGTGACGGTGAGTGGTTCATCGAGGGAGTTATAGGTCCACGTCGTCGTCTGGCTGTTGGCGTCCGTCGATGTCAGCTTGTTGCCCGAGGTGTCGTAGGTCGCAGTGGTGGTGTGGCCGTTAGGATCGGTGATCGAGGTCTGGCCCAGGCTGGTGGGGTCGTAGCGGTAGATCCAGGCGGCCGGGGAAGACGAATTGGCCCCCTTGATGTCGGTCAGCATGGCACCGGAGACGTACTGTTGGACCTCCTCGTTGCCGTGCGGGTCGGTGATCGTGGTCGTGCCTCCTGCAGCGGAAAAGTTGTCGCCGCTGATCTCGGCCACCAGCAGGACCCGCAGCGCCTCGGCCGGGTCCCAGCGCTGGGCCCGGGCGGTGAGCACCACATCGGTCAGCTGCTCGCGCACGTACTTGAGCCGGAGGCGGCGGCATAGGCCGACCACCTCGTCGATCACCACCGCGTCCGACGGGGTGGCACGGGTCCCGCTCACCGTGTCGCCGCCGGTCGCGGATCGGGCTTGGTCGGGTCCATGTCGGCGTCGGGGAAGCCCAGGGCCCGGGCCAGCAGGTCGGCGTATCCGAGCAGGTCCGCCCGCAGGTCGGCCGCCCCATAGGAACAGGCGACCTGGCTGAACTCGCCCAGCACCGCGCTGAGCGCGTCCTCCTGCGGCGCGCACAGCTCGGCCAAGAAGGCGAGGCACTCGACGATCCCCACCAGGCCGACGTCGTCGACGGCCACCTTCATCGATCGGCCTCCTCGTCGTCGTCGGCGGCCGTCCCTAGGGCCGACCACCCGCCGGTGCCGGCAGCCAGGGAGTGCTGCGAGGGTGGCGTGGCCGGCCCGGACACCGCCCCGGCGGCGTGCACGATGATCGACCCGAGGTCGCCCTCGGCGAAGCGGCCGACATCGCCGCGGTGCCGAGGGCCCGGTCCACGGCGTGTCTGCCGTGCAGGGCGGACAGGGCCACCGCCTCGGCCATGCGGGCCTCCACCCGGCGGATGCCCGCGGCGCCGGCTTCGACCAGGTAGAGCTTGGCCCCCTCGCCGAGGGCCAGGAAGGCGGCCTCGGCCGGGTTGGTGGCCCTGGGTGTGCGGTGCAGCGGGTCGCGATTTTGGTGATTGGGGTAGTGGTCGTCGCAGATGGAGGTCTGCCCGGCCGGCAGGCGCCGGTGGCGGGCCACCTCGGTGGCCCCGGTGCCCTCCCCGGCCACGATGACGATGTCGTCTCCGGCGTCGCGCACCCACACCTGGGCGCCGACCAGGCGGTCGGGCACCGAGTAGCGGGCCCCCCGGAACGACACCAGCGCCAACCAGCTCACCGCCCGGTACTGGCCGAAGGCGGCGGTGAAGGGCGCGTCGGGCACGGCGTGCATGAGCTCGGCCTCCACCGCCAGGGCCTCGGCCGGGATCCGCCGGGTGACGGTGTGGACCCGGCCGTTGAGCTCGGCGCACAGCCCGCAGCTCGGCCACCTCGGCTTCGAGCTGGCGAATGCGAGCCGCGGCCTCCGAGTTGGGGTCGATGGCCTCGCCGGCCTTGATCCGGGAGTCCTTCACCCAGCAGGCCAGGGTGGCCGATGGGATCCCCAGCTCTCGGGCGACCTGGCGGACCGGCTTGCGCGTCTGGCGCACCACGGCCACGGCCCCCTCCTTGAAGCTGAGGTCATAGCTCCGATGG
>DASRBO010000048.1:0-35410 GCA_035653595.1 Acidimicrobiales bacterium | reverse complement strand
TCGTGCTGATGATGCGCTCGCCAAACGACTACGTCAAGTGCGATGCGCGCGCCACCTCAGAGAACGCGTCCTCGACGAATCCAACAAGGCCTCGTGCACTACATGGAAGACGCGCAGAACCCCACTCGAGATAAGTGCCGTACCGGGACGCCCTCGATCGGATGGCAGGTGGGGACAATCTGCCCGTTGTTCCTATTGTCTGTCCACCATCACGTCGACCAGAGGCGGGCCAACGCCGTGGCGCGGGGGAGGAGCCAACAGGCACTCGGTCCGGCGGTCCAGGTCGCCTTGTCGGCTGCTATGAGATCGAGCCCGCCCAACACGGACTCGAGGTGGTAGAGCCGGCTGAGGATGCCACCCAGGTCCAGGGACTCCCCATCGTTCGTGACCCAACGGTCCCCGAGGAGAGGCCGCAGTCGGTCGGCTAGCACCTCCGGTCGGCAGGGGCCGTCGGCCACAAGGCTGGCGAGGGCCTCCCCGGCCAGGACCGAGGTGAAGGAGTCGTCGGGCCCGAACCATGACCGCAGGCGGCGGATGACCTCGACGTCGTCCCCGGCGGCCCGGGTGGGGCGGAGAAGGCCCTTGTGCAACCGGAGCAGGCCTCCTTGACGCAGGAGGTCGTGCAGGGCGGCCAGAGGAGGCAGGTCCTCCTCGATGGACGCCGGGTGATCCGAGAACCCCCAGGTGGGATAGCGCTCCTGGACCTGGCGTACGAAGACACCGGGCAGGCGGCCTCCCGGGGTCAGCTTCACCCCGTCGGCGGCCAGGTCGAGCATGAGGCGGACCGGTGCCGGCACGGCCCCGGCGGTCTGGCGGACCACCAGGTCAGCGGCGCCGAGGTCGAAGCCGTCCTTCCAGCTGCCCGCCCACGTCCTCATCCGGTGGTGCTCCGGATGGTGGTGGTCGGCCATCGCCTCCCGGAACTCGGCGTACCCGTGCGGGCCACCGACGTCTTCGGGAGGACAGGCGCCCTCGCCCGAGACGACACCCGGCCGGTCCCCACCCGGGCCGAGCACGACGATCTCGTGCTCCCAGCCGTCGCCAAAGTCGTAGAGGTACGTGAAGCGCCCCGGGAGCGCCCGGAGCGGCACCGCGGACTCGTCTTGTTCGTCTTCGGGCCCCTCCAGATCGGGGGTTCCGTAGGAGACACCGTCGGCCACCCACTGGTGCAGATGCGAGTCCGTCCAGCCGATGGCGGCCTGGAGGAGATCGTGGAGCTCGGGGAGGAGGACCCCTACCGGCACGTCGAGGACCCGGACGACGGTGGGCTCGACGTCGGCCATCGTGACCCGGAGCCGAGTGGTTCTCACGGCCAGGACGATACGGACCCGCTCCGTGATCATGTCGGCGGCAAAGTTGCCAGTCGTGGTCGCTGGTATCACTCTGATACCATAGGCGTCATGCCCATGACACTCCGGCTGACCGAGGACGAACAGGCTGGTCTACAGCGTCGGGCCGCTGCCGAGGGGATCTCGATGCAGGAGGCCGCTCGGCGGGCCGTGCGCGAGTACGTGTCCCGATCCGAACATCGGGACCGGGTCGCCCGGTCCGCCGAGCAGGTGATGAGGGTCCACTCCGACGCCCTGGACCGCCTTGGCCGATGAGGCGGAGGTCGAGTACCTAGACGTCGAGGACCTACTGGCCCTGGCCGCCCTCCTGCTGGGTGATCCACCCCCGGTACGGGATCTGGGACTCCTCGGCTCCGCCGCCGCCCGTCCGGCGGCGAGCGCCTTTGGTGACGACGCCTATCCGGATCTCTGGCTCAAGGCGGGGGCCCTGCTCCAGTCCCTGGTCAAGAATCACCCGCTGGTCGACGGCAACAAGCGGCTCGGATGGCTCTCGACGGCGGTGTTCCTGAAGCTCAACGGCGTCGAAGCCACCCGGGCGTCCAACGACGATGTCTACGATTTCGTCGTGGGCGTCCCCGCCGGACATCACTCGGTGGAGGAGATCGCGGAGGGCCTACGTCGGATGATCGGGTAGGTCAGGCCGCTAGATCGAGCAGGGTCTGCCGTGGCGCAGGTGGCCAAGTCCCCCCTCCGACACGTCCAGATAGGCCACGCGCCAGGATCGACCTTGGCGCGCACCTGGTTGGGCCCCGGCTCTAAGGCCGGCCGGTTACCTGGGCGAGCCCGGCGTCGGGCCGACACCCATGACCTTCGAGGAGGTGCGCCTACTCCTCGAGGAGTGACGCGAGGGCCGGCCTGGTCATGGCCGGCGGGCAAGTAGCGAAAAGGTGTTAGGCAGGCGTCCGCCCCATGCGGCGGCGTCCGGAGCCCCGCTGGGGCGCCAGAACGGCTCGGGATATTCGCCCAAGTGCTCAATGGCGAGGCCGGCTCCGACAACGGCGTTGACGACATCAGCCAGGCTCCACTGCCATTCCAAGGCCTCTAGGCCACCCGGTCCGTAGCGGTGGATGGCCGAGGCGGGAAAGGAGGTGTTGATCCGGGTGCTTGGGAAGTAGTCGGCCCCCGCGACCAGGCCAGCCTCGTCCGGGTCGAGGGTCCATAGAGCACTGGCCGGATGGGCCTCGAAGATGAACAACCGGCCACCCGGGCATAGCAGCCCTGCTACCTGATGCGCCCAGGCCTGGAGATCCGGGATCCAGTTGAGAGCACCCTTGCCGGTATATACCAGGTCAGCCAGGGCGGTCCTGAGCGGGACGGCGGCACAGTCGCCCACCACGTAGTGGATCGGCAACCCGACCTGGCGCGCCCGGTCCGCCGACGCCTTCGTGGCCACCAGGCTGAAGTCGACTCCAACGACGGTGACATCGGAGCGAGCCAGGTCGACGTCGTCTAGACCATCGCCGGTTTGGAGATGGATCACCAGCCTGGCTCCGGAAAGCAAAGGAGCCAGAATTGTCTCCTCCTGAGGGCTGAGGGACGCCGGTCGACGACGGCTCGCCTCCAGAAGCGACTCGGTCTC
The DNA here is from genome assembly GCA_035653595.1 of Acidimicrobiales bacterium. Lineage (GTDB taxonomy): Bacteria > Actinomycetota > Acidimicrobiia > Acidimicrobiales > JAJPHE01 > DASRBO01. The sequence continues at coordinate 32,482 of DASRBO010000048.1, read as the reverse complement.
GGTGACGTATTTCTGGGCCGCCACATCCCAGGCGACGCGGTTCTGACCGACCCGTGGATCCACCACTGCAGTTTGGCCGCAGGCGCGCCCGGCGGCATTCCGCTATCTCAGTCGCTGCTCCGCATCGAACGTCCCGGAACGCCGGCCCTCGGGGTGATGGCCGGCATCACCCGAGCAACACCTGCCCCCCTAGCTCGGGGCACGACCTTGCAAAGATGGACTAGAGAGGGACGGTGGCCGCCCTGGACGCGGCCGACAGACTCGGCCTCACAGTCGGACGCCGATGACTCGACGGTGTTCGAAGACGGCATCGGCCAGCTCGGGCGATACGTCCTTAGGCAGGCGGAGCACCCCGATCACCGTTACTCGCAGCCGGGCACCCGCCTCCCGTACGGCCTCGAGGTCCTCAGCCCGGAAGGAGAGCAGGCCGACCACCACCCGGCGGATGACGCCGGCACCGGGGACCAGGTCTGGCCGGGACGCGAAGCTGAGATCCTTCGGGCCCTGGGAGTAGGAAAAGACCGACACTGCCCGGCCCAGCGGTCGGCGTCGAGGCCGGTCATGGGTGAAGCCGATCCTGACGCTCATGTTCCGGCCCCTTTGTTGCGCGCGATCCTGGGTCCCAACGCCGAGACCACCTGGGCCGGAGCGCGCAGAGCTCCCAGCACCCAGACCCGCTCGAGGGTGTCCTTGGCCAGCTCGGGGGTGACGTCCTCGGCGATCTCGAACACCCCGACCACCCGGATGTCGAGGCGTTCCTTCTTGCGCCGGGCCAGCTCCAGGCTCTTGCGGCTCTGGCGGACATAGCCGAGGGTGAACTCCCGACGGGTGGCCGCCTCCTGGAGGACCTGGCGATGGTCATCGGCCAGGCGACGGACCGCCGACCGGATGAAGTCGGCTCGACTGCCGAAGAACCCCTCTTCGACCAACAGGTCGATCTTGCCTAGGTCCACCGGACCGAGGTTCACCGTCACCTTCTCATCCGGCGGGCCGGCCCTGGGCGTTCTCCCCATCCAGATAGATGGTAGCTATGGGCAGCAACGAGGTCAAGAGCGGGTCGCCCGCGGGATCGTCGGCCGAGCGCACAGGAACCGCGCCGCCTCGACGAGGCAGAACTCCGGGGCCGGTTACGAATCAACGACGAGATGCGGGAGATCGGCGAGGCTGACAGGCGTGTGTCAGTACTCGACACTTCGGCGATGACGCCCGATCAGGTTGTGGAAAGCGCTTCGGCCCTGATTCTCGCGTGGACCGAGGATCTTCAGGAATGGATGGCGCTCCGGACGGCAACCCCAACGCTGACGTCGGACGCGTCGTCGTCGAAGACCGGATGTGAGATGCCCGCCAGCCATGGCGTATTGCAGGCGTCGTCGGCAGGTGCTCAGTCGTCGAAGAGGCGATCGCAGTTGGGCCTAGGCGGTGGGCGAGCGGTACTCCTGACGGCGGTCCGGGGGTCGGCCGGGCACTCCCGGCCGGGTAGGAACCGATACACGCACCTAGCATCTGCGAACGACCCGCCCAGCGCTTCTCAAGGCTGAATGCCCACAAGCCGGGCACTCTCCGTCCAAAGTCGTTCGCACCGGTCGAGATCAGTCGTATGGGGGGCGGTCTCGGCTTCGGTTCGATTCACGTAGAAGCGCCCGGTGACTCCTTCCAGTTCTGGGGCGGTGGCCAACCAAACCGGGGTGTCGGCTCCAATGTCCGGGGCCGGGAGGTTGTTGGGATCGGTCCAGCCCAATGGCGACCCTCCCGGCTGGGGCCCAGGCGGAGGGAGGCTGCCGCTGCGGAACGCCTCACGCACCAGCGCCCCCAGGCCCGGCAGCTCGCGACTGAGCCCGGTACCCGAGATGATCCCGGGATGGGCTCCATTGACGGTGGTTCCGGTGCCGGCTAGCCGCCTCGCCAAGTGGAAGCCGAACATGGCGTTCATATTCTTGGTCTGCCCATAGGCGAAGAAGGGCCGAAGCTCCGCCGGCTCGCCCAGCAGCTCGGGATGGGCGAAGACGAGGTCATCAAGGTTGACGGGCCGACGAGCCAGCGAAACTGGGTCGGCCCCCACTATGACGAAGCGGGCCGGGGGGAGGTGGTCCCCCAGAGTCCGCAGGAGGAGATACGGCGCCAGGTGGTTCACGGCCAAGAGACGAGGCAGTCCGTCGCTGGTCATGCGGTCCAGGCTGGTGACGAGCGCAGCATTGCTGATGACCACCGCAGGTGGCGGCCCAGCCAGTATCCGTCCGGCCAGAGCTCGGACTTCGACCAACTCGGCCAGGTCCGCCCGCTCGAGGATCAGGTCGGCCCCAGGCACCGCGGCATCGATCCTTTGCGCGGCGGCTTTGAGCCGCTGGTCGCTGCGCCCGACGATGGTGACGGTCATGCCCTTGCCGGCCAGGATCCGGGCGATGGCCTCCCCGATCCCATTCGTAGCCCCCGTGACAACGACATTGCTCACGATCCCAACCTCGACTTGTTCAGGTGGTGGTTGACAGCGTCAACCACCACCTTGGCAGGATGGCGTTGACGTTGTCAACCTCCCGGTAGCCTCGGGGTCCGTGGACGGAACCAGGCAGCGGTTGATCGAGGCGGCCACGCAGCTACTGGACGAGGGCGGTCCTGCGGCGGTCACGCTGAGGGAGGTCGGCCGTTTGGCGGGGGTTTCTCACAATGCCCCCTACAAGCACTTCGCTGACAAAGAAGATCTCCTAGCGGCGGTGGCCGCAGGGCAGCTGGGAAGACAGCGTCGACGCAGAACCGGGGCGACCGCCACCGAGGATGGGATCGAGCGCCTCCGGACCCTCATGGGCGGCTATGTACGCTGGGCTTTGCGCCATCCCGCTCGGTTCAAGCTGACCTATGGCTCGTGGTCGACGGACTCTGCCGAACTCGCCGAGGCAGCCGGCTCAGCCCGGCAGGAGCTGGTGGAGGCGGTGAGTGCGGCGCAGGAGGCTGGTGACCTGCCTGCCGGAGATCCCGAACGCCTCGCCGCCCTCGTTCACGCCACCGCTCACGGAGCTGTGGACTTGGCGCTCAGCGGCCATCTGTCCAAATCAGGCAAGGGCCATGCGGACCCCGAAGACCTCGTAAGCGACCTACTTCGACATCTGCATCCCCCGGCCGCTGGCCGCCGGTGAGTCACGGCCCCGAGGGAGGGTGGCGGTCGACGAAGACGAAACGGGCAGTCCGCTGTCGGGAGCCGGCAGCAGGGGACCGGGCAGCAGGCGACCGGTCCCCTGACCAGCCCATGCCCTGGACGCCGCGGTCGGCGCGCTGGTCAAGCGTCGCGGTGTAGCACCCATCGGAAGGCGAGGACAACTAGCAGGCAGGCGAGGACGAGAAAGACCCCGGCCTCGATGCCCTGGAAGGTCCAGAAACGGCTGTCCGGCTGATAGGTCACGGCAATGCGATAGCCGTGCCTTGCCAGGCACGGCCCGATTAGGCCCTTGCTCTGGAAACCCTGGGTCTCGCACAAGGAGGGCAGCGACCCGAAGTCGGAGAGGTGGCTGGACCCGCCGCTCGGAACGACGAGAAGCTGGGATAGAACCCAGTCTCCGGCCCGGTTGGTCCCGGGGGACGTCGGGGGGAAGGTCGCCCTAAGGGGCGTCAGGAAGTGGGGTCGGAGGAAGACCGCGATCGGCACCCTTACGGCCACGAAGGCGGCGATGGTGAGGGCCAGGGCCGGAAGGACCCGACGGACTAGCGAGCCCACAGCAATTCCGAGGGCCACGGCGAACACGGCGTAGGCGACCGGTACGAAGCCCTGGATGTCGAAGGCCCCGAAGCGCGAGTTGAGGGCGTTCTCGGGATAGCGCCACCAGCTGACGAGCGCGGCCATGGCACCACCCCATGCGGCCGCCGCCAGCAGCGCCCAGCCGACGGTGGAGCTGAGCCAGCGCCGACGGGGCACGCTCTGGGTCCACACCAGGTTGTGAGTGCCGTCCTCGAGTTCCTTGGCGAGAAGTGGTGCGCCCCAGAACAAGCCAAACAGCAGCGGGACGACCAGAGTGAGGTTGACCAGGTCGATGATCATCCCGTCGCCTCGGAAGAGCTGGCTCCCCAGGTCGCCACAGTTCTGGGTGGCCCGACAGTTGGCGAGAGCGGTGTCGTAGTCGTGGGCCATGACGGAGCCAGTAACGAGCAGCACCACCGTCAGAGCCGCCAGAGCCGAGGCGGCGAAGAGGAACTGGTTGCGGTGCAGGCGCCAGACGAGCAGGTTCATGCCGTGGCTCCCAGGTTCACGATCTCCTGCTCGATCCCCTCGGCATCCCGGCCCATGTACGCGAGGATGATGTCCTCCAGGCCGACCTCGGCCACCTCCCACCACGGGTCCACGATCGGGCTCTGCAGCCGGGCAAGCACTCGGGACTGGCGGGCCGTCTGGGTCACCCGGATGACGTCCATGGCCCTCTCGATCTCGCCCACCGGCTTGCGCGCACCGACGAGCAGGCGATGGGTATCGAGGATCTCCTCGATGTCAGCGCACAGCTGGACTCGAGCGGCCGCCAGGAGGACGACGAAGTCGCAGACCCGCTCGAGGTCGTGCACCAGGTGAGACGACAGGACCACCGACACCTCCTGCTCCGCCACCGCGGCGGCCAGGGAGGCCAGGAACTCACGGCGGGCCAGTGGGTCGAGGGCCGCGACCGGCTCGTCGAGCAACAGCACCGCCGGGCGCTTGGCCAGGGCCAGGCCGAGGGCCACCTGCGCCCGCTGCCCCCCCGACAGGGTCCCTACTGCGCGGTCCGTCGGCACGCGGACGGCGCCGAGTCGGTCCAGCGCTGCTTTGCCGTCCCAGCGGGGGTTGAGGCCGGCCCCGATGTCGATGTGCTGGCGGGCTGTCAGCTGACGGTAGAGGGGGATCTCCTGGGCGAGGAAGCCGATGCTCGACAGGAACTGCTCGGACTGCTCGGGTCGCCGCCCCAGGATCCGGGCTTCACCCGTGGTCGGGGAGCTCAACCCGGCCAGAATGCGCAGGAGCGTCGTCTTGCCTGCTCCGTTAGGGCCCACCAAGGCCACCACCCGGCCGCGAGGTACGGAGACCGAGCAGTCCTGCAGAGCCCAGAGCTTCCCGAAGCGCTTACCCAGTCCGACAGTGGCGATGGCCGGCTCGGGAGGGGGCGCGGGCCGGGCGCCCGGGCCACTCATGCTGTCCTCGCCGTGGCGCCGGCGCTCAGGACGGATCGCAGGAGTGCCTCGATGGCCTCGTCCCCGAGGCCTTGAGCCCGCGCCGAGTCGACCCAGCGCTCCAGGCTGCGCGCCAGTCGGGTCTGGGTGCTCGGCGGCGGTCCGCTCGGGCGGTGCGAGACGAAGGTGCCGACTCCCTGACGGCCCTCGACCAGGCCCTCGTGCTCTAGTTCGCGGTACGCCTTGAGCACCGTGTTCGGGTTGATCGCCACCTGGGCGACCACCTCCTTGACCGTGGGCAGCTTGTCCCCGACCTCAAGGACCCCCATGCGGATGGCCTGTCGGACCTGCTGGACCAGCTGTAGGTAGGCGGGCACTCCAGAGCCGGGTACCAGGTAGAAGCTCACCGTCTGAGGCAGCACTTCTCTACTCACGTAGATAACTATATAACCCGCAAGGCGGCGGTCAATTCGAAATATTGCCCATGTCGGTACAACCCTCGGGCGGGAGGCACACTCCCTCGAGTCAGTAAGCAGCGCATTCCGGACTCGAGCCGCCAGGTCGAGCCGCCGTCTCCAGTACCAGGCTGGGTCCTATGTTCGCCGAGGCGAATGGCCCGGCGCCGGGGCCCAGGCCTCGGGATCGAGGGTGCCGTCGATGGCCGCCTGGGCGACATCGGTGAGACGGAGGTTGTGGCTGCGGGCGTAGGCCCGCAGCCGCGCGAACGCCTCCGCCATGTCGACACGGGCGCGCTCGAAGATCACGCCCTTGGCCTGTTCGATCAGAATTCGGCTCTCCAGCGCGTAGGTGAGCTGCTCGTTCACCAGTTGGGTGGCGGCGGCCGCTCGGTGCTGCACCACACTTATGGCGGCCAGATCGGCGAAGGCCTGAGCGACAAGGAGGTCTTCGCTCTTCATGGGGGTCTGCTCGGCGCCGAACAGGTTCAGGGCGCCGACGACCCGCTCCCGGAGGCGCAGCGGCAGGGCGGAGGCGGATCGGAACCCAGCCTCCAGCGCGACCATCGCGAACCGAGGCCAGCGGCCCGAACCGGCCTGCAGGTTCTCGTGCCGGACGGCTTCGCCGGTGCGAAAGGCGTCCAGGCACGGTCCCTCCTGGGCCTGCAGCTCGAACAGCTCAAGGACCCGCATCGCCTCGCTCGATGATGCGACCAGGCGCAGCGCACCCTCGGGAGAGGCAAGCATGACTCCGGCCGCTGAGACTCCGAGCAGGTCGACGCATTTGCTGGCCAGCCCCGTCAGCAAGTCGATGACGTCGAAGTCAGTCACCAGGGTGTCGGCCATCTCGACCAGAGACTGAACGAGCGAGGCTTCCCGCGTCATAGGCTTTCCCTCATCCGAATCGGAGCCTCCGCTCCACGACATCCTGGGCGACGTCTCGCAAGGGACGGTCATGGGCGAAGGCGTAGGCGCGCAGGGCGATCATCGCCTCGGTTACGGTGACTCCGAGTTGGACGGAAACCACGCCAGCGGCGTTGTGCACGATGAAATAGAACTCGGCGCCTATCTCCAGCTCCTCGGCCAGAGCGCCAGGCGGCGCCTCGGCCTGGACATCGAGTACCCAGTGCGCGACGACGTCGGCCATGACCAGGGCGTCGGCGTGCTGATCGTTGCTCAATGGCCCGGGGTGATCCTGGTAGATGTTGAGGGCACCGAGGCGCACCGCTCCCGCCCGTAGGGGGAACCCGAACACGGCTCGCGCGCCCGCTTCGACCGCCCTGGGAGTGAAGGCCACCCAGCGTGGAGTTCGCGGGTCGGCCAGGTCCGGTTCGATCACGACGGCGTCCTGTTGGTAGGCGTCGATGCAAGGGCCCTCGCCGAGGGTGTACTGCAACTCCTCGATCAGGGCACTGACCGCGTTGGTGGTGCAGAGCGAGCCACGGGGCACATCGCCGGACATGAGCATCACCCCGGCACCGGCGACTTCGAGGATGTCGGTGGCCACCTCGCACAGCGCATGGGCGGAGCTCCATCTGTCGTTGGCGGCCAGTCCGGCCAGGATCCGCTCCAGCCGTTCTCCTGGCACCGGCTACCCGACTTCCTGGCTCGAGCGCGGCATACGATCGCGCTTCTCGTGCTGATCCTCCACCGTTCGCCTCCTCTACTAGAGCGGGAGGCGCCAGCGGGGGCCGGGCTCAACGCGGTTCCGGGCCCGGGAGATCGGGCCGCTCCACCACCAAGGCTACCTCGTCCGCCCGGCAAGCGACAGTGTCCGGGCCCCAGCCGGTCAGGGATCGGTCTAGGGGATCGGTTCAACCATGAGCTTGTCGTGGAGCTGGGTGACGAGCACCGGCATCTATGCGGGGTCAACCAGAGGAGCGTCGGGCCACGAGGACAGCCGAGTCCCCCGGTACTCCGGAGGCGTTCCTGGGTAGCGGGGCGCCACCAGGACGTGGAGGTGGGCGACCCGGTGACCCATGACCCAGCTGTAGACGTGGTCGGCACCGGCGAGGAGTTTCAAGGTCCGGGCCAGGCGGTTTACGAGGCGACCGATGGCAGCGGCCTCCTCGTCGTCCATGTCGCCGAGGCCGGCCAGGTGGCGCTTGGGCTCGACGACCAGGAGTCCCCGGTAGGCGGGACGGCTCGAATCCCGCTCCGAGAAGGCATGCCCGGCATAGACGAGTCTGTCCTCGTACAACACACCGCCCGGCGCTCCGAGTCCCTGGCGATGCTTGGTGCACGCGAAGCAGTCGCTGGACACCACCGTCGGCGCTCCCCCCTTGCAGCTGGAGGCCCGTTGCCGGCAGCGTAACCCTCGCACCGGGGGGGGTGCGAGGGTTACCGGTAGCCGGGACCGAGGCCAGGGGCACCCGGCGCTGGCCTCGGCGTCTTGAACTTCAGGCCAACTTGCGCCACATGGTCTGGGTGGACGACCCCGGAGCCACCATCACGCTGCTGGCATCGAGGAAGGCGGCGAACTCCGCATCGCCCCGGATGGCCTCCCCGGCCGCCTGCAGCTGGCGCAGCGTCTCGAACTGGCTGAGGAAGCCCACCGTGCCGGCCGGGCCGGTCAGCCCCAGGCAGAAGGACGTCGGTGCCCCGATGACCTGCTTGATTCGCTGGGCGGCCAGCGGGCCCGCCTCCATCACCTGGGCCTGATGGCCGGGGGCGATCCGCATGGTCGCGATGGCCGAGTAGCTCGCCGTCTGCGACCGGGTGGCTGCATCCGGGTCTGCATATGCGATGTCGACCAGGCCGTCGGTCAGCGACTCCGGGCACACGTACCGGGCGCCGTGCTCGACCAAGCCCAGGTAGCCGTCGTCGAGCATCAGCTTGGTCTCGAGGTTCTCCAGGTCCTGCAGGTCTCTGGAGACGACCGTCCAGGCGAGGGTTCCGGTCGCGGGGGAGAAGATCGTCGTCCAGAGCTCAACTCGCAGGTCGCTGATCTGGTTCACCTTCTCCGTGAGGTGAACGGCCCACTCCATCTCCTCCCGAGGGTTGCCTGGCGCCAATCGTGTCGAACGGCTGAACAAGTACATCGGCGTCTCCTTTGCTGTCACCCTCCGGCCAGCGCAACCCCCCGCTGCCCGCTGCCGGCAGAAGCCCAGTGTCCACCCCGGAGGTGACGACTTCCAGGGGACCTTTGCGGAAAAGAGCACGAAGCACCCGGACGCCCCCAATGGTCGTCCGCTCGCCTTCCAACGGTGGCCTGGCCGTCAGTGCCATGCGCGGCGGCTCGTGATGGGCCCCATCTGGATCGCCGATATTCGCTGGGCCGTCGGGGCTCACCTGGTGCAGTGTGCCCTGTGCACTACTGCCCGTCCTGCGACCAGCCGACCAGCATGGAGCCGGAGGACGGTGGCGCTGTCTGTCCCGCCTGCGGCCGGCGGGACGAGTGGGCGCGCCTGCAGCCACTGTTCCTGGTCACGGGAGCCTCGGGCGCAGGAAAGACAGCCGTGTTCGGGCCCCTGGCCCGGCTGCTGGCCGGGCGGTGCGCCGTGTTCGACGTGGACTGGCTGCTCGACGCGGCCGGGGCACTGAGCGGCGCCGACAGCGTGAGAGACCTGCCGTGGCCGGGCTTCGACCAGGCGTGGCTGGCCGTGGCCCACGGGGTGGCCCAGGCGGGCATGGCGACTGTGCTGCTCGGGCCACTGACCGTGGACCGCCTCGAGCGGAACCCGGGTCGGAAGTGGGTCGGGCCGATCTTCTCTTTGCTGCTGGACTGCCCTGACGACGTCCGTCGCCGGCGGATCGAGGAGCGGCCACCCTGGCGGACCAGGGAGGTAGCCGAGCAGACCGCCTTCGCCGCTTGGCTGCGGAACCAGGTCAGCACTCGGGTCGACACCTCGGCGGGGAGCCCGGAAGAGGCCGCCCGGGCGGTGGCGGACTGGGTGAGGGGCCTCGTGGTGTAGTAACCGGGTCGGCGGTGCGCCCGTGCCTCTACGTCCTCGGGCCGCCAGCGCCCGCCATGACGGTTGAGGGTTGGACAACATCAACTCGGGTCCGACGACGCCCGTTCCGGCCCAGGCCAGATCCGGTCTCCGAACCCGGCGCTCCCTCCTCGGGTCGGGAGAGGGTGCCCCGCCCGGGAGTTGCGGCTCGGCCCCGGCGTCCGCGAGATTCGGTCGTCCATGCCCCCCGCGCCAAGGACCGCCGGCCCAAGTCCCCGCTCGAGCGCTACCTGCCCCTGGTCTACCTCACGGTGGCCCTCTTGGTGGTGGCCCTCGTCCTACCTAGTGCCTTGCGGCCGCCGGCCCAGCAGTCCAACCAGTCGGCCGAGCTGAGCCCCAATGGCCCCAGGCAGAATCAGCAGTCCATCATCGCCGCCTTCGAGCAGGCCTCCTCGGGCACGGCGGGCGCCGGTGCGGCTGCCAACGGCTCGGCGTTGCCGGGCGGGGGCACCGGCGGCCTGCCCGCGGGGCCCCCGCCGACCGGGCCGGCGGGCTACTGCCCCGACGGGTTCGGAAGCCCCCGCCGCCAGGTGACCTCGCTCTATGCAGCCCCGTGTGCGGCGAACTTCACCGGAAACAACGGAGGTGCAACGGCCTTCGGTGTCACCGGCAACGAGATCAGGGTGGCCGTGTTCGACGAGTGGAGGGACGACGGTCCTGTGGAGTCCGCTTCGGACACCAACCAGCAGATCTTCAAGGACTTCGAGGACTACTTCAACAGCCGGTTCCAGTTCTACGGCCGCAACATGCGGATCTACCTGGTGGCCGAGGACACCTCGACGCCTCCATCGGGGACAGCGGCGGCCGATCGGGCCAAGATCGAGTACCAGGTCTTCGCCGGACTCGATGCCCTCACGACCAACCCTGGCCTGCTGCCGGAGGCGGTGCACCAGCAGATCGTCTTCTGGACCTACCAGGAGCCGACCTCCCTGTATTCGGCCGACGACCCGTACCTCTGGTCGTGGGCTCCCTCGACCGACCGGACCGTCTCCCTGGGCGATGAGATGGTCTGCAAGCAGCTGGTGGGCCGGCCGCCCAGCTACAACGGCCGCCAGGACGCGTCCTTCCAGTACTCGAAGCCCCGGAAGTTCGGGCTGGTGGTGATGCAGGACCCGAACAGCTCGACGAGCCAGGACCAAGTGACCCGCGAGCTGGCCGCCTGCGGAGCCCCGGTCCAGAAGGTCATCTCCTACAACTACAGCCAGGGGTCCTACAACGCCGCCAGCGCCATCACCCAGCTGCGGGCGGCGGGAGTGACGACCGTGCTTTACCTGGGGGACCAGCTGACGGCCAACATCCTCACCAACGAGGCCAACAGCCAGGACTACTGGCCCGAGTGGGTCCCCTACGGGGGGAACCTGACCATCAACGCCTTCATGGAGGGCGTGAACCAGGCCGAGTGGTCCCATGCCGTCGGAGTCTCGTTGCGGGAGATCCCGCGGCCGGTCGAGGCCGAGGACTACTACCAGGCGGAGCAGGCGGTGGACCCGAACGGTCCTCCCTTGAGTGACGCCAACGGGAACTGGAACTATGTGTTTGGCAGCCTGCTGTTCATCGCCGACGGCATCCAGCTGGCTGGTCCCCACCTGACCCCGGAAGCCTTCGCCGCCGGGCTGGCCAAGCTCCCCAGCCGGCCTCCGGTCCCGCAGTGGTCGATCGGAGGCGGCTTCTACGGACCGGACCGCTGGACCTACGCCAAGTACGCCGCCATGGTCTGGTGGGATCCGTCGGCCATCGATCCCGAGACCGGTGGCAAGGGCGCCTACCGGTGGTTGGATGACGGCCGGCGCTACACCTCGGGACAGATACCGAGCGCCCCGCTGGCCTTCCAGCAGGCGGGCGTCACCCAGCCGACGGACCCCTCCGTCAGCAACTGAGGCCGGCCGGAAGCGCGGGCGGGGCCGCCTCAGACCAGGCCGAGGCGGTGGGCGTAGGCGACAGCCTGGGCCCGGTCGCGGCTGTGGGTCTTGGCGAAGATGTGGTTGATGTGGGTCTTGACGGTGGCCTCGCCTATGAACAGGCGAGCCGCTATGTCGGTGTTGGACAGCCCCTCGGCGACCAGGCGCAGGACGTCGACCTCCCGCTCGGTCAACCCGTCGGGGGCGGGCCCGTTGGGGTCCCGCGGAACGGAGGCGGCGGCGACCAGCCGTGCCTGCACCGCCGGATCGAGCACGGACTGCCCGGCGGCTGCCGCCTCGAGGGCCCGGCGTATGCCCTCCCGTCCCGATTCCTTCGTCAGGTAGCCGATCGCACCCGCCTGCAGGGCGGCGACGATCGAGTGGTCGTCTCCATAGGTCGTCAGTACCACGACCTGGGTGTCTGGGTGTCGGGCCCGGATGGCCGCGGTGGCGGCTATGCCATCGAGCACCGGCATGTTCAGGTCCATCAGCACCACGTCCGCAGGATCATGCTCGAGGGCGCCGATCGCCTCCTGGCCATTGGCGGCCTGCCCGACGACGTCTATCCCGTCCAGGGTCCCCAGCATGACGGCGAGGCCCTCGCGCACCACCGTCTGGTCATCCACCACGAGCACCCTCATGTCGGGATCACCACCCGGACGGCGAAGCCGGCTCCCGCCGGGCCAGCCGACACCGTGCCCCCGAGGAGCTCGACCCGCTCCCGCATTCCGACCAGCCCGAATCCACCTCCCGTGGGCGCCAGGGGGCCAGGGGCCGACCCCGGCGGCTCTCCGTTGGTGACCGTCAGCGCGGTGGCGGCCGGTCCGTATTGGAGATGCAGTTCGATCGGGGCACCCGGTGCGTGTTTGCGGGCGTTGGTGACGGCTTCCTGGGCCGCCCGGTAGAGGGCCACGCCGGTGGCGGTGTCGACGGGATGGGCGGTACCCGCGACGCACAGCGACGCTGCGTCGTCGACCACCAGCGCCCGCAGGCGCTCCTCCAAGGCCACAGGCTCGTCCCGCAGGGCGTGTACGGCCTGGCGGGTCTCGGCGAGGCCCCGAACCGCCAGCTGCCGGGCCTGCTTGACCAGGTCATGGGCCTTCCCCGAGTGGCCGTCAGCCTCCAAGACGGCATCGGCGGCATCCAGTTGCACCGCCAGCGCTCCCAGCGAGTGCGCCAGCACGTCGTGGATCTCGCGGGCGATCCGGTTGCGCTCGGCCAGGGCGGTCGCCCGGTCCCGCTCGGCGTCGGCCCGCGTCCGCTCGGCCAGGAGCGCCTCGGCCTGCCGGGCCCGCTCCGTGTACTGGCGGCGGGTCCGGCCCGCCGTGAAGCCGGCGACGGTCGCCAGCGAGCCCGAGACCATGAACCCGGCTGGGTCGCCTGCCGCCCCGCCGGCGATGAGCACCGCCCCGACGCTTGCGAGGGCGACCACCAGAGCCGGGGTGGCCTCGAAGGCGATGGCAGCGCCGAGGGCCGCCACGGCCGGAAAGGTCAGGGCGATGGGGGCCAGGGACGCCAGAGCGCTGCCTGCCACCCCGACGGTGAACAGCCCACACCAGATGACCGTGCCGGCCTCGCCGAGAGTGCGGGAGGACTGCCAGGCCAGCCATCCGGCCGCCGTCACAGCCATCAGCACGGCTACGGCCAGGTGCTCTCCGGCGCCCCCCGGCTTGTCCTGCTCGGCGGCGACCCACAGGATCGCGATCAGGCCCCCGAGGCGGGCCAGGCCGAGGGCCCTGGCATTGAGGCCGCTACGCCAATCTGCCACGACCGTCATCAGCTTCGATGATCGCGCCGGACCGGCCTCTGGGACGAGGGCAGGACCGCAATGCCGGAAATGGGCCAGCCCGGCGGTCGCCTGGTTAAGCGCCCTTGGCGCCGGGGACGAACGTCTCGTCCTTCAGCAACGTCGCGTGACATCATCGGACCGTGCCCGCCCACTGGCGATCCGAGGCGACCCGACTCCAGTCGGTTTCGGTCGAGGTGTGCTGGCGACCGGCCCAGGGTGAGGACTCCGGCGATTTCCATGAGGTGATCGACCTCACGGACGGTCGGGTCATCGTTGCCCTGGGCGATGCCCCTTCGTCGGGACCGGCGGCGGCGGAGTTGGCCGAAGAGCTCCGCTTCGAGCTGCGGCGGGCGTTCCGGCTGACCGATCGGATCCCGTCGGCACTCCGGGCCCTCGACGAGATGTTCGCCCGCCGCCATGTCGACTCGATCGCCACCATGGTGTGCGTACGGCTCGATCCGACGAGCCGGCAGGCCGAAGTGGCCAATGCCGGGCATCTGCCGATCCTCATGACCGCCGGTGGCCATGCCGAGTTCCTTGCGGGACGCTCCGATCCACCCCTCGGGGTCAAGGCCGAACGGCAGGTGCTGACCTACGAGCTCGGTTCCGACGCCGCCCTGTTCATGTTCACCGACGGCCTGGTCGAGCGGCGCGAGGACTCACTCGAGCAGGGCCTGGCCGTGGTGCTGGGCGCGGCCCGGGGTTTGACTGGGGCGGCCGCCTGGGCGTCGGAGCTGGCCCGGCGGACGACGAGCCGCCTGGGCCAGCCGACCGACGACGCCACAGTCGTGTCGGTCCACCTGAGAGCGGCGACGACGGCTACGACGCTCGGCGCGTCGGACCGGGTGGCGCTGAGGGTCTACGTCGACCACACCGACCTCCTCTCGAGACGGGCCGAGGGCGTGGTAAGGGAGCTCTCGGCGGCCCTGCGGGGTCGGCTGGACGTCGAGTTCGAGGTGGTGGACATCGCCTCGGCCCCCGAGCGGGCCGAAGCCGACGGGGTCATGGCCGCCCCCACCGTCGTCCGCCTGCTTCCCGCCCCGCCGGTGCGGGTGGTGGGTGGCCTGCGCTCGGCCGAGGACCTGGCCCGAGCCCTTCAAATTCCCTATTCCGAGGAGGTGTCGTGATGTCCGCGGTGCCGACGGCAGGCCCGGACCGCATCGACGTCGGGATCGCCGGACTCGACCAGATAACCCGCGGGGGCGTGCCCCGAAACCGGCTGACCCTCGTCACCGGAACCGCCGGGTCGGGCAAGACCGTTTTCGCCGCTCAGTTCCTCGCCAGCGGGATCATCCGTGCCGGCGAGCCCGGGGTCTTCGTGACCTTCGAGGAGCGCCCGGAGGGCATCCGACGGTCGATGCGGTCCCTCGGCTGGGACATCGCCGAGTGGGAGGGCGCTGGGCGCTGGTGCTTCGTTGACGCCTCCCCCTTCCACCATGTCGACACCGTCTTCACCGGCGACGACTACGGGCTGGGCCCGCTCATCGCCCGTATCGTCGAGGCAGTCCGGCGGATCGGGGCCCGGCGGGTCGCCATCGACTCGGTCGGCGCCCTGGTCACCCAGTTCGACCGGTTGGGGCCGGCCCGCCAGGCCCTGTTCCGGTTGGCGGCCTCCTTGGAGGATGCGGGGGTCACGACCGTCATGACCGCCGAGCGGTCCGAGGACTACGGGCCGGTCGCCCTCCTCGGCTTCGAGGAGTTCGTTGCCGACTGCGTGATCATCCTCCGCAACGCCCTCGACGGGGAGAAGCGGCGCCGGACCATCGAGGTGCTCAAGATGCGGGGAGCCCCCCATCTCAAGGGGGAGCACCTGTTCACCCTGCTAGAGGGTGAAGGCATCGTCGTCGTGCCGGTGACGGTGACAGCGATCGACTACGGCTCCTCGCGGCGGCGCCTGAGCTGCGGGGTGCCCGCCCTGGACGACATGCTGGGGGGTGGCCTGTTCGAGAAGTCGCTGTGGCTGGTCGCCGGGCCTACCGGCACCGGCAAGTCGCTGCTGGCCGCCCTGTTCGTCGCCGGAGGCGCCTCCCGTGGCCAGAAGGCCCTCCTCCACTCCTTCGAGGAGAGCCGCGACCAGCTGCTGCGCAACGCCGCGGGCTGGGGCATCGACCTGGCGGCCCTGGAGGACTCCGGGCGGCTGCGGATAGTCGCCGAGGCGCCGGAGGCGGCGTCGTTGGAGGACCATCTGCAGCGAATGAAGGCGGCCATCGAGGACTACGGCCCGGACCGGGTCGCCATCGACAGCCTCACCGCCCTCCAGCGCATCGCCACCGTCAAGAGCTTCCGCGAGTACGTCCTGGGCCTGACCTTCCAGATCAAGATGCGGGCTCTGGCTGGCATGGTCACCAGCAGCGCCAAGGACTTCCTCGGCGCCGAATCCGCCGGCGAGCTCCACGTCTCGACCATCAGCGACGCCATCACCCTGCTGCACTACGTGCCGGTCGGAGGTGAGCTTCGACGGGGGGTCCAGGTCCTCAAGCTGCGGGGGTCGGACCACGACAAGGCCGTCCGCCAGTTTCGCATCACCGACCAGGGCATGCACCTCGGCGGGCCGTTCGAGGACATCGGCCGACTCTTCTGATCGACCCCACTGATCCAGACAGATCCAGCCCACTGATCCAGCCATAGGCCCAGGGGACGCGACCCGGCTGAGCGCCGCGACCGCTGGCGGTGGCCCGGCGCTGGCGGACGACCGCCGTCGGTGGTAATTTCCGGCCTCGCACACCGGGCGGCGGTTCCGAGAACGGCCGGGCCGGGGCAACCAGTCGGGCCAACCGGGCCGATGCCGGGTGCCCGGTCCCGCGGCGGGGGAGGACAGCTCATGGACCAACCCAACCGATGGCGTGATCAGCTGAGCGGCCTCTTGACGGGCGGGAGGCGTCGAGTGCTGCGCCTCACCCCCGAGCAGGACCGACTGGTCCGTCGGGCAGCATCCCTGATGGGCGCCGTGCCCGACGACTTCGTCGTGGAGGCGGCCCTGAGCCGGGCCCGCACCGTCGTCGATCTCAACGCCGGCCCGTCCCAGGGCCGCGAGGACGCCTTCGACAGGTTCATGGCCGGAACCCCGCTGCGACCCGGACCGGGCTGACCGCCGGCTCCGGCCGTTTGCCGGAGCCCGACCTTCGGGCAGAAATCCAACCAGCCACTCCGGTTCAAGGTGCTCTGGGAGGAGGTCCTCTGCCCATGGCATTCGTCGTGTTGGGTCTGATCCTGGTGGCCCTCGGGGGCCTCTGGCTGGTGACGGCCGATCTGATCCCGGGCGCCGACGACTCCGACTGGTCGCGGCCCCGCCGGTCCCGGTCGGCGGCCAGCAGAGGGATCCAGGGCGAGGTGGTCCTGGCCACGCCCCTCCGCCGGGGGGCCATCGCCCTCGACTGCCTGGTGCAGGCCGATCCCAACGACCCGACCCGGCCGCTCGAGCCAGTACACCTGCTGGCCCGGGGCCCCATGCTGTTCTGGGGCGGCTCCTCCCTGGAGGAGATCGTGGCCGGATGGGTCGAGGCCGGGGCCCAAGTCCTGCTCGAGGTCTCGGACGACCCGGCCCGGGGGACGCGAGCCTGCCTGACCCAGGGGCCCTGCATGGTGGTCCTCGATGTGATCGAGCGCGGCGACCTCGACCGGCGGGTGGGCCCCCTGCGGCGCGCTCACCTGTGACGGAAGGCACTGCCGGCGACCGGATACCGGCGGCCTCGGGGGCTTGGAGAAGCGGTTCTGGCGCGCGATCATGAACCCGGTGTCGCTGCGAGCCTCCGATGGTGATCGCCACAGGACGGTCGAGGTCCTGCGCCGGGCCACGACAGAGGGCTACCTGAGCCTCGACGAGTTCGGAGAGCGCGTCGACCGGGCCTTCCAGGCTCGCTTCTTGCACGAGCTGGATCCCCTTCTGGCCGACATCCCCGGCACCCCCCGCCCATCGGCCGGCTGGCTCCCGCCCACTCCGCCCCCGCCCGTGCCTGCGCCGGCTTGGCGGCCGTCCGGACCCGGTTCGCCCTCGTCCGCCGGACCGTGGTGGCCTCCGATGCGGGTTCCGGTCCCGCTGGGAGTCCTGTTCCGGGTCAGCCTGGCGGTGCTGGTGGTCATGGCGGTGGTGGCGGCGGTGGCGGACTTCTGGTTCCCGCCGGTGCCCCTGCTGGTTTTCGGCTTCTTCTGCTGGAAGCGGGCCCAGCACCGCCGCGGTTGGCCGGGGTGGGGCCCGAACCGGCCCCCCGAGTTGGTCTGAGCCGGTCCTCCCGGCCGGCCCACCGGCCGCCATCTAACGTTCGGAGCCCAAATTTCGTCGAGTCCTCGGGCGCCTGTCCGGGTGGCCCGAATCACTGAGGAGCGGCTCCTATGACCGTCACTGACCGCCCGCCGGACGATCGCACCGCCGCCCGCCCACCGCACACCCGTCATCACATGACCGGGGCGCTGGCTCTCAGGCCCTCCGCCATCCGGCGCGAGCTGCAGGCGGCCGACTCGTTCAACGCCAAGGTGGCCGTCGTGCTGACCAAGGTCGTGGGCACGATGTGGGCCTTCTGGCTCTTCAACGGCATCGCCCTGGTGAGCCTGCCGTCGGCCGTTCGAAGCGGGAACCTGACGATCATGATCAACTGGGTGTCGTCGAACTGGATCCAGCTGATCCTGCTACCGGCCCTCATGGTCGGTCAGAACCTGCAGAACGTCGCCGCCGACGCCAGGGCGGACAAGATGTTCAACGACACCGAGGTGATCGTGGACCGCCTCGATACTCGGACTCAGGGAGGGATCACCGAGGTCCTCCAGGCCATCGCCAGCCTGCGTCAGGATCTGATCAGCCGCTCCTGAGCCCCGGCCGGGCGGCGGCGCCAGGCGCGCCGCGTGTGCGAGGAGCCGTCCTACTGGCGCCGGCTGGGCTGGTCCTGGTCCAGGTCGAGGCCGCTGAGCAGTGGCTGGAGGTGGGCGGCCAGGCGGGACAGCTCCTCGACGTGCAGCTCGGACAGCCGGGCCAGGGCGTCCCTGCCGGCTGGGGTGAGGACCACCCGCACCACCCGGCCGTCGTCGGGGTCGAGGGTGCGCCGGCACAGGCCGGCCTGGTCGGCCCGGTCGACCAGGCCCACGGCGCTGTGGGGCCGGAGGTAGAGGTAGTCGGCGATGTCGCCCATGGTCGGCCCCCGGGGGTCGTCATGGCCCCGGACCGCCAGCAGCAGCTGGTGCTGGGCCGGGGTGAGGCCCCCCGCCTTGGCCTGGGCCTCGCTCCAGTGCAGGAAGCCCCGCAGCCGGGTGCGCAGCTGCAGCAGGCGCCGGTAGTCGGCGTCGGACAGGCGGGGCCGAGCTCTCCTGCCTGTCATGTCCCTCTACGATAGATTTCCGGGCGACATGACGAACCCTTCGGCGCGCCGGCTGCCCCAGGACAGCGTCGGGGGGGTCGATCAGCGGCCATCTTCGAGTCCTGAGCGCGGTCTGGCGGACTTCTCCATCCGCCCCGACAGCCTACGGATCCTCCCTCTGGCCCTCATCGTCGGCGCGTTGTCGGCCGGGCTGGCGCTCGGGCTGCTCGATCTCATCGGTCTGTTCACTCAGTTGGCCTACTACGGTCGGGCCGGGACCGCCCTGCGGCCCCCGACCCTCTCCCATCTTGGTCCGATCAGTATCGCCGTTCCGGTGGTGGGCGGCCTCGTCGTGGGCCTGATGGCCCGCTTCGGATCGGAGAGGATACGAGGTCACGGCATCCCCGAGGCGATGGAGACCATCCTGGTGGGCGGCTCCAAGGTCGAGCCCCGCCTCGCCGTCCTCAAGCCGATCTCCTCCGCCGTCAGCATCGGCTCGGGCGGCCCATTCGGGGCCGAGGGCCCGATCATCCTGACCGGAGGGGCAGTCGGTTCGGTCCTGGCCCAGTTCTTCCGGTTGTCGGCGATAGAGCGGCGGGCCCTGCTGGTGGCGGGGGCGTGCGGTGGCATGGCGGCGGTCTTCGGCACTCCGCTGGCGGCGGCCCTGTTCGGCGTCGAGTTGCTGGTGTTCGAGTGGAAGCCGCGCTCGCTGGTCCCCATAACGCTGTCGGTGGTGGTCGCCGACGTGCTGCGGGGGGTGTTCGCCCGGCACGGGTTGATCAGCCAGGCCCCGTTGTTCCCGGTGCCTCCCCATGGGGCCTTCTCCGCCCTGGGTACGGCCGAGGCCGCCGGCATCGGGCTGGCCACGGGCGCCCTGGCCTGGGTCCTCACCACCGCCGTTTACGGGGCCGAGGACGCGTTCAAGCGCCTGCCCGTCCACTGGTCCTGGTGGCCGGCCCTGGGTGGGTTGGTGGTCGGCCTCGGGGGCCTCCTGCAACCGCGGGCGCTCGGGGTCGGGTACGCCACCATCGGGGCCGAGCTGGCTGGCAAGCTGGCCCTCGGAACGCTGGTCAGCCTGCTCCTCGTCAAGCTGG
Source organism: Acidimicrobiales bacterium (assembly GCA_035653595.1). Classification (GTDB taxonomy): domain Bacteria; phylum Actinomycetota; class Acidimicrobiia; order Acidimicrobiales; family JAJPHE01; genus DASRBO01. Next base: position 12,890 of record DASRBO010000048.1, on the reverse strand, counting down.
TCATCTGGTCCGTGGCCCTCGGCTCGGGCACCAGCGGAGGGATCCTGGCGCCTCTGCTGATGATGGGGGCGGCGCTGGGAGGCCTCATCGGACATTCGCTCGGCGGTCCCGCAAGCGCCTGGGCCCTGATGGGGATGGCGGGCACGCTGGCCGGGGTTACTAGGAGCCCGTTCACCTCGGTGGTCTTCGCCTTCGAGCTGACCCGCGACACCGGGGCCCTCCTGCCCCTCCTGGTGGCATGTGTCCTCGCCCACCTGGTCAGCACCCTGGTGCTGCGGCGCTCGATCCTGACCGAGAAGGTCGCCCGGCGCGGCTTCCACGTGATGCGGGAGTACGGCGTCGACGCCCTGGAGGCCCTGTTCGTGCGGGAGGTGATGATGACGGACCTCTACACGCTGGCCCCCGACACCTGCGTGGCCGACCTGCGCCGGGTCCTGCTCGAGGACCACGTGGTGCGCCGGCAGCGCCTCTATCCGGTGATCGACGCCGACACCCGGCTGCTGGGGGTGGTCGGCTGGGCCGATCTGGCTGCGGCCGAGGACGACGACGTGCGCGTCGTCGAGAGGATGCACACCATGGTCGTGGGTGCCCATCCCGACGAGACCTTGCGATCGGTGGCCGACCGGATGGCCGAGCACCAGCTGGGAGCCCTCCCGGTGGTCGAGCGCGGCGCCGGCGGAAGGGTCGTGGGGATGGTGACCAACTTCGAGCTGCTCGCTGCCCGCCGCCGCCAGCTGGAGGAGGAGCGCCACCGCGAGCAGGCCCTGACCATCTGGCGGGTGTCCGGGCGCCGGCGAATGGCGGGACGGCTCGAAGGGTAGGCGAGAGGCAACTCGCACCCACGGAGGAGGCCCAGTGCCCGACGCCATCGAAATTCTGACCCAGGAGCACCGCCAGGTCGAGTCGCTCTTCGAGCGCTATCGCAACGGCGACCGGTCGGTGGTCAAGGAGATCTGCGACGAGCTGACCCTGCACACCGCCGTCGAGGAGAAGGTGGTCTACCCCGTTCTCGCCGCCGAGGTGGACGGCGGTCGCGGCCTGCGCGACCACGCCGAGGAGGAGCACCAGGAGGTCAAGGAGGCCATCCTGGGTATCGAGCGGGCCGGCTACCGCAGCCCGGAGGTGGACGGCCTCATGAAGAAGATCATCCAGGGCGTCACCGAGCACGTGCAGGAGGAGGAGAGCGAGGTCTTTCCTGCCATGCGCGACCAAATGAGCACCGAGGCCCTGGAGCGCCTCGGCGGGCGGGCCGAGCAGGCCAAGGAGAAGCTGCTCGGGGAGGTCAAGGCCGGCGGTCCCCTGATAGACCTGACCAAGGATGAGTTGTACTCGATGGCGCAGGAGAAGGGAATCGAGGGCAGGTCCCAGATGACCAAGGGCGAGCTGATCTCGGCCCTGCGTAGCAGGTAGCGGTCGGTCCACCCGACCGGGGCGGTTCCCGCGACGAGCAGGGTCCCCGCCCGGCGCCACGGCCGGGTCGGCAGCGGGAGAAGGAGCGGGCGGTATGGCACAGGCGCATGGCTGAGGGCGGGGCGGACCGGCGCCGGGCCGGGCTCGGCCGCCAGCTCGGGCGCTGGCCCTTGCTCAGGCAGGTCAGGGGACCCGACCACCTGGGCAGGGGGGCGGCCGTCCGCTCGCCCCGCACCGATGCCCTGCTGCCGCGGGTGGCCGAGGCCGACCGTGTGGTGAAGTCGGTCTGTCCCTACTGCGCCGTCGGCTGCGGCCAGAACGTCTACGTGGCCGGCGGCAAGGTCGTCCACATCGAGGGCGATCCAGATTCACCGGTCAGTAGGGGCCGGCTCTGTCCCAAGGGCTCGGCCAGCCTGCAGCTCACCACCGGATCGGCCCGGCTGAACAAGGTGCTCTACCGAGCCCCCTACGCCGGCGACTGGACCGAGCTGGATCTCGACGCCGCCATGGAGATGGTGGCCGACCGGGTGGTGCGGACGAGGAGGGAGACCTGGGAGTGGGAGGACGACCAGGGGCGCCGGGTCAGGCGAACCCTGGGCATCGCCAGCCTGGGTGGTGCGACGCTCGACAACGAAGAGAACTACCTGATGAAGAAGCTGTACACCGCCCTGGGTGCCATCCAGATCGAGAACCAGGCGCGGATCTGACACTCCTCCACCGTCCCCGGTCTGGGGACATCGTTCGGTAGGGGAGGGGCCACCACCTTCCAGCAGGACCTGCAGAACTCGGACTGCATCGTCATAGAGGGCTCCAACATGGCCGAGTGCCATCCGGTGGGCTTCCAGTGGGTGATGGAGGCCAAGGCCCGCGGGGCGGTGGTCATCCATGTCGACCCCCGGTTCACCCGCACCAGCGCGGTGGCCGACATCCACGTCCCTCTCCGGGCCGGCACGGACATCGCCTTCCTGGGCGGGATCATCAACTATGTCTTCGAGAACCGGAAGTGGTTCCACGACTACGTCCTGCACTACACCAACGCCGCTTACATCGTTTCGGAGGACTACCGCGACACCGAGGACCTCGGAGGGGTCTTCTCCGGCCTCGACCCTGGCAAGCGCTCGTATGACAACCAGACCTGGCAGTACGAGGGGCTCGAGACCCAAGCCTCGGCCGGGCAGCGCCAGGAGGAGGCGAGCCACAAGACCGGCGGGGAGGCCGGTGGCCCGGCGGGTTCGGCCCGGCCCCACTCGCACGGCTCCGGGGGGCCGACGGTGGGGACGACCAGCCCGCGGACCGATCCGACCCTGTCCGATCCCCGGTGCGTGTTCCAGATAGTCCGGCGCCACTTCTCCCGCTACACCCCCCAGGCCGTCTCCGACATCTGCGGCGTCCCTGAGGACGTGTTCCTCCGGGTGTGCGAGGAGATCACCCGCAACTCCGACCGCCACCACACCACCGCCTTCTGCTACGCCGTGGGCTGGACCCAGCACAGCGTGGGTGTGCAGTACATCCGCACCGCCTCCATCCTCCAGCTGCTCCTGGGCAACATCGGCCGGCCCGGCGGGGGCATCCTCGCCCTGCGGGGCCATGCCAGCATCCAGGGCTCGACCGACATCCCCACCCTGTTCAACCTGCTGCCCGGCTACCTCCCCATGCGCCATGCCGGCCAGGACGAGGACCTGGCCACCTACATCGAGGGAGAGGCGGCCGACAAGGGCTACTGGGCCAACATGAAGGCCTACCTGGTCAGCCTGCTCAAATCGTGGTGGGGACCGGCCGCCACCGCCGACAACGAGTTCTGCTTCGACTACCTGCCCCGCCTGACCGGTAGTCACAGCACCTACGAGACCGTCTACGCCCAGCAGGACGGCCAGTGCAAGGGGTACTTCATCGTGGGGGAGAACCCCGCTGTCGGCTCCGCCAACGCCCGCATGCAGCGCCTCGGCCTGGCCCAGCTGGACTGGCTGGTGGTGAGGGACTTCTCCCTTATCGAGTCGGCCACGTGGTGGAAGGACGGCCCGGAGATCGCATCGGGCGAGCTGCGCACGGAGGAGATCCCAACCGAGGTGTTCTTCTTCCCGGCGGCCGCCCACACCGAGAAGAACGGGAGCTACACCAATACCCAGCGCATGCTGCAGTGGCACCACCTGGCCGTCGAGCCCCCCGGCGATGCCCGCAGCGAGCTGTGGTTCTACTACCACCTGGGCCGGCTGATCCGTCAGCGCCTGGCGGGGTCGGAGGAGGAGATGGACCGGCCTGTGCTCGAGCTGACCTGGGACTATCCCACCGAGGGCCCGCTACAAGAGCCGAGCGCCGAGGCGGTGCTGGCGGAGATCAACGGGTGGAACGCGGCCGGCGAGCCGCTGTCGGCCTACACCGAGCTGGCCGAGGACGGCTCGACGGCCTGCGGATGCTGGATCTACTGCGGTGTCTACGCCGACGGGGTCAACCAGGCGGCCAGGCGCAAGCCGTTCCGCCAGCAGAGCTGGGTGGCCCCGGAGTGGGGTTGGGCCTGGCCGGCCAACCGCCGCCTGCTCTACAACCGGGCCTCGGCCGACCCGGAGGGCAACCCGTGGAGCGAGCGCAAGGCCTACGTCTGGTGGGATGCCAAGGCGGGGGAGTGGGTGGGCCACGACGTGGCCGACTTCGTGGCCGACAAGGCCCCGACCTACCGGGCCCCGGAGGACGCCCGGGGACCCGACGCCATCAATGGTGACGACCCGTTCATCATGCAGGCCGACGGCAAGGGGTGGTTGTTCGCCCCCTCGGGCCTGACCGACGGCCCACTGCCGACGCACTACGAGCCCCAGGACAGCCCCGTCACCAACCCGCTCTACGGCCAGCAGCGCAACCCGGTGCGCCAGGTCATGCCGCCTCGGGCGGCGAACCTCTACCATCCGACGGGGGACGAGCCCGGGGCGTCGGTGTTCCCCTACGTGGCCACCACCTACCGGCTGACGGAGCACCACACCGCCGGAGGAATGAGCCGCTGGCTGCCCTACCTGGCCGAGCTGCAGCCGGAGATGTTCTGCGAGGTCTCGCCCGAGCTGGCCGCCGAGGTCGGGCTGGAGAACGGCGGCTGGGCGACCATCGTCAGCGCCCGCCAGGTCATCGAGGCCAGGGTGCTTGTGACCGACCGCATGACCCCGCTGAAGGTGGAGGGCAGGACCGTCCACCAGATCGGCCTGCCCTACCACTGGGGTCCCAACGGCTACGCCAGCGGCGATGCGGCCAACGAGCTGGCCCACCTGGGTCTCGAGCCCAACGTGCACATCCAGGAGGTCAAGGCGTTCACGGTGGACGTCAGGGCCGGCCGACGGCCCCGCGGCCCCGACCGATTGGTGCTGGTGGAGGAGTACCAGCGCCGGGCCGGCATTACCGAGTCGACGGGGACGACCCTGTCGTGACGGTCACCGTCGCCCCGTCCCCCACAGGCGCGCCCGCCCCGAAGCCGGCGCCGGCCGAGCCGGCGGCCGGCGCCGGCTATCCCGAGCACCCGCCCCGGATGGGGTTCTTCACCGACACGTCAATCTGCATCGGGTGCAAGGCGTGCGAGGTGGCCTGCAAGGAGTGGAACCACGTACCGGAGGACGGCCTGTGCTTCACAGGCATGTCCTATGACAACAGCGGCGGTCTGGGCGCCGACACCTGGCGCCATGTCGCCTTCATCGAGCAGCGCCGGCCGCTGGCGGGCCAGGAGGCCAACCTCGCCCACGCCGGCGGGGGCGACCTGCGCTGGCTGATGGCCTCCGACGTGTGCAAGCACTGCACCGAGGCGGCCTGCCTCGACGTCTGCCCGACGGGCGCCCTGTTCCGCACCGAGTTCTCCACCGTGGTGGTCCAGGAGGACGTGTGCAACGGCTGCGGCTACTGCATTCCGGCCTGCCCCTACGGTGTCATCGACCAGCGCAAGGACGACGGACGCGCCTTCAAGTGCACGCTGTGCTACGACCGGCTCAGGATCGGCATGGAGCCGGCGTGTGCCAAGGCCTGCCCCACCGACTCCATCCAGTTCGGCGCCATCGACGAGCTACGGGCCCGCGCCGAGCGCCGCCTGCAGCAGCTGCAGGGGGCCGGGGTGGGGGAGGCCCGTCTCTACGGCGAGGACCCCGCCGACGGGGTCGGGGGAGCGGGGGCCTTCTTCCTGCTGCTCGACGAGCCCGAGGCCTACGGCCTGCCCCCCGACCCCGTCGTCACCACCAGGGACCTGGCGGCGATGTGGAGGCGGGCGGCGTTGTCGGCCACCGGCATGGCCCTCACCGTGGCGGCGGTGTTCCTCGGCGGGCGCCGGTGAGCAACTCGGAGGTGATCCGCGAGGGCGTGGTGGGAGGCCGCCCGGGCCGCGAGGCGACCGTCGGGGTCAACCAGGCCAACGGCGGCGATCGTCGACGGCGCCGGGGCGAGCGGCCCATGGTCCCGCCGGCCGAGTTCCGCTCCTACTACGGCCAGCCCATCCTCAACCCCCCGGTGTGGGCCGAGCTCGACATCGCCGGCTACCTGTTCCTCGGCGGCCTGGCCGGTGCCTCCAGCCTGATGGCCGGGGCCGCCGCCCTCACCGGGCGCCGGGGGCTGGCCCGGTCGGCCAAGGTCGCCTCCGCCGCCGCCGGGGTGCTCGCCACCGGGGCCCTGGTCCACGACCTGGGCCGTCCCTCGCGCTTCTACAACATGCTGCGGAGCTTCAAGCCGACCTCGCCCATGAGCGTGGGGTCATGGCTGCTGGCCGGGTTCGTGCCCGCTGCCTTAGGGGCCGCCGCCAGTGACGTCACCGGTCGTCTGCCCGGGGTGGGGGTCCTGGCCAGCGGCGTCGCCGCCGGCCTCGGCCCGGCGGTGGCCACCTACACCGCCGTGCTGGTGTCCGACACGGCCGTGCCCGCCTGGCACGAGGGCTGGCGGCACATTCCGGTCCTCTTCGCCGGCTCGGCCCTCACCGCCGCCGGCGGCGTCGGCCTGATCGGAGCGCCGCTCGCCCAGGGCGGCCCACCGCTGGCCCTCGCCGCCGCCGGTGCCGCCGCCGAGCTGGCTGCCGCCCACCGGATGCAGTCCGGCATGGGGGTGGTGGCCGACGCCTACAACAGCGGGCCGGCCCGCCGGATGCTGCGGGCCGGTCAGGCGCTGACGGCGGTCGGCCTGGCCGGCGGTCTGGCCTCCCGTCGACGCAGCCGGCTGGGCAGCGCCGCCTCCGGCCTGGTGCTGCTGGCCGCTTCGGCCTGTGCCCGCTTCGGCATCTTCCGGGCCGGCATGGAGTCGGCCGGGGATCCTCGTTACACGGTGGTGCCCCAGCGGGAGCGCCTCAGCCGGAGGCGTTCCCCGTGAAGTTCCACTGAGCCAGGCGCAGGCTGGGGGAGTGGTTCCAGCCCAGGTGCAGCCCCCCTGGAGCCAGGGCGCCGTCGTCGCCCACCCCGAGCACCTTGCCCGGCCCGAAGGCCGCCACCGGGGACTGGGTGAAGCGCAGGTTGGTGACCGCCCCGCTCACCTTCCCCTCCTCGACCAGGAAGACCCCGTTGCGGGTGAGGCCGGTGACAACCACCGTCTTGGGGTCGAGGACCCGGGCGTACCAGAAGTCACTCACCAGCAGGCCCCGCTCCATCGCCGCCACCAAATCGGCCGCGGGCGAGGGGGTTCCCGACGGCCCGAGGAACAGGTTGCGGGCGACGGCGCCCAGCGACTCGCCCCCGGCCACGGCGTGACCGGTGGTCAGGGCCCCCCCGCCCATGCGGGCGGCGGTGCGGCGGTCGTGGGTGAGGGCGCTCACCACCCCGGCCCGCACCAGGTCCAGTCTGGACTTAGGCGTGCCCTCGACGTCGAAGCCGAAGCCGATGTGGCGGGGGTCGGTGGCGTCGTCCCAGATGGACAGCGCCGGATCGAACTGGCCCTCGCCGACCGAGGCGAAGGACCGGCCCTCGATGACGGCCCGGGCGTTGAAGCCGTAGACGGAGAGGAAGTCCATCATGTAGGCCACGCACCGGGGCTCGAGCACCACCTCATAGCGCCCGGGCGGCATCTCGACCGGGGTGGCGGCCGCCCGGGCCCGTTCTGAGGCCCTTGCCCCGGCCCGGGCGCCGTCGAGGTCCGCCAGCCGGCTGGAGCAGGTCGAGGCGCAGCCGTCGGCCCCGTCGAGGCGGTGGATGCCGTCCACCGCCGCCGTGGTAGCCCGGCCGGCGATGCGATGGCCGAGGGAGTTGGCGAAGACCCGCTCGGCCGCCGAGGTCTCGCAGTAGCCGGCCGCCTCCAGGCCGTCGCCGGCCTCGACGAAGGCGGCGACCACTGCTGCCCGCTCGGCCGGACCGGCCTCGGCGGTGGCCTGGTCGTAGTGGCCGGCGAAGCCGGACGGCTGGGGCGGGCTGAGCCCGGCCCAAGCCGGATCCACCGGGCGCACCTCCGCCGCCGCCAGCGCCGAGTGGACCAGGCGCTCGAGGCCGTCCCCGTCCAGCCGGCTGGTGGTGGCGGCCGCCGTTCGCCCCCCGACCACCACTTCGACGGCGGCGGTGACGGCCTCGTCGCCCACGTTCTGGTGGATGAAGGAGTTGGCGAAGCGGGTCAGGCCGCTGAGACTCCTGGTCACTGTCACCGCCGCCTCGCCCCGGCTCCCGACCAGGTCGAGGATGCGCTCGGCGATCCCGTCGAGGTCGGCGGCGCCGATCTCCGGCCCGGCCCCGCCCGGCCGCTCGTCGCCCAATCTCATCCCCGCACCCCGACCCGCACCCCGCGGAACCGGCAGGGCACCGCCGGGTGGCCGGTGTGGCCGATCTGCATGGGCTGGCCCTTGCCGCAGTTGGGCGTGCCCCAGAAGGTCAGCTCGGCGCTGCCGCCGACCATGTCCATGGACCCCCAGAACTGAGGGCTTATGCCGGTGTAGGTGGGGTTGCGCAGCATGCGGCCGAGCCGGCCGTCCCTGACCTCCCAGGCGATCTCGCATCCGAACTGGAAGTTGAGCCGGCGGTCGTCGATCGACCAGGACCGGTTGGTGTCCATGTAGATGCCTTCGCCCGTCTCGGCGATCATCTGCTCGAGCGAGTGGGGTCCGGGCAGGAGACCGATGTTGGTCATGCGCACCATCGGAATGCGGTCGTGGCCGTCGGCCCGGACCATCCCGCCCGCCGGTATGCCGGCCAGGGCGGCCGAGTCCCGTCCGGAGAGGACGCCGACCCACCGGCCGTCACGCACGATGTCCACGCTGCGGGCAGGCGTGCCTTCGTCGTCGTAGCCGAAGGAGCCGAGGGCGCCGGGCAGGGTGGCGTCCGCCGTGATGTTCATGAGCTCGGAGCCGAAACGGAGGCTGCCCAGCTGCCGGAGGTCGAGCCACGAGGTGCCGGCGAAGGCCGCCTCCCAACCGAGGATCCGGTCCAGCTCGGTGGCGTGGCCGACCGACTCGTGGATCTGCAGGGCCATCTGCTCCGAGCCCAGGATCAGGTCGGTGGTGAGCTCCGGGCAGGCCGGGGCGCTGAGCAGGGCCACCGCCTCCTGACCGACGCGGGCGGCGTTGCCGACCAGGTCGAGACCGTCGACCAGCTCCCAGCCCTGGGTTCCGTACTGGCCCCGGATGCCCGGGTAGGAACGGCGTTGGGTCTCGCTGTCACCCACGGCGGTGGCGGACAACTCGGCGCCGCACTCGCGGATGCGCTGAGAGATCCGGTGTCCCTCGCTGGTGACCAGCCACTTGTCGGTGTCCCAGATGAGGTAGGAGGCCTGGGCGATGCGCGCCCCCTGGTCGCGCGCTGTGGTGGTGGCCGCCACCAACAGGTCCCCCTTGGTGGCGAGCGACACCGACAGCGGATCGATCTGGCAGGTGCTCTCCCAGTGCCCGGTGGCGGGCGGGACCGGGGCCAGCTCGAGCGGTGGCCCCCCGACCCGGGCCGAGGCCCGGGCGGTTTCGGCCGCCCGCTCCCCGGCCGCCCGCACCGAGGCGGCCGACAGCTCGGCGGTGGCGAAGAAGCCCCAGGACGAACCGATGAGCGCCCGCACCCCGACCCCGGCGTTCTCGCCCTGGCGCAGTCCCTCCACCTCACCGTTCTGCACCGACATGGACTCGGCGCGTGTGTGCATCACCCGGGCGTCGGCGTAGCGAGCGCCGGCGGCCAGGGCAGCCTCGACCGCCGACTCGGCTACGTCGAGCATCAGGCCATCCGCCGCTGCCGGCGGTGTTCGGGGACCCCCACCGGCGACAACCTACCGGCTGGCGCCGGCGGCCGGTCCCTTCAGGGCAGCTCGGTCAACGGCGCCAGCCGGTCGAGGGGGAAGGGCGACTGCGCCAGCGGGCGCACCGCCAGCGACAGCAGCAGCAATGGGCTGTCGTCGCCCGCGGACCGGTTGAGATGCGCAGCCCCGCAGCCGGTGCAGCGGTGGACGAGCACCCACTCGCCCCGGCCCCGCACCGCCACCGCAACCGGTTCCATGGCCGCGCCGCAGTCGGCGGAGCGGTCACCCGGTCGGTCGTCGAGATGGCGGCTCCACAGGCATGACGGGCAGTGGTTCCGGTGGGCCGTACCAGGAGCCGAGGTCGGTACGTCGAGGCCGCAGTGGCGGCAGCGGAAGGAATCACCCTGGCGTCGGCGGACGCCCTGGCGCTGATGGCGGGTCAAGGAAACCTCCGGTAGGCGAAGACCGTTCTTCAAACGGCGTCGCGCCCGGGGTTGGCCTCCTCCTAGCGGCGACCTCGACCGGTCAGGGCACGCGACGCGACGACCTTCGCCTCTGCAGTCATCGGTCACCTCCTCACCGGTGTCGCCGGCTCCGAGCCGGCTGAGCCAGTCGAGCAGCGGAGCCGGCGGCCGGCAAGCGAATTGGCCCCGAGGCGGGCTCAGCGCGGGTAGAGGATCAGCTGGGTGCACCGGTAGGCGGCCATGGGGCGCCCGGTGGTCTGGTTGCGCACGGTGGCGTCCCACACCTGGGTGGTCGACCCGAGGTGCAGGGGGCTAGCCCGGCCGATCACCTCCTCGCCCTCGCGGGCGCTGGAGAGGAAGTTGGCCTTGGCTTCCACGGTGGTGAAGCTGGCCGCGTTCTCGGGCCAGTGGCGGCTCACCCCGAAGGCGCACAGGGCGTCGGCGATGGCGATGACCACGGGCGCCCAGAGGTAGCCGGTGCCGGCGATGAGCTCGTGCCGCACGACCAGGCGGGCCACGCTGTCCTGTTCGTCTTCGCCTTCGACCACCTCGATGCCCAGCATGCGCAGCAGGTTGTTGGCGTCGTAGGGGGCGGGCATGGACGCCGACGGTACTCGGGCGACGCCGGCCGGCCCCAGCTCATTTGTCGCCTACATGACCCAGCGGCGCTTGCCCTCGCCAGGCAGCAGCCGGCCGAAGCGCAGCCCGGGGAAGTGGGCGGCGACCGCCGGGACACCGCTTCCCTCCAGCTCGCGGTTGAGGGCCAGCCGGGTCCGGCGGGCCAGGGCCGGATCCATGTCGAACATGCTGGCCCACTCGTCATCGACCAGCTCGATGGGGCAGTGCACCACGTCGCCCAGCAGCATTGCCCGCTCCGTGCCCGAGGAGATCACCAGCACCGTAGAGCCGGGCGTATGGCCCGGGGCGGCCATGGCATCGATGCCGGGCAGGAGGACCCCGTCGTCGTCCCAGGTGCTGAACCGATCTGTCGCCGCCTCCAGCAGTTGGGCCTCGTCACCGGGCTCGCTGACCATGAAGTGGTCCCAGTCGGCCTGGGCGCATCGGTACTCGGCGTTGGGGAACACGGCCCGGCCTTCGGCGGTGGCCCAGCCGATGTGGTCGAAGTGGAGGTGGGTGAACAGCACGTCGGTCACCTCGGCCGGCGTCACCCCCAGGGCGGCGAGCTCGTCCAGGAAGGCCCCGCCCTGGATCCCGAGGAACTGGCGGGGCCCCAGGCCGAGGTCCACCAGGGCCGTCCGGTCGCCCGTGCGGACGAGGAAGCCGCCCATCGAGAAACCGAGCAGGCCGTCCTCGTCCAGCAGGTCCCGGTGCACCTCCCACTGTTCCGGGGTGGTGCCCCGGAAGCTGAGGGTGGGCTGGAAGCGGCCCTCCCCGTCCATTACCCCGTCGACCCTGATGTCGCCGATGCGGACCGGCTCAACTTGGCGCATGCCGCGACGGTAACCGCCGGTAGGTTGGCGCGGTGGCGGCCACCGACCTGCCGGCCGACGAGGAGCGCTGGAACCACAACATCGCCTACCACCGGATCGTCTTCGCCTCGGTGCCTGCGGGGGCGGTGCGGGCCCTCGACGTCGGCTGTGGGGAGGGGATCCTGGCGCGCCGGCTGCGTCGGGTCGTGCCCCAGGTGGTGGGTCTCGACCATGACGGGGAGGCGCTGGCGCTGGCCCGGGCCCAGGCCGTCCCCGCCGGGGTGAGCTACGTGCAGGGCGACATCCGACACCCGCCGTTCCCACCGGGCTCGTTCGATCTGGTGGCTTCGGTGGCCGTCATCCACCACCTCTACGAAGAGGAGGCTCTGGCCCGCATGGCCGAACTGCTGCGCCCCGGCGGCACCCTGGTGGTGGTCGGGCTGGCCCGCAGCCGGCGGCCGAGCGACCTCCTTATCGACGTGGCGGCGGTGCTGGACCACCGCGTCGTGCACGCCGGCCGCCCGGTCTGGCAGAGCCCGGCGCCGGTGCTCTGGCCCCCGCCGAGCAGCTACTCGCAGGTTGCCCGGATATCCGCCCGGGTGCTGCCCGGTCGCCGGTTCCGCCGTCGGTTGCTGTGGCGGTACAGCCTGGTATGGGAGAGGCCCGACGTCGTGGTCGGGCCCTGAGGACACCGGTACCGAGTCTCAGCCAGGTCCGGTGACCGCGCTGCGGTGACGCCAGGCCGGTGGCCGGCGGGTGACCGCAGGCGCTTCAGGGGACCACGAGGATCTTGGCGTGGCGGTCTGGGGAGCCCAGCTCCTCGAAGGCACCGGGCAGTCCCTCGAGGGGGACCTCGCCGGTGATGAGGGGGGCCACGTCGAGGCGGCCGTCGGCGATGGCGGTCAGCGTGCCGGCGAACTCGTGGGGCTCGTAGCCGAGCACGAACTGCACCGCCAGCTCCTTGGCGATGCCCCAGAACGGGGTGATGCGGTCCGGCTCCATGCAGACCCCGACCACCACCACCCGGCTGTGGCGGGGGGCGTCCCTCATGGCGTCGTCGATCATGCCAGGCACCCCGACGGCCTCGAAGACCACAGGAGTGCGTCCGTTGCCCAGCCGGGCCCAGGCGTCGAAGGCGGGCTCCTCGCCGGGGTCGACGACCTCATGGGCTCCCATCACCCCGGCCAGGCGTCGGCGCATGGCCGAGTAGTCGGTGGCGACTATCGGCTCAGCCCCGGCCAGGCGCAGGGCGGCGATGACGGCCAGGCCGACCGGCCCGGAGCCCAGCACGATGGCCCCCTCGCCGGCCTTGATGCCGGAGCGGTTGACGGCGTGCAGGCCCACGGCCATCGGCTCGGTCAGGGCGACCAGTCGGGGGTCGAGGCCGCCCGGGGCCTGCACCAGCAGCGGGGCGGAGAGGAGCATCCGCTCGCTGTAGCCGGCCGGCAGG
>DASRBO010000047.1:0-23301 GCA_035653595.1 Acidimicrobiales bacterium | reverse complement strand
CGCCCGCTCCGGCAGCTCTTCGCCGGCCAGCTGGTTGAGCTCCTCGCGGGTGAGGGGCCGGTACTTGGTCGCACCCATGATGGGTCTCCTCTCTGCGTGATCGGTCGAACCTCGGAGATCGCTGTGTCGGCCGACCTCAGTTGGTCTGGGTGATCGGAGCCGTCTGAGTGGCGTCGGCGACGGCGGTGGAGTTATCTGACAGCACGTTGAGCGCCGCGGCCAGATTGACCGGGGCGGCCACATTGGCATTGATCAGAGACATCGCCGCCCGCTCGGGGAGTGCCTCTCCGGCTAGGGCCTCGAGCTCTTCGCGGGTGAGCTTCTTGTACTGGTCCGCCATGTTCAGTCTCCTGTTCGTCGGCCGCCCTCCGCCGAGGGCGGACCCGGGTGTGCTGCTGTTCCCCCAACGTCGGGAGCACTTGGCGGCCCCCGAAAACTCCGTTCCCCGGCGGCGCCGGTCGGGAAACCGCCACGCGAGGTCGTTGCCAGGGACTGCAAGTGCGGCGCCCTCGACTCGCTGGTCCGAGGCCCGGCGCAAACCTCACCCCGGCCAAGCTCCTGCAAGCCCGGCAAGGCGCAAAGCTCCTGCAAGCCCGGCAAGGCGCAAACCTCCGCCCCGGCATGCGCAGGCAAGCGGATAGCTGCCTGCCCGCGGCAGGCCGCGCCCCGGCAGGAACCTGTCCGGCAACGACGGTGACCCGATCGCGAGCGTGACCGCGCTGCCGCGGGGGTAGAGCCCGGCCGTGTCAACCACCGAGGTGCCGGGGCGCCACCAGAGCCCGGCACCCGGCGCAGCCGCCCCTCCGCCGGCTCTGGCCGACGGCGTCGAGCTCATAGGCGAGTACGAGCACTCCGGTTTCAAGGTCCCGCCGGCACTGGTGCGGCGGGGAGACGGTCAGGTCATCCAGCTGCCGGGCATCCTGTACCAGGTGGCGGCGACGGTCGACGGTCGCAAGGACTACGAGACCGTCGCCTCGGAGGTGAGCCAGGCCGTAGGGCGCCAGCTGACGGCCGACAACGTCGAGTTCCTCGTCAGCGAGAAGCTGGCCCCGATCGGCGTCACGTGCTTCCCTGACGGCGGCCAGGCGGCGCCGGCCAAGCCCGATCCGTTCCTGGGCCTCAAGTTCCGCGCCGCTCTCATCCCGGAGTCGGTCACGGGCGCGCTCGGCCGGATGCTGAAGGTCCTCTTCCCCCGCCCGATCGTGTTGGCGGTGCTGGCAGCGCTGGGCCTCTTCGACTACTGGCTCTTCGCCGTGCACGGAGTGGCCCAGCCGCTCCGCCAGAGCCTGGTCCACCCGGCCGCCATCCTCGTCCTGTTGGCCCTGGTGGTGGGGTCAGCGGGCTTCCACGAGACCGGCCACGCCGCCGGCTGCGTCTACGGCGGAGCCAGCCCGGGGCGCATGGGTTGCGGCCTCTACCTCGCCTGGCCGGCCTTCTACACCGACGTGACCGACTCCTACCGACTCGACCGGGCCGGCCGCCTGCGCACCGATCTCGGTGGGGTCTACTTCAACGCTGTCTTCGTGCTCTTCCTCGCCGGCCTGTACTTCGTCACCCGGTTCGAGCCGTTGTTGCTGGCGGTGGTGGTGACCCACATCGAGATCGCCCACCAGCTCATCCCGGTGGTGAGGCTGGACGGCTACTACATCGTGTCGGACCTGACCGGCGTCCCCGACCTGTTCGCCAGGATCGGTCCCATTCTGCGGTCGTGGCTGCCTGGTCGGCCTGCCGACGAGCGGGTGGCCGTGCTGAAGCCGTGGGTCCGCCGGGCGGTGACTGTCTGGATCCTGGTGGTGGTGCCGGTCCTGGCCATCGAGCTGGCGATGGTGCTGGTCAACCTGCCGCGGATCTTCGCCACCGCATGGCACTCCGGCCACGGCTTCCTGCACCAGGCGGTCAACGCCTCCGGCGACGGGAGGATCCTGGCGGCGTCGTCGGCGTCGGCGCAGCTGCTCGTCCTCGCCCTGCCGCTGGCCGGCATCGTGCTCATGCTCCTGCGCGGGGGGCGGTCGGCGATCCGGGCGACGGCACGGGCCACGGAGGGAAGGCCGGGGCCGCGTGCGGCTGCCGTCCTGGGGGGCGTGCTGGTGGTCGGCGGCCTCGCCTACGCCTGGATCCCGCCGGGCGGCTACCGGCCCATACAGCGCAACGAGCGGGGGACCCTGGCCGAGGGCTGGAGCTCCCTCGGAAGCCTGGCCCACGGCCACGGGATCGCCACTCCGGCGGTCATGGGGACAGGGTCGGGGGCGACCGTCCGGGGCACCGGGGGGAGCGGCGCCACCTCGGCGTCGACCACGACCACATCCAGCCCGACCACATCCAGCTCGACCACGACGACGGTTGGTGCCGGCCGGTCCGGTGGATCCACCACCTCGACCACCCTGAGCGGGGCCGGCTCGTATTCCGGCTCCACCGACTCGTCCACGACCACGTCTACCTCGCAGGACACAACGACCTCTACGACGGGCGCCAGCTCCTCGACCACCACCGCCCCCTGAGGCCGCCGCCGGACCGGCGCGTCGAGCCGCCGGCGAGGTCGTAGCGGCGGTGCAGCCGGAGCGACGCTGGGCCGGGTGGCGGCGTGGTGGGGAACGGCGCTGGCGGAGCGCCGCGCCCCGCCCTTGCGGGCTGTCCGGCTCAGAACTGCCCGTGCCTACCCTCGCCGGCGGCGAAGCGGCCGGCGCCCTGACGGGTCTCCCCGCTCTGGATGGTCGCCCAACCCAGCTCGTACTCGCGGGTCAGGGCCTCCGCTTCGCCGAGGCCCCACTGCGCCAGCGCCGAGGCCCGGTCGCTGCGCACGCACAGAGGCGGGAATGCGGCGATGGTCCGCGCCAGCTCGACGGCCACTTCTAGCGCCCGCCCCGGCTCTGCCAGGCGGTTGGCCAGGCCGATGGCGAATGCCTCCTCGCCGTCGACCGGACGGCCGGTGAGGATCAGATCCAGGGCCCGGCTCTGACCGATCAGGCGGGGTAGGCGGACGGTGCCGCCATCGACCAGCGGGACGCCCCAACGGCGGCAGAACACTCCGAACACAGCGTCACGGGCCGCCACCCGCAGGTCGCACCAGAGGGCCAGCTCCAGCCCACCGGCGACGGCGTGGCCCTCGACGGCGGCGACCACCGGCTTGGACAGCCGCATCCGGGTCGGTCCCAGCGGCCCGTCCCCGTCGCCCACGGGCAGGACGCGGTTGCCGCGCCCGTCCGACAGTGCCTTCAGATCGGCGCCGGCGCAGAACGTGCCGCCCGCCCCGGACAGCACCGCCACCAGCGAGGCGTCGTCGTCCTCGAAGCGGCGGAAGGCGTCGGCGAGCGACTCCGATGTGGGGCGGTCGATGGCATTGCGCACCTCGGGCCGGTCGATCGTCACCACTGTGACCAGGCCCTCCCGCTCGACGGCGACGGTCAAGCGGTGACCTCTTCGCTCACGCCCCGCAGGCCGGCCCAGGCCAGCTCGGCCACCCATTCGGCGAGCATCTCGGGGTTGCCGGCCCTCTCCTGCTCGATCCAGTGCCGGCTGGCGCTCTCGGCCATACCGACCAGAACGTAGGCAATGACCTGGCGGTGCTCTGGACTGATTCCTGCCGATATCAGCTCGGCGATGGTGGAGGCCATCTCCTCCTCGACCCCGCGCACGGCCGAGCGGAACTCACCATCGCGACCGGATATGACCCCTATGAGGAGTTTGAAGGCGTTGCGATCGGAGGAGACGAAGCGGAAGTAGGCCGCGAAGCCCGCCTCGACCTGGCCACGGGGCCGGTCGGCGAAGGAGGTGGCGAGCGCCACCTCCTCCCTCAGCCGGCAGCCGACGTCGGCTACCACTTCGAGGAAGAGCTCCCGCTTCGACGAGAAGTGCTGGTACAGGACCGGCTTGGTGACCCCGGCCTCGCGGGCCAGCTCGCTCATGGTTGTGCCGTCGAAGCCCCGGTCACCGAACACCTCGAGCGCGACGTCGAGCAGCTGCCTGCGCCGCCGGGCCGCCGGCAACCTCAACCCCCCGCTGGTCCCCACTCCTTCACGCTAACAAGGCGCTGCCGCGGGGGTGGATTCGGACACTGCCGACCAAAGGCCGCCAATCGTCGGGGTTGGCGGCGGCAGGTGGACCGGGGATGGAGGACAACGGCGCAACGCCGGCGAATGCAAGCCTCTGTGTCGGCCAGACCGCGTTCCAACCAGCCCCGCCAGACCCGGCGACCCCCTGAGCCGCGCCGGCCTGACATGGCCGTCAGGTCGCAGCTCACGCTGATGGCGGTGCAGATGAACCGCCGGCGCTTCCGGCGCATCGGCCCCGCCGAGCGCTGATCCGGGCGTCCAGGTCCTGAAGCACGCGCTCGAGGCGCCCCGGCAGGGACTCGAGCGAGAAGTGGCGGGCGGCCACGGCCACGTTGTGCTCGAGATCCTCGGCCAGACCCGCCGGCTCCCGGAGCCTCGCCGCCAGCTCGTCGACCTGGTCGAGGTCGAACCAGCGAAAGCCGAACGCCCGCAGCTCGGTCGCCACCGGGTAGGGACCGACCACCAGAGGACGGCGGTGGACGGCGGCCTCGATCGCCGGGTTGCCGAAGCCCTCCCACAGGGAGGGAAGGAGGACCACGTCGCTGGCCGCATAGGCGTCGGCCATGGCGGTGGCGCCCCGACCGGGGGCGGCGGCGTGCCTGACGGGGACCGGTGAGGCCCGAAGCAGCGCCTGCAGCTCCGGTCCGTAGCCCTCCTCGGCCGCCCCGGTTATCCAGTAGGTGGCGCCGAGGGCGGCGGCCACCTCCAGCCCGGCGGCGACGTTCTTGCGCCTGATGGCCCTGGTCGGTTGCAGGCAGACCAGGCCCGATGGCGTGAAGCCCAGCTTCTTCCTTGCACAGTCGCGGTCGCCGAGCGCAGTGGCGGTGTCGAAGCAGTTGTGGACGGTGACGGCGTCGATTCCCCGCTCGGCGAGCCCGCGTCGGTGCAGGTCGGCCACGGTGACGTGCGACCAGGCCGGATCGTCGGGAACGGGGGCGTCCATGCCGGGGCGCTGCCAGGGAAGGTCGTGATGGCGCAGCACCGCCGCCCGGCCGGCGAGCTCGGCGGCCGCGGCGGCGGTGGCGGCCGGGTTCAAGGGCAGCGAGCAGATGTTGTCGGCCACCACCACGTCGGCGCCGGCAAGCGCCCGGCGCAGGCGGGTGACGTCCACCGGGGCCCCGGGCTCGTGGGAGAGGCCATCGACGATGACGTCGGCCGTGCCTGCGCCGGCCACGGTGGTGACCTCGATCCCCAGCTTGGTCAAGGCGTCGATCCACTTGGCCGCCTCGACCGAGACGCCGTCGTGGCCGCCCAGGCGGTAGGAGACGACCGCGGCGGACGAGAAGCTCACGACGGCGCCAGACACTACCGTCCCCTCGATGCCCGAGGCTTCCGAGGTCCTCTACGACACCGACGGCGGCGTGGCCCGCATAACCATCAACCGCCCCGAGCGCCGCAACGCCATGTCGGCGGCGGTGATGACCGGGCTCCGGGCGGCGGTTGGACGCGCCCGGGTCGACCCCGAGGTCCGGGTGGTGATCCTCAGCGGCGCCGGCGACCGGGCCTTCTGTGCCGGAGCGGATCTCACCGGCATGGCGGCCGGGGCCGGGTTCCTCGAGCTGCACGACGGCAGGGGGGAGCTGGCTGCCCTGTTCGAGGATCTGTGGTCGCTGGGCAAGCCCACCATCGCCCGGGTGCGGGGCTACGCCCTGGCCGGCGGGTTCGGTCTGGCCCTGGCCTGCGACATGGTTATCGCCGCCGAGGACGCCCAGTTCGGCACGCCCGAGGTCGACGTCGGTCTGTGGCCGTACATGATCACCGTTCCCCTGGTGCGCTCGATGCCGCCCAAGAAGGCGCTCGAGCTGATGCTGACCGGACGGCGGGTGGACGCCACCGAGGCCCTCGCCATCGGCTTCGTCAACCGCGTGGTGCCGGTCGCCCAGCTGGACCCGGCGGTGGACGAGCTGGCCGCCACCTTGGCGTCCAAGTCACCGGCGGTGACCAGGCTGGGACGGGACAGCTTCTACCGGGTGTGGGACATGGAGGCGGCCCCGGCCCTGGCCCACCTGCACTCCATGCTCAGCCTCACCACCCTCACCGAGGACTCCCGCGAGGGGATCGCCGCCTTCAACGAGAAGCGCAAGGCCAAATGGACGGGGAGGTGAGCGGGGTGGCCGACACCGAGCCGGACCGGCCGGCTCAGGAGCCGCCGGTGAGCCACGACCGCACCCACACCGAGCTGCACCAGTGGGGTCCCCTGGTCGCCGACCTGGCGGAGCGCCGCCAACGGGCCCTGGGCATGGGCGGCCCCGATCTGGTGGCCCGCCAGCGCAGCCTGGGCAAGCTCCCGGTGCGCGAGCGCCTCGACCTCCTCCTCGATCCGGGCTCCTTCGTGGAGTACGGCCAGCTGGCCGACTCGATGGACCCCGAGCTGGAGAAGAGCCGGGGCTACCTGGCCGCCGACGGGATGGTCGCAGGCATCGGCCTGATCGACGGCCGTCGGGTGGCCGTGTGCGCCTACGACTTCACGGTCATGGCCGGCTCCATGGGCTCGGTCGGGGAGTCCAAGACGGCCCGGATGCGGGAGATGGCCCTGCGCCAGCGCATCCCCATCGTCTGGCTGCTGGACTCCGCCGGAGCCCGCATCCAGCAGTCCTCAGGGTCCACCTTCGCCGCTGCCGGCGCCCTGTTCCGCGAGCAGGTCACCCTGAGCGGGGTGGTGCCCCAGGTGGCGGCCATGCTGGGCCACTGCGCCGCCGGCACCGCCTACATACCGGCGCTGGCCGACTTCATACCGATGGTGAAGGGCACCTCCTCGATGGCCCTGGGCGGCCGCCACCTGGTCAGGGCGGCCACCGGCGAGGACGTCAGCGAGGAGGAGATGGGCGGGTCGGCGGTGCACAACAAGATCAGCGGGGTGGCCGACCTCGAGGTGGCCGACGACGAGACCTGCCTGGCCACAGTGCGTGAGTACCTGTCGTACTTCCCATCAAGCAACACCGAGCCGCCGCCGCACCGGCCCACCGCCGACCCGGTCGACCGGCGCTGCGAGGAGCTCTACGACATCGTCCCGACCGCGCCGCGGCGCGCCTACGACATGCACCGGGTCATCGAGTCGATCGTCGACGACGGGCGCTTCTTCCCGATGAAGCCGGACTGGGCCCGCAACGTCATCACCGGCCTGGCCCGGTTCGGTGGCACGCCGGTCGGCATCGTGGCCTCGCAGCCCAAGGTGCTGGGCGGGACCCTGGACGTCAACTCGGCCGACAAGGCGGCCCGCTTCGTGTGGCTGTGCGACGCCTTCTCCATCCCGCTGGTATTCCTGCAGGACGTGCCCGGCTTCACCGTCGGCTCGGCGGTGGAGCGCCAGGGGATCATCCGCCACGGGGCGAAGATGCTCTTCGCCGTGTCGGAGGCGACGGTGCCAAAGGTGACCGTGGTGCTGCGCAAGGCCTACGGCGCCGGCTACTTCGTCATGAACGGGACGGCCTACGAGGCGGACTACATCGTGGCCTGGCCCACGGCGGAGATCGCGGTCATGGGCCCGGACGGGATGGTCAACATCATCATGCGCCGCCAGCTCGAGGCGATACCGGAGGGCGAGGAGCGCAACAAGGCGCGCCTCGCCATGGCCGAGGAGCTGCGGAGGAACATCGACCCCTACATCGCTTCGGGCCACGCCCAGGTCGACGACATCATCGATCCGGCCGACACGAGGACGGCGGTCATAAGGGGGCTGCAGGTGTCGGCGACCAAGGTGGTGCAGCGGCCGTGGCGAAAGCACGGGGTGCTGCCAGTCTGAGCCGACCGGGCCCGGCCGCCTAACCGAGCCGGGGGCGCCGGCCCAGGGTGGCGAGCGCCTCCTCGACCAGCCGGCGCTCGCCCTGGTCCTGGGTGTCGGCCAGCACCTTGGTGAGCCGCCGACGCCACTCGTCGGCCACCAGCGGCTCGAAGCCCGGTCCGGCCCGCCCGATGTCGGCGTCCAGCAGCCGCAGCTGGAGCTCGACCTCGGTGTAGCGGCAGGCGACCACCGGCAGGCGCTCGGCCTTGGCCGGGGGGTAGTTGGTGCCCGCCACCAGCTCGTGGGGCTCGAGCTTGAACAGCCCGGCCAGCAGCGTGACCGTGCGTTCGCCAGCGATGGTCACCCCGGCCTCGAGGTGGGACACCGCCGCCCGGGAGACCCCCAGCCGCGAGGCCAGCTCCTGCTGGGTCCAGCCCCGGGCCCCCCGCAGCCGCGCCACCCGGCGTCCGAGATTCTCGAGCACTGATAAGTGTCTTAGCAGACAAGCGGCCGGTGAGCGGGTACAACGCCAGAATGTCTCCCCGCGCGCTGATCACAGGAATTACCGGGCAGGACGGCTCCTATCTGGCCGAGCTGCTGCTGGACAAGGGCTACGAGGTCGTCGGCATGCTGCGGCGCAGCAGCACGGTCAACTTCGAGCGCATCGCCCACTTCCAGGACCGGGTCACCCTGGCCCAGGGCGACCTGCTCGACGAGGTGTCGATGATCAACCTGCTGCGGGAGCACCGGCCCGACGAGGTCTACAACCTGGCGGCCCAGTCCTTCGTGCAGACCTCGTGGAGCCAGCCGGTGCTCACCGGGGAGACCACCGCCCTCGGGGTGACCCGGGTGCTTGACGCCATCCGGATCGTCGACCCCGAAATCCGCTTCTACCAGGCGAGCTCGTCGGAGATGTTCGGCAAGGTGCTTGAGGTGCCCCAGCGGGAGACGACGCCATTCTATCCCCGGAGCCCCTACGGCGTGGCCAAGGTGTACGGCCACTGGATCACCGTCAACTACCGCGAGAGCTACGGGCTCCACGCCAGCTCAGGCATCCTGTTCAACCACGAGAGCCCCCGCCGGGGCCTGGAGTTCGTCACCCGCAAGATCACCCACGGCGTCGCCCGGATCAAGGCCGGCCTCGACCGGTCGCTGCCGCTCGGCAACCTCGACGCCCAGCGGGACTGGGGTTTCGCCGCCGACTACGTGCGGGCCATGTGGATGATGCTGCAGCAGGAGTGCCCGGGCGACTTCGTCGTCGCCTCAGGGGAGACCCACTCGGTGCGGGAGTTCTGCGAGCTCGCCTTCGGCCACGTCGGGCTCAACTGGCAGGACCACGTGGTCATGGACGAGCGGTTCATGCGCCCGGCCGAGGTCGACCTGCTGGTCGGCGATCCGAGCCGGGCCCAGCACACCCTGGGCTGGAAGCCGGAGGTTGGCTTCGCCTCGCTTGTGCAGATGATGGTCGAGGCCGACCTCGAGCTGGTGGCCCGACAGGGCCGCTGAGGGCTCAGGCGACGCGCCGGCGCCGGTTCTGCAGCAGCCAGACGATGAGGGCCGAGCCGAGCACCGCCAGCACCAGCGAGACGGTGTGGCCGTAGAGGTGGGGGCCGAAGGCCAGCCTGCCGATCACCCCGCCGATCACCGATCCGCCGATGCCCACCAGGGAGGTAGTCAGGCAGCCCATGGGGTTGGGGCCGGGCACCACCAGCCGCCCCAGGGCACCGATGACCAGGCCGGCCACGAGCACGCTGAAGATCCAGATCATGCGGATAGTCTCGCCGCTGCTGGGTCAGGACGCGGGAGCGCCCAGGAGGCAGCGCAATGACCGAGGTAAGGGCAGAGATAGCAGCGAACGTCTGGCAGGTCCACGTGGCCGCCGGCCAGCAGGTGGCCGAAGGCGAGGTCCTGGCCATTCTCGAGTCGATGAAGATGGAGATTCCGGTCGAATCCCCCAGCGCCGGCACCGTCACCGAGGTGAGCGTCCAGCCCGAGACCCAGGTGCAGGAGGGCGATCTCATCGCCGTAATCGACCCTTGATCCGGTCCCAGCTCCATCCGGGGGAAGGTGGAGGGCCGGTGGCGTCGATCGTCATCGACCGGGTCGAGCGCCGCAATGCCCTCGACACCGAGTCCTGCCGTCAGCTGCACTCGGCGCTCACCGGGGCCGTGGCGGACGGGGCCAGGGCGGTTGTGCTGAGCGGGGAGGGCGGGAACTTCTGCGCCGGAGCCGACCTCGGCACCGTGCGCGACGCCGGCTTCGGCACCGCCCTGCGGTCGGTGCTCGATGCCCTGTGCGAGCTTCCGGTCGCCTGCATCGCCGCCGTCGAGGGATTCGCCCTGGGTGCCGGGGTGCAGCTGGCGGTGGCCTGCGACCTGAGGGTGGTCCAGCCTTCGGCCCGCTTCGGCGTGCCGGCCGCCCGCCTCGGCCTGATGGTCGACCACTGGACGGTGCAGCGGGTGGCGACCATGGTCGGCCACGCCACCGCCCGCGCCATGCTCATGGCGGCCGAGCAGATCGACGGGGAAACGGCCCTGCGCCTGGGCCTTGGCCAGCGGTCCGGGGGCCCGGTCGAGGCGCTGGCGTGGGCCCGGGAGATCGCCGCCCTCGCCCCCCTGAGCGTGGCCGGGCACAAGCTGGCCCTCAACCGGCTGGAGGCGGCGCCCTCGGATGCCGACGTCGAGGCCGCCCACCGCCGGGCGTGGTCCAGCGCCGACGTGGCCGAGGGGATGCTGGCCTTCCGCGAGAAGCGCCCGCCCCGCTTCAGCGGCTCCTGAGCGGGCGACGGGGCGGGCACCGCCCGGGCGTCAGAAGTCGGTGGGCAGCAGGCGGGAGACGTTCTCGAAGAAGAAGAACAGCAGCACCAGGAAGGGAAGAACCCCGACCAGGTAGGGCAGCCAGCGGCGCCGCCAGCGCCGGGCGGCCACCCAGGCGGCCAGCCACACGGCCGACGCCCCGAGGCCCCAGCCCACCGAGGGGCCGATGGCCCCGGAGGACCCCTCGTTGAGTGACGCCTCCACCGGCTTGCCCGGCGGGAGGTTGGCCACGTCGCGGTGCGGGGGCGCCACCGCCGGGGACACGCTCAGGTCCAGCTGGGCCGACACCACCAGGCGCTGGGCGGCGCTGAAGCGGGGGTTGCAGGTGGTGAGGGTCAGGCGGTCCCCGGTCGTGGGGGCGACCACGGCCACATCGGTCGGGGCCACGACCTGGGAGCCGGTGACGGTGTACTCGAAGCGGCCCTGGGCGGTGGTGATGTAGATCGGGTCACCGGCGACCAGCTCGTTGAGGTTGTAGAAGGGGGCGCCGTAGGTGGTGCGGTGCCCGGCGATGGCGGCGTTGCCGGGTTGGCCAGGCAGGGGCGTCTCCGGATAGTGGCCCGGCCCCCGCTTGAGGTCCTCCTCGCCCACCCCCTCGACCACCACCTTGTCCACCCCGATCTTGGGGATCTGGATCCGGCCCACCGCCCCGCCGGGCACCGGCTCCAGTGGCGGGACGGTCGTGGTGGTGGGGGCGGCGGTGGGCACCAGCGTGGTCGTCGGGGTGGGACGGGCGAGCTGGCGGTCCAGCTGCTGGCGCAGCGAGTTCTGGCTGGAGGCCTCGGCCAGGTTGGTGCCCCACAGCTGATAGGCGACGAAGAGCAGCATCAGCACACCGAGGGCGATGAGCGTCCTGCCTGTGCCGGCGACGATGCGGCGTGCCATCGCCACCGACCGTACCGTCCCCGGCCCTCGCCGCCGGGTCAGCGCCTCCGGGTCAGCCCTTCGGTAAGCGCCTCCGGGTCAGCGCCTCGTCGCCGCTTGGATGGCTCCACTGCGGCCCCCGTAGCATTGGCCCGCCTCTATGGCCGATGCCGTCCATCTCCGCTCCGTCGTCGCGCTCGTCGGCCGCTACCCCGCCCTGGCCGGGGCGGATCTCGACGTCGCCCCCGGCGAGGTCGTCCTCCTCCGGGGCGGCAACGGTGCCGGCAAGACCAGCCTGCTGCGGGTGTGCGCCGGCCTGCTTCGGGCCGCCGCCGGCGAGGTGGAGGTGCTGGGCCTGGACCTCCGGCGGGACCCCCGGGCGGTCAGGCGTCGGGTGGGCCTGCTCGGCCACTCCACCCACCTGTACGACGACCTGAGCGTGGCCGACAACGTCCGCTTCGCCGTGCGCGCCGCCGGCGGCAGCCGGGCGGCGGCCGACTCCGCCCTCGAGCGGTTCGGGCTGGGGGGCCGCCTCGGCGGGCTGCGGGCCGCCCATCTCTCCGCCGGCCAGCGCCGCCGGGCGGCCCTGGCCGCCCTGTGGGCGAGGGCGCCCGAGCTGTGGTTGCTGGACGAGCCCCACGCCGCCCTCGACGCCGAGGGCCGGGCCTTGGTCGACTCGATGATCGGCACGGCCGTGGCCGGGGGGGCAACGGTGGTGCTGGCCTCCCACGAGGACGCCGCCGTGGCCGACCTGCCGGTGCGGGCCGTCACCCTGGCCGGCGGCCGGGTCGGGGAGGTGGCCCTTGCTGCGTGAGGCCGCCCTGGTTGCGGGCAAGGACCTGCGCATAGAGCTGCGCTCGCGCGTCGGAGCCCAGCAGGTGGCCCCCTTCGCCCTGGTGGTGCTGGTGCTGTTCGCCATCGCCTTCGACGCCGACCACGCCCTGCTGCAGCAGGCCTCCGCCGGCCTGTTCTGGGTGGCGGTGCTGCTGGCCGCCGTGCTTGCGGTCCAGCGCAGCTTCGCCGTGGAGGCCTCCGACGCCGCTCGTGACGGCCTGCGCCTGTCCGGGCTCGACCCGGCGGCGGTCTTCGTGGGCAAGGCGGCGGCCATCGGGCTCCAGCTGGCCGTCCTGCAGGTGGTGCTGGCCGCCGGGGTGGTCGTGCTCTACTCCTCCGCCCTGCGCGACGCCCCGGTGGTGATCGGCTCGGCCGCCCTGGCCACCGTCGGCCTGGCCGCCGCCGGCACCCTCTACGGGGTGGTCGCCGCCAGCCTGGGGGTGCGTGAGACCCTCCTTCCCCTGTTGCTCCTGCCGGTGGTGGCCCCGGTGCTGCTGTCGGCCAGCAAGGCCTGGCAGGCGGCGCTGGTGCCCGGTTCGGGGGACCCCGCCACCTGGCTGCGGGTGCTGGCGGTCTTCGCCGTGGTGTACGTGGCCGCCGGCTTCCTCTTCTTCGGCTCCCTTCTGGAGGAGTCGTGACCGCCCTCGCCCACCCGCCGCCCCACCCGGGGCCCCTGGGGTGGCTGCTGCGGCGGTCCGGGGTGCTCTTGCGGGTGTGCGGGCTGGTGGCGCTGGCCGGGCTGGGGGCGACGGTCGTCCTCGGCCTGTGGCTGACCCCGCAGGACCGGGTGATGGGCAACCTGGTGAGGCTGCTCTACGTCCATCCCCCGGTGGCCTGGGTCGCCTACCTCGCCTTCGGGGTGACGGCGGTGGCCAGCCTCGCCTACCTGTGGCCCCGCACCAGGGCCCCGTTCTGGGACCGGCTGGCGGCGGCATCGGCGGAGGTGGGGGTGGTTTTCTGCGCCCTCACCCTGGCCACCGGCTCCATCTGGGGCCGGCCCACCTGGGGGGTGTGGTGGACCTGGGACGCCCGCCTCACCACCACCGCCCTGCTGCTGGCGCTCTTCGTCGGCTATCTGGCCCTGCGCCGGGTGACGGTCGACCCCGACGCCCGGGCCCGGCGCTCGGCGGTGGCTGGACTGGTCGCCTCGGCCGACGTTCCGATCGTGCACATGTCGGTCCTGTGGTGGCAGACCCTGCACCAGGCACCCACGGTGCTCCGCCCCGGCTTCGGCGACCCCACCCTGGCCACCCCGATGGCCTGGACCCTCCTCGTCTCCTTCGTCGCCTTCACCCTGGCCTACGTGTGGCTGGTCGGGAACCGCTACCGCCTGGCGGTGCTGGAGGCCAGGCAGGAGGACGAGGGACTGCAGCTCGCCATCGCCGAGCGGCTGGCCGAGGCGGGACCGGGCGGGGGCTCGAGGCCGGTGACGGTGGGGGTGTCGTGAGCTACGTGATCGCCGGCTACTCGGTCGTCTTCGCCACCCTGGGCGCCTACGCCGGCTGGATGCTGCGCCGCCGGCGCCGGCTGTCGCGTTCGCTGGGGGTCGGGTCGGGGCGCTGGCGGCCATGACCGCCACCGGGGAGGCCCCGGCGGTCACCGCCGACGACCGCCTGCCGTCCCGGCGCCGGCCGCCGTCGTACCGCCGCCGGGCGTGGGTGGCGGTTCTGGTGGCGCTGGGCGCCATCGGCTTCCTGCTGGCCAAGGGCCTCGGCAGCGCCACCGAGTACTTCCTCACCGCCGACCAGGCGGTGCACCAGCGGGCGACCCTGGGCGCGGAGCGGTTCCGCATCGAGGGGACGGTGGTGCCGGGCACGGTGACCAGCGCAGGCAGGCAGGTCCGCTTCGACATCGAGAACGCCGGCGTCCGGGTGGCGGTGGTGAACACGGGCTATCCGCCGCAGCTGTTCCAGCCCGGCATACCGGTGGTGCTGGAGGGCTACTTCTCCGGGTCGACCTTCGAGTCCGACCTGATCATGGTGAAGCACTCGGCCGACTACGTGGCCAAGTACCCCGCCCGGGTGCGCCAGTTCGTCGGCCGATGAACGGGCTGGTCGGCCACGGGGCGGTGCTGCTCGGATTCGCCGCCGCCCTCGCCGGCGGGCTGACCTCCGCCGTCGGGGCGGCCCGGGGGCGTCAGGCAACGGTCTTCCTGGCCCGGCGCTACGGGTGGCTGGTGCTGGCGGCGGCGGCGGTGGCGGTGGGGGTGATGGAGTCGGCGCTCATCGGGCGCGACTTCTCCCTGGCCTACGTGGCCGCCAACGACAGCCGGGGCACCCCGCTGCTGTTCCGGGTGACGGCCCTGTGGTCGGCGCTGCAGGGCTCCATCCTGCTGTGGGCGGCGGTGCTGGCCTGCTATCTGGTGGCCATGCTGCGCCGCTTCCGGGCCCGCACCGCCGACCCGGTGGTGGGCTGGGCCACCGCCACCGCCTTCGCCGTGGCCGCGTTCTTCTTCGGTCTCATGGTCGGCCCCGCCGATCCCTTCGGTGGGGTGGCCGGCTCGGTTCCGGCGGACGGGCCCGGGCCCAACCCGCTGCTGCAGAACAACCCCCTCGTCGCCTTCCACCCGCCGCTTCTGTACCTGGGCTACGTCGGCTTCACCGTGCCGTTCGCCTTCGCCGTGGGGGCGCTGGTGACGGGCCGACTGGACGAGGACTGGCTGGCGGCCACCCGGCGCTGGACGATGTTCGCCTGGGGCTGCCTGACCGCCGGCATCGTGCTGGGGGCGTGGTGGTCGTACCAGGTCCTCGGCTGGGGCGGCTTCTGGGCCTGGGATCCGGTGGAGAACGCGTCCCTGCTGCCGTGGCTGTGCGCCACCGCCTACCTGCACTCCTCGGTGGTGCAGCAGAGGCGGGGGATGCTGCGGGTCTGGAACATCTCGCTGCTGGCCTCGGCCTTCAGCCTGACCATCCTCGGAACGTTCCTCACCCGCTCCGGCGTGCTGCAGTCGGTGCACTCGTTCAGCGAGTCGACGCTGGGCCCGGCCATCCTGGCCTTCTTCGGGCTGGTGGTGGCGGTGAGCGTGGGTCTGATCGCCTGGCGGGGCGACGAGCTGCGCGGCGGGGACGGCCTCGACGCGGCGCTGTCGCGCGAGGGCGCCTTCCTGGCCAACAACCTGGTCTTCGGGCTGTTCGCCTTCGTGGTGCTTCTGGGCACGGTGTTCCCGCTGGTGGTGCAGGCGGTGAACGGATCGACGGTTTCGGTGGGCAGCCCCTACTTCAACCGCATGGGAGCCCCGCTCGCTTTGTGCCTGCTGTTCCTCATGGCGGTCGGGGTGGCGCTGCCATGGCGCCGGGCCCCGGCCCGGATGGTGTCGGGCCGCCTGCTGGCGCCGGCGGCGGCGGCGGTCGCCACCTGGGCCGGGTGCGTGGCGGCCGGGCTCCGGGGGATCGAGCCGATCACCGCCTTCGGGCTGGCCGCCTTCGCCGGTACGTCGGGCCTGTGGCGCCTCGGCGCCGACATCCGCCGGCGGTCGTGGCGCGCCCTGACCGGCCGCAGCGGGGGCGGCATGGTCGTCCACGTCGGGGTGGCCGTTGTGGCCGCCGCCTTCGCCGCCAGCACCTCCTACGGTCAGCGCACCGAGGTGCGGCTGTCGCCGGGGCAGTCGGCCCGCTTCGACGGCCACCGCTTCACCTACCTGGGCCAGCGGGACGTGACCTACCCCAACCGCAGCGCCCAGGAGGCCCTGGTGCTGGTGGACGGCGACTCGGCGGCTGCGCCAGGGGCGACCATCGCCCGCCCGGCCATCAGCCAGTACAGCCCCGATACCCAGGCGGTGGGCACCCCGTGGGTGATATCGGGGCCGCACGAGGACCTCTACCTCACCCTCGACGTCGGCCCGGCGGCCGCCGGTGGGCCGGCCGTGCTCGGTCTGGTGGACCAGCCGCTGGTCATGTGGCTCTGGGTGGGCGGGGCGGTGATGGTGGCGGGCACCGTCCTCGCCGCCCTTCCCGAGCGCCGTCGCCGGCGGAGGGCACCCGGTACCACCGGGGCCGACCGCGAGGGTGCCGGCGCCGAGCCGGTGCCGGTCAGGCACCCGGACCGCCAGGACGCCCCGGTGCCGGCCGGGGCCGGCCGACCCGGCGGGGGGGCGGGGGCGTCGTGAGCGGTCCCTCGGCGCCGGACGACGTCCGGAGCCCCCCCGGACGGAGTCGGCGAGGGACGAGGACCGTGCGGTGGGCGGCCCTCGGCATCGGGGTGGCCGGGGCGGCCCTGGTGGCGGTGCTGTCCACCCGGCCCCCGGCCCAGGTGGCCGAGGCGGCCAGCCCCATCGTGGGCCAGCCCGCCCCACCCACCGCGGGCACCGACATCGGCGGGGGCCGGTTCTCCCTGACCGACCTCCGGGGCCGCTTCGTGGTGGTGAACTTCTTCGCCAGCTGGTGCGGCCCGTGCCACCAGGAGCTGCCCCAGCTGGTGGCCATGGACCGGTCGGGCACGGCCGTGGTCGGGGTCGTCTTCTCCGACTCCGCCGGCTCGGCCCGGCGCTTCCTCACCGGGGGCGGGGCCCACTGGCCGGCCCTCGACGACGGGGAGGGCGCGCTGGCGCTGGCCTGGGGGGTGCGGGCCCCTCCGGAGTCGTTCCTGGTCAGCCCGGACGGGGCGGTGCTGGCCAAGGTGATCGGCCCGCTGACCCCCAACCAGGTGGGCTATTTCAACCGGGTGATCGTCCAGGCCAGGAGGGCCGGGCTGTGAGCCGCATCCCCCGCTGGCAGTGGCTGGCCTGGGCCGTGCTGGCCGTGGTGGCGGCGGCCAGCCTGGCGGTGGCGGCGGCGCCCCGGCCGGCCCCGCCCGGCCTCGACGCCCGGGTTCACGCCATCGCCGCCGAGGTCCGGTGCCCGTCGTGCTCGGCGCTGACCGCCGCCGACTCCGACGCCTCCACCGCCGTGGCCGTGCGCAACGCCATCCGCCAGCGACTGGTGCAGGGCCAGAGCCGCGAGCAGATCGAGGCCTACCTCGCCAGCCGCTACGGGCCCGGCATCATCCTGCGCCCCACCTCCCGAGGCGTGGCCGGCCTGGTCTGGGTGCTGCCGGTGGCGGCCGCCATCGTGGTGCTGGGCGCCCTGGCTCTCGCCTTCCGGCGGTGGCGGGCCGGGCCCGCCGTGGCCGGCGACGAGGACCGCCGCCTGGTCGAGGCCGCCCTCGCTGCCTCGGCGGCGGCGCCGGCCGGCGGTGGTGATCCGCAGTGAGCGACACGGCCCGGCGCCACGACGAGCGGGACCGGCTGCTGGAGCAGATCCGGCTGCTCGACGAGGAGCACCGCGCCGGCGAGGTCGACGAGGCCGACTACCGCCACCTGCGCGACGGCTACGTCGCCCGGGCGGCGGCGGTGATCCGCCAGCTGGAGAGCGACCCGGCGCCGGAGCCGCCCCCGGCGAGCGACGGCTCGGCCGCTCCGTCGGCGCCGGCCGCCACCGGGGCCCCGCCCGTCGGGGACCCCGCCACTCCGTCGGCGCCGGCTGGGGACGGCCAACCGGCCGGTCCCCTCGATGCCGCGGCGCCCGATCCCGCCCCGGGGGCGGTGGCCGGCGGGCGGCGACGGCGGATCAGGACCGTCGTCGGGACCGCCGGGGCGGTGGTGTTCGCCGTGGGCGCCGGCCTGCTGGTGGCCTCGGCGCTGGGATCCCGCCAACCGGGCCAGTCCTCCTCCGGATCGGTGCCCCCGACCCCGGCCCAGGAGCTGGCCTCGGCCCGCCAGGCCATGGCCGCCGGCGACGACCTCGACGCCGTCAAGCTGTACAACGCCGTGCTCGCCGTCGAGCCCGACCAGCCCGAGGCCCTCGCCTACCGGGGCTGGCTGCTGCGCCTGACCGGCGACGCCCGCAAGGACCCGACCCTCGTCGCCGAAGGGCTGGACTCGGTGAAGGCGGCGGTGGCCGCCGACCCCCAGTACCCCGATGCCCGGTTCTTCCTCGGGGTGATCCTGCTCGACGAGGAGCACGACCCGGCCGGGGCCGTGCCCCAGCTGGAGGCCTACCTGGCCAGCAGGCCCGGGCCCCAGGTGATCAGGGCCGTGCAGCCCATACTCGAGCGGGCCCGCCAGGAGGCGGCGGCCAGGAGCTGAACGGCGCCCCGCTCAGGCGCCGGGCGCTCAGCGCAGCGAGCGGAGACGGTCGACCACGGCGGCGAAGGCGGAAGCGAACGCATCCACGTCCTCCTCGGTGCTGGACCAGCCCACCGACACCCGCACCGAGCGGTCGGCGTCGACCCCCATGGCGGCCAGGACCGGCGACGGCTCGAAGGACTCCGAGGAGCAGGCCGACCCGGAGTGCACGGCCACGCCGGCCTGGTCCAGCCCGATGACCACCGCCTCCGCCTCCACCCCAGCCACCCCGAGGCAGACGATGTGGTCCAGCCTGCTGTCCGGATCGCCGTAGACGACGACGTCGGGGACGGAGAGGGCGGCAGCGAGCAGGCGCCCGGTGCGCCGGCGGGCGGCGGCCATCTCCTCGGCCAGCGCCGGCCCGCTCAGGGCCCGGGCGGCGGCCCCCAGCCCGATCTGGGCGGCGGTGTCCTCCATGCCGGCCCGCCGGGCCCGCTCCTGCTCTCCCCCGACGATCAGGGGCTCGACGCGCAGCCCCCGGCGGACCACCAGGGCCCCCGATCCCTTGGGAGCGCCGAACTTGTGGCCGCTGACCGACGCCAGGTCGGCCCCCACCCCGGCCAGGTCCACCACGGCGTGGCCGACGGCGGCGGCGGCGTCGACGTGGCACAGGGCCCCCAGGCGGTGGGCCACCTCCGCCACCTCCGCCACCGGCTGCAGGGTGCCCACCTCGTGGTTGGCCCACTGGCAGTGCACCAGGGCGACGGCGCCGTGGTCGGCCACCGCCCGACGGCCCGCCTCCTCCACCGCCTCGGGATGAATGCGCCCCGTCCGGTCGACCTCCACCTCCACCACCGGGGCGGACCGGGCCGAGGACTCCCGCACCGCCGAGTGCTCGACGCCGGCGCACAGCACCGCCCCCGGCCGGGCCCGGCACGCCCCCCACACGGCGGAGTTGATGGCCTCGGTGGCCCCGGAGGTGAAGACCACCTGGCGGGGGGTCACCCCCAGCAGGGCGGCGAGGGCGGCCCGGGCCTGCTCGAGGGCGGCCCGGGCCATGCGCCCCTCGGTGTGCACCCGGGCCGGGTCGGCGGCCAGCTCGCCGGTGAGGGCGGCGACCACGGCCTCGACGGCCACGGGGCGGGCCGGGCTCGTCGACGCGTGGTCGAGGTAGTGGCGGGCCATGCCGGCCGCCCGTCAGACGGCGGTGACGCAGGCGTCGTCGCCCAGGGCCCGCGACGAAGCGGTCTTGGGGGCGGTGTCGCCGTACAGGCCGGCCAGCATGCCCCGCACCATGCCCCGGTCCACGGCGCAGATCACCGGGTGCTGGGCGGCGGTCTCCCCGAACGGACACAGGTCCGACACGATGGCGATGGTGCCGGCCCGGGCCTCGGTGTGGGCGGCGAAGCCGTGGGCGGTCAGGGCCTCGGCCACGGCGTGGAGGGCGGCCCGGAGGGAGCGCTGGCCGTCGCCCGGGGCCATCTGGGCGGCCAGTACCAGGCCGTACTCCTGGCCGACCTGCTCGGCCATGGCCTCGGCCTGGTCGTCGGGCAGCAGGGCCAGGGCCCGGCCCAGCAGGGTGATGAGCAGGTCGTCGCGCCGGACGGGCAGGTCGATGCCGGTGCCGGCGGCCGATGCCCGGTAGCGCTTGGACGGCCGCCCCGCCCCCCCGGTGCCGGGGCGCTCGAGGAACACCTCGAGGTAGCCGCCGGCCGCCAGCTTGTCGAGATGGTGGCGGGCCACGTTGGCGTGCAGGGCGAAGCGCTCGGCCACCTCGGAGGCGGTGACCCCCGCCTCGGTGCGGGCGAACAGGTAGATCTCGCGCCTGGTCGGATCCCCGAAGGCCGACGTCACTGCCGCTACCACCGCCGAGAACTCCTCGTCGGTGAGCGGCCGCTCACCCAACGTCACGGGGTTATTCTACCTACGCGGATAGGGGAAATTGGTTCCCGCCCGTCCGTCGAGGCCAGCCATGTCCGATCCGCACGCCCATCCCCGCCCCCTCGGCCACGAACAGGGCCGGACCAACCAGTTCATGTCGCCCGGCTCGCCCACCAGGGTGATCGGGATCTCCTCGGGCAAGGGCGGGGTGGGCAAGTCGTCGGTGACGGTCAACCTCGCCGTCTCCCTGGCCCGGGCCGGAGCCGCCGTGGCGGTGCTCGACGCCGACGTCTACGGCTACTCGATACCCCGGATGCTGGGGCTCACCGAGCCGCCCGACATCGTCGACGAGCAGCTGATCCCGCCCCGGGCCCACGGCATCACCTGCATCTCGATGGGCTTCTTCGTGGGCGAGGACCAGCCGGTGATGTGGCGGGGCCCCATGCTGCACAAGGCCCTCGAGCAGTTCCTGGTCGACGTGGACTGGGGCGAGCCCGACTTCCTGATCGTGGACATGCCCCCGGGCACCGGCGACGTCGCCCTCTCCATGGCCCAGTACCTGCCGCGCTCGGAGGTGCTGGTTGTCACCACCCCCCAGCCGGCTGCCCAGCGGGTGGCCCAGAAGAGCGCCTACATGGCCCGCAAGGTCAACCTGCCGTTGCGGGGCGTGATCGAGAACATGTCGTGGTTCACGGGCGACGACGGCCGGCGCTACGAGCTGTTCGGCGCCGGGGGAGGCGACGCCCTGGCCGAGGAGCTGGGCGTCCCCCTACTGGGGCAGATCCCGTTCATAGCGGCGGTGCGCCAGGGGGGCGACGACGGCGTGCCGGTGACGGTGAGCGATCCCGACGGGGAGGCCGGCGCCGCCTTCGCTGCCCTGGCCGAGCGGGTGAAGGCCCTGGGCCCGGCCCGCATCTATCGCTCCGAGCTGCAGATCCGATAGCGCCCTTTTCGGCCGCGGTGACATCCGGCCGGGGGGTCGTCGCCGTATCTTCAATCAATGGCTACCGGCCCGCTCCTGCCCCCGGGGCCGGAGGCCGCCGACGGTCGAGCCGGACCGGCGCCGGTCGGGCGCCGGGTGTTCCTGGGCATGGTCGGCCTGGGCGCCCTCGGGGTCGTCGTCGGCTCGACGGCCCAGCGGCTGGTCGGCGACGCCCTGCGGCCGGTCACCTCGGTCGGGGGCGGGGGTCTGTCGGCCCTGGTGCCGGGGGCGGACCGGTTCCGCATCTACACCGTCACCGGCGGGATCCCGACCGTGCCCGACAGCCAGTACCGCCTGACGGTGTCAGGGCTGGTGCACCAGCCGATCACCTTGACCCTGGACGAGCTGCGGGCCCTCCCGTCGACCTCGCTGGTGCGGGACTTCCAGTGCGTCACCGGCTGGCGGGTGCCCGGGGTGCACTGGGCCGGGGTGCGGCTGTCGACGCTCCTCGACGCCGCCGGCCTGGCGCCCGGCGCCACCGCCCTCCAGTTCGACTGCTTCGACGGGGCCTACACCGAGAGCCTCACCCTGGCCCAGGCCCGCCGCCCCGACGTGCTGGTCGCCTACGAGTTCGAGGGGAAGCCCCTGACGGCCGAGCACGGGGGACCGGTCCGCCTCTACGTGGCCCCCATGTACGGCTACAAGTCGGCCAAATGGCTTTCCGGCATCCGGGTCACCGATCAGGTGATCCCCGGCTACTGGGAGCAGGAGGGCTACGACGTCGACGCCTGGGTCGGGCACTCCAACGGCCGCAGCGATGTCCCGACCAGCTGAGCCGGCGCCGCCGGGCGGCTGGCTGTCCCGCTTCGATCGGGTGGAGCGGGCCCTGCACTGGACCACGGCGGGGCTGTTCGGCTTCCTCATACTGAGCGGCGCCGCCCTCTACGTTCCGGCGCTGTCGTCACTGGTGAACCGCCGGGCCCTGGTCGCCTCCCTTCACGTGTGGTGCGGGGTGGCCCTGCTGGTGCCTCTCCTCCTGTCGGTGGTGGGGCCATGGGGCGCCCGCACCCGCGACGACCTGCGCCGGCTCAACCTCTGGAGCGCCGCCGAGCGGCGCTGGCTGCGCTCCTTCGGGCGGGTCAGCCTGCCCAAGCAGGGCAAGTTCAACGCCGGCCAGAAGCTCAACGCCGCCTTCACCCTCGGGGCCATGGTCGTCATGCTGGGTACCGGCTCGGTCATGCACTGGTTCGGGCCCTTCCCCGTCTCGTGGCGCACGGGGGCGACCTTCGTGCACGACGCTCTGGCCACCGCCGTGGTGGCGGTGGTGGTTGGCCACATCGGCTTCGCCCTCACCCACCGCGACGCCCTGTGGTCGATGCTTACCGGGCGCATACGGGCCCAGTGGGCCCGCGCCAACGCCCCGGAGTGGCTGGAGGAGGAGCGGAGCGCGGCCCGGGCGGCCCCGGCTCCCTCCGCTCAGACCCCGGCGGGCAGCCGCTCCGCGGTCCAGCCCAACTCGTCGACCGCGCTCTGACAGGCGAAGCGGTCGGTCATGCCGGCCACGTAGGTCACCGCCGCCCGCACGGCGGGCTCACTGCCCGGGCCAAGGCCGGCGCCGTCGCCGGGGAGGCGCTGGGGGCGGGAGGCGAAGTGGTCCACCAGCGCCCGCAGCAGGTCGATCACCTTGGCCGCCTGGGCCAGTGACTCGGTGCGCATGTAGACCCGGTCGTAGTTGAAGGCCCGGAACTCGGCCAGGGCCTCGGCCAGGTCCTCGGGCATGCCGACCGTTCCGGTGGTGGTGGTCACGTCGATGAGGCCGTGGATGAACCGCCCCAGCTGCTGGGTGCGGGAGCGGCCGAGGCGGCGCACGACCAAATCGGGCAGCATCGACGGGCTCACCACCCCGATGCGGCAGGCGTCCTCGAAGTCGTGGGCGGTGTAGGCGCACCGGTCGGCCCAGCTGACCACCAGGCCCTCGGGGGTGGCCGGAACGGGGCGGGTCCACGAGTGGTTGCGGATCCCGTCGAGGGTCTCAGCGCACAGGTTGAGAGGCGACAGGACCACGTCGGCGCCCCAGACGGCGTGGTCGAAGCCCTCGACCAGGTAGGGGCTGAGGGCGTCCTCGCTGGCGTGGCCCCCGGGCCCGTGGCCGCAGTCGTGGCCCAGGGCGATGG
>DASRBO010000046.1:0-12295 GCA_035653595.1 Acidimicrobiales bacterium | reverse complement strand
CCGAGGAAGGTCGGGATGGCGATGGCGATCAGGATGGCGATGATCAGCACCACGACCATGAGCTCGATGAGGGTGAAGCCCTCCTCGCTCTTGCGGAGCCGCTTGAGCAGCTGGGTCATTGTCTCTCCCTGTTTGGCAATGGGTATGGCGAGCCCGCCTTTCGGGCTCGCCCCCCACACCGACAGGGCGATCCTCCAGGCAGCCCGGCTGACCGGCGCCTTTGCCGGCCCCGTGGCTTTGCGTCCCCGTCTCACGACGGGTTTGCCGCTTCAGGAGCGCTCGCCCTGGAACTATCGCCCTGCGAACGAGGCCGCTTTAGAAGAAACTTACTGACGAGCCCGAAAATGTGGTCCCGTCGGTCGGGGTCGGCTCTGGTCCCCATTGGCGGTAACTGTCATCCTCCGCTTGGGACTGCCCGGCGTCGGCGTGCACCGGGTGCGTCCGGCGGAACCCAGCACAAGTTGCCGACGGCAACGCCGACCACCGAAGGCAAGGCCGCCGCATCATGCGCGGCACCCGGCTGTCGGGGCGAAGGACTCCACCACATCGAGTCTCCCCGAGGTCGGTAGGTCCCGGCTAGAAGGAGCGTCCCCGAGGCGCCACGGCGGGCGACGGTCACTCGCCCACGACTCTGCGCCGACCGGAACGACGTTCGGACGACGAGAGCCACCCCCGGCGCGAGACCGGGCGCGTTGTCCCATCCGACCACGATGGTCTTGTTCGCGGCGGCGAATCGACTTAGTGTGGTAGTGCTTCCCCAGTGGGCTCGCCGGAACATCCGGCGAGCCCACTTCATTTGATGAGCTTGATGATGTTGAACATCGGCATGTACAGCGATATGACCATCGAGCCCACGGTCCCTCCGAGGACGACGATCAGCAGGGGCTCGAGCAGTGAGGTGAGCGAGTTCACCAGAGCCTCCACCTCCTGCTCGTAGAAGCTGGCCACCTTGTCCAGCATGGAGTCCAGGGCACCGGTCTCCTCGCCGACGGAGATCATCTGGGCGACCATCGACGGGAACACCGGGTGGGATGGCAGCCGGTGGGCGATCGACTCGCCGGCTTTGACGGCGTCCTGAACGTCGGCCAGCGCCTCGGCGACCACGGCGTTGCCTGAGGTGTCCTTGGTGATCTCCAGGGACTCGAGGAGGGGTACGCCCGCCCGCAGCAGCGATGCGAAGGTCCTCGAGAAACGGGCCAGCGCGGTGCGGTGCACCAGCTTGGAGAAGATCGGGGCCCGCAGCTTGGCCCGGTCCCAGGCCGCCCGTCCCTTCGGGGTCCGGATCCAGCGACGGAACAGGATGGTGCCCACCACCGCCCCGACGATCAGGAACGGGAACAGGATCACCGAGTAGTGCGAGACCATGAGGAGCAGCCTGGTGGGCAGGGGCAAGGTGCCACCGAGGGAGCTGTAGAGGTTCTTGAACGTCGGGACGACGAACAGCAGCATGGCGGTGAGGATGAGCAGGACCAGGCTCAGCACCGCCACCGGGTAGGTGAGGGCCGACTTGACCTTGCGCTTCAGCTCGACCTGCTTCTCCAGGGTCGTCGCCAGCTGGAGGAGCACCTGGTCGAGGGCGCCGCCGACCTCCCCAGCCCGGATCATGGCCACGTAGAGCCGCGGGAAGGCCTTGGGGTGCTTGGCCAGGGCCTGGGAGAGCGACGCCCCCCTCTCGACCTCCACGCGGACCTCCCGGAGGACCACGGCCAGAGGCTTGCTCTCGGTCTGGTCGGCCAGGATGTAGAGCGACCGGAGCAGGGTCAGGCCCGAGTCGATCATGGTGGCGAACTGGCGGCTGAACACCGCCAGGGCGTCGAGCTTGATCCGGTCACCGAAGAAGGGAAGCTTTATGTCGCTCTTGAGGGTTACGGCGGCCTTCCGGTCGATGGACAGCGGCACGTAGCCCAGGTCCCGCAGCTTGGCCACCACCAGGCCGGTGGAGTCGGCCTCGAGGCTGCCCGACACGATGGAGCCGTGCCGGTCGCGGACCCGGTAGAGATAGGTGTCGGCCATCGGGCTCAGCGCTCCCCGACCAGTCGCCTGAGGTCCTCCTCGTTGGCGCAGCGCTCCGAGGCCATGGCCATCGAGACCCGCCCCGCCTTGACGAGGGCGGCCAGCGACATGTCCATGGTCTGCATCCCGTGCTTCCCGCCCGCCTGCATCGAGGAGTAGATCTGGTGGGTCTTGCCCTCGCGGATGAGGTTGCGGACCGCCGGCGTGGCCACCAGGACCTCGGCCGCCACCACCCGCCCGCCGTCGAGGGACGGCACCAGCTGCTGGGTCACGACTCCCTGGAGCGCCGCCGCCAGCTGGACCCGGATCTGCTGCTGCTGATGGGCGGGGAACACGTCGATCACGCGGTCCACCGACTGGGGGGCGTCCTGGGTGTGCAGGGTGCCGAAGACCAGGTGGCCCGTCTCGGCGGCGGTGATGGCGGTCGAGATGGTCTCGAGGTCGCGCATCTCGCCCACCAGGATCACGTCGGGGTCCTGACGCAGGACGTGCTTGAGGGCCATGGCGAAAGACCTGGTGTCCTCCCCCACCTCCCGCTGGTTCACCACGCAGCGCTTGTGGGTGTGGATGAACTCGATGGGGTCCTCCACCGTCATGATGTGACCCGCCCGCCGGCTGTTCACGATGTCGATGAGCGATGCCAGGGTCGTGGACTTGCCCGATCCGGTCGGCCCCGTGACCAGGACCAGGCCCCGCTGCAGCTCGGCGAAGGCGGCGACGGCGGCGGGGAGGCCCAGGCGCTCGAGACCGACGATGTTGGACGGTATGACCCGCATCACCGCGCCGACGGCGTCGCGTTGGAGGAAGACGTTCACCCTGAAACGGCCCAGGTGGGGAATGGAGTGGGAGGTGTCCAGCTCCAGCTCCTCCTCGAACCTCTCCCGCTGGCGCTGGGTCAGGATGGCAAAGATCATCCGGCGGATCTCCGAGCCGGTGAGCACCTCGAACCCGTCCAGCGGCAGCATCTCGCCGTTGACGCGGGCGCAGGGCGGAAGCCCTACGGTCATGTGCAGGTCCGAGCCGCCCATCTCGACCACCCGCGCCAGCAGCTGGTTGACGTGGAGGTCGGAGTCGATCCGCTCCAGCGGACGGGCGCCGGCCGGCGCCGCCTCGGTCCCGGGCCCACCCAGGGCAGACAGGATCTCCGAGCGCACGCCGATGGCGGGGCGCACCCGCACCCCGGCGGCCTGCTCCAGCTCGGCCAGGGCGCCCCGGTTGCTGGGATCGGCCATCACCACCACCAGGTGGTCCGAGTCCATCTCCACCGGCATCGCCACCAGGCGCCGGCACAGCTCGACCGGCAGCATGGACGCCACCAGGGGACTGGCCGACTCGACGCCCAGGTCGAAGAACGGGAACCCGGCGCGCTGGCCGATGGCCGCCACCAGGTCCTTCTCCGACACCAGCCCCTCCCCCAGCAGCAGCTTGGGCAGCGGTATGCCGTCGTTGGCCTCGCGGTCCAGCAGCTCCTCCAGGGCCGGGCGCGACAGCACCTTGCGCTCGATCAGGATCTCGCCCAGCCGGCGGCTAGGTGACTGCATCATCGCCTCCCTAGGCCACCACCCGGAGGATCTCCTCAACCGAGGTCAACCCGGCCTGGACCTGGGCCAGGCCGGCCTGACGCAGGGTGATCATCCCCTGGGCGATGGCGAACTTCTTGATGTCCTCTGAGTGGCTCCGGTCCACGATCAACCGCTCGATCTCCTCGGTCACCGTCAGCACCTCGTGGAGGGCGAACCGGCCCTTGTAGCCGGTGCGGCTGCAGGCTGGGCAACCGACGGCGCGGTACCACATCACATCGGTCATATCGGCATCGTTCTGGAGCGCGTTCTCTCCCCAGGCGGCCCGCAGCTCGCTCTCGTTGGGTGAGTAGGCCTCCTTGCACCGGTCGCAGAGCCGGCGGGCCAGCCGCTGGGCCACTATGCAGTCGAGGGCCGAGCCGACCAGGAATGGCTCCACCCCCATCTCGATCAGCCGGGTCGGGGTGGAGGCGGCGTCGTTGGTATGGAGGGTCGAGAGGACCAGGTGGCCGGTGAGGGCCGCCTCGATGGCGATGGTGGCGGTCTCGCGGTCGCGGATCTCACCCACCAGCACCACGTCGGGGTCGGAGCGGAGGATGGACCGGAGGGCGCCGGCGAAGGTGAGGCCGGCCTTGGGGTTCACCTGCACCTGGTTGACGCCGGCGAGCCGGTACTCGACAGGGTCCTCCACGGCGATGATGTTGCGGGACTCCTCGTTGAGCAGGTTGAGGGTCGCATACAGGGTGGTCGACTTCCCCGAGCCGGTGGGCCCGGTGACCAGGATGGTCCCGTAGGGCTTGCGGTAGGCGCGCTCGAAGTGCTCCATGGCGACCGGCAGGAAGCCAAGCTGGCTTAGCTGGAGGAGGGCGGTCCCCTTGTCGAGGATCCGCATGACCACCTTCTCGCCGTGGACTGTTGGCAGGGTGGCCACCCGGAGGTCGACCGACCGGCCGCCGATGGTGGCGGTCAGGCGGCCGTCCTGGGGGACCCGACGCTCGGCGATGTTGATCTCCGACATGATCTTGAGACGGGAGACGACCCCGTTCTGGATCGACTTGCGCAACCGCATCCGCTCGTGGAGGACACCGTCGATGCGGTAGCGGACCCGCACGTCGTGCTCGGCCGGCTCGACGTGGATGTCCGATGCCCGTTCCGACACTGCCTCGGTGATGAGGAGGTTGACCAGCTTGACGATGGGGGCGTCCTCGACGACCTCCTTCAGGGACGTGAGGTCGTCCTCGGCGTCGAAGCTTTCCGCCGCCTCGGCCGATATCGACTCGGCGTCGCCGTCGAGGCGGTCGTAGCGCTCGATGGTCGAGGCGATGGCCGCCGGAGGGGCCAGCACGACCTTGATGTCCCGCCCGGTGATGGTGCGGATGTCGTCCACCGCCACCACGTTGCGGGCATCGGCCATGGCCACGACGAGTTGGTGACCCTCCCACCCGATGGGGACGGCCTGGTAGCGCCGGGCGAGGGCTGCGCTGAGCAGGCCGACCGCCGAGGCGTCGGGCATGACCTCGTCGAGGTCCACGAACTCGTGACCGCCCTGCTCGGCCAAGGCCGCCACGAGGTCCTTCTCGCTGACCAGGCCCATGTCGAGCAGGATGCGCCCCAGGGCGCGCTGGGTGGCGGCCTGCTCCTGCAGTGCGGAGGCCAGACCCTCCTCGGTGAGGACGCCTCGGGCGATGAGCAGGGCTCCCAGGGGACCCTGCCGAGGAGGCGGGGGGGTGCTCGCCGGGGGTGGCTCGGGCGGCCCGGCCTCGGTGACGGCGTCGCCGGGCCCGGTATCGACGGGGGGGCCGGGCTCAGCGGGCCCGGAGGGAAACGACGTGGCCAGATGCGGAGCCTCGGGGTGGGGACGGCGCGTGAGGAAGCTCATGGGCGCCGGGCGGTGGCACGGCGCCCAGGGCCGCCGTACGGCGGTCGCCCCTCGAAGCTCCTCTGCATCTGCCGCCTCCGGTCCGCGACGATCGGGTGGTCGGGGACTCGGGTACCGATATCGGCAATCCGTCGGAAGATCTGGAGCCGGCCGGCACCGGGTCAGAGGGCGGCCCGGGCGGCCTGCTCCATCGCCGCCACCGGGGCCTCCTGGCCGGTCCAGAGACGGAAGGCGTGGGCAGCCTGGTGCACCAGCATCCCCAGGCCGCCGACGGCGGTGGCCCCCCTGGCGGCGGCCGCGCCGAGCAGCGGCGTGGCCGCCGGGTGGTAGACGAGATCGGCGACCACCTGACCGGGCTTTAGGAATTGGGGGTCGACCGGCGGGCCGGGGGGCATGCCGGCCATGCCCACCGGGGTGGCGTTGACAACCAGGTCGGCCCCGGCCACGTCGCCCATCGTTCCGAGCCGGCCCCTGTCCCCCGCCAGCGACGCCGCCCGGCGGCCCGGGTCAGGGCTGCGGTTGACCACGATCACCTCGGCCGCCCCTGCCTCGGCCAGGGCGCGCACCACCGCCCGGGCCGCTCCGCCGGCGCCGACCACAACGCAGGTTCGCCCGGCGGGATCGAAGTCGGCCCCGGCGGCCAGGGAGTCGATGAAGCCGGCCCCGTCGGTGTTGTGCCCGACCCAGGCCGCCCCCGAGCGGACCAGGGTGTTCACCGCCCCCAGTGCGGCGGCGGTCGGGGACAGGTCGTCGACCAGGTCGACCACAGCGCTCTTGTGGGGCATGGTCACCGACAGCCCCTCGATCCCCAGGGCCGCCGCCCCGGCGACCGCCCGGGCCAGCCCGGCGGGCGCCACCTCGAAGGCGACGAAGATCCAGTCCAGCCCGGCCTGGCGGAAGGCGGCGTTGTGGAGGACCGGGGACAGGGAGTGCCTGATCGGATCGCCGATCACCGCCGCCAGCCGGGTGGTACCCACCGGCCCGGCCGTCCCGCTCACCGCAGGCCGCGGGAGCGGGCCAGGGCGATGTTCTGCTCCTGGCCGGCCAGGGTGGCCGAAAAGGCCTCCTTGCCGTTGGCCTGCACCACCACGTAGTACAAGAAGTTGCCGGGGGGCGGATGCAGCCCCGCCTGCAGGGCGGCTACGCCCGGGCAGGCGATGGGGGTGGGGGGCAGCCCGGTGACCAGGTAGGTGTTGTAGGGCGAGACCACCTTCAGATCCGCCGAGGTGAGCGAGGTGCGACCCGGACCTAGGGCGTACAGGACGGTGGCGTCGACCTGGAGCTTCATGCCCTTGCGCAACCGGTTGTAGACCACCTGGGCGACCAGGCCCCGGTCCTCGGCCAGCTTGGCCTCCCGCTCGATCATCGAGGCCACGATGACCGCCTGGTAGGGATCCACCCCCACGGTGGCCGACGCAGACCCCAGGCCCACCTGGTCGGCGGCCTGGTCGAAGCGCTGGACCATGGTGGAGAGGATCTGGGCGTCGCTCTCCCCCATGGTCACCGGATACGTGGCCGGGAAGAGCAGGCCCTCGAGGTTCGAGCTCCCGGCCGGCTGGAAGCGGGAGCGGACCTCGCCGCTGCCGGCAACGGCCAGGAAGTGGGCGGCGCTGTGTCCGGGGAGGGCCCCGACCCGGGCGGCGATCTGGCCCAGGGTGAACCCCTCGGGGATCACCAGCCTGGTCGTCGGGGGTCCGCCGGCCAGGGTCCGGATGACGCTGCCGTAGGAGGAATGGCGGTGAAGCAGGTAGACCCCGGCCTCGAACGGGCCGCCCCCGTGGACCCTCATGTAGATGAGGAACAGGAGGGGGTCGCTGATGACCCCGTGCTGGCCGA
Organism: Acidimicrobiales bacterium; assembly: GCA_035653595.1. Lineage (GTDB taxonomy): Bacteria > Actinomycetota > Acidimicrobiia > Acidimicrobiales > JAJPHE01 > DASRBO01. Next base: position 5,047 of record DASRBO010000046.1, on the reverse strand, counting down.
GCAGGTCGGCGATCTGGTGCGACGAGGAGCCCGAGGGGATGCTCAGCTCGACCTCCGGCCCTCCGGCGCCTCCTCCTCTTATCTGGTGCTCGGCGAAGGCGGCCCCGACGGCGGCGATGAGCAGCACCGCCGCCACCACCAGCCCGCTCACCACCAGCCAGCGGGGGCGACGGGGAGGCGACGGGGACGGCGCCGGCGGGATGTCGGTGGTCAGGGTCGTCATCGGGCCCGGGCGTCGAGCCACGACTGCAGCAGCACGGCGGCGGCGGCGGCGTCGACGTCACCCCGCTGCCGCCGGCGGGGGCTGCGCCCCGCGCTCCGCATCGCCCGGGTCGCCGTCACCGTGGTCAGGCGCTCGTCGTGGGTCACCACCGGCACCTCCAGCCGCGCCCGCAGGGTGGCGACCTCCGCCATGACCGCCTCCGCCGCCGGTCCGGCCCGTCCCGACAGGCTCAGGGGCAGGCCCACCACCACCGTGGTGGCCCCGGTTTCGGCCACCCGGGCAGCGACGGCTCGATGGTCGGACTCGGGGTCGCCGCTGCGGGTGAGGAAGCCCAGGGGCGATGCCAGGGTGCCCGACTCGTCGCTCACCGCAAGCCCGATCCGGGCCGTGCCGAGGTCGAGGGCCAATACCCTCACGCCCCGAGCCGGCGGCGCACGTCCTCGAGGGCCTCGTCCAGCCGGCCCGGGTCGCGCCCGCCGGCGGTGGCCAGCTCAGGATCCCGTCCTCCCCCGCCGCCGACGATGCGGGCCGCCGGGGCCAGTAGGTCGGAGGCCACCAGGCCCGAGTCCTTGGCCACCGCCGCCACCAGGGCGGCCCGGTTCCCGTCGGGGCTGCCTCCGAGGACCACCGCCTTCACCTCGGGCCGACCCCTCAGCCCGGCGGCCAGCTCCCGCAGCTGGTCGGGGGCCAGCCCGTCGAGGCGGGCGACGACCACCCCGCCCTCGGCGGCGGCCGCCAGGGCGGCGGCCTGCTCGGCCAGACCCCGACGGCGCAGGGCCCGCAGCTCCTCCTCGGCCGCCCGCTGGCGCTCCATCAGCCGGGCCACCGCGTCGGCCAGCTCCTCGGGACGGGCCTTGAGCAGCTCCGAGGCCCGGGCGAGGACCTCCTCGTCGCCGGCTATCCGGTCGATGGCACCCCGACCGGTCAGGGCCTCGATGCGCCTGGTGTTGGCGCCGATGGAGCCCTCGCTGACGATCCGGAACGGCCCGACCATGCCGAGGGCGTGGACGTGGGTTCCTCCGCACAGCTCGCGGGAGCCCTCGCCGGCCTCCACCACCCGGACCACCTCGCCGTACTTCTCGCCGAACATGGCGATGGCCCCCATCTCCTGGGCGTGGTCCATCGAGGTCTCGTAGGCCCGCACCGGGGCGTCGGAGATGACGGCGCGGTTGACGAGCTGCTCGACCTGGCGCAGCTCCTCCTCGGTCGGGGCGGCGAAGTGGCTGTAGTCGAAGCGCAGGCGGTCGGGGGCGACCAGGCTGCCCTGCTGGGCCACGTGATCCCCGAGGACCTGGCGCAGGGCCCACTGCAGCAGGTGGGTAGCGGTGTGGTTGCGCCGGATGTCGTTGCGGCGGTCGGCGTCGACCGTGGCCGTCGCCGGCTGCCCGGCGGTCACCTCCCCCTCCACCACCCGGGCGGTGTGGCGGTGCAGGCCGGGCAGGGCGGCGGTCGTGTCGGTCACCTCCGCCGTGCCGGTAGCCGTGGTTATGGTGCCGGTGTCGCCCACCTGGCCACCACCCTCGGCGTAGAAGGGGGTGCGGTCGAGGAACACCTCCACGGCGCCGTCCGGCCCGGGCAGGACGGCCAGCACGTTGGCGTCCGCCTCGGTGGTGGCATAGCCCACGAACTCGGTGGGGCCGTGGGCCTCCAGCAGCGCCCGGTAGCGCTCGTCGGCGGTCGTGGCGCCGATGGCCTCCTTGCCGGCCCGGCGGGCCCGATCCCGCTGGCGACCCATGGCGGCCTCGAAACCCCCGAGGTCCACGGCGATGCCCCTCTCCGCCGCGATCTCCTGGGTCAGCTCGATGGGGAACCCGAAGGTGTCGTGCAGGCGGAAGGCGACCTCGCCCTCCAGCACGTCGCCCCCCGAGGCGAGCGCCTCCTCCAGCAGACCCATGCCCGAGCGGAGGGTCTGGCGGAACCGGGCCTCCTCCCGCCCGACCACCTGGGTGATCAGCTCCGAAGACCGCACCAGCTCCGGATAGGGGCCGCCGAGCACTCCCTCCACCGCCGCCACCAGGGTCGGGGTCACCGGCTTCTCCCCCCCCAGCCGGTGGGCTCTCAGCACGGCCCGGCGGATGATGCGGCGCAGTATGTAGCCCCGCCCCTCGTTCGAGGGCAGGACCCCGTCGGCCACCAGGAACGACATCGCCCGGCCGTGGTCGCCGAGCACCCGGAGCGCCACGTCGACCTCGTCGCCCGACCCGTAGGCCCGCCCGGTCGCCTCCTCGGCCGCCGCGATCACCGAACGGAGCACGTCGGTCTCGAAGACCGAGGGCTGGCCCGCCAGCACCGGGAGGATCCGCTCGAGGCCGGCGCCGGTGTCGATGCACTTGCGGGGGAGGTCGACCAGGCTGCCGTCGCCCAGGCGCTGGAACTGCATGAAGACCAGGTTCCAGATCTCGACGTAGCGCTCCGGTCCGCCCCCGGCCGGACCTCCGCCGGGGCCGAACTCGGGGCCCTTGTCGTAGTAGATCTCCGAGTTGTAACCGCAGGGGCCGGGTGCCCCCTTCTGCATCTCCCAGAAGTTGTCCTCGTCCCCGAGGCGTTGGACCCGCTCCGAGGGAAGCCCGACCGACCGGACCCACAGCTCGGCGGCCTCGTCGTCGTCGTGGTGGGCGGTGACCCACAGCCGCGATCCATCGAGGCCGAGGCGCTCGGTGACCAGCTCCCAGGCCATGGTGATGGCCTCAGGCTTGAAGTAGTCCCCGAAGCTGAAGTTGCCCAGCATCTCGAAGAAGGTCAGGTGCCGGGTGGTCGTGCCCACGATGTCGATGTCGCCGGTGCGGAAGCACTTCTGCACCGTCGTTACCCGGGGATGGGGCGGCGGCTCCTCTCCCAGGAAGATGGAGGTGAACTGGTTCATGCCCGCGTTGGTGAGCAGCGGGGCGGTGGGGTGATGTGGGATCAGGCTGGCCGAGGGCAGTCGGACGTGGCCGTGCTGGGAGAAGAAGTCGGTGAAGGTGCGGCGGAGCTGCTCGGCTTCCATGGGGCGCCCCGAGCCTACCGGCGCTTTTCCAGCGACTCCCGCAGGTCCGCCTCCCGCTCCCGCATCGCCTGGCGCCCCTCGGCCACGGCCTGGCGGATGTCCTCACCCAGCCGGCGCAGGCCTTCGGACAGGTCGGCCGACACCCGCTCCGGGGTGTACCGCTCGACCGTGGAGCGCACGAAACGGACCATCCAGAACGACATTCCGAAGCCGAGTCCGGTGCCGATCGCCAGCCAGAACAGGCGCTTGAACACTCAGCGCTCCTGAGCCCGCCGGCGCAGCCGCCCGATCGCCCGGCTGGTCCCCGCCCCGAAGGCCAGGGCCTTGATGACCGGATTGGAGAAGGCCAGGTAGGCGAGGTGGGAGGCGGAGTCCACCGTCTCGGAGATCGAAGCGGCCCGCTCCAGCAGGGCGTCCATCCTGACCATCTCGCCCTCGGTGCGTTCGGCTATGCCCTTCATCTGGGTCAGCAGAGGCAGGCTCTGGGTGCGGACGGCCTCCACCGAGGCGCCGAGCGCCCCCACCGCCCGGCGCAGGGAGAGCACCGCCCAGATGAGGGTCACCGCCACCACCAGGCCCACCCCACCGCCGACGGCCGCCCCGATGTCAGCCGCGCTCATATGGCTCCTCGGGCCCCATGGGCGGGTGACATTACCGGCCCGGGCGGGTCTCCCGGAGCCCGATGCCGAGCTCGGCCAGCAGGCGGGGGGCGACGGGCTTGGGCGCCCCCGTCATGGGGTCGACGCCCGACTGGGTCTTGGGGAAGGCGATCACCTCACGGATGTTCTCCTCCCCGGCCAGTATGGCCACCAGCCGGTCCAGCCCGACGGCGAAGCCGCCGTGGGGCGGGGCGCCGAACCGGAAGGCCGACAGCAGGAACCCGAAACGGGCCTCCGCCTCCTCCGGGGATATCCCGAGGACGGCAAAGATCCGCTCCTGGACGTCCCGACGGTGGATCCGGATGCTGCCCGAGCCCAGCTCCCAGCCGTTGAGCACGAGGTCATAGCTCTGGGAGCGGACCCGGAGCGGGTCGCTCTCCAGCAGCTCCAGGTCGTCGGGGTGGGGCATGGTGAAGGGGTGGTGGGCCGGCACCGGCCGGCCCTCGTCGTCCAGCCCCTCGAAGAGCGGGAACTCGACGATCCAGGTGTAGCGGTAGGGGCCCTGGCTCACCGGGGGGCGGCCGAGGTCGTTGCGCAGGTGCCCGAGGACCGCCTCGGCCCGGCGCTGCTCGTCCGCCACCACCAGCACCAGGTCGCCGGGGGCGGCACCGGTGCGGGCCACCACCTCGGCGAGCTCGGCCTCGCTCATGAACTTGGCGACCGGCGAGTCGAGGGCGACCCCACCCTCGCCGGCGGTGGCCCGCATCCAGACCAGCCCCTTGGCCCCCAGCGCCCTGGCCCGGGCGGTCAGGTCGTCGAGCCGGCTGCGGGAGGTGTCCCCCCCGCCGGGCTGGACGATGGCCTTGATGCACTGGCCGGCGAAGGCCTTGAACTCGGTGGTGGAGAAGGCGGCGCTGAGGTCGACCAGCTCCATCCCGAAGCGCAGATCGGGCTTGTCGGTCCCGTAGCGGGACATGGCTTCGGCCCAGGGCATGGCGCCGATCGGAGGGGGGCGCTCGCCCGTCACCGCCTCGGTGGCGTCAAGCACCGCCTCGGACACGAACCCCAGCACGTCCTTTTGATCGACGAAGGACGCCTCCAGGTCGAGCTGGGTGAACTCGAACTGGCGGTCGGCGCGGAGGTCTTCGTCCCTCATGCACCGGGCGATCTGGTAGTAGCGGTCGAAGCCACCGACCATCAGCAGCTGCTTGGCGATCTGGGGGCTCTGGGGCAGCACGT
>DASRBO010000045.1:0-25208 GCA_035653595.1 Acidimicrobiales bacterium | reverse complement strand
CAGCAGCTGCTTGAGCAGCGGCTCGGTGGTGAGCTGGTGGATGAAGCCGAAGGCCGCCAGGGCCAGGCCCTCCACCATGATCTGCATGCCGAGGTAGGTCATGTCCCAGCGGCTGTCGTTGACGATGTCGTCGAGCAGCATACGCAGGTGGGCGTTGATCGGATAGTGGCCCGACAGCTTGGTGTCGAGGTACTTGGCGAACACCTCGACGTGGCGGGCCTCGTCCATCACCTGGGTGGAGGCGTAGTACTTGGCGTCGATCCAGGGGACGGTCTCGACGATCTTCGCCGTGCACAGGAGGGCGCCCTGCTCCCCGTGCATGAACTGGGACAGGGTCCAGTTCTGGCTCTCCACGCCGAGCTGGACGAACTCCTTGTCGCCCCACTTCTCGAACGGCGTGCCGGTCAGGTCCATGCCCTGGCTGAGCCCGGTGCCGGCGGCGGCGGCGTTGGCCATGACCACCGCCTCCTGGTCCACCTCGGTGTCCCAGGGCAGGTCGGTCTCCCCGTTCCACTGCGACGTCTTGGCCTTCTCGTACAGCTTGTTGAGGCCGGGCCGGGCCCCCTTCTCGTAGTCCCAGGTGAAGATGGCCTCGGCGTTGTCCTTGACGGTGTGCATCACCTCGTCGACATCGCTGTTGGTAATGGCCAGGATCGCCTCGAGGTCGTTGACGTCCTCGCGCCCGATCAGGTCCTTGTTCGACGTGCTCATCGCTCTCCTCGGGCTCGGGGCCCACTGGGGGCCGGTTCGGTTGGGTGGTCGGAGGGCCCACCGGCGGGGACCGGGCGGGCGAGGGCAGGAAGAAGGAATCGGCCGGTCAGGCGGCGCACCGAAGCCTCGTCGGTGAGATCGACCTCGTCGGAGGGGCAGGTGAGGTAGGAGGCCATCAGCCGGCACACCCAGCCGGCCGCCCGGCCGGCGTCGTCTCCCAGCCAGCGGGCCAGTGCCGGGGCGGCCACGGCGGCGGCGGCGGCCAGCACCCGGTCGAGGGCGGCGAAGGCCATGTGGGGCAGGGCCAGGTCGGGCTCGTAGGCCAGGACGAACTGCAGGGCATCGTGGTCGGCCACCCTGGTGGCCGCCTCGTGGATGCCGCCCACCAGGCACTCCTCGAGGCAGACGGCGGCGTCCATGCGGGCCCGCACCGCCGCCACCAGCCGCTCCACCTCGCGGGCGACCAGGGCCCGCAGCACCGCCTCCCGCCCGCCGGGGAAGGCCCGGTAGAGGGTCGCCCGGCTGCAGCCGGCCTGGCGGGCCAGGTCGTCCAGGGTGGTCTTGGAGATGCCCCACCGGGCGATGCAGCGCAGGCCGGCATCGAGGATGCGGTCCTCGAGCGGGACGGGAGCAGCGCGGCGCCCCACCGGCACCGACTCGCCCGCCCGGAGCGGTCGGGTCGGTCGGGCCGGTCGGGCCGAACGGCTGGGCCGCAGCTGGTCGGTGACTGCCTGCACATTGAGACACTATTCCCATCTTTGTCTCATCATCAACCAGGCCGGACCCCCGAGCGGTGGGCGGCGGCCAGCCCCACCCTCTCAGGTGACGGCGGCAAGCATCTCGGCCTGCACCAGGGCCTCGACCTGGTCGCGGTCGGCCAGGTCCCAGGAGCCGGGGGAGCCGATGTAGGACAGCAGCAGCCGGCCCAGGAGGTCGGCCGCCTCGTCCGGCCCGATGCCCGGGCGCAGGCCGGCCGGGCTCAGGTGGGGGCGCAGGAAGCCCTTGACGAAGCCGAGGATGCGGGCCCCCTCGAAGGTGAGCTGGGGCAGCAGCCGCTCGGGCTCGGTCTCCAGCACCTTCTGCAGCACGGCGTGGTCGAGGACCGCCCGGCGGGCGAAGAGCAGGGTCTCCACCAGCACGGCGTGCAGGTCGGGGGCGCCGGCCACGGCGGTGGCCAGCTGCTCGAAGAACACCGCCGCCTGCCACGACACCACCTCGGCCACCAGCTGGTCGCGCCCGCCGGGGAAGTGCCGGTAGATGGTCGCCCGCGACACCCCCGCCGCCCGGGCGACGTCCTCCACGGTGGTCTTGGCCATGCCGTAGCGGCCGATGCAGTCATAGGCCGCCTCGAGCAGCTGGCGGCGGCGATCGGGCATCCCGCCCGGGCTAGGGGAGCTGGTAGCCGGCGAAGCGGTCCCGCAGGTCCTTCTTGGAGAACTTGCCCACCGAGGTCTTAGGCACCTCGTCGATGAAGGCGATGTCGTCGGGCAGCCACCACTTGGCCACCCTCGGCTCGAGGAACGACATCAGCTCCTCCTTGGTCAGCTCCTCCCCGCCCTTGACCACCACGCAGGCCAGCGGGCGCTCCACCCACTTCTCGTGAGGGATGGCGATGACGGCCGCCTCGGCGACCTTGGGGTGGGCCATGATCTCGTTCTCGAGCTCCACCGAGGAGATCCACTCCCCGCCGGACTTGATGAGGTCCTTGGTCCGGTCCACCAGGTGGATGTACCCCTCCGGGCTGATGGTGGCCACGTCGCCGGTGCGCAGCCAGCCGTCCTCGGTGAAGGACTCCGACGCCCGGTCGTCGTTGTAGTAGGTGCTGGCGATCCACGGGCCCCGCACCTGCAGCTCGCCGCTGGCCTTGCCGTCCCACGGCAGCTCCTCGGTCGTGCCCGGCTCGACGATGCGGTCCTCCACCAGGGCCACCGGTATCCCCTGGGTGGCCCGCAGGTCGGCCAGCTCCTCCTCGGGACGGCCGTCCAGGGCGCTGATCACCCGGCACACCGAGGCCAGCGGGCTGGTTTCGGTCATTCCCCACGCCTGCAGGATCGGGAGTCCCAGCTTCTCGCGGTAGGCCTCCGACAGCGCCCGGGGCACGGCCGATCCGCCGCACGGGATGGCCCTCAGGCTGGAGGTGTCCCGACCCTCGAGGAGGGGCAGCACCCCCATCCAGATGGTCGGGACGCCGGCGGCCAGAGTCACCTTCTCGTCCACCACCAGGTCGGCGATGGCGGCCGGGGACAGGTCCCGACCCGGAAAGACGATGCTGGCTCCGGCCATAACCCCGGCCTGGCACAGCCCCCAGGCGTTGGCGTGGAACATCGGCACAACCGGCAGGATGACGTCGGCCTCCCGCACGGCCAGGGAGTCCACCAGCATCGTGCCAAGCGAGTGCAGCACGACCGAGCGGTGGGAGTACACCACCCCCTTGGGGTTGCCGGTCGTGCCGCTCGTGTAGCACATCGACGCCGCCTGGTTCTCGTCCCTCACCCCGAACTCGACCTGGGCGGAACGGTCCAGCAGCTCCTCGTAGTCGATGATGCGGGGGTCGTCGGGGACGTCGCCGGTGCCGTCGTCCATGACGACCACGTGGCGCACGGTTCGGAGCTGGTCTATGAGGGGCCACAGCAGGGCCATGAGGCTGCGGTCGGCGAAGATCACCTCGTCCTCGGCGTGGTTGGCGATGTAGGTGATCTGCTCGGCGAACAGGCGGATGTTGAGGGTGTGCAGAACCCGGCCGGTGCACGGGGCGGCGAAGTAGAGCTCGAGGTGGCGGGTGCTGTTCCAGGCGAAGGTGGCCACCCGGCCGGTGGCGGAGATCCCCAGCTCGTCCAGCGCTCCCCCCAGGCGGCGGGTCCGCTCGGCCCAGGCCCCGTAGGTCGTGCGCTCGACGCCGGCGCCGGTGGCCGTCGCCACGGACTTGTAGGGGAAGAGCCGCTCGGCCCGCCGGAAGATGGAGTCGATCGTGAGCGGGAAGTCCTGCATGAGGCCCTGCATTGGCTCACCTGGCTTTCAGACGGAAACCGGCCGCGGAAACCGGCGCTGACCTGCGGAAACTACAAGACCGAAGGGTAGTGCGGCCACCCCCGAGGGTTGGCTGCGGCGGCCGGCCGCCCACAGCCGCCGGCCCAACCGCTGCGTCGGGGGACCGAGCCCGTCACGGGAGGACCATGGCCTCGTCGAGCCGTTCGAGGACGGCGTCGGCGGTCCCCTCCGGATCGAGCGTGGTGGTGTCCAGCCACAGCCCCACCCGGCGGGTGGCGGTCCTGATCTCCTCGTCGATCCAGCCGAACACGTCGGCGAACGGGCTTCCGATCGCCTGCCAGCGCCGGTGGACCACCTCGAAGGCCGGCACCAGCATCACGAACGCGAACGGCAGACCGGCCAGGTCTTCGATCAGCTCATCCAGGCGGGCCCCGGCCACGATCTCGTCGACGACGGCGGTGAACCCGGCGGCGGCGAAGGACCGGGCGAGGAGGCAGGCGTTGCGCAGGCGGAGGCGGAGCTGGCGCGCCGCCTCCGGGGTCATCTCCCGTGGGCCCTCCGGCCAGACCCCGCCGGACACGGTCATCTCCTGCAACCTGTCGGCCTCGACGTGGGCGGCCCGATCGAGTCGGGAGGCCAGCAGTCCCGCCGTGGTGGTCTTGCCGGCCCCGGGCAGGCCGGAGACGACGATGATCACCGGCTCTTCGGGCGGGCGGACGGCCGACTCAGCCGCCCAGGCCGAGGAGGGCGTCGAGCCCGACAGTGAGCCCGGGCCGGACGCCGACCCCGCGGACAGCGAGCAGCACCCCGGGCATGAACGAGGTGCGGTCGATGGTGTCGTGGCGCAGGCAGAGCGTCTGTCCGGTGGTCCCGAGGATCACCTCCTGGTTGGCGACCATTCCCCGCATGCGCACCGAGTGGATGTGCACCCCGGCGTCGGTGGAGCCGCCCCTGGCCCCGTCCAGCACCTCCTCGGTGGTCGGGTCGGGCGCCCACGCCCGGCCGTTGCGGGCCGCCGCCATCGCCCGGGCGGTGGCGATGGCGGTGCCGGAGGGGGCGTCGATCTTGGTGTCGTGGTGCAGCTCGATGATCTCGGCCGTGTCGAAGTAGGGCGCCGCCATGGCGGCGAATCGCATCATCAGCACCGCTCCGATGGCGAAGTTGGGAGCCACGACGCAGTGGGCCGTGGTCCCCGGTCCGAACAGCGAGGCCAGCTCGGCCAGGTCGGCTTCCCCCAGCCCGCTGGTGCCGACCACGGCGTGCACGCCGCTGGCGGCGCACCAGCGCAGGTTGGCCATCACCGCGTCGGGGCGGGTGAAGTCCACCGCCACCTCGGCTCCGGCCTCGGCCAGGGCGCCGGCCTCGCCGGCCACCGCCAGGTCGGGCACGGCCGGGCCGGCCACCGTCGCCAGACGGGCCCCTACCGCACCCGGATCCACCGCCGCCACCAGGTCGAGGTCGTCCTGGGCGGCCACCGCCCGGCACACCTCGGCGCCCATGCGGCCGGCCGCTCCGAACACACCCACCCTCACGGCCCTGAACCCTATGGGACCCGGCGGCTACCGTCGCCGCTCATGGACACCCCCTTCGACCTCGAGATCACCGACGCCCTCCTCTCGACGACCAGGGCGGTGCGCAAGCGGCTCGACCTGGACCGGCCGGTGGAGCGCCAGGTGCTGCTCGACTGCGTGAGGATCTCCCAGCAGGCGCCGACCGGCTCCAACACCCAGGGCTGGCGCTGGCTGATGGTGACCGAGGCCGGGCCCAAGGCGGCTCTGGCCGACATGTACCGGCGGGCGGGGGGCGAGTACCTCAAGGCCAACGCCGCCTCCATCGGCGACCAGAAGAACCAGCTGTCGAGGGTGCTGGACTCGGCCAGCTATCTGGCCGAGAACCTCGAGCGGGTTCCGGTCCTGGTGATCCCCTGCATCCAGGGCCGTCTGCCGGCCAGCGCCCCCGCCGGGGCCTGGGCCGGCTTCATGGGCTCGATCTTCCCGGCGGTGTGGAGCTTCCAGCTGGCCCTGCGGGCCAGGGGGCTCGGCTCGGCGCTCACCACCTTCCACCTGGCCTTCGAGTCCCAGGCGGCCGAGCTGCTGGGGATCCCCGCCGACGTCACCCAGGTCGGCCTGCTGCCGGTGGCCTACACCAAGGGGACCGACTTCCGTCCCGCCGACCGCCCCCCGCCCGAGCACATCGTGAGCTGGGAGCGATGGGGCAACAAGGAGGAGCGGTCCTGAGCCGGTAGGGGGCCCGGCCCGGTCAGGCCGGCCGGGTCAGGGCGAGCAGCGGCCGCACGTCGTCGAGGTCCTCCAGCCGGCCGACGGCTTCGAGCAGGGCGGCGGCGGCGTCCCCGCCCACCACCGGGGTGGCCAGGGCGGCGAACTTGGCCTCCAGCCGCCGGCGCTGCAGGGCCAGGTCCGACTCGGGCACAGAGACGTCGTGGGCGGCGCTCAGGCGGCGGCCGTCCCGCAGGACCACGTCCACCCGGGTGGGACCGGGCTGACCGTCGGGGACCACCACCACCGCCGAGCGCAGCCTAATCAGCTCGGGGCGGGCGACGGTGGCCTCGCTGTAGGTGTCGGCCGAGGCGGTGTCCAGCCCGGCCAAGGCGAAGGTGGCCGTCTGGCGCAGGCTGAACTTGGCCTGCAGGCCGGTGACCGGCTCGGCGATGTTGCACATGCCCAGCTGCAGCTCATCGGCGTGCACGGTCACCTCGGCGACGTCGGACACCTCGATCCCCTCGCGCTCGCGCATCCGTCGCAGGCCCTCGATGGTGGAGTGGGTCTGGAAGCAGGCGGCGTGGTACTTGAACAGGTTGGACAGCAGGTGCCACCCGCCCGCCGGCTCCTGCAGCCCCCGCGCCGCTTCGAAGCTCTGGCTGTGGGTGGCGGCGAAGCCCTGCTCGGTCTCCACGGCGGCGGGGGCGGAGGTGAACCCGCGGGCCGCCAGCCGGGCGGCGAGCAGGCCCGCCCTGGAGGCGGCGCCGGCGTGCAGTGGCTTGCACATGGTGCCGAACATCGACTTGAGCCCGGCGGCCTGGGTGGCGGCGATCCCCAGAGCCTGTTCGAGCACGGACGGGGCCGAGGCCATCAGCCGGCTGCATGCGGCCGCCGCCCCGAACGTGCCGGCCGTGGCCGTGGTGTGGAAGCCCCGCCGGTAGTGCTCGACCCCCAGGGCACGGCCCAACGAGCACTCCAGCTCGTAGCCGGCGACGAAGGCGGTGACCAGGTCGGCGCCCCGGGCGCCGACCGACTCGGCCTGGGCCAGCAGGCCGGCCATTATCGGGACGGAGGGGTGCCCGAACATGGCCTGGTTCACGTCGTCGTAGTCGAGGGCGTGGGAGCCCGTCCCGTTCACCAGGGCGGCGTCGAGGACGCCCGCCCCCCGCCGGTGGCCCACCACGGTGGCCGGGCCCTCGTCGACCTCGTCGAGCAGGATCCCGACCGCGGGCTCGCCGGCGCCGGCCAGGGTGACCCCCAGCCAGTCCAGCAGGCACTGACGGGCCAGCTCGACCACCTCGCCGGGCAGGGCATCGAAGCGCGTGGCGCCGGCCCGGCGGGCCAGCTCGGCGGTGAGACCGGCCGGCGAGGCAGCGGCCGGCGAGCGGGCGTCGGTGCTGCTCACGCCAGGCCCGCCTGCTCGGCCCGGCGCAGGATGGTCTCGAAGATGCGGGCGGTGGCGGCGTCGATCATGACCCCGTCGAGGTTGGCCGCCCCCTCACCGGCCGCCTCGGCGGAGCGGACCGCCGCGACCACCGCCTTGGCCTGGTCGATCTCGCGCTGGCTGGGTGAGAACATCTCGTTGGCGATGGCCACCTGGTCGGGGTGGATGGCCCACTTGCCCACCGCCCCCAGCGTCGCCGCCCACCCTGCCTCCCGCCGGTAGCCGTCGGGGTCGCGGAAGTTGGCGAAGGGGCCGTCGACGGGGTCAAGCCCGTTGGCCCGGGCGGCCACGATCATGCGGTTGCGGGCGTAGTGCCACACGTCGCCCGGATAGCGCTCGGCTCCGGCGCCGATGTGGCCGAGGCGCACACCCTGGCTCGCCGACAGGTCCCCCACCCCCAGGATCAGCGCCTCGAGGCGGGGGCAGCAGCCGGCGATCTCCTCTACCCGGGCCAGGGCCTCGGTCTCCTCTACGAGCACCTCCAACCCGATCCCCCCCGCCGGCAGGCCGAGACGCTCCTCCAGCTGGCCCAGCAGGGTGTCGACGAACCACACGTCCCGCGGCGCTTTGACCTTGGGCACGATGACCACGTCGAGGGCGGCCCCGGCGCCGGAGACCACCGTAACCACGTCCTCGTGACACCACGGGGTGTGCACCCCGTTGACCCGCACCGCCCTCGTCGTGCGGCCCCAGTCGAGCCCGGTGAGGGCCTCGACGATCGGCTGGCGGGCGGACGCCTTCTGGGCCGGGGCGACGGCGTCCTCGAGGTCGAGGAAGACCAGGTCGGCCTGGCTGGCCGCCGCCTTGGCCATCATCTTCTCGCTGGTGCCGGGGGTCGACAGCTCGCTGCGGCGCAGGCGGAAGGGGCGGGGGCTGCTCATGTGGTCTCCTCCTCCAGGTCGGCCAGCACCTCGGCGGTGTGCTCCCCCAGCAGCGGCGCCCGCCGGTGCACCGCCGCAGGGGTGGAGCCGTAGTGGATCGGGCTGTGGGGGAACACCACCGGTCGGGACATGCCCGGGTGCTCGACGGCGACCAGCATGCCGCGGGCCCGCAGGTGCTCGTCCTCGAACAGGTCGGGGGCGCGGTGGACCGGGCCCACCGGCACCCGACCGCCAAGGGCCTGCACCACCTCGGCGGTGGTCCGAGCCGAGGTCCACTCCACCATCACCTCGCGCACGAAGGCGGCGTTCTTCATCCGATGACCGTTGGTGAGGGTCCGCTCGTCGGTGAGCAGGTCGGGCCGGCCCATCACCTCGCACAGGATCTCCCAGTGCTTGGCCGACGGAGCGGCGATGGCGCACTTGCCGTCGGCCGTCGGGTAGAGGTCGAAAGGCGACAGCTGGGGGTGGCTGTTTCCGGTGGGACCGGTGACCACCCCGGCGTAGGACCACCGGTAGACGATGGCCTCGCACAGGGCGGTTACGGCGTCGTACATGGCCACGTCGATGAACTGGCCCTGGCCGGTGGTGCGGGCGTGGAGCAGGCCGGCGGTGATGCCCAGGGCCGCCACCGTGGCCGGGTACAGGTCGCCGACGCTGGGACCGACCCGCACCGTCTCGCCTTCGGTGGTGCCGGTGAAGCTCACCACCCCACCCATGGCCTGGGCCACCACGTCGAAGGCGGGCCAGTCAACCAGCGGGCTCTCGCCGGTGCGCGGGTCGCCGAAGCCGCGGATGGCCCCGTAGACCAGGCGGGGGTTGAGGGCGGCCAGCGTCTCGTAGGACAGCCCCAGCCCGTCCATGACCCCGGCCCGGAAGTTCTCCACCACGGCGTCGGCCCGGGCGACCAGGGACTTGAGCCGCCGGCGGTCCGCATCGGTCTTGAGGTCGAGGACGATGCCCCGCTTGTTGCGGTTGATGGAGGCGAAGTAGCCGCCGAAGGCGCGCTGGTCGTCCTCGGGGGCGAACGGCGGCATCATGCGAGCCATGTCGCCCTGGGGCGGCTCCACCTTCACCACGTCGGCACCCAGGTCGGCCAGCAGCATGGTGCAGAACGGCCCGGCCAGAGCCTGGGTCAGGTCGATGATGCGGATCCCGCTGAGCGGCCCGCTCGGGCCGGGGTCCATGGGGCGGGCCGCCTCGTGGGCGCGTGCGTGGTCCCCGGTCACGGCGCTCCCCAGTGGCTGCGGCGCTTGACGACCGTGGTGCGCTCGCCCTCGAAGACCACCACGTCGTGCTGGTTGAGCCCCCAGTGCCTGAACCGGACCACCCCCACGTCGTCCCGCTCGGGGTGGGGGTCAGCCGCCACCACCTCGGTGAAGGCGGTGAGGGTGTCGCCGTGGTGGACCGGGGCGGTGAAGCGCAACCCGTCCAGGCCCACCTCGTGCAGGGCGTTGTCGGCGGTGTCCTGGCCGGCCAGGCCCACCACCATCGAGGCGGTGAGGAGACCGAAGACCACCCGCCCACTGCCGAGGGGCGAGTCGGTGAGGTAGTGCTCGTTCCAGTGGGCCTGGGCGGTGTTCATGACCAGCTTGGCCATCCAGGAGCCCTCGACCTCGCCCACCGTGGCCGAGCGGGCGTGGCGGATGCGCCGGCCCGGCACCAGGTCCTCGAAGTACCAGCTTGTCGGGACGGACGGGCCCTGGGTCACGACAGCGGGCTGCGCGGCAGAAGCCGGTCGGCGATTATGCGCTGCTGTATCTGGCTGGTGCCCTCGAAGATGGTCGTGAGGCGGGCGTCGCGCCAGTGGCGCTCGACCTGGCGCTCGGTGGTGTAGCCGTTGCCACCGTGGAGCTGGATGCCGTCGCCGGTCACCTCCACCGCCATCTCCGTGGCGGTGAGCTTGACCATGGCCGCCTCCCGCTCGCACGGCTGGCCCTGGTCGATGAGATCGGCGACCTGGCGGTAGAAGGCGCGGGCCTGCTCCACCCGGGCCGCCATTTCGGCCAGCTTGAACCGCACCGCCTGGAAGTCGCCGATGGGGTGCTCGAACTGCACCCGGGTCTGCAGGTACACGATGCAGTCCTCCACCGCCGCCCGGGCCAGGCCCACCGCCCGGGCCGCCGTGTGCACCCGGGCCACGTTGAGGCCCGCCTGGGTGGCGGCGAAGGCGCCACGGCGGGAGCCCTCCTCGGCCCCCCGGCGCCGCCCCCCGCCGGCCAGGTTGGCCGCCGGCACCCGCAGGCCGTCGAACTCGAGGTCCCAGGTGAGGAAGCCGTGGTAGCCGATCTTGTCGATCGGCCGCCCGGTCAGCCCGTCGGGGAAGGAGTCGCGCTCCTTCTCGATGATGAGGGTGGCCAGGCCGGCCGAGCGTGGCTCGCCGGGGCCGGGGTCGGTCACCCGGCACAGGAGCTGGATGAAATCGGCGGCCTTGGCGTTGCCGATCCAGCGCTTGCGTCCAGTGACCACGAAGCTGTCGCCGTCGAGCACCGCCCGGGTGGTCACGTTGGCCAGATCCGAGCCCGCTTCGGGCTCGGACAGGGCGGCGGCGCCGATCCACTGGCCCCGGGCCGACAGGTTGAGCAGGCGGGCCCGCTTCTCCGGGTCGGGGAAGGCGGTGCCCATCCCCTGGCCCCGGGCGATGATGCTGGCCACGCTCATCCACGCCCGGGCCAGCTCCTCGGCGATCATGCAGTACTCGAACACCCCGAGGCCCATGCCGCCGAAGTCGGTCGGGACGGTGATCCCGAAGTAGCCCTGGGCCCCGATGCGGTCGAGGAACCACCGGGGGATCTCCTCGCGGCGGGGGTCGAGCTCGTTGGCCAGCGGCAGCACCTCCTCCATGGCGAAGCGCCTGGCCTCGGCCTGCACCTCGAGGCGGCGGTCGGTGCGCCATGGATGGGGCAGCTCAGGCACCGGCGGCATGACCAGGTCCTCAGCCACGCCCGGACCTCCTCGCCACCAGGTTGGTGCGCCGGTACTCGAGCACCTTCTCGCCCCGCTGGTCGCGCCCCTCGGTGGCCCAGGTCACGATGCCAGTGCCGGGGCGGCTGCGGGACTCACGTTTGTCCATGACCGTCGAGCGGGCGGTGACGGTGTCGCCCGGGTGCAGGGAGCGCAGGAACCGGCAGCCGTCCACCCCCAGGAACGGGCCGCCGGCCTCGGACAGATCCTCGACGCTCAGCCCCACGCAGGTGCACAGCACCAGCATCGGGTGCAGGACCACGTCGGGATGCCCGTGGGCCCGGGCGAACTCGGCGTTCAGGTACATCGGGCTCCAGCTGCACGTCGCCGTGCAGAAGGCGACGTTGTCGGCCTGGGTGAGGGTGCGTCCCCAGTGGTGCTCGATGACCCGGCCCACCTCGAAGTCCTCGAACTGCCTTCCCTTGCGGGCCGGCTCGAAGGACGCTGGGTCGAACCCGCTCACGGCGCGTCCAGGATGGAGGCCAGGACCGGCCTCAGGTACTCCATGAACCGGGCCGGGTCCTCCGACATCGGGAAGTGACCCAGGCCGGTCATGGCGGTGAAGGTGGATCCGGGTATGGCCCGGTGAGCGGCCTCGCCGTGGCCGACGGTGGCGCTGTAGTCGTACTCCCCGCTGAGCAGGTGCACCGCCACCGAGGCGGTGTCGATGCCGGCGGCCTCCTCCCGGAGGTCGTGGTCCTCCAGGTAGTAGTGCAGGTCGCCGGAGAACGCCGGCGGCCACCCCTGGCTGTAGGCGAAGACCGTCTCCCGCCGGTAGGCCTCGGGTGACGAGGGCGACATCAGCCCGTGCATCATGTGGGCCTTGTACTCGTTGCTCACCCGGGGGTGCCAGAAGCCCTCGAGCAGGTCGGGGGTGGCCTCCAGCTTGAGCGCCGGCTCCACCGCCACCACCGCCCGCAGGACCTCGGGGTGCCAGCGGGCCAGGTCGAGGGCCAGGCAGCCGCCGATGGAGCAGCCCATGAACACCGGACGGTCCAGCTCGAGGGCGGACGCCAGGGCCACCGGCACCGACATGGCGAAGGCGCTGGTCAACCGGTAGGGGTGGGACCACCAGGCCTCACCCGACGGCGGCAGCGACTTGCCGTGGAACGGGAGGTCGTAGGCGATCAGCCGGAAGTGCTCGGTGACCCAGGGGTCCTCGAAAAGGTGCCGCCACTGCACCCCGTGCGAGCCGGCGGTGTGCTGCAGCAGCATCGGGACTCCGGCGCCGGCCTCCTCGAAGTACACCCGGTGGTCGCGTCCCTCCAGGGCGAGGTGCACATAGCGCCCGACCGGCGAGTCGAAGCGGACCGCTGCAGGACCGGCGTCCCCGACGGCGGAGGTCGGATGCGGGGCGCCGGAGTCGTCCCCCTCCGCCCGGAGCAGGTCGACCAGGCGGCGCAGGGCGGGGTAGTACTGCCAGAAGGTCTCACGGTCCCCGCCGATGGCCAGCCCCAGGGCCTGGGCCGGCACCAGGTCGTTGGCGAACGGGCCAGGACAGCGGGCCAGCAGCCGGTCCCAGGTCGGCTGCGCTGCCTCCAGGCTGACGTGGCCGGGGCCGTCGGCGGTGGGGCCGTCGGCCGGCGCCCAGGACAGCGGCACCCCGTCCTCAAGCACCAGGCGGCCCCGGCGTTCGCCGGCGGCGATGACCACCGAGCCGGACCAGTGCCGGGCCAGCAGCATGAACTCGCCGTCGCCGGCGCAGCGGGCCGCCAGGTCCGGATCGGCTGGAAGCATGCCCCTCCTTCGCTGGGGCGAAGGTAGGCGATGGCCGGGGCTCAGGCCACCCGCAGCGGGCCGAAGTCGTCCTCGGCGAAGGGTCCCACCACCGCCAGCACAGGGGCTGCGCCTAGCACCCTGCGGGCCACGGCGTGGACGTCGTCGGTCGTGACCGCCTCCACCCGGGCGATGAGCTCGTCGACCGTCATCACCTCGCCGTGCAGCAGCAGGCTGCGGGCCACCCGGCTCATGCGGGCGGCGGAGTCCTCCAGCGACAGGGCGGTCTCGCCGCGGATGTGGCTCTTGGCCACCGCCAGCTCCCGCTCGGTCACTCCCTCGGCGGCGACCTTGTGCACCTCGTCCATCATGATGTCGAGCACCTCGCGGGCCTTGGCCGGGGCGGTGCCGGCGTAGAGGGCGAGCATGCCGGTGTCCTCGAAGGTGGCCCGGTAGGAGTACACCGAGTAGGCCAGGCCCCGCCGCTCGCGGATCTCCTGGAACAGCCGGCTGGAGAGGCCTCCCCCGAGGATGTGGTCGAGCACGGCCAGGCTGAAGCGGTCCTCGTCGTGGCGGCCGGGCGTGGCCAGGCCCACGACCAGGTGGGCCTGCTCGGTGGGCCGCCGGGTGACGATGGTGCCCGCCCGGCTCGGGCCGGGCTCGCTCCGCCGCGGCGGCGAGCCCCCGGTGCTGCCGGCGAAGCGGGCCTCCAGCCCCTCCGCCACCCGGTCGTGGTCGATGGCGCCCGCGACCGATACCACCATGTTGCCGGGCCGGTAGTGGGTGGAGAAGAAGCCCCGGATGTCGTCGCGGGACATGGCCTCGATGGTCCCCTCGTCCCCCAGCACGTCGCGCCCCAGGGGATGGCCGGGGTAGGCGCCCTCAAGCAGGCGGTCGTGCACCAGGTCCGAAGGCTCGTCCGAGTGCATCAGGATCTCCTCCAGGATCACCTGGCGCTCGGCCTCCACCTCGTCGGGTCGGAAGGCCGGGTCCCACATGACGTCGGAGAGGATGTCGAGGCCCAGGTCGAGGCTGTCGGCCAGCAGCCGGACGTAGAACGCCGTGTACTCCTTGGTGGTGAAGGCGTTCATGTCGCCGCCGAGGGCGTCGACGTCCTCGGCGATCGCGGCCGCCGTCCTGGTGGGGGTCCCCTTGAACAGCAGGTGCTCGAGGAAGTGCGAGGCGCCGGCCAGCTCCGGCGCCTCGTCACGTGAACCGGTCCCGACCCAGAAGCCGACGGTGGCCGAGGCCACGTCGGGCATGGCCTCGGTGACCAGGCGCAGCCCGCAGGCGAGCTGGGTGGAGCGGATCAGTGCCGGCCGCCCCTTCGGGGGTTGCGGCGGGGACCGCGCTCCGAGCCCGGGCGGCGGCCGCCGCCGGACGACGACGGCGACCCGGCCGGGGCCGGGCCGAGGTCACCGAACTCGTCCTTGAGCTCCTGCTCGAAGGCATCCTCGAAGGAGACGAACTCACCTCCGGCCTCGGAGGGACCCGAGGCACCGGCGGACCCGGAGGAGCGAGCCTCGCTGTGGCCGGCGGCGGCCGACCCGTTGCCTCCGGCATCGGCCTCGCCGTCCTCGCCGACCAGGGAGAGGGACACCTTGCCCTGGGGATCGATGTCGTCGACCCTGACGGTCACCTCGTGGCCCAGGTCGACCACGTCCTCCACCCGCTCGACCCGCTTGCCCCGGCCCAGCTTGGAGATGTGGACCAGGCCGTCGCGGCCCGGAAGGATGTTGACGAAGGCTCCGAACTTGGTGATGTTCACCACCCGCCCGGTGTAGACCGCCCCCACCTCGGCCTTGGGGGGATCGAGGATCAGCTCGATCCGCCGGCGGGCCTCGTTGACGGCGCTGCCGTCCTTGGCCCCGATGGTGACGGTGCCGACGACCCCGTCGTCGTCCACGCTGACGTCGGCCCCGGTCTCCTGCTGGATGGTGTTGATGACCTTGCCCTTGGGCCCGATGACCTCGCCGATCTTGTCCATGGGGATCTCGAAGCTGACGATCTTGGGGGCGGTGGCGCTGACCGACGGGCGCGGCTCTGAGATGGCCTCGTTCATAACCTCGAGGATGCGGAGGCGGGCCTGACGGGCCTGCTGGAGGGCCTGGCCCAGCACCTCGGCCGGCAGGCCGTCGATCTTGGTGTCCAGCTGCAGGGCGGTGATGAACTCGGCCGTGCCCGCCACCTTGAAGTCCATGTCGCCGAAGGCGTCCTCGGCCCCGAGGATGTCGGTGAGGGTGGTGTACTTGCCCTCGGCGAAGACCAGGCCCATGGCGATGCCCGCCACCGGCGCCTTGATGGGCACGCCGGCATCCATCAGCGACAGGCTGGAGGAGCACACCGACGCCATGGATGTCGAGCCGTTGGAGGCGAGGACCTCCGACACCAGCCGCAGGGCGTAGGGGAACTCGTCCTCCGGCGGGACCACCGGAAGCAGAGCCCGCTCAGCCAGCAGGCCGTGGCCGATCTCGCGTCGCTTGGTGCCCCCCACCCGGCCGGTCTCGCCGTTGGCGAACGGCGGCATGTTGTAGTGGTGCATGTAGCGCTTGCGGTCGTCGATGGTCAGGCTGTCCCGCAGCAGGGTGTCCATGGCCATGCGGGGCATGCCCAGGGTGGTGACGTTGAGCACCTGGGTCTCGCCCCGCTGGAACAGGGCCGAGCCGTGGGCGGTGGGCAGGATGCCGACGGCGGCCGACAGGGGCCGGATGTCGGTCGGGCCCCGACCGTCGATGCGCAGGCCCTCGTTGACGATGCGCCGGCGCACCAGGGTCTTGGTCAGGCTGCGCACGGCCGCCTTCACCTCGGCCTCCCGACCCTGGAACTCCGACGCCAGCTCCTCGCGAATGGCGGCGGTGGCAGCGTCGGTGGCCTCGTTGCGGGCGGTCTTGTCGGCGATGGTGGCGGCCTCGGACAGCCGGGCCGACCCCACCTCCTCCACCCGGCGGTAGACCTCGGGGGCGTAGTCGGCCTGCGGGGTGTACGGCAGCGGCGGATGGACACCGGCCTTCTCGACCAGCTGGCGCTGCAGCTCGATCGACTCGCGGATCCAGACCTTGGACTGCTCCAGACCGGCGGCGATCACCTCCTCGGTCACCTTGGGGGTGCCCGACTGGTACAGCTCCCAGGCCCGCTCGGTGCCGCCGGCCTCGACCATCATGACGGCCACGTCGGAGCCGTCGTCGGTCATCCGCCCCGCCACCACCAGCTCGAAGGTGGAGGCGTCGCCCTCCTGGTAGGTGGGGTGCGGCAGCCAGGTGCCTTCGGCGGTCCAGGCGATGCGGACGGCCCCGATGGGGCCCTCGAAGGGGATGCCCGACAGCATCAGCGCGGCGCTGGCGGCGTTGATGCACAGGACGTCGTGGGGGTTCTCCATGTCGGCGCCGAGGATGGTGCCGATGACCTGGGTCTCGTTGCGGTAGCCGTCGGCGAAGCTGGGCCGCAGCGGGCGGTCGATCAGCCGGCAGGTGAGGATGGCCTCGTCGGAGGGCCGGCCCTCCCGACGGAACACCGAGCCGGGGATGATGCCGGCGGCGTAGCGGCGCTCCTCGATGTCGACGGTGAGGGGGAAGAAGTCGATCCCCTCCCGCACCCCCTTGTCGGCATTCGCCGTCACCAGCACGGTGGTCTCGCCCAGGCGGCCGACCACGGCGCCCTGGGACTGCTGGGCCAGTCGGCCCGTCTCGAACGAAAGGGTCTTGTCGGTGCCGCTTATCGGCGCCGACACGGTGATGGCCTCGGCCATTCGGCTCTCCCTCCCGCCCCCTCCGGGGGGGCAGGCTCCGGGGCGCCGGGGCCAGTTCCCAGTCGTGGCGCACCCGATCCTCGCCGGGTGGGCTGCGACTGGCAGCTGACCCTCCGTCGCCCGCTTGGCTTATGTGCCGGGGGCCAGGGCCTCCGGCTGTCCCCGGGGGCTAGCGCCTGATGTCCAGCCGGGCGATGAGCGAGCGGTAGCGCTCGACGTCGTTGTCCCGCACGTAGTTGAGGAGGCGGCGGCGGCGGCCGATCAGCTGCATGAGGCCACGGCGGGTGTGATGGTCACCCTTGTGGACCCGCAGGTGCTCGGTCAGGTGCCTGATGCGCTCGGTCAGGATGGCGACCTGCACCTCCGGCGACCCGGTATCGGTCGGGTGGAGGCGGTGTGCTTCTATCGTCGCCGTCTTGTCCGGGGGCATGGTTGCAGCGTCCTCAGTGCTTCGGTCGGCTGACCCGTCGGGTCCGGCCTCGGGGGGCGGCGGCGGTAGCCGGCGCCGGCGGACATCGTAGCAGGACGAGCCCGACGGGCCCCCCGGTAGGGTCTGGCCGGATGGAGGGCGACGGCGACGACCTGCGGGTCACCCGCTCCTGCGTCATACCGGCCGCCGAGCTGGTGTGGCGGTTCACCACCAGCGGTGGGCCCGGCGGCCAGCACGCCAACCGCTCCCACACCGTGGCCGAGGTGAGCTTCGACGTGGCGGCCTCCCAGTCCCTGGGGCCCCGTCAGCGGGAGCGGCTTCTGGGCCGCCTGGGCCCGGTGGTCCGGGTGCGGGCCGGCGAGGAGCGCTCCCAGGCCCGCAACCGCCAGCTGGCCCTCGACCGGCTCCGGTCCCGCCTGGCCGAGGCCCTCCGGGTACCCCGGCCCCGCATCGCCTCGGCGCCCGGCCCCGGCGCCCGCGAGGCCCGCCTGCGGGAGAAGCACCGCCGGGCCGAGCTCAAGCGGAGCCGGTCGGCTCCCCCCGAAGAGTGATGAGCTCCCGCACGGCGGCCACGTCGCGGGCCATCTGATCCACCAGGGCCTCGGCCGTGTCGAAGTGCTCCTCGTCGCGGAGGCGGTGGCTGAAGCTGACCCTGGCCACCTCCCCGTAGAGGCGGCCGCTGAAGTCGAGCAGGTGGGCCTCGAGGAGGCGGGGCCCACCCTCGGGGTAGAAGGTCGGGCGCAGGCCGAGGGAAAGGGCGGCGGGGAGCACGCTGCCCTCCGGTCGGCGGTACCAGCCGGCGTAGATGCCATCGGCGGGCAGCTGGATGTCGGCCGGCACGGCCACATTCGCGGTCGGGAAGCCGAGCTCGGGCCCCGCCCGCCCGTCCCCCTTCTCCACCACCCCCCGGACCTCGTGGGGCCGGCCCAGGAGCCGGGCCGCCTCCTCCACCGCCCCCGCCCCGAGGAGCCCCCGGATGCGCGTGGAGGACACCACCTCGGCCGCCTCCGGGTCCGACACCAGCCGCAGGCCCACCACGTCGAAGCCCAGCCGGCGGCCCATGTCCGACAGCAGGGCCACGTTGCCGCCCCGGCCCCGCCCGAAATGGAAGTCGTGGCCGACCACCACCCCGCGGGCGTTGAGACAGCCCACCAAGAGCTCGGAGACGAAGTCCTCGGCCGACTCGGCCGCCCGGACCTGGTCGAAACGGACGACCATGGTGTAGTCGACCCCGGTCATGGCCAGCAGCTCGAGCTTCTGGTCGAGGTCGGTCAGCTGCAGGGGGGCCGACTCCGGCCTGACCACCCGGGCCGGGTGCCGGTCGAAGGTCACCACCACGCTGGCCGCCCCCTGGGCACGGGCCCGGTTGCGCACCTCGGCGATGATCGCCCGGTGGCCGAGGTGGACCCCGTCGTAGGCGCCGATGGTGATGACCGAGCCCCGGCCCAGCTGCGGGCACGGCTCGCCGTCGCTGAGCACCTCCATTGGGCCGGAGGCTACCGGCGGGCCGGCTCCTGCCCCCGGATCACGCCGGGGCCAGCACCACCGCCGCCCGCAGGCCGCCGCGGCCGTCACCCTCGTACACGGCCACCAGCTCGCCGGCGGGGCCGGTGAGGGCCCAGGGCCCCTCGGCGCCCGCCTCGGGGGCGGTGATGGGCCGGCCGTGGCGGACGGCGTCGAGACCTTCGTCGCCCAGGGCCACGGTGGGCAGGAAGGACAGGGCGGCCGCCGGCGGCATCAGCCGGTCGGGACCGACCCGGTCGAGGGGGACGGCGTCGTCGACGGCGAAGGGCCCCACAGCCGTGCGCCGCAGCCGGCGCAGGTGGGCCCCGCCTCCTACGGCCTCCCCCAGGTCGGCCACCAGCACCCGCACGTAGGTCCCCGAGGAGCAGTCGACCTCGAAGCAGAACACCGACGGCTCGGAACCGGGGGTGACGTCGAAGCGCTCGACCGTCACCGCCCGGGGGGCCCGCTCCACCTCGATCCCCTGGCGGGCCAGGTCGTGCAGGCGCCGGCCCCCGACCTGCACCGCCGACACCATCGGGGGCACCTGCATGATGTCGCCGGTGAGCCCGGCCGCCGCCGCCCGGAGCCGGCCCAGGTCCACCCCGGCCATGTCCCAGCGGCCGGTCACCTCGCCGGCGGCGTCGAGGGTCGAGGTGGCCACGCCGAGGACCATCTCGCCCTCGTAGCGCTTGGTCAGGGGGGCGAGGAACCGCAGCAGGCGGGTGGCGGGGCCGGCCGCCACCACCAGCACACCGGTGGCGTCCGGGTCGAGGGTGCCGGCGTGGCCCACCCGGCGCAGGCCCAGCAGCCGGCGGCACCGTGCCACCACGTCGTGGGAGGTCCAGCCCGCCGGCTTGTCGACGTTCAGGAAGCCGGTGGCGGTCGAACCGGTGGGGGCCATCACCCGGAAAGGGCGGCCCTCACCAGCTCGAGCGCCTCGGTGACGGTGCCGTGGTGGGTGAAGCCGGAGGCGAAGCGGTGGCCCCCGCCACCCATGGCCCGGGCCAGGGCTCCCACATCCACCTCGGCCAGGGACCGCAGGGACACCCGCACCCCCTCGGGGGCCTCCTTGGCCAGCACCACGACCGTGGCCTCCGCCGTGCGCCGGAGCAGGTCGATGAGGCCCTCGGTCTCCTCCACGTCGACGCCGTGACGGTCGAGATCCTCCCTGGTCACCGCGGCCGACACCAGGGCCAGCCCCGGCTCAAGCACCGCCCGCCCCAGCACGTCGGCCACCAGCTGCAGGTAGGCGAAGCGGTGCTTCTCGAACAGCTCGCGGGTGATGTGCTCGATGGGCAGGTCGAAGCGGGCCAGCTCCTCGGCCAGGGCGAACACCTCGGGGGTGGTGTTGGAGTACTGGAAACGGCCCGTGTCGGTGACCAGCCCGGCGTAGATGCACTCGGCCGCCGGCCGGGTGAGGGGCCAGCCCAGCCGGGCGGCCAGCCGGCGCACCAGCACGGCGGTGGCGGCGGCGTCGGCGTCGACCACGTTTATGGTCCCGTAGCAGGTGTTGGTGGCGTGGTGGTCCAGCACGACCAGCTCCCCCGCCGCCCGGGCGGCGTCGGTGAGCCGGCCCAACCGGTCGATGGAGCCGCAGTCGAAGGTGACCATGAGCTCTGGCCTGGCCGGGAACTGGTCGGCCGGGGTGGTGTCCTCCAGACCGGGCAGGAACCGGTAGTGGGGGGCGACGTGGGCGGGCGAGGGCCACGCCGCCACCGACTCCTTGCCCTGGGACCGGCACAGCAGGTGGAGGGCGAGGAGGGAGCCGAGGGCGTCGCCGTCGGGTGACACGTGGCAGGCCAGGCTCACCACCCCGGCGGCGTCGATGGCCTTGGCCGCCCGGTCGAGCTCGGCGTCAACCCTCACCGGGCGTCCGCCTCGGCGTCGCCGGCCTCCCCGGAGTGGATGCGCCTGATCAGATCGTCGATGGCGGTGCCGGTGGCGACGCCGGGGTCGGCCTCGAAGGAGAGGCGGGGGGTGCGCTTCAGCCTGATCTGCCCGGCGAGGCTGGCCTGGAGGGCGGCGCGGTGCTGGTTGAGTCCCTCGCGCGCCTCCTCGGACAGCGAGCTCAGGAACACGGTGGCATGACGCAGGTCGGGCTCGGTCGTCACACCCGTGATGGTCAACAGCCCCAGGCGCTCGTCGGAGTCGGCCAGGCGCTCGAGCTCGTCGGCGAGGACCTCCCGCACCAGCTGGTTCACCCGGTAGACCCGGGGGTAGCGCTGGCTGCCGGAGGGGTGGCGCCGGGCGGCCGGGGTCATGGCTCCATGTCCAGCCAGTGTCGCTGCATGGCCAGCACCTCGATGCCCGGGCGGGACCAGACGAAGCGCTCGCAGCCGTCGAGGACCGCCTCGACCTGGCTGGGGGTGCCGGCCACGGCGGCGATGCCGAGCCTGGCCCGCTGCCAGGAGTCCTGGTGGCCGACCTCGGCGCTGGCCACGGCGAAGCGCCGCCTGGTCCCCTCGAGTATGGGCTTGAGCACCGCCCGCTTCTCCTTGAGGGAGTGGCTGTCCGGCATGTGCAGCTCGACCAGGAGAGCCCCTACGTGCGTGGGATCTCCCGCTCCTCGTAGGTCTCGATGATGTCGCCCTCGTGGAGGTCCTGGAAGTCCGACAGCCCGATGCCGCACTCGAAGCCCGACTGCACCTCGCGCGCGTCGTCCCTGACGCGCTTGAGCGAGGTGATGGTGCCCTTCCAGATGATGACGCCCTCGCGCAGGAAGCGGACCTTGGACCCCCGGGTGATGGTGCCGTTGGTGACGTAGCAGCCGGCGATGTTGCCCACCCGCGGGATCCGGTAGATCTTGCGGACCTCGGCGTCGCCGGTGACGACCTCCTCGTACTCCGGCGCCAGCATGCCCACCATGGCCGCTTCGATGTCCTCGAGCACCTTGTAGATGATCTCGTAGGTCCGGATGTCCACCCCGTTGGCCTCGGCCACCTCCCGCACCTTGCGGTCGGGACGGACGTTGAAACCGATGATGGTGGCGTTGGAGGTGGCGGCCAGCTGGACGTCGTTCTCGGTGATGGCGCCGACCGCCCGGTGCACGAAGGCCAGCTTCACCTCGTCGCGCTCCAGCTTGCGCAGCGCCTCGGTCAGGGCCTCGAGCGAGCCCTGCACGTCGGCCTTGAGGATCAGGTTGAGGGTGGCGACCTCGCCCCGCTGGATCTGCTCGAAGATGTCCTCGAGGCGGGCACCGGCGGTGGCCATGGGCGTGGGGGCGTAGCCGGCGGTGCGGTAACGCTGCTCGCGGGTCTCGCCGATGGTCCGGGCGGTGCCCATGTCGGCCGTCACCCTGAACTCGTCGCCCGCCCTGGGCACGTCGGAGAAGCCCAGGACCTCCACCGGCATGGAGGGCAGGGCCTCCTTCACGTTGTCGCCCTTGTCGTCGACCAGGGCCCGCACCTTGCCCCAGGCGGCGCCGGCGACGACCGGGTCGCCGACCCGCAGGGTGCCCTTCTCGACCAGGACCGTCGCCACCGGGCCCCGCCCGATGTCGAGGTTGGCCTCCAGCACCGTGCCGCGGGCCCGGCCCTCGGGGTTGGCGGTGAGCTCCTCGACGTCGGCGAGCAGCAGGAGCTGCTCGAGCAGGTCGTCGACGCCCAGGTTCTGCAGGGCGGATATCTCCACCATGATCGTGTCGCCGCCCCACTGCTCGGGCACCAGGCCCTGCTCGGACAGCTGCTGCATGACGCGGTTGGGATCGGCGTTCTCGCGGTCGATCTTGTTGATCGCCACCACGATCGGCACCTCGGCCGCCTTGGCGTGGTTGATGGCCTCCACGGTCTGGGGCATCACCCCGTCGTCGGCCGCCACCACCAGCACGGCGATGTCGGTCACCTCCGCCCCCCTGGCCCGCATGGCGGTGAAGGCCTCGTGGCCCGGGGTGTCGATGAAGGTGATCAGGCGGCCCTCCTTCTCGACCTGGTAGGCGCCTATGTGCTGGGTGATCCCGCCGGCCTCGCCGGCCACCACGTTGGTCTGGCGGATGCGGTCAAGCAGCAGGGTCTTGCCGTGGTCGACGTGGCCCATGACCGTGATCACCGGCGGGCGGGGACGCTGGAGCTCCTCGTCGCCCTCGTCCTCCTCGAAGTACTTGGCCTGAAGGGCCGCCTCCTTCTCCTCGCCCGGATCGACCAGTCGGACCTTGGCTCCGATTTCGGCGGCGAAGAGCTCGATCATGTCGTCCGACAGGGACTGGGTGGCGGTGACCATCTCGCCCTGCAGTAGGAGGAAGCGCACGACGTCGCCGGCCGAGCGGAACAGCTTCGGGCCGACGTCCTGGGCGGTCGAGCCGCGCTCGATGATCACCTCGTCCTCGGGGATGGGGGCGTTGGACGGGGTGTAGGTCGTCGGCTGGGTCGGCTCCAGCTCCTCGAAGGTGCGACGCCGGCGCCGGGCCCGACGCTGGGGCGGGCGGCCGCGTCCGGGCGGACCCCCGCCTCGGCCGCCGCCGGGGGGACCACCGGGCGCCCCCGGCCGTCCGCCGAAGCCGCCGGCGCCGCCGGGGCCGCCGGGACGCTGGCCGAAACCGGGTCGGCCGCCGCCGGTGGGTGCTCCGCCGCCGGGCCGCGGCCCGAAGCCGGGCCGGCCGGCACCGGGCGCCGGGCGACCAACCCCGGGGGCGGGCCCGCGCCCGCCGGCACCACCGGAGGCGGGGCGGGGCGCGCCGGGACGGGGCGGTCCTCCGGGGGGAGGCGGGATGGGCTTGCCGGTGGACGACAGCGGCCGGCGCATGCCGGGCGGCGGCGGGATGGGCTTGCCGGTGGACGACAGTGGGGCGCGGCGCTGCCCGCCGCCACCGTCGGGCCCCCGGGGGGGTCGGGCCACGTCGGGGGCGTCGCCAGCGGGACGGCTGGAGACCAACCTGGGGTCGGCGGGCCGGGGGCGCTCGCCGGCGTCGGGCCGGGCGGCGGCGGCCGCCGGGCGGTCCTCGGCGGGGGGTCGGGCGGCGGGGCGCTCAGGAGCAGCCGGGGGCCGTTCGGGCGGGGTGGCCGCCGGGCGGGCGGGAGCGGCGGGCGGGGCGGATCGGACCGGGGCGGAGGTGACCGGGCGGGCGGCGGCGGCCGGTCGTACCGGCTCCGGCCGGGCCGGCTCCGGGGTCGGTCGGGGGGGCTCGGGAGTCGGCCGGGGTGCCACCGGCTCGGGGGCGGGACGGGGTGCCTCGGCGGCGGGGCGAGCCGCCGGCTCGGGGGCCTCGGCCGCCGGCTCCACCGGCGCCGGACGGGCGGGGGCCGGCCGGGCCGGGGGCTCGGGCTTGTCCTCCGGCGGGGTGGCGTCGCGCCGCAGGCCCTCGCGGTCAGCCTTGCGCCGGACGCGATCGGCCTGGGCGTCCTCGATGCTCGAGGAGTGGCTCCTGACCCCGATCCCCAGCGACTCGCACAGGTCGAGCGCTTCCTTGTTCGTCAGCCCGAGCTCACGAGCCAGCTCGTAGACCCGGATTTTCTTTGCCAACTGCCCTGTCAGTCCTTCCTGCTGGCGGGACGGCGCGCGCCTCGGCGCCACCCACGCGGCCTACCATCCTCCCACACCGGCGGCACCGGCTGGATCGGAGTTACTCCGGGCCGGGCCCCGACACCTGCCTGAGCCGTTCGACCGCCTCCTCGCCCACCTGGGTGCGCAGGGCCCGGGCCAGGGACCGGCGCCGCACCGCCTCCTCCACACAGGCCGACGAGCCGGCGCACAGCCACGCTCCCCGCCCCGGCAGCCCGCGTCCGACCTGTACCCCGGTGGGGGTGGCGACCACCCGGACCAACTCGGCCTGGGGGCGCACCCGCCGGCAACCGACGCAGGTGCGCAGGGGCACCTACGGGGCCCCGGCCTCCCCGGCGCCCTGGCCTTCGCCGGCCGCTTCTCCAGCCGGCGCCGACTCTCCGGCGCCGGCCCCGGACGCCTCGGCCGGGGCGGCGGTGGCATCAGCATCGGCGGGGGCGGGGGCGGGGCCGGCATCGCCGTCGGAGGCGGCCCACTGCTCGGCCGACAGGGCCTCGCCGCCCTCGGCCGGCTGCCACACCATCTCGCCGGCCTCGTTCTCGACCCACTCGCCCTCGGCCCACTCCTCGCCGGCGTAGCCGGCCTCCTCCTCGGCCAGCTGCGTCTCGCTCTTGATGTCGATGCGCCAGCCGGTGAGCCGGGCGGCCAGGCGGGCGTTCTGGCCCTCCTTGCCGATGGCCAGGGAGAGCTGGAAGTCGTGGACGATCACCGTGGCGGTGCCGGTCTCGTCGTCGAGACGCACCTCCTTCACCCGGGCGGGCTGCAGGGCGCGGGCCACGAACTCGGCCGGATCCTCGGTGAACGGGACGATGTCCACCTTCTCGCCCCGGAGCTCGTTGGTGACCATCCGGACCCGGGCGCCGCGGGCGCCGACGCAGGCCCCGACCGGATCGACGTTGGGGTCGTTGGACCACACGGCGATCTTGGTGCGGTGCCCGGGCTCGCGGGCGCAGGCCTTGATCTCCACCACCCCCGAGCCGATCTCCGGCACCTCCAGCTCGAAGAGGCGCTTGATCAGGCCCGGATGGGTGCGGCTGACGACGATCTGGGGGCCCTTGGTCGTCTTGCGCACCTCGACGATGTAGGCCTTGAGCCGGGCCCCGTGGTCGTAGCG
>DASRBO010000044.1:0-11884 GCA_035653595.1 Acidimicrobiales bacterium | reverse complement strand
CGACTACTTCGCCCTGCGCTCCGACAAGCAGTACTTCTTCTATGGCGACAGCCTGGTGGCCTACGGCGTCTACGGCGGGGTGTGCCTGGTGTCCCCCGACCCCATCGGCCCCTCGGCCGAGGCCGAGGCGACCTGGGAGGCCTTCCGGCGCCATGTCGACGCTCAGGGCTGGACGCTGGCCGTGCTGGGGGCGTCGGAGCAGTGGCTGCCCACCTACCGGGCCAGCGGCATGCACGACATGTACGTGGGCGACGAGGCGGTGGTCGACGTCAGCCACATGAACCTCGAGGGAGGCCGGCACAAGAGCCTGCGCCAGGCGGTCAACCGGGTGGCCAAGTACGGCTACACCATCAGCTTCCACGACCCCGCCTCGGTGTCCGACGAGCTCAAGGCCCGGCTGACCGAGCTCATGTCCCGCAGCCGCCGGGGCGACGTCGAGCGGGGCTTCTCCATGACCCTCGGGCGGATCTTCGACCCCGGTGACCACGGCCTGCTGCTGGCGGTGGTCAGCGACCGCGACGGAGCCCCGGTGGCCTTCTGCCAGTACGTGCCGGCGCCGGGCATCAACGGATACTCCCTCGACCTGATGAGGCGGGACCCGGGCGAGCACCCCAACGGCCTGATCGACTTCCTGGTGGTGGAGACGGCCAGGCACCTGCACCGACAGGGCTACACCGGTCTGGGCCTCAACTTCGCCACCATGAGGGCGGTGCTGTCGGGCGAGGCCGGCGACTCCCTGGCCCAGCGGGCCGAGCGGTGGCTGCTCAGACGGATGTCCGGCTCCATGCAGATCGAGTCGCTGTGGAGGTTCAACGCCAAGTTCGACCCCGCCTGGCAGGCCCGCTACGTCGCCTACGACTCCCCCGAGCACCTGGTCCCGACCGCCCTGGCCATGGCCCGGGCCGAGTCGATCTGGGAGCTTCCGGTGATCGGCCGCTTCCTCGTCCCCGACGGAGGACGCCACCAGCCGGCCGGCGCCGGAGCGGGCCCTGGCGCCGACGGGGCCGGCGACGGCTCAGAACAGCAGGGTGGCGTGGTGGGCGAAGTCCACCACCAGGCCCGGCACTAGCCCGAAGGCCAGGGTGAAGCCGGAGGTGAGGGCCAGCACCAGCCCGGCGGCCGGGGGGATGGCGGGGGCGGTGTCGGTCGCCGCCTCGGGGGCGGAGTACATGATCAGCACCAGCTTCAGGTAGTAGAAGGCGGCCACTACGGCGAAGAGGATCGCCAGGATGGCCAGGGGATAGGAGCTGGCCGACATGGCGGCGGCGATCACGTAGAACTTGGCCAGGAACCCGGTGGTGAACGGCACGCCGGACTGGGCCAGCAGCAGGAAGGCGAACACGCCCGCCAGCACCGGGCGCTGGCGGCCCAGGCCCCGGTAGTCCTCGAGGCGGTGGCGGGCGTCGCCCCGCCGGCCGACCAGGGTGACCACGGCGAAGCTCCCGATCACCATGAAGGTGTAGGTGAACAGGTAGTACAGCGCCGCCGACACCCCCCTGGTGGTGCCGGCCGCCACCCCGACCAGCACGAAGCCGGCGTGGTTGATGGACGAGTAGGCCAGCAGCCGCTTGACGTCGCTCTGGACCAGGGCGACCACCGCCCCCACCCCCAGGGTGATGGCGGCCAGCACGGTCACGATCGGCTGCCAGTCGCTGCGCATCAGGGCGAAGGGCGAGAACAGCACCCGCAGGAGCCCGGCGAAGCCGGCCGCCTTGGCGGCGGCGGCCATGTAACCGGTGACCGGGGTGGGCGAGCCCTGGTAGACGTCGGGGCTCCAGCTGTGGAACGGCACGGC
Source organism: Acidimicrobiales bacterium (assembly GCA_035653595.1). Lineage (GTDB taxonomy): Bacteria > Actinomycetota > Acidimicrobiia > Acidimicrobiales > JAJPHE01 > DASRBO01. Next base: position 10,089 of record DASRBO010000044.1, on the reverse strand, counting down.
CGCCACCTTGAAGCCGAGCCCGATCACCAGCATCGACAGTCCGGCCAGCAGCACACCGTTGGACACGATCACGTTGGTGGCCAGGAACTGCCCGATGCGCACCAGGTTGGACGACCCGGTGGCCCCGTAGACCAGGGCGATGCCGTAGAGGAAGATGGCCGAGGAGAAAGCGCCGAGCACGAAGTACTTCATGGCCGCCTCCTGCGACTCCCGCCGCCGGGTGTGGTAGCCGGCCATCACGTACAAGGCGATGGAGAGGACCTCGAGGCCGAGGAACACCACGATCAGGTCGTCGGCCACGGCCAGGAACATGGCCCCGGAGCCAGACAGCAGGGCGAGCACGTAGAACTCGGGCCCGTCCAGCCCCTCGCGGCGCAGGTAGTCGTCGGCCACCAGGGAGCCCAGGGCCACGGCCACGCTGATCAGTATCAGGAAGAACTCGCTGTAGCCGTCGACGGCGACCGACCCGGCGATGGTCGTGAACGAGCCGTGGTGGGACACCCTGTCCCACTGGAACCAGGCCGCCCCCAGGGACCCGGCCGAGGCCAGGGCGGTGAAGGCCGACCAGGTGCCCGCCGGCGGTCGGGACGGCGTGAGGGACGCACCGACCATCATCACCACCGCCGCCCCGATCAGGATCAGCTCGGGGAGGATGGCGACGTAGTCGATGTGGGGGGCGCTGATGGCCGCCGCCAGCAGGGTGGTCACGGCGTCCTCCCCGCCGCCAGCGCCGGCTGGGCGTGGCCGGTGACGGTGGTGACCCGGTCCAGCACCCGGCCCGCCGACGGGTTGATGCGCTCGAGGAAGGGCCGGGGGTAGACCCCGAGCAGCAGGATGAGGAAGACCAGCGGGGCCACCGCCAGCAGCTCCCGCCAGCCCAGGTCCGCCACCACCGCTCCCAGCGCCCGGCCCTTGAGCCTCCCGTGGAAGACCTGCTGGTAGGCCCACAGGAACACCAGAGCGGCCAGGATGACCCCGGTGGTGGCCACCACGGCCCACCAGCGCCGGGTCACGAAGGTGCCGAGGAGCAGCAGGAACTCGCCGATGAAGCCGTTGAGGCCAGGCACGCCCACGGCGGAGAGGGTGACGACCATGAAGACCGCCGCCATGATCGGCGTGCGGGCCTGCAGCCCTCCCATCTCCCGCAGGTCGGCGGTGCCGGTGCGGTCGATGATCCAGCCGATCATCATGAACATGGCCCCCATGGAGATGCCGTGGTTGACCATCTGGTAGACGCCGCCCGACAGTCCCTGGCTGGTGAAGCCGAACAGGCCCACCACGATCACGCCAAGGTCGGCCACCAGGGTGTAGGCGATCATCCGCTTGAGGTCGCGCTGGACCACCGCCACCACGAAGCCGTAGACGATGCTCACCGCCCCCAGCGTCAGCATGAGCGGGGCGAGGTCCACCGACGCCTTGGGCAGCAGCTCCATGCAGTAGCGCACCAGGCCGTACGTGCCGAGGATGAACATGACCCCGGCCAGGATCATCGACGCCCCGGTGGGTGCCTCCACCTGGGCGTCGGGCAACCAGGTGTGCAGGGGGAACACCGGGACCTTGACGAGGAAGGCGGCGGCGAAGCCCAGGAAGATCACCGCCCCCACCCCCGAGGAGAGGTGCTGCTGGGTGGTGAGGGCGATCACGTCGAAGGTGAGCCGGCCGAAGTCCCGCTCGTGGAGCACGGCCACGGCTATCAGGGCGATCAGCATCAGGGCCGAGCCGGCGAAGGTGTACAAAAAGAACTTGATGGCGGCGTAGCCGCCGCGCGCCCCGCCCCAGCGGGCGATCAGGAAGTACATGGGGGGCAGGGTCAGCTCGAAGAACAGGAAAAACAGCAGGAGGTCGAGGGCGAGGAAACTGCCGAGGCAGGCTGCCTCCAGCACCAGCATCCAGGCCATGTAGGCCTTGGGGTCCTGATCCACCCTGGTCCCCACCAGGGCGGCGCCGAATAGCACCGCCGTCACCGGCACCAGCAGCACCGATATGCCGTCGACGCCCAGCTTCCACGACACGCCGAGGGTGCCGATCCACTCGTGGGCGGTGACGAACTGGTAGCCCGGGACGCCGGTGCGGAAGCGGACCGCCATGGCCAGGGCGAGCCCCAGCGTGACCAGCGATCCGGTGATGCCCAGCGCCCGGGCCAGGCCGGTCAGGCGCCGGGGCACCAGGGCCACCACCACGGCGAAGGCGGCCGGGGCCACCACCACCGCGGGCAGGATCGGGAAGCCGAAGCCGCCCCCGGCGGTGCTCACAGGTACGGCCGCGGCCAGCACGGCGCTCACCCTCCCGCCCTCGAGAGCATGAACCCGAGGATCAGCACGGCCCCCACCGATATGGCCAGGGCGTAGTTGCGCACGTAGCCGGTCTGTAGCCGGCGCAGCAGGGACCCCGACCCCCGGGCCAGGGCCCCCACCCCGTTGACGGCGCCGTCGACGATCCGGTTGTCCACCACCGAGGCGGTGAAGCGAGACAGGGCACCACCGGCGGTGAAGAACAGCCCGGAGTAGGCCTCGTCCACGTACCACTTGTTGCGCAGCACCGCCGGCTCCAGCTCAGGCCGGTCGGCCCGGGCGGACCACAGCCGAGCGGCGGTGGCCATGCCCACCAGGGCCAGGGCGACGCTGATGCCGGCCAGGTTCCACTTGAACGGCAGGTTGGCGACCACCGGCCTGGTGGCCGGCCCGACCACCGGGTCGAGCCAGCGGTCGAGGAACTGCAGTCCGGAGAAGGGCAGGTCGAGGGCCAGGCCGGCGACGGTGGCGACGCCGAGCACGACCAGGGGCAGCGACATCACCCACGGGCCGTCGTGGGGCTCGCCGTGGTGGTCGCCGTGGCCCCCGTGGGCGCCGCCCACGGCGGGCCGGGCCTCGGACCAGCGGGCCTGGCCGGCGAAGACGAGGACCATCTGGCGGGTCATGTAGTAGGCGGTCAGGGCGACCGTCACGACCCCGATCAGCCACAGCAGCCGGTTCTTGTCGTAGGCGGCGGCGAGGATCCCGTCCTTGGACCAGAAACCGTTGAACGGGGGGATGCCGGATATGGCGAGCCAGGCGATGCCGAAGGTCACCGTGGTGATCGGCATGTACCGGCGCAGGCCGCCCATGCCCTTCATGTCCTGCTCGTCGGCCATGGCGTGGATGACCGCCCCGGCGCCCAGGAAGAGCAGGGCCTTGAAGAACGCGTGGCTGACCATGTGGAACACGGCCACCCCGTAGCCGGTCGCCCCCACCCCCAGGAACATGTAGCCCAGCTGGGAGACGGTGGAGTAGGCCAGCACCCGCTTGATGTCGTCCTGGGCGCAGGCGATGGTGGCGGCCAGCAGGGCGGTGGCGGCCCCGATGGCGGCGACCACGGTCGAGCTGACCGGGGTCAGGTGCATGATCGGGTTGATGCGGGTCATGAGGTAGACCCCGGCGGTGACCATGGTGGCGGCGTGGATGAGGGCCGACACCGGGGTGGGGCCCTCCATGGCGTCGGGCAGCCAGACGTAGAGCGGGATCTGGGCCGACTTGCCGACCGCACCCAGGAACAGCAGCAGGGCCACCGCCGTCAGGGTGGTGCCCCCCATGGTGCCCAGGTGGGAGAAGACGCCCAGGTAGTCGAGCCGGCCGGTGTGCTGGAAGATCAGGAACATGGCCAGCAGGAACCCGAAGTCACCGATGCGGTTGACCACGAAGGCCTTCTTGCCAGCGGTGGCGGCGGTCTCGCGGTCGAACCAGAAGGCCACCAGCAGGTAGGAGCAGGTGCCCACCCCCTCCCAGCCCACGAAGGTGAACAGGAAGTTCGCCCCCATGACCAGGACCACCATGGAGAACACGAACAGGTTCAGGTACACGAAGAACTTCCGGTACTGGGGGTCGCCCTTCATGTAGCCGATGGAGTAGAGGTGGATGAGGGCGCTTACCCCGGTGACGAATAGCACCATGGTCATCGACAGCGGGTCGAGCAGCACCCCGACGTTGACCCGTAGGCCGCCGACCGGCACCCAGCTGTAGTAGGTCTGCACGATGGTGCGGGCCCCGGCCGGGTGGGAGTGGACGGCGAGGAAGGTGAGCACCGAGGCCACGAAGGAGCCGGCCACCGCCAGGGTGCCGATCCAGCCGGCCAGGGGGTCGCCGATGCGGCGGCCCCCGAAGGCCAGGATGCCGAAGCCGAGGGCGGGCAGCAGCAGGATGACGGGTGCGGCGTGGATCAAGGCCTCAACCCCGCAGCGCCCTGATGTCGTCGGCGGTGGCCCCGGCCCGGCGCCGGAAGATGGCCACGATGATCCCCAGGCCGACCACCACCTCGGCCGCCGCCACCACCAGCACGAAGAACACCAGCGACTGGCCCCCGATGTCGTTGAGCATGCGGGAGAAGGTCACGAAGGTGAGGTTGGCGGCGTTGAGCATCAGCTCCACGCACATGAACATGACCAGCACGTTGCGCCGCACCATCAGTCCGACCGCTCCGATGGTGAACAGCACCGCGGCCAGGGCCAGGTACCACTCGCCCCCCAGGGTCATCGGGCCGACACCTCCTCGTCCACGTCGAGGACGCCCTCCTCGTCGTCGGGTTCGGGACCGACGGCGCCGGCCGGCTCATCCGCCGGCAGCGCCGGCGGCTTGTCGGCCCGCAGGGCCCGCCTGGTCAGCACCACCGCGCCGATCACGGCGATCACCAGGAGGAGCGAGGTGAGCTCGAAAGGCAGCAGGTAGGTGGTGAAGATGGAGCGGGCCAGCTTGGACACGTTGGTGCCGGCCCCGTTGGCCGCCGCCGTGGTGGAGGAGGCGCCGGTGGCCCAGGTCTTGAGCCGGGCCAGGGCGATCACCTCGCCGAGGGCGGCCAGGCCCAGGAGGACGGCGAGCGGGCGCTGGCCCCGCAGGGGCTCGGAGCGGAGGTTCTCCTCGCGGTCGACCCCGATCAGCATGATCACGAAGAGGAACAGCACGACGATGGCCCCGGCGTACACGATGACCTGCACGGCGGCGAGGAACTGGGCGTCCTGCTCGACGAAGAGCACCGCCACCCCGAACAGGGTGAGCACCAGGGACAGGGCCGAGTACACCGGGTTGCGGGACAGCACGACGCCCAGGGCCCCGGACAGGACGATGACGGCGCAGGCGGCGAAGACCACCTGGTCGATGCCTGATGCGGATGCGAGCAGGGAGGGGGTCAAGGCTGCTCCGTTGCCTGGGCCGGCACCCGGCCCGGCCGGCGCTCGCCGGTCTGGCCGGCCTCCGGCGGCCGTCGGCCGTAACCGAGCTCGGGGGACCAGTGGGGGACGCCCTCCTGGGCAGCGGAGCCGGCCGGCGAGGTGGCCCGCATCCAGGCCGAGGTGTGGCGGTCGTCGCCGGGCCTCCAGTCCTCCCACGGCAGGGCCTTCGGATGGCCCTCGTCGTCGACCAGCAGCTCGTCGCGGGTGTAGATGGCGTCGGAGCGGCGGGTGAAGGAGAACTCGAGGATCTTGGACTCGGTGATGGCCTCGGTCGGGCACGCCTCCACGCACAGGTCGCAGTGGATGCAGCGCAGGTAGTTGATCTCGTAGACGAACCCGTAGCGCTCCCCGGGCGACACCGGGGCGTCGGGCGGGTTGTCGGCCCCCCGGACGTAGATGCAGCGGGCCGGGCAGACCCCGGCACACAGCTCGCAGCCGATGCACTTCTCCATCCCGTCCTCGTAGCGGTTGAGGACGTGGCGGCCGTGGAAGCGTTCCGGCTTGGGCCGCTTCTGGTCGGGATAGGGGGTGGTGACCCGCCGGCCCGGCAGCATCTGGCGCAGGGTCACCAGGAAGCCGTTGAGGTAGCCCATCAGCTGGCTCCTTCCAGGGTCCGGCCCGGGGGAGGTGGCACGCTCATGGAGGCCGCCTCCTCGAGCTCCCTCCGCTGGGCGCCCACCCGCATGGAGCGGATCAGGAGCCCGAAGAAGACGACGCAGCCGGCGAAGACGGCAAAGCCCCAGCGCAGGTTGATCAGCATGGCCGCCAGCACCAGCAGCCAGACCAGGCTGACCGGTATCAGCCGCTTCCAGCCCAGGTCCATGAGCTGGTCGTAGCGCAGGCGGGGCAGCGTGGCCCGCAGCCACACGTAGGTGAACAGGAACAGCATCGTCTTGCCGACGAACCACAGGATCGGCCACAGCCAGGGGAGGAAGTGGAACCCGGGCCCGTCCGGGCCGCCCAGGAAGAGGGTCACCACGATGGCCGACATGGTGACGGTGTTCATGAACTCGGCCAGGTAGAAGAGGGCGAAGCGGATCGAGGAGTACTCGGTGTGGAACCCGCCGACCAGCTCCTGCTCCGCCTCCACCAGGTCGAACGGCGGCCGGTTCAGCTCGGCCGTGGCGGCCAATAGGAAGATCACGAACGGGACGAAGCCCAGCCGGAACACGTTCCAGTTCGGGATGAAGGAGTAGATGACGCCGTTCTGGTTGTCAACCATCTCGCGGGTGGTGAGCCCCCCGGTCACCAGCACCACCGAGGCGATGGACAGGCCGAGGGCGGCCTCGTAGGAGACCATCTGGGCCGACGCCCGCACCGACCCCAGCAGCGGGTACTTCGAGCCGGAGGACCACCCCGCCAGCATCACCCCGTAGACGGCGACGGCCGACATGGCCAGCAGGAACAGGATGCCCATGGGCGGGTCGGCCACCTGCAGCTCGGTGGTGTGGTGGAACAGGGTGATGGTGCCCCCCACCGGCACGATGGCGAAGGACAGGAAGGCCGGCACCGCCGACAGGTAGGGGGCCAGGCGGAAGATGCGCCGGTCGGCGTTGTCCGGCAGCAGATCTTCCTTGAAGAACAGCTTGATGCCGTCGGCGACGCTCTGGAGGATCCCCCACCGGCCGGCCCGGTCGGGGCCGATCCGGTTCTGCATGTCGGAGATGACCTTGCGCTCGAACCACACCATCATCAGCACCGACACCAGCAGCACGGCGAAGGCGACTATCACCTTCACGCAGACGATGATGACCACCCCGAGGCCGATGCCGTGGGCGTAGATCGGGTCGCCCTCGGCCAGCAGGGGATGGAGCAGCGACGGGCTCACGGGGTCTCCAGTCTCACGTCGGTGACCGGCTGGCCGGAGTCGATCAGGGCCGAGGCGCTGAGCCCGGGCAGGTTGAAGCCCAGCCAGGCCGAGCCCCGGGGCACGCCCGGGTCGGCCTCGGCCTCGATGACCAGGGAGGTCCGCGACGAGGAGACCCGCACCTGGCCGCCGGAGGCGATGCCGAGCCGCTCGAGGTCATGGGGGTGGACCCGCAGCCGGGCGGCGGGGGCGAGCCCGGACAGGGAGGGCGACATCCGGGTGGCCACGGCGTCGTCGTACAGGCGCCGCGACGACACCAGCCGCAGCGAGTAGGCGTCCAGCGCCGGCAGCGACAACGCCGCGCTGGGCGCCGGCGGCGACAGCGGCGGCGGCACCGGCCCCGAGGGGCGGGCGACCCGGTGGTCGGACGGCAGGGGGGCAGGGGCGGTGTTGGTCGCCTTGACCCCCTGTATCTCCACCGCCCCGATGCCGGGGTCGGACATCGGGTCGATGGGGGCGGGGGCGGGCTGGGTGCGCCCGGCCCCGGTGTCCACCCCCGGTCCCACCGCCGGGGGGGCGCCTCCGGGGCGGGAGGCCCCGGGTGGGCCGGCCTGGGGCCGGTCGAGGGGGACCACGATCCCGTCGAGGGCGGATATCGCCCGCCGGCGCTGGTGGGTCAGCCCGGAGTGGGAGGGGGCGACCGCCTCCACTTCGGCCCAGATGTCCTCCAGCGACGAGAACCCGAGGTCGGTCCCCAGTCGGGCGGCGATCTCGCCGGCGATGACCCAGTCGGGCCACGCCACCCCCGGTGGGACCAGCTTCTGGCCCAGGCGGGTGATACGGCCCTCGAGGTTGGTCGTGGTGCCCGGCCGCTCGCCGTATACCGCGGCAGGCAGCACCACGTCGGCCCGGCGGGAGGACTCGGTGAGGAATGCGTCCACCGCCACCACGAAGCCGGCACCGGCCAGGGCCCGCTCCGCCCTCTGGCGGTCGCGGAAGTCGCTGACCGGATCGGCCCCCACCAGCACCAGGGCCTGGACCCGGCCCTCCTCGGCGGCGGCCATGATGCCGGCGGCGTCCATGCCGGCCTCGTCGGGGACCGACCCCCACGCCTCGGTGAACCAGGCCCGCCCGGCCTCGAGACCGACCCGGCCCGGCAGCACCCCGGGGGCCAGACCCATGTCGAGGGCCCCGTGGACGTTCCCCCGGCGCAGGGCGGTGAGGAAGCGGGCGTCGGGCCGGGCGTCGGCCAGGATGGCTGCCGCCTCGACCGTGGCTGCGGCTGACTCGCCGAGGGAGGCACGCCCGACCACGACCACCACCCGGCGGGCCCCGGCGAGAAGCGCCCGGGCCCGGGTCAGATCGGCCGCCGCCACCCCGGCGACGTCCCCGGTGGGCTCCCGCTCGCCGAACAGGGCGGAGGCCACCGCCGCCGCCTCGCCCGGCCGGTGGGCCAGCGACACCGCCGCGTGCCCGGTGAGGCCGGTGGCGGCCTGGCGGATCTCGAGCAGCGGCAGGCCCGCCTCCACCGCCGCCTGGCGCAACCGCAGGTGGAGGACCGGCAGCTCCTCCTTGAGGTCGGGGCCGAGCAGGACCACGGCGTCGGCCTCGCACGCCTCGGCGATGGTCGCCCGCGGCAGGCCGAGCACCAGCTCGGCCGGCAGGCCGTCGTCGAGCTGGGCGTCCACCGAGTCGGTGCCGACGACCGCCTTGGCCAGCTTGGCCCAGGCGTAGGCGTCCTCGTTGGCGAGCCGGGCGCCGCCGAGGAGGGCCACCGCCCTGGCCCCGTGCAGCCGGCGAACCTCGCTGATCCCGTCGGCCACCGCCCGCAGCGCCTCCGACCAGCCCACCGACACCAGCTCCCCGTCGCGCCGCACCATGGGCGAGGTCAGGCGCTCGGGGCTGTTGACGGCCTCGAAGTCGAACCGGCCCCGGTCGCACATCCAGGACTGGTTGACCGGCTCCGAGTCCACCCCCAGGTAGCGGGTGATGCGGTTGCTTGAGGACTGCACGGCCACCAGGCAGCCAACGGCGCAGGTGGTGCAGGTGCTCTCCACCTGCTCGAGGTCCCAGGGACGGGCCCGGAACCGGTAGGGCGAGGCGGTGAGGGCACCCACCGGGCAGATCTGCACGGTGTTGCCGGAGAAGTAGGACGAGAACGGCGCGTCCGGGTACGTGTTGACCTCGATCTGGTCGCCCCGCCCCACGAAGTCGATCAGCGGGTCGCCGGCCAGCTCGGCGGCGAAGCGGGTGCAGCGGGCGCACTGGATGCAGCGCTCGCGGTCGAGGTAGACGAGGCTGCTGATGGGGATCGGCTTCTCGAAGTGGCGCTTCTCCTCGACGAAGCGGGTCTCGCCGGGCCCGAAGGCGAGGGTCTGGTCCTGCAGGGGACACTCGCCACCCTTGTCGCACACCGGGCAGTCGAGGGGGTGGTTGATGAGCAAGAACTCCAGCACCCCGTCCTGGGCCTTCTTGACCTTGTCGGAGTCGGTGACGATGTCGAGCCCCTCGGCGGCGGGCACGAAGCAGGCCGGCTGGAGCGTGTAGCCCCGGGGCCCCTTGACCTCGACCAGGCACATACGGCACATCCCCACCGGCTTCATCCGGGGGTGGTAGCAGAAGCGCGGTATGTAGGTGCCGGCCCGCTCGGCGGAGGCGATGATCATCTCGCCCGGGCGGGCCTCGACGGTACGGCCGTCGAGGACGATCGACACGGTGTCGGGCTTGGCCTCGGCGCTGCGGGTGTCAGTCATGGGGGCACCCGCCCTCCTTGATGTGCACGAGGAACTCGTCGCGGAACATGCGGATGGCGGCCACCACCGAAGCCGGTATCGACGGACCCAGCGGGCAGATGGTGGTCTGCTGCGGAGGCCACACCAGGCCGGGTGAGATGTTGTCGCACACGTCGAGCAGCAGGTCGATGTCCTCCTCGCGACCCAGGCCGGCCTCGATGCGGCGCATCACCTTCTCCACCCAGCCCGATCCCTCGCGGCAAGGGGTGCACTGCCCGCAGGACTCGCGGTGGAAGAAGCGGGCGATCCGCCACGCCGCCCGCACTGCGCAGGTGCGCTCGTCCATGACGACG
>DASRBO010000043.1:0-6674 GCA_035653595.1 Acidimicrobiales bacterium | reverse complement strand
TTACCTACCGCCCGGCCGGCCAAGGGGTGCCCAGCCCGACGCCGGGGGCGTCGGGCCGGGGTAGCGGGACCGGGCTCAGGTGCCGAAGGCCGACCAGTCGATCACCGGTGGCCTGCCCGTCCCCTCCCCGGGAGCGGTCGCTTCGACCAGAGTCTCGAGACGGGCAAAGGGACCGGAGTCCGGCCCCACCAGTCGGGCCACCCAGCCCAGGGCGGCCTCGGCGTCGACCGAGCCGGCGGCCAGCATGGCCTCGATGTCGGGCCAGTCCCGCCCCCGGTTGAACAGGGCCTTGAACACGGCCAGATGGGTGGCGGAGATGATCGGTATGGTCCGGTCGAGGAAAGGCACCGGCCCGGTGTCCCGCTCCACCTGGCGGTGGAACTCGTGCTGGGGGAAGAAGAGATCGACCGGTATGCCGGTCGGGCCGTCCCACCACAGGCGCACCTGGCCGTCGCGCCGGACCACGTCCCCGGCGTCGGGGGACACCTCGATGCCGTCGGGCATGAGCGCCAGCACCGCTTCGGCCTCCTCGGTCGGGGAGGCGATGTTGATGTCGATGTCGCGGGTGGCCCGCGGCTCCTGCACGTAATACGCCAGCGCCACCGCACCCCCGAAGCCGTGGCCGATTCCGCCCTCGTCCAGAGCGCGGTCGAGGATCAGGATGCGCTCGGCGAAGGTGGGGCTCACCGCCGCCTCGCCGCCGACAGCACCTCGGCCCAGGTGGGCGGCCGGGCCCGGGTGCGGCCACTGCGCTCGTGCATGGCCGAAAAAGGCACGGCGTCCACGAAGCTCAGCAGGTCGGCCAGCACCGCCCCGTTGCGGAACGGGTCAGGCCCCGGCCGCCGACGGGCCACCAATTGGTGGCCGGTGGCCTCCAGCAGGCGAGCCAGCATGGCGGCCGAGGGCTGGTGCCGGCCGCGCTCGTAGTCGCTCAGGCGGGACTCGGCCACCCCGGTGCGGTCCGCCACCTGGCGCAGGGTCAGCCCGGCGCTGGTCCGGGCCAGCCGCAGCAGCTCGCCGGCCGACACCGACCGAACTTACCAAATTTGGTAAGGGGCGGCCGTCGAGCCGCCCCTTACCGTCAGGTGTGGTGCTTGACCGGCGTGGCCGCCGGGGTGGTGGCCGCCGCGCTCATCAGGTACCAGGTGCCGCCGAAGGACTTGACGCCCTCGCCACTGGTCGAGGAGCCGCTGTCCTGCAGGTAGGTGTAGACCGGATACCCGTTGTAGGTGACCTGGTAGTTGCCCTCGGGGTTCTTGACCACGCCAAGCTTTCCGGCCACCCCCGGCCCAGCGGTGGGCTTGGTCTTGGCGCTGGACACGGTGAGCGGGGACCAGAAGAGGACGCAGGCCCCGGTGCAGCTGAACTTCCCGTTGCCCTCGGCGCTCAAGAGGTACAGGCTCTGGCCGCTGGCCGTGGTCAGGATGTTCCCGAAGCTGGCGTTGTGAGCCGACTTGACGGTCGGCGCCGACGACGAGGCCCCCATGGCCATGGTGGCGGTGAGTCCCACCATCGATGCTGCCGACGCCGCCGTGACGGCCAGGCGTCGGCCCGTTGTTCGAGGCATTTCCAACCTCCGATTTGTCTCCCCAGCCCCAGCCGGCTTTCGGGTGTCTGCGATACCTGGTACGTCGCCGGCTCAAACCTGGATCTGCAAAAAGCGCCCCACAGGTTGACACTTTGGCCTTGACAGGCAACCATTTAGCTGCATAAGTTCGTGCAACCAGATGGTTGCGCGAACCCCCCACCGCCAGATGATGGATCCGGTCTTCCGGGCCCTGGCCGACCCCAGTCGGCGCCGGCTGCTGGACCGGCTCAACGCCGACAACGGCCAGAGCCTGAGCCAGCTCGGTACCGGTCTCGACATGACCCGTCAGTCGGTGAGCAAGCACCTGGTGGTGCTGGAGGAGGCCAACCTGGTCACCACCGTGTGGCGGGGGCGGGAGAAGCTGCACTTCCTCAACCCGGCGCCGATCGCCGACATCGCCGACCGCTGGATCAGCCGCTACCACCAACCCCGGGTCCGCGCCCTGGCGGACCTCAAACTGGCCCTGGAGGTCCAACCCGTGGACAAGCCCGAGTTCGTCTACACCACCTATATCCGCACCACCCCGGAGCAGCTGTGGCGGGCCCTCACCGACCCCGCCTTCACCACCCGCTACTGGGGCTGTTCCTACGACACCGACTGGAAGGCCGGCTCCACCTACGTCCTCGAGCAGGGTGGGGTGCGCATAGCCCACCCCGACCAGGTGGTGCTGGTCTCCGACCCGCCCCGGTGCCTGTCCTATACATGGCACACCTTCAGCCCCGAGTGGGCCGAGGCGGTGGGGCGGGAGGTCGGCTTCAGCGACGAGTACGTCGCCCGCCTGGCGGCCGAGCCCCGCTCCAAGGTGACCTTCACCATCGAGGAGGCCAATGACCGGGTGAAGCTGACCGTGGTCCACGAAGGGTTCGAGCCGGGCAGCGAGGTCCTGGCCGGGGTCAGCCAGGGCTGGCCGTTCATCCTCGCCGAGCTCAAGACCCTGCTGGAGACCGACCCCGTCCTGGCCCAGCGGTAGCAGGGGCGGCGGAGGGCCTGCCGGGCTCCGCCGGCACAATCGGGAGGTTCCTGCCCGTATTCGGGCAGAAACCTTGCCTTTTCCAGGGACCATCGGCGACCATGGCCGGATGCCACCCGAGGAGCTGGTCGAGCATCTGAGCCGGGCCAGCTCCCTCCCCCCGGGGGTGGCGGCCCGGCTGGTGGCCGAGGTGGTCGAGTACTTCTCCGAGCCGGTGGAGTCCTTCGTCCGCCGCCGCCACCGCCAGTTGCAGGCCTCCGGCCGGGCCAACCAGGAGATCTTCGCCCAGGTGCAGTCCGAGCTGGCCGAGCGGCGCTTCCCGGCGCCGCCGCTGTCGGAGCGCCAGCTGCGCCGCATCGTCTACGGCTGAACGCCAGAGGAGGCCGGCACCCATGTGCGGCATCGTCGCCTACATCGGATCCCGCGACGCCACCCCCATCCTGATGGAGGGTCTGGCCCGCCTCGAGTACCGGGGCTACGACTCGGCCGGGGTGGCGGTGGTCGGGCCCTCCGGGCTCAAGGTCACCAAGGCCGAGGGCAAGGTGCGCGACCTCGAGGCCCGTCTGCCCAAGCGGTTCAAGGGCTCGCCCGGCATCGGCCACACCCGCTGGGCCACGCATGGGGCGCCCAGCGACGCCAACGCCCACCCCCACACCGACGCCACCGGCCGGGTGGCCATCGTGCACAACGGGATCATCGAGAACGCTTCGGAGTTGCGGGCCAAGCTGGAGGCCGAAGGCGTCGTCTTCGCCTCCGAGACGGACAGCGAGGTGCTGGCCCATCTCATCGCCCTGGCCGACGAGGACGACCTGGAGGCGGCGGTCGCCTCCGCCCTCAGCGCGGTGGAGGGCGCCTACGGCCTGGCGGTTGTTGACGCCCGCCAGCCCGACCGGATCGTGGTGGCCCGCAACGGCAGCCCCCTGATCATCGGCATCGGCCACCGCGAGATGCTCGCTGCCTCCGACGTGTCGGCCCTGGTGCGCCACACCAACCAGGTCATCCACCTCGACGACGGGGAGATGGCGGTGCTGCGGGCCGACGGCTACCGCACCTCCACCATCGACCGCCGGCCGGTGACCAAGGAGCCCTCGGTCGTGGAGGACTTCGACACCTCCATGGAGCGGGGCTCGCACGCCCACTTCCTCCTCAAGGAGATCTACGAGCAGCCCGAGGCCATCGGCCGCACCCTGTCGGGCCGGGTGGAGGAGCGCTTCCAGACCTCGCATCTGGGGGGACTCGGCCTCGAGGCCCGCGAGGCGGCCGCCATCCGGCGGGTGAAGATCCTCGGCTGCGGGTCGGCCTACTTCTCCGGGCTGATCGGCGCCGGCATGATCGAGGCGCTGGCCCGGATACCGGCCGACGCCGAGCCCGCCTCCGAGTACCGCTACCGCAACCCGGTGGTGGACCACGACACCTTGTACGTGGCGGTGAGCCAGTCGGGGGAGACCTTCGACACCCTGGCGGCGGTGCGGGAGCTCAAGCGCAAGGGCGCCCGGGTCCTGGGGGTGGTCAACGTGGTCGGCTCGAGCGTCGCCCGCGAGTGCGACGGCGGCATCTACCTCCACGCCGGCCCCGAGGTTTCGGTCGCCTCCACCAAGACCTTCACCTGCACGGCGGCGGCCTTCGCCCTGCTCGCCCTGCACCTGGGCCGGGTGCGCGACCTGGGCCCGGCCGACGGCCGGCGCATACTCGCCGGCCTGCGGGCCCTGCCCGGCCAGATCACCGAGGCCCTGGCCACCGAGGAGGCGGTGGCGGAGGTGGCCCAGCGCTACTCCTCGGCCCAGAGCATGCTGTTCATCGGGCGGGTGCGGGGCTACCCGGTGGCCCAGGAGGGCGCCCAGAAGCTCAAGGAGATCTCCTACGTCCACGCCGAGGCCTACGCCGCCTCCGAGCTCAAGCACGGGCCCCTGGCCCTGATCGCCCCCGAGGTGCCCACCGTGGCGGTGGTGCCCGACGACGAGCTACGGGAGAAGAACCTGTCGTCGGTTGCCGAGGTCAAGGCCCGCGGCGGCCCGGTCGTCGCCGTGGGCCACTCCGCCCACCTCGAGGGGGCCGACCAGGTGCTGGTGGTGCCCAAGAACGAGCCCGAACTGGACCCGATCCTGCTCGGCATACCCCTGCAGCTCTTCGCCTACCACCTGGCCCGGACGCTGGGACGCGACATCGACCAGCCCCGCAACCTGGCCAAGAGCGTCACCGTCGAGTAGTCGCCGCCGAGTTCACCTCCGCCGGCGGACGGTCTCCGTCCCGGTCCCCTCCGACCGAAGGTGGCTTCTCGCCGCCCTCTTCGGCGGCCCCTTCGTCCGTGAGCAGCGGAGAGCGGGCCAGGGCCAGCGTCGCCCCGGCCATGACGGCGGCGGACACGATCGCCAGCACCAGGTCGACCCCGCCGGTGGTCCGTTCGTGGAACACGGCCACTCCCCACAGGATCGCCACCGCCGGGTCGGCCAGGGTGACGCCGGGCTGGGCCACCAGCAGACGACCGGCGTGGAGCGCGTTCTGCATCAGGAACATCCCCGCCGCCCCCGACGCCGCCATGGCGTAGGTCTGCCACGACCCCAGCACCCCGACGATCCCGTGGGCGAAGCCGGCGGTCATCCCCTTCATGAAGGCGGCGGTGAGGCCGAAGGTCACGCCGGTGGCCAACCCGAGCAGGGCGGGCCGCCGGGCACCGGAGCCCGGCCTGGTGCCGACCAGCCCGCCCACCAGGGCCGCCCCGATCAGGGCCAAGGTGGCGACGGTGGCCAGCAGCCACGAGATGCCGTCGGCCCGGCCGTGGTCGCCGCCCTCGGGGGCGAGGAAGCCGATCAACCCGGCCAGGCCCATCGTCATGGCCCCGGCGGCCACCCACTCCCGCCGGCCCAGGTTCGATCCGAAGACCTTGGCCGCCCCCAACAGGGTGAGGGGCAGCTCCAGCACCACGATGGGCTGCACGGCGGCCAGCCGCCCGAGGCCCAGGGCCGCCGCCATCAGGAAGAACGACGCCACCTCGGCGCCGAAGCCGGCCAGCCACACCGGCCGCCGGACCAGGTCCACGAAGAGCCGGGGGCTCATCGACAGCTCGGGAGCCTCGTGGCGGTTGGCCTTGCGCTGCAGGACGTTGGCCGTGGCGTTGGTGCCTGCGGCCACCACGGCCAGCAGGTAGCTGAGGAATGTCACCTTCGTCGGAGCTCCGGCGGTTGCCTACCCGGGCGGCTCCGCCCCGAAGCCGAGGACCAGGACGGTCACGGCCCGCTGGGGCCAGAGAGAAATGGACCTTTTGTCGACCGCTTTCCGACCGAAACATCACATAGGCCGACGAAAGGCGGGGGGGCTCATGCGAGTGGTCGTGGTCGATGACGATGTGAACATCCGGCACCTGCTGAGCGTCGCCCTGCCACTGAATGGCATCGAGGTGGTCGGGCACGCGCCCGACGGGAGGTCGGCCATGGCCGTGGTCGCCCGGGCCGAGCCGGACGGGGTGGTCCTTGACATGCAGATGCCGGGCTGGAACGGCCTGGAGACACTTCGGCACATCCGCCGGGCCTTCCCGGAGACGCGGGTGGTCCTCTACACCTCCGAGCCCGAGGAAGTGGCCAGCGCGGCGGCCCGCCTGGGGGCCGAGGCGGTGGTGGGCAAGGACCAAGTCCGCACCGGCCTGGTGGAGGCCCTGCTCAGCGCCTGAGCGTTACCGGACGGGCACGACAGCCCATTGACGGGCCCAGGGCCGACCGCCACCATGACGTGGACGCCCCATCGATCCGACGATCACTCCGGGCCGTCGGAACCGGCGGCGTCCGGAGGAGGACAAGGGCGATGGCTGTTGCGGTCTACATCCACCCCAAGGGCATGACGCTTGCTCAGTACCACGAAGTGCACAAGCGTCTTGAGGCGGCCGGGGTCGGCCTGAGGAACCAGGAAGGGCGCCTGCACCACTGCTGCTTCGGGGAAGACGGGGCCCTCATGATCTTCGACGTGTGGGAATCGGCGGAAGCCTTCGAAGCCTTCGGGCAGAAGATGGTGCCGATCGTGACCGAGCTCGGGATCGACGTCGGCCAGCCGGCCGTGCTGCCGGTGCACCTTCTCGACCAGGAGGCGATCGAGGGCAAGGTCTGATTCCCTAAAGCAGTCCGACGG
>DASRBO010000042.1:0-46185 GCA_035653595.1 Acidimicrobiales bacterium | reverse complement strand
TGTCCATGGCCATGAAAAAGTCCTCACGTGTGGCCAAGTCGCTGTCCTCGCGTATGGCCAGGTAAAAGTCCTCACCCCTCTCTGATCATCCACCGGGAGGGTCCTCCGGGTGACCACGGTGCAGGTGTCCAAGCCACACCGAGCACCCGGAGGACCACTCCATTGAAGAACGAGAGGGAACGTATGGAGATCATCGCCGCCTTCAACGAGGTCGGCACCCTTCGAGGAGCGGCCGCCATGTGCGGGTGCGACCCGAAGACGGTCAAGCGGGCGCTGGAGCGCCCGGTGGGGGCCCAGCCATCCAAGCGGGCCGAGAGGGCCCGGAACTACGACGTGGTCCGGGACCTGGTGGCCCAGCGGGTGGAGCGGACCAGGGCCCGGATCTCGGCCAAGCGCCTCCTGGCCGAGGCCAGGGCGGCCGGATATTCGGGCTCGGCCCGCAACTTCCGTCGGCTGGTGGCCAAGGCCAAGTCCGACTGGCGCCGAGATCACCACCGGGGGCGCCGCCCGGCGGTGTGGTCTCCGGGCGAGACCCTGGTCATCGACTGGGGCTCGGAGGGGCCGCTGCAGATCTTCTGCGCCGTGCTGGGGTGGTCCCGGGTCCGCTTCGTGCGCTTCGCCGCCGACCAGCGGGCCGAGACGACCCTGAGGCTGCTGGCCGAGTGCTTCGAGGCGCTGGGCGGGGTGCCCAAGGTGGTGCTGGCCGACCGGATGGGCTGTCTCAAGGCCGGCGTGGTGGCCAATGTCGTGGTTCCGGCACCCGACTACGTCCGCTTCGCCACCCACTACCGGTTCCGGCCCGACTTCTGTGAGGGCGGGGACCCCGAGTCGAAGGGGATTGTCGAAAACCTCGTCGGCTACGCCAAGTCCGACCTGGTTGTGCCGGCCGGCCTTGATGTCGCCGACCTTGCCGGGGCCAATGAATGGGCCCGGGCCTGGTGCGCCGAGGTCAACGCCGCTGTCCATTCCGAGATCGCTGCCGTGCCGGCCGAGCGTCTCCTCACCGAGCTGCGCCTGTTGGGCGAGCTGCCCTCGCTGCGGCCCACCATCGGCCGGGCCGAGCTGCGCCGGGTGGACCGCCTGGCCACCATCCGCATCGGGGGGGCCCGCTACTCGGTGCCCAAGGCCCTCAAAGGCGCCCGTCTGGCCGTGGTGGCCGGCGACGGGCGGATCAAGATCCTCGATGGCGACCAGATCGTGGCCGACCACGCCGTGGTCGGCCCCGGGGAGGCCTCCATCGTCGATGACCACTACGGCGGGCCCCGTCCGGACCGGCCCCGGCGGGCGCCGCGGCCAAGGACCGAGGCCCAGCGGGCCTTCCTCGGCCTGGGGCCCGCCGCCGAGGCGTTCTTGAAGGGGGCGGCGGCCGCCGGGATGACCAAGATCGGCGCCGAGCTCGAGGAGCTGGCCGGCCTGGAGGCGGCTCATGGACCCCAGGTGCTCATAACCGCCCTGGAGCGGGCAGTGGCCTTCGGGCGGTGGCGGGCCGCCGATGTCCGCTCAATCCTGGCCGCCGGCACCGGGACCCCCACGCCCACCGCACCGGGCCAGGCTCTACTCATCCCCCTGCCGCTGGTGCCCACCCGGCCCCTGTCGGACTACGCCATCAGGCAGGGGTCGTGACCGCCCCCGCCCCTGCGTTGGCCCCCGACCTGGCCGCCGGCCTGCGCCGGCTCAAGCTGGCCACCATGCGGGCGCTGGCTCCAGAGCTGTTGGTGACGGCCAAGACCCAGCGCTGGGTCCCCGAGGAGCTGCTGCGGACTCTGGTGGAGGCCGAGATCGCCGCCCGGGACGCCTCCAACGCCCGGGCCCGGCTCAAGGCGGCCAACTTCCCGGTGAGAAAGACCCTGGAGGACTTCGACGTCTCCGTCTCGTCCATCCCGTCCGCCACCTTCGACTACCTGGCCTCCCTGGAGTGGATCCGGGCCGCCGAGTGCCCGGTGCTGGTGGGCCCGGCGGGAACGGGCAAGTCCCACATGCTGGTGGCCTTGGGACACGCGGCGGTCGACGCCGGGCACCGGGTGCGCTACTTCTCCGCCGCCGAGCTGGTCGAGGCCCTCTATCGGGGCCTGGCCGACAACTCGGTGGGCAAGGTCATCGAGTCCATCCTTCGGGCCGAGTTGGTCATCGTCGACGAGCTCGGCTTCGCCCCCTTAGACGACACCGGCGCCCAGCTGCTGTTCCGCTTCGTCGCCGCCGCCTACGAAAGGCGCTCCCTCGGGGTGGCCAGCCACTGGCCATTCGACCAGTGGGGACGCTTCCTGCCCGAGCACACCACGGCAGCCTCCCTGCTGGACCGCCTCCTCCACCACGCCCACGTGATCGTCACCGACGGGGAGAGCTACCGGATGCGCCAGGCCCGACAGAAGGGAGGTGGTCCCCGCCCCAGGAAGACCTGACTACTCCACCGGGGGTGAGGACTTTTACTTGGCCATCAGCGTGGACCGCGACTTGGCCGTTGACACGCGGGGACGCCCCAGACCGGTTTCGAGGGCGGGCACCCTCGTCAGAGCGCCTATGCCCCAGATCCTAGATGTCGTAGTAGAGGTAGAACTCCCACGGATGGGGCCGCAGGCGCACCTCGTCCACCTCGTTGAGCCGCTTGTAGGCGATCCAGGTGTCGATGAGGTCGTCGGTGAAGACGCCGCCGGCCCGGAGGAAGGTGTTGTCGGCCTCCAGGGCGGCCAGAGCCTCGTCCAGGGAGGCCGGCACCTGGGGCACCCGGGCCAGCTCCTCCGGCGGAAGGTCGTAGAGATCCTTGTCCACCGGGTCGGGCGGCTCGATCCGGTTCTGAACCCCGTCGAGGCCGGCCATGAGCATGGCGGCGAAGGCCAGGTAGGGATTGCAGGACGGGTCGGGACAGCGGAACTCGACCCGCTTGGCCTTGGGGCTCTTGGAGTACAGCGGGATGCGGCAGGAGGCCGAGCGGTTCCGCTGCGAGTACACCAGGTTGACGGGAGCCTCGTAGCCGGGCACCAGCCGCTTGTAGGAGTTGGTGGTCGGGGCGGCGAAGGCGAGGATGGCCCGGGCGTGGGCCAGCAGGCCGCCTATGTACCACCGGCCGATGTCGGACAGCCCGGCGTAACCGGTCTCGGCGTAGAAGAGGGGCTCGCCCCCCTTCCACAGGGACTGGTGGGTGTGCATCCCCGAGCCGTTGTCCTGGAAGAGGGGCTTGGGCATGAAGGTGGCCGTGTAGCCGGCATTGCGGGCCACGCTCTTGATGACGTACTTGAACAGCATCAGCTTGTCGGCCATGGTCAGCAGCGTGTCGAAGCGGACGTCGATCTCCGCCTGGCCGGCGGTGCCGACCTCGTGGTGCTGGACCTCGACCTCGATGCCCATGTTCTGCAGGGTGAGGGTCATCTCGGAGCGCAGGTCCTGGAAGTGGTCCATCGGCGGCACCGGGAAGTAGCCCTGCTTGTAGCGGGGCTTGAAGCCCAGGTTGGGGTTCTCGTCCCGAGCCGAGTTCCAGATGCCCTCGATCGAGTCGACCTGGTAGAAGGCCGACCGCTGGTCCTGCATGAACCGCACGTCGTTGAAGATGAAGAACTCCGCCTCCGGCCCGAAGTAGGCGGTATCGGCGATGCCGGTGGACGCCAGGTAGTCCTCGGCCTTCTTGGCGACGTAGCGCGGATCGCGGGAGTAGCTCTCCCCCGTCACCGGGTCGAGCACGAAGCAGTTGATGTTGAGGGTCTTGTGCTGCCGGAACGGGTCCAGGACGGCCGTGTCGGGGTCGGGGACCAGGATCATGTCCGACTCCTGGATCTCCTGGAAGCCCCGGATCGACGAGCCGTCGAAGCCGTGGCCCTCGGTGAAGGAGTCCGAGCTGAGCTCCTTAACCGGGACAGAGAAGTGCTGCATCAGCCCGGGGAGGTCGCAGAAGCGGAAGTCGACTATCTCGACGCCCTCGTCGCGGGCGTACCTGAGCACGTCGTCGGGCGTGCGTTCCTGCACGGCTGGCGCCTCCTCGTCGTAACGGCGGCGAAACAGGCCGGACGTGGTCCGTGTGCTGTCCCGCTGCCAGATTTGTGAACGGCCGGTTCGGCGGGCGTTCCCGCCACCCGGCCCGGACCTTAGACGACCCCGGCCGGCCGGATCCCGGCCCACCGGCCCCATCGACCAAACTCGTCCCGTGGTAGCCCTCCCGCCGGCCGCCGAGCGGGCCATCGAGCGATCAGCTCGCCCCCGGGCGGTGCGCCCGGCGCTCGAGTGGCTGGTAGAGACGGTCCCGGAGCTCGGCGTCGAGCTGGCGGCCGAAGGACCCCCGGGCGGCGCCGGCGCCGGCGGGCCACCGAGCCTGCTTTCCGTCCTGGTCCTGGTGCTGGCGGCCAGCCCGGCCCTCGGCCGGCTGCTGCGCTCCGACCCGGCGGCCATCGACGTCCTGCGCCAGCTCGGCCTGCCTCCGCCTGAGCCCGAGGACGGCGCCGAGGCCCTGGTGGCCTGGAAGCGCCGCGAGCTGCTGCGCATCGCCGCCCGCGACCTGGCGGGGCTGGACCCCCTCGAGGGGGTCGGGCTCAACCTGGCCCTCATGGCCGACACCGTCCTTGCCAAGGCCCGGGCGGCGGCCGGCGGGGCCGGGGCCGGCCTGGCCGTCGTGGCGATGGGCAAGGCCGGGGCCCTCGAGCTCAACTACGCCAGTGACGTGGACGTCCTCCTCGTCGGCGAGGGGGATCCCCGCGTCCTGCTCGACATCGCCCGCCGGTGCTTCCGGGTCGACGTCGACCTGCGGCCCGAGGGCCGCTCGGGCCCGCTCACCCGCAGCCTCGAGTCCTACGCCGCCTATTGGGAGCGCTGGGCCGAGGCCTGGGAGCGCCAGGCCCTGTTGAAGGCCCGTCCGGTGGCCGGGCCACCCGAGCTGTGCGGGGGATTCGCCGAGGCCGCCGCCGCCGTGGTGTGGGGCCGTCCCTTCACCGCCGACGACCTCCGTCAGGTCCGTCACATGAAGGCCCGCACCGAGGGCGAGGTCCGGCGCCGGGGCGTAGCCGACCGCGAGATCAAGCGGGGTCCGGGCGGGATACGCGACGTCGAGTTCTCGGTCCAGCTGCTGCAGATGATCCACGGCGCCACCGACCCGAGGCTGCGGGCGCCGGCCACCCTCGACGCCCTGGCCGAGCTGGCCGGGGGCGGGTACATCGCCGGGTCCGACGCGGCCGACCTCGAGACCTCCTACCGGTTCATGCGGGCGGTGGAGAACCGGCTGCAGATGGCCGAGGAGGAACAGACCCACACCGTGCCCGCCGACCCGGCCGCCCGCCACTGGCTGGCCCGGGTGACCGGCTTCGCCGACGACCCCCGCTCGTCGGCGACCGACAAGCTGGACGAGGCTCTGCGGCGTCACCGCGGCACCGCCCGCGCCGTGCACGAGCGGCTGTTCTTCCGTCCCCTGCTGGAGGCGTTCGCCTCGGTGCGAGCCGAGCGGTTGGTGCCGACCCTCTCGCCCGACGCCCTCGGCGAGAGGCTGGCCGCCTTCGGCTTCGCCGATACCGCCAGGGCCCGCGCCGCCCTGGTCGAGCTGACCCGGGGGCTCAGCCGCTCGAGCCGCATGATGCAGGCCCTGCTGCCGCTGATGCTGGAGTGGCTCTCCGAGTCGCCCGACCCCGACCTCGGGCTCCTCTCCCTCCGACGACTCATGGGCAGCGCTCGCTCCGACCACCTCCAGCTGGTTGGCCTGTTCCGCGAGTCGCCCGAAGCCGCCCGCCGCCTGTGCGCCCTGCTCGGCACCAGCCCCCTCCTGCAGGAGCCGGTACGGCGCGACCCAGGCCTGGTCGGCCGGCTGGTCGCCGACGGCGGGCTGGCGGGCCGGAGCCGCGCCGCCCTGGTGGGGCAGGCCCGGGCCATCACCGAGTGGCGGTCGGAAGTGCGGCGGCGCCAGCGGGGCCTGCGCCTGTTCAAGCTGGGCGAGGAGGCGGTGGTCATGGCGGCCGACATCCTCGGCCAGGCCGGCGTGGCCGAGGTCGGCAGGCGCCTGAGCGACGTCGCCGAGGCCACCCTGGGCGCGGCCCTGGCCGCTGTCGAGCCGCCGGTGCCGATGGCGGTCATCGGTCTGGGCCGCCTCGGCGGGGCCGAGCTGTCCTACGCCAGCGACCTGGACGTCCTGGTGGTGGCGGGCCCCGGCTCGGACGCCGGGGTGGTCGAGACCGAGGCGGCGGCCACGAGGCTTCTGGGATTCGTCCTGGGCGAGACCCCGGCCTGGCGCATCTACAACCTCGACCTGCGGCTGCGACCGGAGGGCAAGCAGGGCGCCCTGGCGCGCACCATCGAGGGCTACGACAACTACTACCGGCGGTGGGCGGGCACGTGGGAGCGCCAGGCCCTGCTGCGGGCCCGACCGGTGGCCGGCGACCCCGCACTGGGCGAGGCCTTCATGGCCCTGGCCCGCCGGGTCGCCCTCGAGGGTCCCTTCGGCGAGGAGGAGCGACGACAGATCAGGCGGATGAAGGCCAGGGTGGAGACCGAGCGGGTGCCCGCCGGCGAGGATCCCGACTTCCACCTCAAGCTGGGCCGGGGCTCGCTGACCGACGTGGAATGGACCGTCCAGCTGCTCCAGCTCGAGCACCGGGTGGCGGGGCCGGCCACCCTCGCCGCCCTGGCCGACCTGGTGGCGGCGGGGGCGGTCGACAGCGGCGACGCCGGCGTACTGAGCGATTCGTACCGATTCTGCGAACAGGTGAGGAACCGGCTCTACCTCGTGCAGGGGACCCCGGGCGA
Source organism: Acidimicrobiales bacterium (assembly GCA_035653595.1). GTDB lineage: Bacteria > Actinomycetota > Acidimicrobiia > Acidimicrobiales > JAJPHE01 > DASRBO01. The sequence continues at coordinate 39,477 of DASRBO010000042.1, read as the reverse complement.
CTCCCTGCCCACCGCCCCGGAACGGCTGGCGACCCTGGCCCGCAGCCTCGAGCTGACCCCCCAGGCGCTGCGGGACCGCTACCGCCGGGTGACCAGGCGGGCCCGGCGGGTGGTGGAGAGGCTGTTCTACGGCGGGGACGTTTAACCCGCCGTTCACGACCGGAGGTGGCGCGCCCGTCCCCACCTGGGAGACTGGTGGCGGTCCAACCACGGAGGAAGAGGTGCAGAGCCAGCAGGAGTACGTGCTGCGAACCGTCGAGGAGCGGGGCATCCGCTTCATCCAGCTGTGGTTCAGCGACGTGCTCGGGGTGCCCAAGAGCTTCAACATCACCCCGGCCGAGTTGGAGAACGCCCTCGAGGAGGGGATGACCTTCGACGGCTCGGCGGTGGACGGCTTCAGCCGCATCCAGGAGAGCGACGTCCTGGCCAAGCCCGACCCGACCACGTTCCAGATCCTCCCGTGGCGGGAGGGCGATCTGGCGGTGGCCCGGGTGTTCTGCGACATCCTGAACCTGGACGGGACCCCGTTCGCCGGCTGTACCCGCAACGTGCTGCGCCGGGCCCTCGACCGGGCCCGCCAGAAGGGCTTCTCCTTCTACGCCGCCCCCGAGCTGGAGTACTTCTATTTCGCCTCACCCCGGGCCGACGGCGTCCCCACCCCGCTGGACTCGGGCTCCTACTTCGAGCTCACCGTGGCCGACCTGGCCGGCGACCTGCGCAAGAAGACGGTGCTCACCCTCGAGGAGATCGGCATCCCGGTCGAGTACGCCCAGCACGAGGACGCCCCGTCCCAGCACGAGATCGACCTGCGCCACACCGACGGCCTGACCATGGCCGACACGGTCATGACCGCCAGGCTGGTGATCAAGGAGATCGCCCAGGAGCACGGGGTGCACGCCACCTTCATGCCCAAGCCTCTCGAGGGGGTGCAGGGCTCGGGCATGCACACCCACTTCTCGCTGTTCGAGGGGGACAGCAACGCCTTCCACGACCCGGGCGACCCCCACGGCCTGTCCAAGACGGCCAAGGCCTTCATCGCCGGCCTGCTCCACCACGCCCGGGCCATCACCGCCATCACCAACCAGTGGGTCAACTCCTACAAGCGCCTGGTGGTGGGCTACGAGGCCCCGGTGCACGTGTCCTGGGCCCGCAACAACCGCTCCGCCCTGGTGCGGGTGCCGGTGCCCAAGAAGGGCAAGCCGGAGTCGACCCGCATCGAGTACCGCTCGCCCGATCCGGCCTGCAACCCGTACCTGGCCTTCGCCGTGGTGCTGGCCGCCGGCCTCGACGGGATCGAGGAGGGCTACGAGCTCCCCCCCGAGGCGGCGGCCAACCTCTACACCATGAGCCCGGCCGAGCTGGCCGCCGAGGGCATCCGGTCCCTGCCCGGCAGCCTGGCCGAGGCGGTGGACCTGATGGAAGGCTCCGAGCTGGTGGCCGACACCCTCGGCGAGCACGTCTTCGAGTGGTTCATCCGCAACAAGCGGGCCGAATGGGCCGACTACAAGTCCCACGTCAGCCGCTTCGAGCTGGAGCGGTACCTGACCCGGCTCTGAAGCGCAGATGGAACCCCTCCTCGTCTTCCCCGACCCGCCCCCGCCCGAGCTGGCCATGGTGCTGGACCGGGCCGGGTACGCGTGGAAGCCGGTGAGCGTGGCCGAGCAGGCCCGCGACGCCGAGCCCGACGACGGCTGGGCCGGCGCCATCGTCTGTGCCGACGCCCGCCCCGACGACGCCTTTTCTCTATGCCGGGCGGTGCGCAAGAAGGAGCTGCCCCTCGAGCCGCTGCTGGTCGTGGTCGACCCCGCCCGCCTCGGGGCCCTCGAGCTGCGGGAGGACCTCTTCGACGACTTCGTTCTCGCCCCCATCCGGGCCGACGAGCTGGAGGCCCGGCTCAAGCACCTGTTCTGGCGCACCGGCCGGGGCCTGCGTCCCGAGCTGGTCGAGCACGGACCCCTGCTGCTCAACCTCGAGACCTACCAGGCGTCGATCTCCGGGCGTCCCCTCGACCTGACCTTCATGGAGTACGAGCTGCTCCGGTTCCTGGCCACCCACCCCGGCAAGGTGTTCACCCGCGAGGTGCTCCTGTCGAGGGTCTGGGGCTACGAGTACTACGGCGGGGCCCGCACGGTGGACGTCCACATCCGCCGATTGCGGGCGAAACTGGGCGAGGAGCACGCCCACCTCATCTCCACCGTCCGCTCGGTCGGCTACCGCTTCGGCCAGGCCCGCTGGCCGGGCTGACCCGCCACCCCTAGGACATCGGCCTCCTCCGGTTCCGGGGTGGCCCGAACAGGCCGGGTCAAATAGTCCGACCGGGCGGTTACGGGCTCAGTTCGAGACCCTTAAGTTTGTTTGCAAGGCAAATGAATCCGACCTGACGGCCGACTAGTAGGAGCCGTTCCGGGAGGAGAAGGTTGGATCACTCCGCTGTCCATCAGGCCATCACCTGGCTGAGCCGCGTCGAAGGCGTGGTGATCCTCGCCATCGCCGTGTCGACCTACCGGTTGTGGCGGTCGCGTCAGAGCGACTCCGCCGCCTGGCTGGCCGGAGGCTTCACCGCCCTCCTCGCCATCGTCGCCATCGGCCAGGCCTACCAGCTGGCCGGGGTGCTGAACCCGCCCAAGCTCGTGGTGCGCTTCCTGCTGGTCGGGCTGGTCGCCTTCCCCTACTTCCTGCTGCGGTCGTCCATGAGCTTCGGGCGGACCCGCCGCTGGCACGTGCGCGCCGCCACCATCGGCGCTCTCGCCATCGGCGCCTGGTGCCTGTTCCTCGACTTCCAGGTCGGCTCGACCAAGCGCGACCTCAACCTGACCGTGTTCGTGTGGTCGTTCATCGCCTACTGGGTGGCCCTGTCGGTCCCGACCGTCCGCCTCTACTGGAAGGCGGGGGCGGCCCAGCCCACCATCTCCCGCCGCCGCATGCGCATGCTGGCGGTGGGCGCCGCGTCGCTGGCCGCCATCCTCGTCCTTGCCGGTGCCAACACCAGCAGCAACCAGGACAGCAGCTTCGCCCTGGTCCAGTCGTGCCTGACCGTGATCTGCATCGGGGTCTTCTACCTGGCCTTCACCACCCCCCGGCTCATGCGCGCCCTGTGGCGCCAGCGCGACCTCGCCGGCTTCCACCGGGCCCAGGCCGCCCTCATCGGGGCCGTCACCCTGGTCGATGTGTGCGAGACCATCGTCCCCCACGCCGTGGCGGTGGTCGGCGGGCGCGGCGCGGTGGTGGCCGACCACGTCGGGCGGCCCCTGGCCCGCTTCGGGCTCGAGGAGAGCGAGGCCGAGGAGCTGACCCTCTTGGTCTCCATGATCTCCCCCGATGTCGCCGGCGAGCCCGCCCCGGGCGTGCTGGCCGTTCCGTGCGGGGCCGGCTACCTGATCGTGCGGGCCAGCGCCCAGACGCCTTTCTTCGGCGACGACGAGATGAACCTGCTCGAGCTGCTGGCCCAGTCGGCCGACCTGGCCATCGAGCGGGCCCGCCTGCTGGAGAACGAGCGGGAGAGCCGCCAGGTGCTGGCCGAAAGCCGGTCCGCCCTGGCCGAGGCCCAGGCCCTCGCCCACGTCGGCAGCTGGACCTGGGATCTCACCCTGGACCGGCTCTACATGTCCGACGAGTACTACTCGATCGTCGGCCTCGACCCCCTCCCCTACGAGCCCGACCACACCCGGGTTCTGGGCATCCAGCACCCCGAGGACCGCGACCGCTTCGTCGAGGTCTCCGTGCGGGCCATGCAGGAGCTCACCGACTTCAGCCACGAGCACCGCATCGTCCGCCCCGACGGCACCGGGCGCTGGGTCCGCACCATCGGGCGGGTGCTCCAGTCCGAGAACGGCAAGGCCGTCCTCATGCGGGGCACGGTGCAGGACATCACCGACTCCAAGCAGGCCGCCCTGGACCTGGCCAACCACGGTCGCCAGCAGGCCGCCCTGGCCGACCTGGGCCAGCGGGCCCTGTCGGCCGCCGAGCCCGGCCCGCTGCTGGACGACGCCGTGGCCCTGGTGGCCGGCACCCTGGGCGTGGAGATGGTCGCCGTCCTCGAGCACGCCGGTGACTACCAGCTCACCCTGCGGGCCGGCACGGGCCTCACCGAGGACACCGGCACCATCCCGCTGCGGCTGGAGCCGGACCGCTACGACGGCGACGAGTACGACCGGCTGGCCGGCGACGAGCTGCCCGCCGAGCTGCTGCGGCTCAACCAGGTCCGCTCGGTGATCAGCTGCCCCATAGCCGGCCACGGCGGCAGCTTCGGCGTCCTGGCGGTCATGGCCCGGTCCGAGGTGGACCTGGCGCCGTTCAGCCAGTTCTGCCAGACGGTCGCCGACGTGATCGCCGCCCGGCTGCGCCGCCACTGGGCCGAGGAGATGATCGCCCACCAGGCCCTGCACGACCCCCTCACCGGGCTGCCCAACTGGGCCCTGGTGTCGGACCGCCTGCGCCAGGCCCTGCAGCGGGCCCGCCGCACCCATCGGGTGCTGGCGGTGGTCACCATCGACGTGGACCGCTTCGGGCTGATCAACGACGAGCTCGGCCACGCCGCCGGCGACGACCTGCTGGTCCAGATCGGCGGGCGCCTCGACGGCGTGCTGCGCCCGGCCGACACTCTCGCCCGCCACGGCAACGACGAGTTCGTCGTGCTGGCGGAGGACCTCGAGGACGACGAGGCCGCCAACGTCCTGACCGCCCGCCTCGCCGAGGCCCTGGCCCGCCCCTTCGTCCTGTCCGGCCGCCAGGTGGTGGTGACCGCCAGCATGGGCATGTCGATCTGCCACTCCGGGCGCACCTCCGCCGAGGAGATCGTGGCCGACGCCCTCGCCGCCCTGCAGCGGGCCCGCCACTCGGGCCGGGGCAAGATCGAGGTCTACGCCCCCGGCCTGCGCAGCCGTCCGGCCGGCCTCCTCGAGGCCGAGGACGAGCTGCGCAAGGCAATCGCCCGCGGGGAGATGCGCCTCTACTTCCAGCCCGAGGTGGACCTCGACACCGGCCGCATCGTGGGCGCCGAGGTCCTGGTGCGCTGGCAGCACCCCCGCCGGGGCCTGCTCGATCCGGCCGAGTTCCTGGAGCTCGCCGAGGAGACCGGGCTCATCATCCCGATGGGCATCTGGGTGCTGCAGGCCGCCTGCATCCAGCACCAGAGGTGGCGGCGGGAATGCCCCTGGCTGGCGGACATGCGCCTGTGGGTGAACCTGTCGGCCCGCCAGCTGACCCAGCCGTCCCTGGTCGAGGACGTCCGGCTGGCCCTGGAGAGCTCGGACATGGAGCCGTCCATGCTGGGGCTGGAGATCACCGAAAGCGTGATCATGGACGACGTCCAGACCGTCGACGCCACCCTGGCCGACCTCAAGGCCCTGGGGCTCAAGCTGGGCGTCGACGACTTCGGCACCGGCTTCTCCTCGCTCAGCTACCTGCGCCGCTTCGACGTCGACCTGCTCAAGGTCGACCGCTCCTTCGTGCACTCGGTCAGCAGCTCGGCCGAAAGCCGGGCCATCGTGGCCGCCGTGGTCGACCTGGCCCACTCCCTCGGCCTCGAGTCCACCGCCGAGGGGGTCGAGACCTACGAGCAGGTGACGGCGCTGCGGGAGATCGGTTGCGACACCGGCCAGGGCTTCTACTTCTCGCGGCCCCAGCCGGCGGCCGAGTTCGCCGACCTGGTCCGGCTGCGCCACACTCTGTCGCGCACCGAGCGGGAGGCCGAGGCCGCCGCCAGGGTCACCCGCCTGCTGCTGCCCCCGACCACGCCGGCCTCACCGCTGCCCGGCCCCACCACCGTTCCGGTGGCCCTTCCGCTCGACGGCACCAGGGTGCTGGTCTGCGACGACGACGAGCGCACCCGCTGGACGTGCCGGGTGGTACTGGAGTCGGCCGGCGCTGAGGTGAGCGAGGCCAGCGACGGGGACGCCTGCGTCGAGGCGGCCCTGGCCCGCCACCACGACGTGATCATCCTCGACCTGTTCATGCCCCGGCGCGACGGGCTGTCGACCCTGCCCGAGCTGCGCCAGAAGGCCCCCCACTCGGTGGTGGTGCTGATGTCGGCCTTCCCGGCCCAGGACCTGTCGACCGACGACCTGGGGGTGGTGGCCTGCCACGAGAAGCACGACGCCGTGGCCCGGCTGGTGGAGATCGTCAACGAGGCCCGGGTGTGGCGGCGGAGGGGCGCCACCCGCCCGGCTTAGGCGCCGGCCGACCTGGTCCGGGTCCGGCGCCGTTCGGTCCCCACGAAGGCCCAGGCCTCCACCTCCACCAGCGCCCCCAGGGGGAGCGAGCTGACCCCCACCGCCGAGCGGGCCGGCCGGGGCTCGGCGAAGACCTCGACGTAGGCCTCGTTCATGGCCTGGTAGTCGCTCATGTGGGTCAGGAACACGGTCGTCTTCACCACGTCGGCCAGGGAGGCGCCCTCCCCCTCGAGGACGGCGGCCAGGTTCTCCAGCGCCTGGCGCAGTTCGCCCCTCACGCCGCCGTCGGCCAGGCGGCCCTCCACGATGCCGACCTGGCCCGAGCACACCAGCCAGTCGCCGGCCCGCCGGACCGGGCTGTAGGGGCCAACGGGTGTGGTCATCTCTCACTCCTTCGTGTCGGCCAGCGCTCGGGCAGCCCCTCGGCCATCCACGCCGCCGCGGCCACGGCGGCGAAGACGGCGTCGGAACCGTTGACCGGAGGACCCTCCCCCGCCCCCACCTCGACCTCCACCGCCGGCATGTCGCGCGCTCGAAGTATGCCGAAGGAGCGGATGGTCAGGTCGTGCGCCTCGCCGGAGGCGTCCACGGCGATGCCCTCGGAGCGGACCCAGCCCAGGGCCATGTGGGCCGCCCCGATGCAGTAGCTGCGCAGCACCACCTCGTCCAGGGGGCTCCCGCACGACACCGCCACCCGCACCGTCCCGTCCGCCCCGATGCTCGCCCGGGCCTCGGCCCCGGCCGGCGACCGCACCAGCGCCCAGAGCCCGGTGAGCGGGGCCGGGTCGGCCTGGGCCCGGGCCGGGCTCACCCCGGCGCCGGCCAGGGCCTCCAGCACGGCCCCGAGCACGGCGGCCTCGGCCCACCCGGCCGCCCTCACGTCAACGCTGGTCGGCGGGCCGGGCACGTCGAGCTCCTCGACCACCAGGCCGGCGGCCACGCCGGCGACGGCGGCGGCGATCCCGTCGGTGCGCACGACCCGCATCACCCCGCTGCCGTCGCTGCCCACGCCGGCCGCCACCGGGGGCCGCTTGGGGCCCCACCGCACGGCGTCCTCGCGGGACAACAGCACCCTGACCGCCCGCCCGTGCTGGTCGGCCAGGCGGCGGGCGGCGGCGCTCACCGGGGTGGACCGCTTGGCTCCGAAGGCGCCGCCGTTGGCCAGGGGGCTGGCCGGCTCCCCGCCGGGTCGGCACCACGAGGCGTCGGTCTCGAGGTAGGCCGGCTCGACCCAGGTGGTGCGCAGGCGCAGCGCCCACTCCGTCCCCGGGCCGGGCTCGGGCACATCGAGGGGCCAGGTCAGCTCGGCCGGGCTGCGCCGGCCCTGGACCTTGCCCGCCCGCTGCCTGGCCTCGGTGAGGGTCTCACCCACTGCCCAGCCGCCGGCGCCGTCGGGCACCGCCACCAGCGCGTCTTCCGGGGCGCTGTCGTCGGCGAAGCCGCCCCGGCCCAGGGCGGTGTCCGGACCGACCGACTGGGGGGTGCCGCCCTCGATGCCGGCCCTGGTGGCGGCCGCCCCCAGATCCCGCCCCGGCCCGGCGGGGGACCCGCCAGCGGCGGTCGGGGCCGCAGCGAGCCCGGCCGCCTCGACGATCGTCCTCCAGCCGGTGCAGCGGCACAAGTGCGCCACCAGGGCGGCCTCGACCGCCTCCGGGGCGGGGGGCCCTCCGGCCCTGGCCTCCAGGGCGGCCAGGCGCATGATGATGCCCGGGGTGCAGAACCCGCACTGGCTGGCGCCGGCGGCCGCGAAGGCGTCGGCCCACCGCCGGCGCTGGTCGGGGGCGAGGCCGTCGACGGTGGTGACCGTGCGGCCGGCGGCCCGGCGGGCCGGGGTCACGCAGGAGACCCGGGCGGCCCCGTCCACCCACACCGTGCAGCAGCCGCACTGGCCCTGGGGCGAGCAGCCGTCCTTGGGCGAGCGCAGGCCCAGCCGGTCGCGCAGCACCTCGAGGAGGGAGGCGCCGTCGTCGGGGACCTCGACGGCGCTGCCGTCGACGGTGAAGCTCAGCAGGACGGGAACCGGGCCCGGGCCCGGCCCGGGCGGGGGATCAGCTGAACGAGCTGCCGCAGCCGCAGGTGCGGGTGGCGTTGGGGTTGGAGATGTGGAACCCCGCCCCCTGCAGTCCGTCCTTGTAGTCGAGGGTCGACCCGTTGAGCAGCTCGGCCGACATGGGGTCGACGACCACCTTGACCCCGGAGAACTCGCGGCTGATGTCGTCCTCGGCGATGTCGGTGTCGAAGAACATCTCGTAGCTGTAGCCCGAGCACCCGCCGGGGCGGACGGCGACCCGCAGGGCCAGAGCCTCGTTGCCCTCCCGCTGGAGGAGCTCGGCCACCTTCTGGGCGGCGCCGTCGGTCAGGGAGACGGGCGCCGGCTTCTTCCCGATCTTGACTGCGCTGATGGTGGTCACTTGGGTCGTGGTCCTCCTGGTCCTCGGGTCCGATTCTACCCGTAACGCCGATGGTTCCGGCCCGCTATCCGGGCGCCGGCACCACCTCGGCCCGGCACGGCCGGGGGTCGGCCAGGGTGGCGAACTCGGCCACCACCCCCCCACCGACCAACTCGGCCACCCCCTCGGCTATTCCCCGGTGCAGCTGGCAGACCACGTCGGGGTGGGCCTCGGCCAGCTCGCGGTAGGGGCAGCCGGCGAAGCTCACGGTGGCCTCGCCTCCTGGCCCGACGGTGAGCACCGGCTCGAAGCCGAGGGCGCCCATGGCCTCGGCCAGGGCCTCGGCGCAGCGGTGGCGCAGGCCCCGCCGGCGCAGCTCCGCCCCCAGGCGTTTGCCCTCACTCCGGCCCACCGCCACCACCGGCCCAGGCTTGGGGTGGGTGTCGGCCAGGGCCTGGGCCAGCATCCCCGCCAGGGAGACCGCCGCCGGTGGGTCGATCCCGACCCCCCGGGCCCCCGGCGCCGGCCGGTAGCGGTGCTGGGGCCGCCCGACCGTGCCCCGGCTGTCGGAGTCCACCTCCAGCAGGCCGACCTCCCGCATGCGCTCGAGGTGGGGGCGCACGGTGTTGGGGTGCAGGTCCAGCCGCTGGGCCAGCTCGGAGGTGGACAGGGGGACGGCCGAGCGCACCAGCTCGGCGTACAGCGCGTAGCGGGTGTCGTCGCCCAGGGCCTTGTGAACGGCGAGGCGGTCCACGGCCCCAATACTACCGGGCCAGGCCGGTAGAATTCCGGGCGTGGGAGCCCCGTCCGCCGACGCCGTGCGTCAGGCGCTGGCGGCCGTGGTCGACCCCGAGCTGGGCGACAACATCGTGGACCTCGGCATGGTCCGCCGGGTGGAGGTCGACCCGAGCGGGGCGGTGACGGTGGGGGTGGCCCTGACCGTGGCCGGCTGCCCGCTGCGCACCCAGATCGAGCGGGACGTGCGCCAGGCCGTCGCCACCGTGGCCGGGGTGAGCGGGGTCGAGGTGCAGATGGCGACCATGACCCCGGCCGAGAAGTCAGCCCTGATGCAGCGGGCCCGCTGGAAGGCACGGGAGGCGCCCCCGGCGACCGACATCCCCGCCCGCACCAGGGTGGCCGCCATCTCCTCGGGCAAGGGGGGTGTGGGCAAGTCCTCGGTCACGGTCAACCTGGCCGCCGCCCTGGCCGCCCGGGGGCTGACAGTGGGGGTCCTCGACGCCGACATCTGGGGCTTCTCGGTGCCGCGCATGCTCGGCCTCGAAGGGCGGCTGCCGGCCAAGGCCCGCAAGATGATCCCCCTCGAGCAGCCCGTGGGCGACGGCCTGCTCAAGGTGGTCTCCATGGGCTTCCTGTCCGGCGAGGACGAGGCGATCATGTGGCGGGGCCTGATGCTCAACCGGGCCCTGCAGCACTTCCTCGAGGACGTGGCCTGGGGCGACCTCGACTACCTGGTGGTCGACATGCCCCCGGGCACAGGCGACGTGCAGATGGGGCTGGCCCGCATGCTGCCCCGGGCCGAAATGGTCATCGTCACCACCCCGGCCCTGGCCGCCCAGAAGGTGGCCGCCCGCGCCGCCGACATGGCCCGGCGCGGCTACCTGCGGGTGGCCGGAGTGATCGAGAACATGAGCGCCTTCACCTGCGACCACGGCGAGAGCTACGCCCTGTTCGGCTCGGGCGGCGGCCTGCGGCTGGCCGAGTCGGTCGGGGCACCGCTGCTGGGCTCGGTCCCCCTCGACCCCGCCGTGGCCGCCGGCGGGGACGCAGGCCGTCCGGTCGTCACCGACCCGGACCTGGCCGGCTCGCCCGTGCGGGTCGCCTTCGAAGGCGTCGCCGAGCGGGTGGTCACCGAGGCCCTGCCCCTGGTGGAGGTGTCGGGCTGCACCGCCCGCATGCTGGAGCGGATCGAGGACGCCCTGGGCGGGGCCCCGGAGGAGCCGGACGAGCCGGACGAGGGCCCGGCCGGCCACGCCGGGGCCCCCGGCTCGGACTGAGGGGCCTCAGCCGGCGGCGAAGCCGGTGTCGATCACCAGCGACACCACCCGGGCGGCCTGGGTGCCGCTCGTCGAGGTCGCCGCCGCCAGCACGGCCGCCCGGCCGGGGCCGCCCGCGATCCGGGCGTTGGCACCGCCGGAGCCGGAGGCCCCGCTCGACGCCGACCCGTTGACCCCGGCGCCGGCTGCACCCCTGGGCCGTCGCCCGGCCCGGAAGCGGAGCACGACCACCTCGCCTGTCCTGAGGTCGGTCAGCGACTCCGCCGTCGGCTTGTCGCCGGGGCCGTGGTAGGCGACCACCCTGGCCTTGGGCCCCAGGTCGCCCGTCACCGTCTTGCCGTCAGGCACGGTCACCGTGATGGTGCCGGCGCCGAAACGGCCACCTGAGGCGCTGACCGAGGCCACCCGCCCGATCACCCCGATGCCTCCGGCACCGGCCCGAGCCGGCCTTCCCGCCGCCGCCCCCGCCGTGCCGCCGGCGCTGGCGGTGAGGTCGGCCGTGGTCGGCCCCGTCCCCGTCGCCAGGGGCGCCGAGGCGTCGCCGGCGGCGTAGGCGAAGGCCGCACCGGTGAGCACGCCGGCGGCCAGGGTGACGCCCACCGCGGTACGGATCCGGCGGGAGCGGATCAGGCGGCCCCGGCGTGGAGTCGGGGCTGGATCGTTGAAGCTGGTCATGGGACCAGAATGGGCCCCACATGTGGTGCGCCGGTGAACCGGATGTTCGGGAATTGTTAGGGCCGCGACCCGGCGCGGCGCCAGAGTTCGTCGGCCACCTGGCAGAAGAACCAGCGCCGGAACTCGGCCACCCGGACGGAGGCCTTGGGCAGCAGCAGGGCGTCGTCTCGCCTCGACACCTCGTCCACCTCCTCCAACGCCTCGAGCACCTCCATGACGTTGGCCGCCGACCCCGCTGGCAACTCGATCACGACGTCGACCGTTGGCCGGCCTGCGTCCCAGGCCTCGGCCGCCTGGCGCGATATCGACTCCTTGGCGGCGAAGAGCACCGGGCGGGTCCGGTCCATGACCCGCAGGATGTGCAGGTCGACGGTGGGGGCCACGCCTTCGGCCAGACCGGTGGCGATGAGGGCCAGCTCGCGAATGGTCTCGTCGAGATGCCCGATCATCGCCAGCAGGTCGCGGGTGTCGACCGCCTTCAGGACGACCCGGGCCGGCTCGGTCACCCGTCCACCTCGACCCACACGCACTTGCCGCTGGCGGTGCTCTCCACTCCGGACCGGTCCGGAACCTCGGCGATGATCTGCATCCCCCGGCCCAGGATGAGCGGGTCCCCGTCGGTCGACGGCTTGCGGCGGGGAAGGTCATGGCTCTGGTCGTGCACCTCGATGCGGGCGGTGCGGGCCCGCGGCCGCTCGACGACGACGCTGAAGTAGGTGCGGGCGTGGAAGACGGCGTTGACCGCCATCTCCCCGGCCAGCAGCTCGCAGTCGGGGACCAGTCGAGCCAGTCCCATCGCCGTCAGCGCCTGGCGCACGAACTCCCGCACCTTGGGGCAGGCGTCGGGGCGGGGAGGGAAGCTGCGCTCGAGGCGCAGGTGCTTGGCCGGACCTTCCATGGATGCATCGAAGGTACTTCGGCGGTCCGCGGCCGCCCGGCCGGAACGGCCGGCGTCGGCGTCGCCTCCGGTTAGAGGGTGAGCCCGGCGGGGCGGCGGGGAGCCTGCAAATCCACCCGGAACCGGGTCGTTCCGGACGATCCGTCCGAGCGCTCGTAGCGCACCCGACCGCCCATGGCCTCGACCAAACCCTTGACCAGGAACAGACCCAGCCCGGTCCCGCCGCCGAGGCCGCCCCGGCGCTGCTTCTTGGACAGGGTGTGGACCCGGCTGAACAGCACCGGGGCCACGGCATCGGGCACCCCAGGCCCGTGGTCGCACACGGTGAAGGACACGTCGCCGTTGGGCTGGTCGGGCACCAGCTCGATGACCACCGGCGGCGCTCCGTGCTCGAAGGCGTTTGCCACCAGGTTGGCCACCACCTGCTCCAGCCGGCGGGGGTCGGCCAGCACGACGGTCGACGGCGGGATGCGCACCTTCACGTCGGCGGAGACGTCGGCGGCGGCGGGATCGACCGAGTCGAGAGCGGCGTTGACGACCTGGGCCAGGTCGACGGGCCGGGGCGAGAGCAGGAGCGAGCTCGCCTCCAGCCGGCTCACGTCGTAGAGGTCGTCGGCCAGGCGGGAGATGCGCTCGGACTGGCGCCTGATGGCCTGGCCCATGCGCCGGACCCGGTCACCGGTCAGCTCGTGCCCGTGGGTCTCCAGCGTCGCCCCCAGCCCCACGATGGTCGACAGCGGGTTGCGCAGGTCCTGGGTGACCAGGGCCAGGAACTCGTTCTTCTCCTGCTCGAGGTCGTGCAGGGCGGTGGTGTCGCGCACCACCCCCTGGAACCCGACGATCTCGCCCTCGTGCACCCGGGGGCTGACCCTCACCGCCACCACCCGGCGGACACCGTCGAGCCGGCGGATGCTGAGCTCGAACGGGGCGGTCTGGACCTCCGAGGCGGGGGTGAGGCTCTCGAGGGATACGGCCGGGTCCTGGGGCGAGAGCACGTCGGTGAGCAGCTGACCGTCGAGGTCGTCGATGTCCCGCCCCAGGGTCATGGCCAGGGCCAGGTTGGCGTACTGGATGCGGCCGTCGAGATCGACCTCCCAGACCCCGTCGGAGGAGTGCTCGACCACGTTGGCGTAGCGGGCGCTGGCCTCCTCCTCCCGCTTGACCACCGCCGACCAGTAGCCCTGGGCCAGGGCGTCAGTGAGCCGGTCCATGGCGGGCAGGACCCGGGTGAGGAGGAGCGACAGGGCGAGGCCCCACCGCCCGCCCCGCTCCTCGGCCAGCTCGACCGCCGTCTGGACCACCAGATCCCTCGAGATGCGCAGCACGACCAGCAGCTGGGGCAGGGGCGACTGGGCCCAGGCGGCGGCGGCACCCACCTCCTGCAGGTCGTCGACGAGGGCCTCGTCCACCTCGGCCCCCTGGCCGGTGACGGCCAGGATGGCCTCGAAACGGCTCTTGGCCTGGGAGATGAAGCGGGCCCGGTCAGACAGCGACCAGGTCCGGGCCTCGGCGATGGCCGAGGCGAAGATGTCGAAGGCCCGCCTGGCCATCTCCTCCGACCGGGCGTCGAGGTCGTCGAGGAGGGCCTGGGGGTCGGGGTCGTCGGCGGGGAGGTTGAGGAGGTTGCCCGAGCCGTTGTCGGCGTTGCGGGCCAGGAACGCCTTGAGGTCGACGATCGGGAAGCTCGGGCCGCCCGGTCCGTCGTCGGGCGCGAGATAGCCGCCCGCCGACAGGGCGAGCACGGCATCGACGGGCAGGCTCAGATAGGCCGCCGCCTCGGCGAGAGGGAGCGTCTGCCTGCTGGTGTTCCGCTCGGCCACCGATGAATAGTTCTAGTCGGCCCTCCCACCTCCTCCAAGAACTCCCCCCGGCGCCCGAAAAGGACCGGACGGTAACAACCGTTACGGGCACAGAGCCTTGACCGACCGCGGTTAGCGGTTGCGGACCGACTCCAGCTGGCGGACCTGGAAGGCCGGCAGCGACCCGACCGTCCGCAGCGTTGTCAGGGTCCCCTGATGGCCGTTCAGCGACCAGTGGGCGGTCCACTTCTCGTAGACCGTCACCGTGTAGGAGCCGGCCGTGGTCCAGGTGTGGGTGATGTCGCCACTCGGATAGGGGCCCCCGGCGTCAGCGAACGGCCCCGCCATCGGCGACCCGTCGCCCCAGTCGACGTAGAAGGTGCCGGCGGCGGTGATCACCAGGCCGCCGGCGCCGGTCGGGTTGTTGAACGTCTGCGAGGTCGGAGACTGCGCCTCCAGGTACGCCGTCTTGCCCGCCAGGGCGTAGCCGGGCTGGATCCTCGGCGCCGGCCGCGCCAGCAGGTCCTGACCGTGCTGATCCCAGAACGTGGCGGCGATCAGAGCAGGTGGCACGTTCATGCCCGCCGGCAGCTGCACCCCCGGACACGGCCCCCACTGCGAGAGAAGCACCTGCCACCGGACCTCGTTGCCTGCGTTGGCGTTGGCCGCCACGGCCGGATCGGCCACCCAACTCCGCGCCACGGCGATGCAGAAGTTGCCGCCGGCGAAGACCAGGCTGGGCGAGTCGATCTCGAACATCGGCGCCGCAGCCTCAGCTATCGGGGCCCGGTCACTCGCCGGTCCAACCAGGCCGGGGGTGCCGCCAGATATGTGGAAGGCGACCGAGTCGCCCGACTCACTGGGGTGGATGTCGAGAGTGCCTGCAACCGCGCCCTGCGCTGGAGCCGCCGTAACAAGCGCGGTGAGGATGGCAGCCGCTACCGGGAGCCGTCGCATGGATCCTTAGGAGTGAGGCCTTGAGAGTTCGAGCCCTCGACATTGATCATCCATGGCGTCGGGTTGTACCCGGCCGGGTCGCGTCCGGCAGCCAGAGGAACCAACTGGATGTAGTTGGTCTCCGGTGCAACAGGATGAGAAGCGACGGCGGAGAAGTCGCTCTGTACCTGCGCGAACACGCAAGTGGCCTGCCCCGACAGCAGTGCTTTTACGTTCCTTTCGGTCGCCAGGCGTCGGTCGGTAGGAGGTCAGTCCATGACCGATGTCGTCAGCCCAGGTGTCCGTCACCTCGGTGAACCAGCTGTCGCTATCAATCGCACGCAGACGGGTAACAGCCGCCGGCACTAAGGCTCGGTTGGTGACGATCAGGTGGGTCGCCTCGCCGTCGACCACGTCGAGAGCGTTCAGCACGCGCTGGACGTAGGCGGCGGTGATCTTGGGTGGGACGGCGTAGGGGTCGCTCGAGACGCTGGTGGCGGCGGACGGGACGGTCGCCTGGGGGGCCTGGGCGCTCTTGCCACCCCCGCAGCCGGCGAGGCCGGCCGATCCGAGGCAGGCCAGGGCCACCAGTGCGATCCAGCCGAGCCGCCCCCGGCCGTGCCTGTCCGCTGAACCTTTCATGCCCTTTCGTACCCTATCGATCCCCCGGTGGGGGATCCAGGGTCCTAGGGTCCTGCCAGCGGTCAAAATCTCGACCGAGCCCTCGCAGGTAGTCAGGGAAGAAGCGATCGGAGGCGGCATGATCACCACACCCATCCGGAGGAGCCCTCTCTGGCTCGTCGCCGTGGTCCTCGTCCTGGCGGCATGCGGCTCGTCCAAGCCGGCCGCCGTCGGGACGACCACAACCACGTCCAACGGGGCCACCACCACGGTCGGGTCCTCGGCCTCGACCACCTCGTCCACCGAGTCCGCCTCGGGGGTGACCGTCCCGCCGAGCAGCACCCTGCCCAACTCGGGTGGGCAGTCCTCAGGGGGGCCGTCCGCCACAACCACTACGGCATCCGGCGGGTCCGGCTCGGGGACGACCTCGACGACAAAGGCGCCGTCGGCCACGACCACGACCAGTGGTCAGAAGACCTTCGCCATCACCATCCAGAACTTCGCCTTCTCACCGTCCAACCTGAACGTCCCGGTGGGGGCGACGGTGACGGTCACCAACAAGGACAGCTCGACCCACACCTGGACGGCCAACGACGGAACGTTCGACTCGGGCGACCTTGCCCAGGGAAAGTCCTTCTCCTTCACCTTCAAGAAGGCAGGGTCCTATCCCTACAAGTGCACGCTGCACACCTTCATGACAGGGACGGTTACGGTCGGCTGAGGTTGCCGGCGGGCTGCTGGGTCGCCCAGACGTCGACCCGCTCGTCGAACAGCTCGCAGCGGCCGCGGCCCCGCTCCTTGGCCACGTACATGGCGGCGTCGGCGTTGCCCAGCAGGACCTCGTGATCGACGACCGGCGTCCCTGACACGGCGACGCCGACGCTGGTCGACATCTGGAGGGACAGGTCGCCGACCTTGAAGGGACGGGCCATCGCCTCGACGATCCGCTCGCCGATGGCCATGGCCTCCGCCTCGTCGGTCACGTCCTCGCACAGCACGGCGAACTCGTCTCCGCCGTAACGGCAGAGGGTGTCGCTGGAGCGCAGGAGAGGTCGGATCCGCTCGGCCACGGCCGTCAGGACCCGGTCGCCGACGGCGTGTCCCATGCTGTCGTTGAGCCCCTTGAAGCGGTCCAGGTCGAAGAACAGCACCGCCGGCCGGCCCCCGGTGCGTTCGGCCCGCCTGGTGGCCTGAACGAGGCGGTCCATGAGCAGGGTGCGGTTGGCCAGCCCGGTGAGGTTGTCGTGGAGGGCCTCGTGGCGCAGGTGGGCCTCGTACTCCCGCTGACCGGTGACGTCGGTGAGGGTGACGATCACCCCGCCCACGGCCGGATCGTCGACCCGGCTGGTGAGGGCGCCCCCGAGGAGCACCACCGTCCCATCGTTGCGCCTGGCCCTGAACTCCACCTTGACCGGCTCGCCGGGCGACGCGACCGCCTCGGCGAAGTGGTCGCTGACGTAGTAGTGGTCGGCGTCGTGGACAACCACCCCGAAGAGGGACCCGAGGAGATGGTCCGGCTCGTAGCCGAGGACCCGGGTGATGGCAGGGTTCACGTAGGTCACCCGCTGGCCACCGTCGAGCACGCCGATGATGTCGCTGACGTTGCTCACCAGCGCCGACAGGCGCTGCTCGGCTGAGCTCACCGCCGCCTGGACCTTGGCGATGCGGGCGGCGGCCCAGCCCATCATCTCGGCCACCAGCACCAGCACGGGCACCACGTAGACCAGCGAGACCATGGCCCAGGCGGGGGCGTGATGGAGGTAGAGCGGGACCACGTAGCTGATGGCCAGGGCCGGCACCCAGCGCAGGGACGTCCAGCGGCGGTGGGCCAGGCCCAGCCACACCCAGGTCACCATGTAGAAGACCGGGTACCGGTAGGGGTCCTCGCCCCCGAAGTAGTTGTGCAGGCCGATCAGGGCCAGGGCGGGGATGGCCAGCAGCTGGCTCGTCCAGCGGGGCCAGCGGGCCCAGGGCAGGAACCAGACCACCGGGGCCGACACCACGGCGGCGATCCCGACCGCGGCCACGCCGAAGCGCTGGAACCCCGGCGGGGTGGGCGCCAGGGGACTCAGGAGGGTGACCAGGCCGCAGGCGAAGAACAGGACCGCCGCCAGGCGGACCATCGACGTGGGCGACAGGATCCCCGCCGTCTCGTCCTCGGTCTGGCTGGACGTCTCGACCGCCATCGACCTGCCTTTGTGCCCCTCGTGAACCGTCACATGACCCGCATGGTTATGTCGGATGGCGGGGCCCCCAATTGAGGCGTCCGGGGCGAGAATCGGGCAGATCGTTAGATATTTCGAAGGCGACCGGGGCACCCGGTTCCCCGGCGCCGGGGGAAGGGGCCGCCGGACGGCGCCATCCAGAGACTGGAAGCCCCGGTTCCGGCCCCGAAAGTGAGGGATCTCGAGATTTCTCAAAAATTCTGGTTAGGGATCGCAAAAGGTCGGGTACGCCCCGACCACTAGGGGATGTCGGTTATGTCCACAGCTGTCCCAAAATCAGGGAGCGTCAAATGGAGAAATCGCATCGCTTCGGGGCGATTCTGACCTCGCTGGCCACGGCCACCTTCATCACACTGGGGACCGGAGGGCCGGCATGGGGTTGGAGCAACTCGGGCGGTTCCAGCCAAGGCAGTGACCACGCCAGTCAGGGCTCGGGCGGCTCCGGGGCCGACCGCTCGGGGGACCACTCCGGCCAGTCGGCCTCGTCCGACCGGGACGACCACGGCTCCGGGTCCTCTTCCGCCGGCGACCAGGACCGGCACCAGTCGGCGCAGCCCTCGGGCGGTGGTTCTGGCTCGTCCGACCACGACTCGGCCCGCCAGGACCAGGCGGCGAACGGCACCTCGACGGCCAACTCGTCCGGCGAGGACGCCAGCGGCGGCCGGAACGCCCCGGCGGGCAACAACGGGACGGTCAAGATCGACGAGTACCGCCCCGATGCCGGCTACGACAACGACTCGCATGTGAGCTGCGCCTTCAGCGTGAGCTTCTTCGGCTTCGACGCCGGCACCCAGAACGCCACCATCACCCTCTCGCCCCAGGCGCCCACCCGGACCGGTCACAGTGTGGAGTACCAGGCCACCTGGACGACGGCGCAGCGCAGCGGGGGAAACCAGCTCGACGCCAACGTCCCGATCGCCGACCCGATCGGCGCCATGGGAGGCCAGCCGGTCAAGCGGGGCTACCACATCAAGCTGACCGCCGAGGTCACCGGTTCCCAGGGCAGCGACGTCAAGCACAAGGTCTTCTGGGTCACCCCGTGCTCGCAGAAGCCGGCCGTCATGTCGCAGGCGTCTGCCAACAACCAGCAGCCCAGCAGCGCCCAGCCGAGCCGTGGCAGCCGGGTGGCGGGCAACAGTGAGGAGGCCGCGCCGTCAGCGGCCTGCCTGACCCTCCAGACCGAGGTGGTCAGCGCGCTGCGTTCGTTCATCGCCCAGAACGCCCATCCCACCAAGGTGGCCGTGCTGGCCGAGCTGGGGCTGCTCTGGAAGGAGTTCGGCACCCAGGCCATGACCAACGGCTGCCTCGGCAGCCACGTGTTGGCCACCACCGCCACCAACTCCGGCGGCGCGTCGGCGACGAACGGCCCGTCGGGCACCGCCACCCCGAACGCCCAGGCTCTGGGCAGGTCGCTGAACGCACCGGCCACGGGCGCCACCAGCACGGTCGCCGCCCACTCCGGCTCGGCCAGCCCGGCCCCGTCGCCCGGTACCCACGTTCTGGGCCTGACGATCTCGCGGCCCGCGGCGGCGACCGGCGCTGGCCTCCCCGCCGCGGTGGCCGGCACGGCGACCAGCTCCGGTGCCCTGCCGGTGTCGCTTCCCTTCACCGGGTACTCGGCCGTCGGCGGCCTGATCTGGGCCGGCGGGCTGCTGGGCGGCGGCACCGCCCTGACCCTGCTCTCCCGCCGCCGGCGCAACCGTCGGTGAGGAGCGACGGTCGGCACATGTCCGCAAGCCAGCCAATGTCTGGATGGCGGCGCAGGTCCGGGACGGCGGCGCAGATCCTGATGATTGAAACGTCCGCCCGAGGGTAGAACCCCGACCGTCCCCGGGGACCGCTCCCCCGGGACGGCTCAGGAGGTTCGGGCCAGTCGGAGACGACTGGCCCGAACCACTTTTTCAGGTCCCGGTCGCCCCGACGATGGGAGCGGCCAGGTGGACGTTGCCGGCGGAACCCTGGAAGGCAGCATCGCCGAAGGTGAAGACACCGCCGTCGCGGGCCACCAGCCAGTAGCCGGCGCCGTCGGGTGAGCTGACCATGGCGACCACCGGAGCGGCCAGGCGGATGGCGCCGGTCGAGCCGTAGAAGGCGGCGTCGCCGAAGTTGAAGACGCCGCCGTCGGCGGCGACGAAGCGGTAGCCACCGCCGCCGGGCATCGCGCTCATGCCCACGATCGGCTGAGCCAGGCGGATGGCGCCGGTGGAGCCGAAGAACGGGGCCCCGTAGGAGAAGATGCCGCCGTCGCTGGCGACGAGCCAGTAGCCGCCAGTTGCCGGGTCGACGGCCATGCCGACTATCGGAGCGGCCAGGCGGAGGGCACCGGCCGAGCCCTGGAAGGCGGCGTCGCCGAAGGTGAAGATGCCGCCGTCGCTGGCGACGAGCCAGTAACCGTGGCCGTCCGGGCTGGCGGCCATCCCGACGATCGGGGCGGCCAGCCGCATCGCACCGGTGGACCCGTAGAACACGGCGTCGCCGAAGGTGAAGATGCCGCCGTCACGGGCCACCAGCCAGTAGCCGCGTCCGTCCGGCGTCGGGGCCATGCCGACGATCGGCGCCGCCAGGTGGATGGCGCCGGTCGAGCCGAAGAACGGCGCCCCGTAGGAGAACACACCCCCGTCGGCGGCCACGAAGCGGTAGCCGGACGAGGCCGCCGATCCCGGCGCCCCGGTGGGAGCAGGCGACCCGCCGCCGCCGGAGGAACCGCCACCCGAGGACCCGCCCCCGCCCTGGGAGCCACCGGTCGAGCCGGTGGCGGCGGCGGCGCAGATCGCCCCGCTCAGCCCGGCGAAGTTCGGCGAGCCGAGCCCGGTGGCCATGTCGTAGCCAGGGCCGGCCGTATAGCTGCCGCCGTGGCTGTGGGTCAGGTCGTTGCTGCCGGATGTCACGTCGTTGAACCCGGCCGGGGTGGAGTAGAGGACGGGATTGATGAAGCCGGCCCGCTTGCTGGTCGGGCAGGACTCGTTGATCAGGGCCACCGCCGCCGCCCACAGGGGCGACGCCATGCTGGTCCCGCCGCCGGACTCCCAGCCCCGGTTGGAGCAGTCACCGGCGGTGCAGTACACGGCGTAGCCGTGGCCAGGGTCGGCCGAGGCGCTCACGTCGGGCACCTGGCGACAGTCACCCGAGGCGGCCCCGCAGGGGACGCCGCTGGACTGCGAGCCCGCCACCCGGTCCTGCCAGGCGGGCATGGACCAGAAGGTGGATATGCCGCCGCCGCCCGAGCCCCCGCCGGCGTTCCACGCCGACTCCGACAGCGGGGCGACCGAGGACAGGGTGGTGCCGCCCACCCCGGTGACCAGCGGCTGGCTGGCGGGGTCGTCGACCTGCAGGCTGGTGTCGGGGGACGGCGAGGAGGCGTCGTAGCAGTCCTCAGAGCCGCTGTCGCCCGAGGCGGCGAAGATGGTCTGCCCCTGCACGGCGGCCTGCTGGAAGACGTTGTTCTCGGCCTGGGCCAGGGCGGGATCGTCGTCGGCCTCGCAGATGCCCCAGCTGGTGCTGATGACCTGGGCGGCGTTCGAGTTCACTATGGCGCTGTAGTTGTCCAGCAGTCCCTGCCCGGTGTTGGGGGCCTCGTAGACGACGAACTTGGCCGCCGGGGCCAGGCCGATCACGTCCTCGAGGTCGAAGGTCGCCTCGGCCGTGCCGGCGCCGATGCCGCTGGAGCCGCCGTCCACCGGCACCTTGGTGATCGACACATTCGAGATGCCCATGCACGACTCGTAGGCGGTGATGTCACTGCTGGAGTAGTCGGCCAGCTCGAACAGGTCGATGGTCTGGCCGCTCCCGTTGCTACCGGAGCCGTAGAGGCCGCCCATTCCGTAGGCGGTGCTCAGCTGGGACGGGGTGTGGGTGAAGGGGGACAGGGCGCTGGGGCAGGCCGACACGGGCACGGTCGTCGACACGTGCCCGGTGGCCGCGCCCGTCACCGCCCCGGCGGCGGAGGCGTAGGAGCCGCTAACCGACTCGGTGTGGGCCCGGGTGAGGTTGTCGAGGCCGAGCACGTCGGTCACGCCCGACGGCAGGGTCGGGGCGCTGACGTTGGCGTAGAGCGCCCTGGCCCCGGCCACGCCGGCACCCGACACGGTGGCCGCCCGCAGGCGGGTGTGGAAGGCCCTCGTCGCCACCCCGGCGGTGGCCCGGGCCTCGATCGAGAGGTGGTTGGGGGCCAGGGCCCCGGGCGTCAGGCCCATCGAGCGCAGCTCGGCCCTCACCTTGGACACGGTGGCCGCCGTGGCCCCGAAGCGGGCGGCGAAGGCCGAGGTGGACAGGAAGTGGTGGTACAGGGGGCTTCCGGGATCGGACACCTGGGTGGCCATGGAGGCCAGGCCGGTGGGATCGGCCGACGCCAGGGTCAGGGTCAGATCGAGCGGGGTGGAGTCCCCCACCGAGCCGGTCTCGACCGCATTCCTGGGCAGGTGCGGCGCGGCCGGGCCGGCCGTGCGCATGGTCGGGGTGGTCACCGACAGGCCCGGGCCTGCCCCCGCTGCCGAGGCCGACGCCTGGCCCAGGAGGGCCATGGGAACCGACAGGGCGGTGGCGACCCCGGCCAGGACCCAGCGGCGACCGGGGCGGTCCGCCCGACGCCCGGCGCGCTTCGACGGGGACATTGCAATCGGCACAGGGGATGGATCGGCAAATTGCCGCGCAAGGTGAAAGGCGGTTCTGCAATGACTACTCCGCGCTAGTCATGCGCCGGAACCACCCGGTGAGGCCGGAAGGAAGTGCCTAGTTGTCCCCTTCGGCAGCTGTCATCCCGCCGGCTGCGGGCGCCAGACCGAGGCCATGTCGTCGGGGTCGGCGCAGGTGACCCGGCCCTCGGCGGCCATCTTCCGCAGGTGGGCCCACACCGAGTACCGGGCGATGGGGTGCATCACCGGGGCCACGTCGAGGTAGACCGCCGCCACCAGCTCCTCGACGGTGGCCTTGCCCGCCCCCACCAGGGCGGCGTGGATGGCCTCCTCGCGGGCCCGGCGGTGGGTGAGGTACTCGCGGTACTTGCCCGACGGGTCGTCGATGCGCCCGCCGTGGCCAGGGGCGATGAAGAGCGCCGGCGGCCTCATGGTCTCCAGACGCGACAGGGCCTGCATGTAGGCGGCCATGTCGCCGTCGGGCGGGGCGATCACCACCGTCGAGCCGCTCATGATGTGGTCGCCGGAGAAGAGGGCCCGCTCCCCCTCGAGGAAGTAGCACAGGTGATTGGAGGCGTGGCCGGGGGTGTGCAGGGCCCTCAGCTCGAACTCCTCCGAGCGCAGGGCCCACCCGTCGCCGACCTCGGTGTCGGGCTCGAAGCCGTCGCGGTGGTCGTAGCCGATGACCTCGGCCCCGGTCCGCTCGGCCAGTCCGGCGGCGCCGGGCGAGTGGTCGGGGTGGGTGTGGGTGACGAGGATCCAGCGGATGCGGCCGGCGCCGGCGGTGGCGACGGCGTCGAGATGGCCCTCGTCCACGGGGCCGGGGTCGATCACCGCCACCCGGTCGGCCCCGATGAGGTAGGTGTTGGTGCCGGGCCCGGTCATGATGCCGGGGTTGGGGCAGAGCACCCGGCGCACCAGCGGGCTCAGGGTGGCGACCACCCCGGGCACGAGCTCAGCCACGGGTGGGGCCGCCCGGCCGGCCCGGCATGGGAGAGCCGGCCGGCAGCACGGCCTGGGCTCCCACGTCGTCGTAGCCGGGGTCGCCGGGGAGAAGTATCCGCCTCCCCTGCCCGTCGCTCACCACCCTGGGCAGGATGGTCGGCACCGACTCGATGGCGGCGGCGGCGGCCAGCAGATCGGCCGAGCGCTCGAAGCGCCCGATGGCCTCGAGGTTCCGGATCGTGGGGAAGATCATGTCGAGCTCGCCCCGGCTGTGGCGCTCGAGGGCGTCGTGAGGCCGTACCCACAGCTTGGCGATCGCCTCGCGGTTGTCGTGAAGGGGCTCCTGCTCGGCGGGGGCGGCGGCGACGAAGAAGCGGGTGTCGTAGCGCCGGGGCGGGCCCTCCGGGGTTATCCAGTGGGAGAAGTAGTGGATGCGGTCCACGGCGAGGTGGAGGTCCTCGGCCCGGCACAGATCCACCAGCCGGAGCTCGCCGATGTCGACCCGGCGCCGGTGCTCGACGTAGCGGGCCTCCACCTCCGGGTCGGCCAGGGAGAGGATCTCCCCGGCGGGGTCGTAGGCGAGGAGGACGCCGGCCTCCTCGAAGGACTCGCGGATGGCGGCGACCCAGTAGGCCAGGCCGCCCTCGTCCACGCCGAGCACCTGGCTGGCCTCGGCGTCGGTCCGGCCCCGGCACACCGCCGACAGGTCCGCGTGTCGGTCGGCCTCGTCCACCGCCCCGCCGGGGAAGACATAGGCCCCCCCGACGAAGTCCGAGTTGAGGTTGCGACGCAGCATGAAGACCTCCATGCCGTCGTCGGTGTCGCGGACCAGCATGACGGTGGCGGCGTCCCGCACGGGGGGACCGGAGGGCTCGGGCACGGCCGGCCAGCCTACGAGGCCACCGGGTGCCGGCGCCCAGGCGGGGGCGGCGGCCAGGGGCGGCGGCCCCGCCGGCGGCGGGCTCCGCGCGGCCTTGCCGTGCCTGACTGCGGCCGGGGCCCACCATTACTGTTCCGCCGGCAATGGCCCACCTCAGCACCGCCCAGGTCCGCACCCGACCCGCCGCCGACGACCTCCGCGACCGGCTGCTGCCCCGCTCCCTCATGGGCCTGGTTGCCCTGATCCTGGCGGCGGCGGTGGGGGCGGCCTTCAGCGGGACGGTGCTGTTCGCCTACTACTCCTTCGAGCTCAACAAGGCCAACCAGCGCATCGCCTCCTACGTGAACGGGTTCAACAACCGCTACAAGACGGCGACGGCGACCATTACGGCCGAGACCAGCCAGGGCAAGTCCCAGATTCAGGCCGCCCTGCAGCCCCTTCTCAAGCTGCAGGCCGGGGGCAACCAGCTCCAGAACGCCCTGAACAGCGCCCAGCCGGCGGTGTGGTTCGTCCACACCCTCGACGACAGCGGCCAGCCATCGGTGGGCTCCGCCTTCGTGGTGGCGGCCGACAGCAACCAGTCGCTGCTGGTCACCTCCTACACAACCGTCCAGGCTGCCACCAGGACCCCGGCCCCGGCGGTCTACGTCCGCAAGGGGGGCGACGACCTGCGGGCCACGGTGTGGACGTGGGACCCGGCCAACGACCTGGCCCTGCTCATCGTGGACCGGCCCAACATGGCCAAGCTGAACTTCGCCCCGCCCGACCCCGGCCTCCACGTCGGCGACCGCGTCTACGCCGTGTCCGGGCTGGGCGGCTCGGGGGCCTCCATAACCGGGGGCTTCGTGGCCGACGTGTCGTCCGGGCTGATCCAGGACGACGCCGCCGTTGGCGCCGGCGGCCAGGGCGGCCCGGTCCTCGACGCCAACGGCACCGTGGTCGGCATCGCCTCGCTCAACTACCACCCCCTGGGCTTCACCAGCACCGGGGTGTACTTCACGGTGCCCATCTCCAACGCCTGCAGCCACATCCTGCGCTGCCCCGGCGGCACCATCGGTGGAGTCGGGTCCCAGGGCGGCACCTGAGACTGCCAGGACCTGGGTGCCAATGGCCCATCGACCCCCCAAATGGGCGGTGACACTCAACCCGGGCCCGGGTTGGCCGATTCATCCCTTGTGGAAGCCCTCGAGGCCCGGGCGCCGCGCCTGCTCGCCATCACCTCGTGCCTGATCGTCGTGGGCGCCATCCTGGTCATTGCCGTCCGGCTGCCCTTCTCCACCGACGTGGGCTCGCTCGGCCCCGGCAGCCTGCCCGGCGTCGGAGGGGCGCTGGTGACCACCACGACCACGGTGCCGGCCACCACGACCACCTCGTTCAACCTGGGCGTGGTCCCCACGACCGGCCGCACCGCCGCCGCCACCACAACCACCACCGCCCCCCGGACCCAGCCCAAGCCGACGAGCTCCTCGACCACCACCTCGACGACGACGACCCTGCTGCCCCAGCTCCCGCTGCCCTCCCCGATCCGGCTGCCCGGCCTGCCCCTGCCGAGCAACGGCACGGGGACGTCCCTGCCCGGAGGCGGGCTGCTGAGCCCGACGACGACCCTGCCGTAATCGGGGGCGGCCTCAGCCGTCCCAGCGGCCCCTGAAGGCCGCTCGCCGCCGGCGCCTCCCGACTATCCCGTCCGAGGTCGGTCCCCGGGGCCATCATCGGCCTCGATCACCGGGCAGAGGCGGAGGTGACCATGGCCGACGGGGACGGCTTCGAGGCCGGCTACGACGACACCGACGACGACGACGACGGCGACGACGGCGACGCATGGGAGGTGGTCGCCGCCGCCGTCAGGTCGGAGGCCACGGCCGAGCTGCGTCGCTCGGGACCGCTGGCCCTCGGGGAGCTGGCCTCCCGCCTGCGGGGACAAGGCATCGAGCTGCCCGAGCTCGACGGCCTCGACGACGAGGACTGGGAGGACCTAGTCGACCAGTCCCTGCTGGCCACGGACGACATCTGGAGCGGTGATGACGACGTCGTCTGGCTGGTGGAAGAACTCCTTGGATCCGTGGTGCTCACCCGTCGCCTCAGCGCCGACGAGCTCTCCCGCCAGGCGGTCGACCTGACCCCCGACCTCGGGACGCTGGTGTGGATCCCCCACGACGACGGCGTGTCGCTGGCCTGCGGGGGGACGGTCCGGGTCACCTACGCCGGCGACGGGGAGGAGCGGGCAGCCGAGGGCGGCTCCCTCGTCGGGCCCGCCGGCTGGCTGTCCGGCATCGAGCCCGACGGCTTGTGCTCCCTGCGCTGGGCCAAGGCGGAACTGGTCGTGGAGCCGGTGGGCCCGTCCTCTCTCGACGAGGCCGCCAGCGCCCGGCGGGTCGCCGGTCTGCGCCGCCTCTTCGACGAACGGTACGAGACCGGCGTCGCCGTGGAGGTCGACGGTCTGGCCATGGAGGCGATCGCCGCCGACAGGGCGGCATGGACGGCGCCGGCCGCCCCGGTGCAGGAGCTGTTGGCGTCGGCCGGGCTCGAGGTCCGGGGCGACTGGGTCGGGCCGGCGGGCGAGGCCTGGGATCCGCCCGGGGTGGTCGCCGCCCGCGAGCACAAACGGGCCGTCACCAAGCGGTTGGGCCTGGACCGGTGCTGCCTCGCCGCCCTCGAGGAGGTGGAGCGGGCCTGGCGAGCCAGTGGAGCCGACGGGCTCCCGATGCGCAGGACGACGGTCGGAGATCAGGCCATCGACTGGCGCTCGGTGGCTCGCGCCCTCGGCCACGGCAGTGTCGCCCAGGCCTTCCTCGAGGTCCGGTTCAGCTTCGCCGGGGTCGTTGAGTTCTGCGCTCCGATGATCCGCCTGGGCGGCCGCCTGTCGGCCCCGGCGTTGTTCCTGACCGCCATGGCCCTCGAGTTGGAGGGCGCCACCCTGGAGGCGGAGGCCCACCTCAAGCTGGCGACGCTGGAGGACCCGGAGTTCGCGCCGGCTCTCGCCCACCTCGCCTGGTACGCCACCGACCGCGGGGACGTGGTCGAGGCTGCCTCGCTCCTGCGCCGGGCCGGAGCCGTACCGGGGGATCGACTACTCACGCTGCTCGAGGACCGGCTGGCCGACTCACCCACGGCCGGACGCAACGAGCGCTGCCCGTGCGGCTCCGGCCGCAAGTTCAAGGCGTGCTGCCAGCGGACCCCACGGCTCGACCTCAACAGCCGGGTCACCTGGCTGTACCAGAGGCTGGCGTTCTTCAGCACCCGGCCGCCGCGGCTCGAGGCCATACAGGCCCTCCACCGGGTGGCCATGCTGAGGGCGCGGCCCGAGGCCGAGGACGCGCTGCTCGCCTTCCTGGTGGACATCCTGATCTTCGAGGGAGGCTGCGCCGACGAGTTCCGCCAGCTCCGCGGGATGCTCCTGCCTGGCGACGAGGCCGCCCTGCTGGCGAGCTGGGAGGGCAGCAGGCTGGAGCTCTGGGAGGTGTCCGAGGTCGAGCCGGGCCGGCAGTTCCGCCTGCGGGACACCTCCTCGGGCGAGACCCTTCTGGTCACCGAGCGCAGCGGCTCCCGCAACGCCAAGGTCGGCGACTACCTGCTGGCCCGGGTGGTGCCGGTGGTCGACCAGCACCAGATCATCGGGCCGGTGCTGAACATCGAGCTCCACCACCGCCCGTCGCTGATCGAACTGCTCGACAGCGAACCGGACGCGCTCGACCTGGCGTTGTGGCTCGGTCGGGCCTTCGCCCCGCCTCACATGCAGACTCGCGAGGGCGAGGACATGGTCCTGTGCAACGCCACCTTCGACCCGGTTGACCTCCCCTTGGCGGAGCTGGAGAAGGCCCTCGACGGCACCTTCACCCGCGACGACGACGGCTGGATCTGGACGACCGAGCTGCCGAACGGGGAGTCGGTCATCCGGGCCTTCCTCCGCCGCGACGACGAGGGCCTCCTCAGCCTGCAGACCAACTCGATGGAGCGCTACGAGCGCCTCAGCGCCCTGCTGGGCGAAATCGCCCCCGACCTCGAGCTGGTAGGGAAAGAGACTCAGACCATCGAGGAGGCCGTCGCACGCGCCTCCCAGGACGGTGGCGGCGGCGGCGCACCGACCCCGGCGGAGCTGCCGCCCGGGGCGTTGGAGGCGGTGACGGAGCTGATGCAGCAGATGGAGAGGCGGTGGGTGGACGAGAGCATCCCGGCACTCGGTGGGCTCACGCCGCGCCAGGCGGTCGGGGATCCGACCCGGCGGGAGGACCTCGATCGGCTGCTGGGAGATTGAGGGCCACGCCCCTACGGAGCGAGCGGGGCCCACGGCTATCGGCGCAGGGTTCGACGCCGATCGGATCAGGGGAGCTGCTCGGCATCTCGTAGGAGCGCCGCCCGCAGCGGACGTCGCCCGGACTCACTCAGACCCGAACGACCCGCAACTCCGGGTAGGCCCTCTCCATGGCGGCGTAGTCGTCGTCCTGAGTCACCACAGGCAGCCCGTGTTCGATGGCGGTGGCCGCGATCAGGGAGTCGGTCAACTTCACCGCCCTCTGCCTGCCCGCCCGCCGACAGGCGGCAACGAGGCGGGCCCAGGTGACGATCACCGCCTCGTTGATCGGTATCGGATCTGCGCTCCGCGCCACGGCGAGAATGGTCGCGCGCCGGGCCCGCACCTCACCGTCAGGGGCGTTCAGAACGCCCAGTTGAAGCTCGCCAACCGTGACCACGGAGACCTGAACCCGATCCGGAAGCACGCCCAACGGTCGACCGGACTCGTTGGCGATGAAGATCGACGTGTCGAGCAGGCCAACCGGCTCGGTCAAGCTTCGTCCACAGTCTGGCCCGCCAGAGCATCCAGCTCGGCTGCCAATCCGGGGTCGGCGGCCCGGTCAGCCAGCTGCTCGCCGAGCCAGCCACCCGGCAGCCAACGAGTCCGCCTCGCATGGGGGACGATGTCGGCGATCGGTTCACCGTGGATGGTGAGGACGACCCTTTCGCCCGCCTGCACGGCCTCGATCACCTGAGCAGTCCGGTTGCGCAGCTCGCGAACCCCGACCTCCATGTGCGACACCGTAGCACATGAGACTTCGCCGGCGAGGGACCGGCCCTCAGCCAGCCGCTGTTGACACCCCGCCCGCCGGCCGGGTGGCGCCGACGAAGTCGTTCCACTGGTAGGACTCGACCCGGACGACCGCCCCGGTATGGGGGGCGTCGATCATCTGACCGTTGCCGATGTAGATGCCGTCGTGGCTGATGCCGGTCGGGCCGGTCCCGAAGAAGACCACGTCGCCGGGCAGGAGGGCGGCGCCGGCGGGCAACAGCGGCCCGGCGTCGTACTGGTCCTGGGCCACCCGGGGCAGGGTGATGCCGGCGCTGGCGAAGGCGGCCTGCACCAGCCCCGAGCAGTCGTAGCCGGTCGGGCTCTCGCCGCCGTAGACGTAGGGCACGCCCAGCTGGCCGAGGGCGAACTGAACCACCCGGTAGGCCGCCGGCGGAGGCCCGGGGGCGGCGATGGCGACGGTGCCGGGCAAGCTCAGGTCGAGAGCCGTCGCCGTTGCGGTGACGCCGGTGGAGCCGGCGGTCGCGGACGAGCCCGACCCCGATCCGGCGCTTGGGGTGGTCGAGGTGCCCGATCCGGTGCTCGACGTCGAGCTCGGCGAGGCGGAGGTGCCCGACGAGGCACCGATGGTGGACACACCTGCCGACCCCGACGGGGCCGCCGAGCCCGAACCGGAACTTGACCCCGAGCCGGAGCCCGAACCCGATGGGGACAGCAGGCCGCCGGCGTCGCCGAAGCTGAGGATGCGGCCCCCGCTGGTGGCCAGCCAGTAGCCGGCACCGTCCCAGGTGGGCGCCATCCCCACCACCGGCTGGGCCAGGTGGTCTGCGCCGGCCGAGCCGAGGAAGCGAGCGTCGCCGAAGGTGAAGATGCCCCCGTCGCGGGCGACCAGCCAGTAGCCGGCGCCGTCGGCGGTGGCCGCCATGCCGACGATGGGTTGGTTGAGCCGGATGTCGCCGGTAGAGCCGTAGAAGCGGGCGTCGCCGAAGGTGAAGATGCCCCCGTCCGAGGCCACCAGCAGGTACCCCTTGCCCGAAGGCGTTGCCGCCATCCCCACGACCGGGCGGTTCAGCGAGCCGCTGACCGAGCCGAGGGCGCCGGCGTCACCGCTGCCGGCCACCTGGCCGGTGGAGGTTGCCGTCCAGTAGCCCTTGGCGTCGGGCGTTGCCGCCAGGGCGACAACGGGCGCCGAGGGTGCCTCCAGGGGCGTGTAGCCGTCTACAGGGGGCGATCCGACCGCCTGGACGGCGCCGGAGGCCGAGGCAACCCATAGGCCGGGGGTGGGGGCGGACCCGCCCGTGCCTGCCGCGCCGGCCGGGGTGGTGGTGGAGGAACCGGTCGACGCCCACGCCAGGGCCGGCCAGCCGGCCAGGGAGCCGGCTCCGACCATGACGGCGGCCGTCCATCGGGGCAGTCTCCGGCGCCTGGGGAAGTTGGGGTCGTCGAGCATCCGCCTGCTGCTGATCTCCGTGCGGGGCACCTGCGGGGTTCAGGCGCTTCCGAGGGGTATCGGCGGTGGTGCGAAAAATCTGGAGGGTGAGTCCCCCTGTCCGATGGGCGGGGCGGGTATCCTCAGTCGCTGCGGACCGGGCGGCCGCCTTCGTCAAAGGAGCCAGCCCTCGTGTCCGTCGATACCGTTCCCTGCTCGAACCGCCTCCAGCGCCTCGTCGAGGACATCGAGTCGTACCTGAGCGAGCACGGTCTGCCCGCTGACGGTTGGCAGCCCAGCGGCGCCTGCTGGGGCGTCGGTCCTGAGGCCTTCTATCCCCGCAAGGGCGAGTCCCCGACCGAGGCCATCGCCGTGTGCGAGGCGTGCCCGGTCCGGGTGGAGTGCCTGGTGACCGCCATGGTCAACGGCGAGCGCTACGGGGTCTGGGGCGGCACGGCCGAGCGGACCAGGCGCTCGCTGCGCCGGCTGCTGTCCCGCTCGGCCCGCACCATGGCCGCCTGAACCGGCGGCGGCCGATCCCTCCCTCTATCTGCCGGGGGGAGCGAAGAACTCGAGGGCGATGTTGTCGGGGTCCCGGAAGGACAGGCCCGAGCCGTAGGGGGCGTCGACGATGCCGCCGTGGGCGATGCCCAGCTCGTTGAGGCGCTGCTCCCACTGCTCCAGCTCGCCCCGGTTGGAACAGTTGAAGGCCAGGTGGTCGAGACCGGGCCGGCGCTCGTCGAACGGATCCGAGGAGTTGAGCCGGGGGAACTGGTGGATCCCGACCAGGGTCCCTCCGAGCAACCAGACCACGTGGTGGAAGGTGCCGGTGTCCTCGTCCAGGACCGGCTTGGACCCGAACAGCTTCTCGTACCAGGGCCGGCTACGGCCGAGGTCGGTGACGGTCAGGGCCACGTGGGTGATGGCCGGAAAGTCGGGCACGTCGCCTCCTAGGTCGTCCGAACTCACCGTACCGCCGATCCGTCAACGTGTCGCCGCCCTCCTCGGATGTCGATCCGCAGACGAGCCGTCTGCCATCGGCCCGTCTCCTGCGTGGTCTCCAACGGGTGACGGCAAGGCCGCGTCAAGAGACCTGGAGCCGCCCCCGTGCGGATCGAAGGGCCCGTAGTGCCCGGCGGAGGGATCAACCCCGCCGGGGTCGCTCCAGCACGAAGCGGTCGCAGACCGACGGCGGGCCCCCCGGGACCAGCGAGCTGCGGTAGTAGGTGGCGGTGATGGTCGTCTTGCCGCCGGGACGGCCGGGGTCGACGTCGTAGGAGGCGAAGCCGAAGGCCTGAGCGGGGTCGGTGACGGCCGACCAGTCGGCCACCTCGGTCTCGACATCGCCCTCGAGGGTGGAACCCTTGTCCACGATGACCTTGGCCACCGCGGCGGACTGGTGGCCGCCGTAGACGTTGAGCGGTATCGAGCCGCCACCTCCGAGGGTGAGGTGGACCGCTCCCTTGGTGGTGTCGATCACGCTGGTCGCCGTGCTGGCGACCCTGGGCCTGAGCGTCGGGCTGGCCCGGTCGACCCCGCGGACGGCATAGGTGCGCTCGTAGTCGTGGTCGTGGCCGCACAGCACCAGGTCGACGCCGTAGGCGTCGAACAGCGGGGCGAATGCCTCGCGGATGCCGAGGTCGCATCCGTTGCCGGCCACCGCCGAGGACATGACCAGCTGGTGCATGCACACCACGATCCAGTCGATGGCCGGATCGGAGCGGGCGGCGGCCAGGGTCGCCTCCAGCCACTTCCGCTGCCTGCCGCCGCTGTAGCCCCGAACGTAGAAGTTGCCGGCGTTCTGGTAGCAGACGTCGTCGTTCTGCAGCACGACGAAGCGAACCGAGCCCACCGTGAAGGCGTAGAAGTAGCCGGCCAGCTCGCCGAGGCCGTTGTCCGGCACCCAGAAGCGGGTGAGGAACGACGCGTAGCCGTTGGGGCCGTTGCCGGTCTCGTTCTCGTGGTTCCCCGCCGCCGCCATCCACGGCCGGTTGGCGGCCGAGGGCTGGATCTGGCCGAACCACGAGTCCCACGTGGCGCCGGGATACTGCTGCAGATCGGCGTAGGCCAGGTCGCCGTTGACCAGATGGACCACCGGCTTGAGCGCCTCGATGTAGCCGACCACCTCGGCGCTGTATGGGCTGCCGTAGCTCTGGCCGGCGACGCCCTGGTCGCCGAAGCTGGTGAACCGGAACGGGGCCCGGCCGGCGGGCCCGGTCTCGAACCGGCCGCCGACCGGGGCGGCGCCGTCGTTGAGGACCTGGTAGCGGTAGGCGGTGGACGGGTCGAGGCCCGACACCACGGCGTGGTGGGTGAAGATCTCCCGACCGGTGGCGTGGTCCACGTACGTCCTGGTCTGGGCGGCGACCTCGGTCCCGAAGCCGGCAGAGGCGGAGCCGAAGCGCAGGCGGGGCCGGCCCACCATCGCCGGCGTGGCCCACGAGACGGCCACCTGGCGGGCGGCGTCGTCGCCGAACTGGAGGTGCACCTGCTGGGGGGCGGGGGCACCAGCCACCGCCATCTGGCGCCAGAAGCCGGGCAAGGTGAGGCTGGCTCCGGCCAGGCCGGCCGCCTTGAGCACGGTCCGGCGGGGCACGGCCGAGCTCGAATTGGATGCTGGGGAGGGGCTCACGCTGGCCACTTCGCAGGGCCGGGCGCTCCGTCCTGCCACAAGGAGGTGAAGTCCTCGCCAACACTTGGTTGCCGAGCTTCTTCCGACGCCCAGGAGCCGGGTCCGGGCCTCGCCGGAGTTGTTAGGAGGTCTAACCTTCCGCCTGTCCGGCCCGTTCGATTCCCTGAGCGGGCCGGCTCGAGGGGGAGGCGAGAATGAAGCTGGATCTGGGGCCCGAGCTGGAGTCGTTCCGCGACGAGGTGCGCTCGTTCCTGAACGCCAACAAGAACGATGAGCTGGCGGGGGTGGACGAGCGGCTGGCGTTCATGGCCGAGCAGGCCGAGGACTCGCCGGCCCGGGCCGAGGCCTGGGCCCAGTGGGAGAAGGCGCTGGCGGCCGAGCGGCTCATCTGCCCCCACTGGCCCGAGGCGGTGGGCGGCCGGGGCCTGACCGGCGTGCACATGGCGGTGCTCAACGAGGAGTTCAGCCGGGCGGGGATGCCCCGGGTCGTGCGAGGCATGGGCGAGACCCTGGTCGGCCCCTCGATCATCGTGCACGGCACCGAGGAGCAGAAGGCCTACTTCCTCCCCCGCATCATCGACGGGACCGACCGCTACTGCCAGGGTTTCTCCGAGCCCGACCACGGCTCGGATCTGGGCGGGGTGGAGACCCGCGGTGTGATCGACGGCGACGAGGTGGTCATCACCGGCCAGAAGGTGTGGACCTCGGGGGCCCACCGGGCGAACATGATCTTCATCCTGTGCCGGACGGACCCGGACGTCCCCAAGCACCGGGGGCTGTCCTACGTGCTGGTGCCGATGCAGCGCGACGGCACAGACAACGGGATCGAGCTGCACCCGCTGCGCCAGATGTCCGGGGCGTCGGGCTTCTGCCAGGAGTTCATCGAGGGGGCCAGGGCCCCGCTGTTCAACGTGATCGGCGGGCTCAACAACGGCTGGCGGGTGGCCATGACCACCCTTGGCAACGAGCGCGGGGGCCAGGCGACCACCCAGCACCTGCGCTACCAGCGGGAGTTCTGGGACCTGGTTGAGACGGCCCGCAAGGTGGGCCGCAACGACGACCCGCTGGTGCGCCAGGACCTGGCCTGGGCCTACGCGCAGGTGGAGATCATGCGGTTCTCCGGCCTGCGGCTCCTGGCCACCCTGGCGGCCAAGCGGGAACCGGGGCCGGAGGCCAGCGTCAGCAAGCTGTTCTGGTCCGAGTACCACAAGCGCCTGGGCGAGATCGCCATGAACCTGGTGGGGGCGGAGGCGATGATCCGGCCCGACGGCGACGGCTACCGCACCGACCGGTGGCAGCAGGCCTTCCTGGGCAGCCGGGCCGGCACCATCTTCTCCGGCACCAGCCAGATCCAACGCAACATCATCGGGGAGCGGGCCCTGGGCCTGCCCAAGGAGCCGGCGGCGCCGGGCCAGGCCTGAGCCGACCCGCTGCGGCGGATCACCCGCGACCGTCGGTCGCTGTTGTTCGGCATCGTCTAGGTGGTGGTGATCCTCGTCATCGGGTCACCATGCAGGCTTCTCGCCGGTCACGGTCGGCCTGGTCGACCGGGGCGCCGGGCCGGCGGGAGCGCAAACGGCCGCCGCCAGGGCCGCGCGAGCAACATCTCCGTGCAGCACCATGCGTCGCTGTCCGCCGCCTCCACCGCCGGCCTCCTCCGGCTGATCACCCTCAGGCTACGAAGGGTGATGGCCTGACGCCTGACTACGCGCCGGGTCGGGTCCCCCTGTCCGGCGCCCGTCACCACTCAGGGCGGCGCGGGGATCGAGCTGGCGCACCAGCTGGCCGGGGACCGGATGATCGGGCCCGAGCAGATCGTCGACCAGGCTGGACACCTGCTCGAGGGCCCGGCCCACACACTGGTCGGCCTGGTCGGTCCGCTCGAGGGTCAGCCAGGTGCGGGCGGCGAACAGATCCTGCAGGATCGAGTCGTTGATCTCCAGGGCGGCGCGTTGGCGGCGCTCGGCGACCTCGCGGGCGACGGCGGCGTCCAGTTCTATGCGCGCAAGCCTTCCCCGCCAGAAGCCGGTGACCGGGCACATGACGCAGACGGCCAATATGGCGGCGAGCCTGACATAGCGCAGTTGGTTCTGCTCGTAGAGCGAGTCCGGCAGGACGAATGCCAACACGATGCATCCGGCCGACAGCACCGCCGTCTCGACCGGCCGAGTCAGCAGTGACGCCACCGCAGGAACGAGCACCAGGGCCAGCAGGGTCGGCCTGCTCGGATGGGCGGCATCCGCGATGCTCGCTCCCGCCAGTGCGACGCACAGGGCGAGGAAGATCCAGTCCCCGACGGCCACCGGTCGCCTGGCCCACGCCGAGGCCCCCATGGGAGCAAGTATTCCCCTTGGGCGGCCGCATTCAATGCTTCGTCCCCACCACTGACGGCTGCCACCGTTCCCAGGGAAACGGCCGGTGGCTGACCGGCCACCCAAGGCGGCGGAGGTTCACGGGCTCGAACCGGGGGTTATGTCGACCGATCGGGCCGGCCGGCTACTCAGCAGGCGTAGTCGCCGTCGAAGCCACCCGAGCCGTACTGCACCAGCCAGACCCCGCCACCGCCGAAGGCATGGGAGTCCGAGCACCACGAGGACAGGTCCGATGGGGAGGAGCCGGTGGCCACCCAGACGGGCACTCCGAAGTTGGCCCCCCCGGTGATGACCCCGAACTGATAGGACGTCGAGTAGATGCCGACTGATAGGCCGGAGGAGTGCAGGGCGTCGATGGCGCCCTGGATCACCCGGGCGTTGGCGCCCTGGTCCTGGGACCAGTAGTTGCCCGTCTCCACGTCCAGCCACCACTGCTGGGCCTGGACGCCGTCCTGGTCCGCCACCGCCATCGACGAGCCGGCCGCGTTCCACCCGTAGTTGTACGACCAGCACGATGCATCGCTGCTCGAGCAGCTACCGGCCGGCCCGGTGGCCCCGTTGGCGTAGGTGGTGCCGTTGGGGGAGTTGACGTTCATGTACAGCTCGTGGCCAGGCCCGGCCCAGGCCACCTCGGACTCGAGACACGGGTTGGTCGAGAAGGCGTGGCCGTAGTTGATGCCGACGACGCCGATCTGGTGCCCGCCGGGGTAGCCGTTGCCGCACTGGGGCCAGGAGATGTCGAAGCCGGTGGCGCCGGCCGGATAGGGGCCGATGCCCTCGTTGGCCGAGGTCACCACGCCGGTTCCGTAGCCGAGGCCCTCCCCGATGGCGACCACCTGGTGCAGGAGCGGGGTGCTGCCGGCCGAGCCCCGGAAATCGGCCGAGCCGAAGCTGAAGATGCCCCCGTCGGAAGCCGTCAGCCAGTAGCCGCTGCCATCGGGCACGGCCGCCATACCCACGATGGGCGAGTTCAGCCGGATCGCCCCGGTGGACCCGTAGAAGGAGGCCAGGCCGAAGCTGAAGATGCCCCCGTCGCGGGCCACCAGCCAGTAGCCGAGGCCGTCCGGGGTCGGGGACATCCCGACGATGGGCTGGTTGAGGCGCATGGCCCCCGTCGAGCCCAGGAAGGGTGCGCCGCCGAAGGCGAAGACCCCTCCGTCCCTGGCCACCAGCCAGTAGCCGAGCCCCTTGGGCTGGGCCGCCATGCCGACGATGGGCTGGTTGAGCCGGATGTCGCCAGTCGAGCCGAAAAACTGGGCGTCGCCGAAGCAGAAGATGCCCCCGTCCGAGGCCACGAGCCAGTAGCCGAGCCCGTCAGCGGTCGAGGCGATCCCAACCACCGGGGCGGCCAAGTGCAGGTTGGCGGCCGAGCCGAAGAAGCCGGCGTCGCCGAAGGCCTGCACGGCCCCGTTGGCCCCGGCTACCCAGTAGCCCCGGCCCGTCGGGGTCCCGGCCAGGCCCACCGCCCGGGCGCCCAGGCTGGTGGCCGCCCCGTAGAGGCGGGTGCCGCCGAAGCTCATCATCCCGCCGTTGTCGGTGAGCAGCCAGTAGGCCGGAGATGGCTCGGTGGCCGTCTGGGTGTCGGCCCGGGCGGCCGGGCCGGCAAGAAGGGGAACCAGGGCCGCCAGGAGGCCGGCCAGGGCGGCAAGCAGCCCCGCGCCAGACCAGATCCTTGGGAATGGGCGCCGGGCGCGCTTGCGCCGGGCGTGGGATGAAGGGAACAACCGCCGTCCGCCTCGGATAGTGGCTCGCCCCCGCTCCGCTCGGCGGGGTTACATGGGATCCTCGGCGGCTCCGCGGCTGCCTTTAGCTCTAGGGCCGCCGACTCCGGTCGAAGGTCATTGGCCCGCCATCCCGACGACCGGCTTGGCCAGCGCAATGTTGCCGGTCGAGCCAAGGAAGGGCGCGTCGCCGAAGCTGAACACCCCGCCATCTGAGGCGACCAGCCAGTAGCCCCCGCCGTCGGGGGTGGCGGCGATGCCCACCACCGGCTTGGCCAGGTGGATAGCCCCGGTGGAGCCGTGGAAGGCGGCGTCGCCGAAGCTGAACACCCCGCCGTCGGAGGCCACCAGCCAGTAGCCGTTGCCATCCGGAGTGCGGACACCGCCCACCACCGGCTGGGCCAGGTGTATCGCCCCAGTCGAGCCGTGGAACCCGGCGGATCCGAAGGTGAAGACTCCGCCGTCCGAGGCGAACAGCCAGTAACCGGGCTGAGCCGCAGGGCTCGGTGCGGGCGACGGCGCTGGGGTTGGGGAGGGCGAGGAGGCAGCCGACTTACCCACGCCGAAGACAGTTCCGGTCATCTGGGTGAGGTTGGGGCTGGTCGTGTTGTCCAGGGTGACAGTCATGCAACCGGCGCTGACGGTCGGCCCCGGATTGCCTACAACAGCCGACCATGAGCTCGACGAAGGATTCCACCAGTAAAGGGCGTTACCGCCGTTGAGGTCGCAGTCCTGGATCGTGACGCTGGTAAAGGAGCTGCCGGTGGCGATGCGTACGTCGAAGTACTTGCCGGTCGAGTTGAACGTGGGCGGTCCCACCGGGTCCGAGTTGTAGAGGGCCACGGTGAGAGACCCTTGGCCATGGGCTGTCACGCTGACTCCGTCGTCTGTCACCGTGGTCGACCCAGTTGGGCTGTTCGAACTACCAGAAGACGAGGAGCTGGACCCGGCCGGTGCCGGAGGAGCCGGCGGTGTCGCACCACCACCACCGGCGCCGCCGCCACCACTGCCACCACCGGCACCACTCCCACCACCACCGCCGCCATTGCCACCGGCACCTGAGCCACCGTTGTTGGAAGCCGGGGTGACATCAGTGAGGGTCACATCGTGGCCGGATGATCCGCCGGCATAGCTGATCTGGAAGGTGCGCCCACCGGTGGTGAAGGTCGCCCCTTCGGGTAGACCGCTGAACGTCCCGGCGGTACCCGTGACCGGATTGCTGATGATGTCGAACGTTGAGCCGTTGGAGCCGGAATAGCTGGGGCTCAGGTTCACAGCCAGAGTGGCACTGTTGAGGGTGACGGTGCTCGAGGTGCCCGTCACGGCCAGCTGGCTGTAGTCCGCCGGTGAGTTCAGCGTGACTGAGAAGACCGACGTGCTGTCACCGAAGGTGACCGACCCGTTGGCGGTCTGGGTTCCTGTGGGGGCCCCGGGGGCAAGCGTCGCCCCCGGGGAGACCGTTGTGCTCGTCACCTGCCCGGTGCCGCCCAGAATGCCCGTGGCATCCGAGGTACTGCCGGTGTAGCTGTTGGAGGGGTTATTGACCAGCACTTTCCCGGTCGAGCCCGAGGCGGCGGTCAACGCA
This sequence comes from Acidimicrobiales bacterium, assembly GCA_035653595.1. Taxonomy (GTDB): domain Bacteria; phylum Actinomycetota; class Acidimicrobiia; order Acidimicrobiales; family JAJPHE01; genus DASRBO01. The sequence continues at coordinate 530 of DASRBO010000042.1, read as the reverse complement.
CTACCACCAGAAATCAGACCGGAGAGCGTGAAGGTGGTCGCGGCCGCGTTCTCCGCCACCGTTAGGGGCACGCCCAGCACGATCGGCCCGGACCAGCCGCCGCCGCCGGTCACGTCTTCGAGCACCGGGAGGCACAGGATGGGGAAGCAGCCGAAGGAAGCGCTCAGCTGGTTGGCCGGTGTGACCCCCGCCACGGCGACGATTCCGCCGTCATCGTTCACCCTTCCGTCCCCGAAGGCAGCATTGCTGGCGGCGGCCTCGGCCCCTCCGGAGACGACCGACAGACCGCCCGTCCAGGTGCCATGGTTGCCGGACGGGTTCGAGAACTCGACCGTGCCCTGGAAGGACGACACTGGTTGGAGGAACCCGCTGGGAGCGCCAGCAGTGACGCCGTTGCCGTTGTCGGTGATGGCGCCGCTGAAGTCGACGACCGCTCCAGTGCCGGCGCCAAAGTTCGTCGCCGTCGGAGTGACTGCCACGGGTCCGGAGAAGATGCCGGTAATCCCTGTGCCGACCGCACTTAGGGCCGG
>DASRBO010000041.1:0-70229 GCA_035653595.1 Acidimicrobiales bacterium | reverse complement strand
AACGCCAACCTGGCCATCCCGATCAACGCGGCGATCGCCGCCAACGTGCTCTCCGACGGCGCCGTGGCCTACGGCGACGCCGCCCAGAGCACGCCTATCACCCAGACCAGCTGAGCTGGTCCGGACCGATGAGCGTCCGGCCGGCCTCGACAGACGTGTCGACGGCCGGCCGGCGTGCCCATCGGTTCAGGGCTGGCCCGGGGCCGACCGTCCTGGAGCCCATCCCATCCGTAGCGAGCCGACAGGAAGGTCCACACATCATGACCGCAGCGTTGCGCCGTTCACTCACTTCGGTGGTCCTGGCCGGCGCCATCGGCCTGGCGGCGGTGGCTGCGGCAACGCCGGCGGTCGCCGCCGGTCCCGGAGGCCAGACCAACAGCGCCACCGCGGTCAACACGAAGTCTGGCTCGAGCCTGTTCCGGCTCGCCTTCTCTGTCGTGCGGGTGACCGGCCAGACCGTCGACACCACCAACAGCGCCCTGGCCTTCGCCAGCTGCACCGACTGCCAGACGGTTGCCGTCGCCATCCAGGTCGTCCTGGTCGAGGGCCAGCCCACGGTCGTCAGCCCGACCAACCAGGCGCTCGCCTACAACTACCAGTGCAGCAGCTGCGACACCCTGGCCTCGGCCTTTCAGGATCTGGTAGAGACCGCCGGTCCGGTGCGCTTCACCGCAACCGGCTCCCGCGAGCTGGCGGCTGTGCGCCACCAACTGGAGGCGCTGCGCGGGGGTGACCTCAGCTTCCAGCAGGTGCAGTCCGAGGTGAATACGATCGAGTCGGAGGTGGCGCGCATCGTCGCGACCCAGCTGGTGGCGGCCGGACCCCCGGCTTCGGGGTCGGCGACCTCGGCGCCAGGCACGGCGGCGACGCCGGACAGCGGGGGCGGAACGACCTCGAGCACGACGACCACGTCCGACCCGGGCGCCACCAGCTCCACCACGACGTCCAGCACCGCCTCCACGACGACGTCGACCAGCACCAGCACCACGGGCACCTCGTCAACCACCACGACCAGCACGACGCCATGAGAAGGCCCCGCCCCGCCCTGGCGATGTGGGCCCTGGTGCTGGCCGGCTGCACCGGCGCCCAGGCGTCGGCGGGCACGGCGCCGACCACCCCGCTCGGCAGGCTGGTGGACTCGCTGGCGCCGCTGCACGACGGGGTGATGCACCTGAGCCTCCTCTCCTACCCCGGTACCCAGATGTCGTCGACGGCCGGGGCGGTGGGCTACACCGTGGACGGCCCGTTCAGCGAGGCCCACGCCGGCGACCGGCTGCCGCTGGCGCGCCTGGTGGTGCAGCGGGAGCCGACGGGGGCCTCGGTCACCCTCGTGTCCGATGGTCGTTCCGCCTCCATGACCGCGGACGGCCGTACCGTGCAGCTGAGCCGGGCCCAGCAGGCGGAGCTGACTCAGGACATGGCGGGCGGTGACCTGACCGGCCTCAAGGCGCTGGGGGTGACCGACTGGGCCCGGGGCCCCGAGCGCGCCGACACGACCACCTCCGCCGGAACCGAGGTCGACCGCGTCGAGACGGCCGTGGACCCGGTGGCGGCGGTCAACGGCCTCGAGAAGGTGGTGGCCGACACCGGGGGCGGCTCGACGGCGACCATCTCCGGAACGGCAGCGGCGGCCCTGCGGAGGGAAGACCTCGGAAGCCAGCTGGTCGTGGAGGCCGGCCATGGCGACCACACCTTGCGGATGCTCGACCTGTGGCTCAGGTTCGGGGCCGGGGCGGGCGACCAGCTCAGTGCCGCCCTGGGGCAGCTGGCCGGCCTTCGCATCCACCTGCAGATGTCGGTTGCGTCGCCCAACTCGGCCACCATGGCCGGCTGAGGCGCTGAGCCCCGCCTTCCGGTCAGCCGCCCCGAATAGCCCGGCGCAGGCTGACGGGGAGAACGACCACCACCACGGCAGGCAGCAGCCACCACGCAGGCACCGAGGTGCGGCTGACCCCGTAGGTGAGGGCGAGGGCGAGAGCAACGACCACGGCGACGCGCCAGTCGTCGCCCACGATGAAGTCGTACCAGAAGGCCCCGAAGGAGCGCAGGCGGCTGATCACTCCGACACCCCCTCAGGGGAGTAGACGACCGGGCGGGGCTGGGGGCGGGGCCGCAGCGCCCCGGCCAGGCCGAGCCCGAACAGGGCGTACAGCGGCACCAGGGCCAGCAGGGCGGCGTCGGAGCCGGGCCAGTGGGCTCCGGCGCCCTCGGCCGCCCAGAAGGTGCCGAAGGACGTGAGCATCACTCCGACCACGAACTTCATGGTGTTCTCCGGCACCCGGGCCATGGGCGCCCGGACGGCGACGCCGGCGACCCCCACGACCACCACGGCGGCCACCGCCGCCACGGCGGCCAGGGGGATGTTCTTCTGGTTGCTGCCGAAGGTGAGGGCGATGAAGGCCACCTCGAGTCCTTCCAGCATCACCCCCTTGAACGACAGGGTGAAGGCGTACCAGTCGGGCACGTACCCCACCCGGTGAGACGCGGCCGCCCTGGCGGCCGCCAGCTCGGTGGCGAAGATGGCATCCTCGTCGTGGAGGGCCTTGCGCCCGCTGGCCCGCAGGATGGCCTTGCGCAGCCACTGCAGGCCGAACACCAGCAGCAGGGCGCCGACCACGAGGCGCAGGGACTGCAGCGGGATGGCGGTGAGGGCCGGGCCGAGGGCGGCGACCACCGCCGCCAGCAGCAGCAGCCCCGCTCCCAGACCGAGCAGGGCCGACCGCCAGTCCCGCGCCGTGCCGGCGGCCAGCACAATGGTCGTCGCCTCCACCGCCTCGACCGCGCAGGCCAGGAACACGGCGATGAAAAGTGCTCCCCCGGTCATCGTTCCCTTCCGCCGGCTCCGGCCGGCCCCCTCGGGTGAGCAGCCAGTTTATCGGCGCGCCCCCCGACGGCACCGGGCGGTGGCCCGACCCGAACCGGCCCCGGCCGTTCCATGGGCGGGCGGCCGGCGCTACCCTGAATCCGTGTCCGGGACACCCGAGGGCGAACCGCCAAGTCCCTCCTCCGAGGCGCCCCCGTCGGCGGTCCTGCACCTCTCCTGCCTGGTCAACGGGCCGGTGGTCGGGCCCGAGGGCCAGAGGGCCGGCCGCTTGGTCGACGTGATCGTCAGGCTCGGTGACGGCGGCCATCCGCCGGTGTCCGGCCTCGTGGTCGACGCCGGGGGCGAGGACCGCTTCGTCCCCGTTGCCGACATCGAGAGCCTCGACGGCGACGAGACCAGGCTGAAGGTCGAGCCCCGCGGCCTCGGTCGCTTCGAGCGCCGGCGGGGGGAGGTGCTGCTTTCCAAGGACCTCTCCTCCCGCCACCTCATCCACGTCGAGGGGGCCCGCCTGGTCCGGGCCAACGAGATCGAGCTGGCCTGCGTCGGCGGTCGGTGGCAGGTCATAGGGGTCGACACCAGCTCCAAGCCGGTGCTGCGGCGGATGCTGCCCCGCTCGCTGCGGGAGCGGGTGCGTTCGGGCGGGGTGGTGGACTGGGCCGACATCGAGCCGTTCGTGGGCCATGTGCCCACCGCCCGCCTGCGCATCCCGTTCCGCAAGCTGGCCCGCCTCCACCCGGCCCAGCTGGCCGATCTGGTCGAGGCCGCCTCCCACGAGGAGGGGGAGGAGATCATCCGGGCGGTGGGGGCGGACCGCGCCCTCGAGGCCGATGTCTTCGAGGAGCTGGATCCCGAGCACCAGGTCGAGTTCCTCCGCTCCCGCTCGGACGAGGAAGCCGCCCGGGTGCTGGCGGCCATGAACCCCGATGACGCCGTCGACCTCCTCGCCGAGTTGGACCAGGATCGGCGCCTCCCGATCCTCGAGAGCCTGCCCGCCACCAGGCAGCGCAAGATCAGGGCCCTGCTCAGCTACCACCCCGAGAGCGCCGGCGGACTCATGAACCCCGACTTCGTGGCCGTGCCCGAGTCCCGCAAGGTCTCCGACGCCCTCGCCGCCGTCAAGGCATCCACCGCCCCGGCCGAGGCCGCAGGGGTCGTCTTCGTCACCGACGGTGCTCGCCACCTGGCGGCCACCGTCCCGGTGGTCGAGCTGCTGCGGGCCGACCCCGACGCCGCCCTGGCCAGCGTGGGCCGCCCCGACCCGGTCACCCTGGACCCCGACGCCGACCTGCACGAGGTGATCCGCAAGATGACCGACTTCAACCTGGCCGTGGCCCCGGTCGTGGACGAGGACGGGCGCATCCTCGGTCAGATAACCGTCGACGACGTGCTGGAGCTCATGCTGCCCTCCGGGTGGCGCCGCCAGTACGGGATGGCCAGTCCCGACTGAGCCTGCGGTCCCCTCCCGCCTTCCGGCGCCGGGGGCGGTGTGGTTAGAATCGGCAGGCAGTCGCACCTCGTTCGGTGAGGCGTCTGTTCGGACATAGGCCGCTGGCCCCACCTGTCGAGAGACACTCCGGGTCAGGACAGTCCACCCCGGCCTAAGGGGTGAACCCAAGCGGCTGACCGTGTGTCTACGCCGGGCAGTGCCAAAGCTCTGACGAGAAGGGGTGTGCACCGGGGACTGACCCCCGGTGAGTCCGGCCGCCCACCGGACGCCACGCCTCCTCATCGTGCGGCCTACGGACGGGCGGAGGAAAGGGAGCACATGAGCGCCGACCGAGGCTCACCTCACCAACCAGCGGCGCTCGCGTCCCCGGATACGGCCGGCTGACCGGAACCTGGGGGCGCTAGCGCCGGATACCGACGCGACCCACCAGCCCGGAGCGACCACCCGCAACCCCGGGCCGAGGCCGGATCCGGCTTCGGCCGTCCTCGACGAGGCCCACCTCGGGGACATCCGCGGGGCCCTGGGCACCATCAGCCAGCACGACATCGGGGCCCGCCGGACCTGGCGCGCCCGGCTGCTGACGCTGGCCGCCATCGTCGGGCCCGGCATCATCGTCATGGTCGGCGACAACGACGCCGGCGGCGTGTCGACCTACAGCCAGGCCGGCCAGAACTACGGCACCACCCTGCTTTGGACCCTGCTCCTGCTCATCCCGGTGCTGGTGGTGAATCAGGAGATGGTGGTGCGCCTGGGGGCGGTGACCGGTGTGGGCCACGCCCGCCTCATCAAGGAGCGCTTCGGGCGCTTCTGGGGCTGGTTCTCGGTCGGCGACCTGTTCCTGCTCGACTTCCTGACCATCGTCACCGAGTTCATCGGGGTGGACCTGGCCCTGGGCTACTTCGGCGTTTCCAAGTACGTGTCCGTCCCTCTGGCCGCCGCCGGCCTGGTGGCCATAACCGCCAGCGGCAGCTTCCGGCGCTGGGAACGGTTCATGCTCGTCTTCGTGGCGGCCAACTTCCTGGTGATACCGCTGGCCGTCTTCTCCCACCCCCGCGCCGGGCCGATTCTCCACGACTTCGTCGTGCCCGGCATCCGCGGCGGCATCACTTCGACCTCCGTTCTGCTGGTGATCGCCATCGTCGGCACCACCGTCGCCCCGTGGCAGCTGTTCTTCCAGCAGTCCAACATCATCGACAAGCGCATCACCCCCCGGTGGATCAACTACGAGAGGGCCGACACTGTGCTGGGCTCGATCGTCACCGTGGTCGGGGCCGGCGCCATGGTGGTCACCTGCGCATTCGCCTTCTCCCACAGCCGTTTCGCCGGCGCCTTCACCGACGCCGGAGGCGTGGCGCGCGCCCTCGGGCACCAGCTTGGCCACGGCGCCGGGGCCCTATACGCCCTCGTCCTGCTCAACGCCTCGATCATCGGTGCCGCCGCCGTCACCCTGGGCACGTCTTACGCCTTCGGAGACATGTTCGGGGCCCGCCACTCCCTGCACCGCAGCTTCCGCGAGGCCCCCGGCTTCTACGCCAGCTTCGCCGGCCTGGTAGCGGTGGCGGCCGGCATCGTGCTCGTCCCCCACGCCCCCCTGGGGCTGATCACCACCGCCGTGCAGGCCCTGGCCGGGGTGCTGCTTCCGTCGGCGTCGGTGTTCCTGCTGCTGCTGTGCAACGACCGCGAGGTCCTGGGCCCGTGGGTCAACCGGCCCTGGCTCAACGTGGTCGCCGCCTTCATCATCGGGGTGCTGCTGATCCTGTCCCTGGTCCTGGTGGTCACCACGATCTTCACGACCATCAACGTGACGGTCCTTACCCTGGTCCTCTTCGGCGTCCTTGTCGCCGTCCTCGCCGGCGGCGGTATCGCCTACCTCCTTCGACCAGGCAAGAGAGCGGCCCCCGTCGACCGCCGGCCCCGCGACACCTGGCGGATGCCCGCCTTGGCCCTGCTGGGCCGGCCGGAGTGGTCACGCGGGCGGACCTCGGCGGTGTGGGCGCTGCGGGCCTACCTGGTGGTCGCCGTCCTGCTGCTGCTGGTGAAGGCGGTGGAGCTGGGCACCGGCACCCACTAGTCAGGCCGTCGCCGCCGCCCACGTCGCCCAGGCGCCGAAGCCGAGCAGGACAACCGCGGTTATCCGCCGCACCGTCACGGCGTCGACGAGGCGCAGAACGCTGCGCCCGCCGGCCACCGCCAGGCCGGCCACCGCCATCAGGGCCAGCTGGGCCCCGACCGCCACCGACAGCGCCGAGTGGTAGTGGGCGGCCAGGTTGACGGTGAGGACCTGGGTCAGGTCCCCCCACTCGGCCACGAATATGACCACGAAGGCGGTGGTCAGGGTGCGGTGGCGGCTGACCTCCCTGACGATCAGCTCCTCCTCCTCCCGTCCTCCCTCGAAGAGGGCGAACACCCCGCCGCCCACGAAGAGGACCGCCACCAGGGCATCCACCACCCGGTGGGGCAGGAGGTGGAACAGGCCGACACCGACCGTCGTGGCGATGGCGACGTGCACGGCGAAGGCGGCCACCGCGCCCAGCCACACCGACCCCGGCCGGCCCCGGGTGGCCAGAACCAGGCTGGCGAACATGGTCTTGTCCGGCAGCTCCCCCAGGAAGATGACGGGGAAGACCGCCAGGGCGACACCGACGCTCACCGTTCCATCACCTTCGGACGGCGAGATCCGCTGGTGCGGAGCTCAGCTGAACTGGGCGATGACGTTCTCGCCGAAGGCCCCGAGGAACGACTTCCACCGCTCGGGATCCCCCCCGAGGTTGGGCACCACGATCCGGGTGACACCCAGGTCGGCCAGGCGCTTGACCCCGTCGACGTCCATGGCCCCGCCGGCGGTGATCCCGATGGCGTCGGGATCGCGCCCCGCCTCGGTGGCGGCTGCCCGCATCGTCCCGATCAGCTCGGTCAGCTGATCGGGGGTGCTCACCCCGGGGAAGAACTCGTCGCCCAGGCGACCGGCGCGGCGGGCGGCGGCACGGGTGTGGCCGCCGACGGCGATCGGTATCCCGTCGGGCTGGACCGGCTTGGGGTAGCAGTTGGCTCGTTCGAAGTCGACGAAGCGTCCGTGGTAGGTGGACTCCTGCGCCCCCCAGAGGACCCGGAGAGCCTCGATGTACTCGTCCGTGCGGGCCCCCCGGTTCTCGAAGGGGACCCCCAGAGCCCTGAACTCCTCCTCCAGCCACCCCACCCCGACCCCCAGGGTGACCCGGCCCCCGGACAGCACGTCGAGGGTGGCCAGCTCCTTGGCCAGCACCGCCGGCGTGCGCTGGGGAAGGATGAGGATGCCGGTGGCCAGGCGCAGCCGGGTGGTGGCGGCGCCGACCCAGGTCAGCCAGATGAGCGGATCGGGGATGGGGCTGTTCTCGGGGCCGGGCATCTTGCCTGTCGGCGAGTACGGGTAGGGCGACTCGTAGCCGGCGGGCACCACCACGTGCTCGACGGTCCAGAGCGACTCGAACCCGCTCTCCTCGGCGATGGTGGCCAGGGCGGTCGCCCCGTCAGGGGTCACCGCCCGTCCGGTGTTGGCGAAGAGGATCCCGAAGCGCATGCGCCGGACGGTAGCGGCCCACCGTCCCACCCCGCCTCCGGCCTCAGGCGAGATGGACAGCTATCCCGACCGACGACGCCAGGAACATGCCGCCCACCACCGCCTGGAGCCACATCCGGGGAGTGCCTTCGGAGGTGAACAACCAGCGTTCCACGGTCCGGTTCCTACCCAGGCCGAATCGGCTCATGCGCCGCGCCCGGCCCTACTCGAGCACGAGGACGCCGTCGGCGGTCGGCCGGCGGTCCTCGAGGTACTTGAGGGGATGGCGACCGTCGACGTTGCCCAGGAGCCCGACCACGTTGTAGCCGAGGAGCTCCTGCAGGGGCCGCGCCAGCCCGGCGACGACGTGGCGGGGCACGGCCAGCACATGGTTCTCCTGGGGCCGGACCCAACCGGCGCAGTACTCGAGGATCACGCCAAGGCGGGGCCGATCGGTGGTGTTGGCGCCCCCGGCGTGGAGCAGGCTGCCCAGGAAGAACATCATCGACCCGGCGGGCACCACCGCCCGGAGCGTCCGGTACTCGCTCGGGGCCTGGTCGCCCCAGCGGTGGCTGCCGGGCAGGAGGATGGTCGCACCGTTGTGCTCGGTGAAGTCGTCGAGGGCCCAGATGGTGTTGACCACCAGCTCGCGGTGGGGTCGGGGCAGCGGGTAGACGGAGTCGTCGCGGTGCAGGTTCTGCGGGGTCTCCCCCGGCCCGATGGAGATGCCCACCGGGGCGCTCAGCTGGAACCCCGGCCCCAGCAGCGCTCCCACCACCTCCATGACCAGGGGGTCGATGGCCTGGTGGTCGAAGGTGCGAGTCTTGGCGAACAGGGCGTAGATGCGCCGGCTGGCGAAGCCCTCGAAGTCGTTGCGCCCGGTGGGCACCGACCGCAGCACCCGTTCCAGATCGGCCTTCTTGGCGGCCACCTCGTCGGCGTCGAGGTAGCCCTCGAGCACGGCGAAGCCGTCCCGATCCAGCGCCTCGAGGACGTCCTCGGCTACGGCGCCGGGGCTGAGCTTGGGAAGGACGGCGGTCACCGGGGTCCACGATACGTACCGCCGGCCCGCCAGGCGGCCCGTGCCTCCCGATGGCCTCGCCCGCCTCAGATCCCTGCCGGCAGCAGTTCGGACAGGGGCACGTCCGGGTCGGCGAGACGGCCCCGGTCGACCGGGACGGCTGCTTCGACCAGTTGGGCTATGTCGCCGGCCACGTCCCAGATGTTGACGTTCATGCCCGCCGTCACCCGGCCGTCCTTGACCCAGAACGCGATGAAGCGCCGCTCGGCCAGGCTGCCCCGGACGACCACCTCGTCCCCCGCCGCGGCCAGGCCGCTGTACTCCATCCCCACGTCGTACTGGTCGGAGTAGAAGTACGGCAGCTTCGTGTAGCTCACTGCCTGACCGAGCATGTTGCGAGCGGCGACCGGCCCGTGGTTGAGCGCCGAGGACCAGTGCTCCAGCCGCACCCGCCGGCCGAGCACCGGGTGCCAGGCGTTGGCGACGTCGCCGGCGGCGAAGACGCCGAGGACGCTGGTGGTCAGTTGGGCGTCGGTCACCACCCCGTTGTCGAGGGCGAGGCCGGCCTGCTCGGCCAGCTCGACCCTGGGCGTCACCCCCACCCCTGCCACCACCATGTCGGCCTCGACGCGGCTGCCGTCGGCCAGCTCCACCGCCTCCACCGACTCGCCGCCGAGCAGGGCGGCTACGCCGACGCCGAGCCGGAGCTCCACCCCGTGCTCGACGTGGACCTGACGGTAGAAGGAGCCCATCTCCGTCCCCAGCACCCGCTCGAGGGGGAGCGAGGCAAGGTCGATCATCACCACCTCGGCGCCCATCTGGCGCGCCGACGCCGCCACCTCGCACCCGATCCAGCCGGCCCCGATCACCGCCACCCGGCCGCCGCCACGAATGGCCTTGCCCAGCGCCTCCGAGTCGGGCAGGGTCCGGAGGTAGTGGACCCCTCGCCGCTCGGCGCCCGGGACGGTGAGCCGCCTGACCTGCGAGCCGGTGGCGAGAAGCAAGGAGTCGTAGCGGATCCGCTCGCCGTCCTCCAGCACCACCTCGGCGGCCGAAATGTCGAGAGCGGTGGCGCGGCGGGACAGGATCAGCTCGATGCCCTGTTCGGCGTAGAAGCCCTCAGGGTGCACGTAGGCCTTCTCCCTGGGCGACTCGCCCCGGAGGAAGTCCTTGGAGAGGGGCGGGCGCTCGTAGGGGAGGAACGACTCCTCCCCCACCAGGACGACCCGACCGTCGAACCCCTCCGCCCTCAGGGTTTCGGCAGCCTTGGCGCCAGCCAGGCTGGCGCCAACGATCACGAAGCTCCGCTGCTCAGCCATGCGCCTCTCTCCAATCCTTCCTCCATCGCCCCACCGATCGGTCTCTACGGGTCAGCGGGCGGGTCGGATCAGGCGCCGTAGGGCGGTGGACGGTCCCGCCGGTGGCGGTGCGATCCCGACGGCGGCTGTTCACATCAGGTCCGTCTGGGGCTGGAGTCTATAAGCAATTGACTTCAATTTTAGATCGCCCGAGGTATTTTCGTCAAGAGCTGTTGGTTTTAGAATCGAGGTAATGGCCGACCAAGAGACCGCCCTCGACGCCCTCGCCGTTCTGGGCGAGCCACTGCGCCGCCGGGTCTACCGCTACCTGTCCGGCCAACCGGGCCCGGTCGGGAGGGACCAGGTCGCCGCCGAGCTCGGCGTGGCCCGCTCGGTGGCGGCCTTCCATCTCGACAAGCTGGCCGCCGCCGGCCTGGCCAAGGTGGAGTTCCGCCGACCGGAGGGCCGCACCGGCCCCGGGGCCGGCCGGCCGGCCAAGCTCTACCGGCGTTCGAGCGAGGTGGTGTCGGTCAGCCTCCCCGAGCGCCGCTACCAGCTGGCAGCCCTGCTGCTGGCCGAAGCGGTGAGCCGGGCGCAGGCCGGCCGGCGCTCGGCGGCCGAGGAGGCCTGCCTGCTGGCCCATCGTCACGGCGTCGACGTCGGCCGGGCCCACCGGCCCGAACGCCAGCGGCCGGCGGTCACCACCCTGCTGGTCGATGCCCTGGCCGACGAGGGTTACGAGCCGTCGGTGGAGCGTGGGGAGATCGTGCTGGCCAACTGCCCGTTCCACGCCCTGGCCCAGGACCAGCGCGACCTGATGTGCGCCATCAACCTGGAGCTGGTGAGGGGAGTCATCGACGGCGTCGGCGCCGGCGGGCTCGAGGCGCGCCTCGATCCGGCGGTCGGGCGGTGCTGCGTGCGGGTCAGGCCCCGCTCGGACTGAGCACGACCGCTGCCCTCTCCGTAGGGCCTGTCCTCCGCCGGACTGGCCGCAATCGGTCGTCCACCGGGCGAGCCGACGCCACCGGGCTCAGGTGCCGTACGCCCGGGTGAGCACCTCCATGTTGTGGCCCGACGGATCCTCGAAGTAGAAGCCACGGCCGTTGCCGTTGATGACGTTGGGTTGGCGGTGACCCGGATCGGCCCAGTAGGTGAGGCCCCGCTCCTGCACCCGGGCGAAGATGGCGTCGAACTCGTCCTCCGACACCACGAAGGCGTAGTGATTGCTGCGAACCTCCCACCGGTCGTCGTAGTCGAGGCTCACCCCGTTGGCCGTCTCCACGCACATGAACGGCCCGAACGGCGTGGGAGGCTCGAGACCGAGGACGTCGGCGATGAACCGGGCCGACTCCTCCTTGTCCCTCACCGGGACGATGGTGTGGTTGAGCTGTACCGCCATCGCTCCTCCCCTCGTTGGCCTTCCGGTCCAGTATGGCCAGGGCCCTCACGCCTGACCAGGCCGTGGCCAGCTGAATACGGCCGTCAGGTATGAAGCGCCGCGGCGGACCGGCCTCGTCACTGGGGCGCCAGAGCCGCCTTCAGGGCGTCCAGCCCCCGGCGCTGCAGGGACTTCACCGATCCGACCGGTTTACCGGTGATGTCGGCCACTTCCTGCAGGGACAGGTCGGCCACGAAGCGCAGGGTGATGACCTGGCGCTGCTCGGGTGTGAGACTGGACAAGGCCCTCACCAGCTCCGGGTCGAGCGGCTCCGCCGGTGCCGGCGCCGCGGCGGGACCAGGGAGGCGGCGGAGCAGCCGTTGCTGGCGGCGCACCCAGCGGTGCTGGTCGACCATGCATCGGTAGGCGATGGTGAAGACCCAGCTGCGCAGGCCGGCCGAGCTTCCCTCGAACCGGGGCAGCGCCTTGGCGACCCGGACGAAGACCTCGCCGAGGACGTCCTCGACAGCCCCGCACCCGCAGGCGCCCAGATACCCGCTCACGGCCGGGCCCAGCTCAGCGAAGAGGGTGGCCAGGTCGGTCGGCCCGACGGCCGGCGCAGCGCTCAGGGTGAGCGGCAGTCCGGCAGCGGTCACGGGGCCGTCGTGGTCGTGGGTGGCACTGTCGAGGTCGTCGTCGAGGACGTGGTCGAGCTGGAGGAAGTGGTGGTCGTCGGCGGGGCCACTGTGGTGGTCGGGGCCGGGGCGGCGGTGGTTGTCGTCGTGGCGGGGGCGGCCGGATTCACCTGGGTGCCGGCGGTGGGCGCCACTGACGGAGCGGCTCCCGGGGAGGTTGTCTCCGGTGGTTCGGTGCTGTCGTCCGGGGACTCGGTCGAGTCCGAGCCCGGCTTGCCCTGGCCGTGGGCCCACGGTGGGGGCCCGTGCCGGCCGGACTTGCCGGGGCGGCCGGACTCCGGCGGGGAGGTGCTGGCTCCGCTGGCCGGGCTGTTCGCCACGGTCGGCTTTCCGCACCGCGACTGGGCGGCGGCCGGGTCACCCTTGTGGGCCCTCACATAGGCACCGTGGTTGGCGTAGGTGCCGCCGCACTCGGGCCCGTTGTAGCGGTTGTGACCGGGCGGGACACTGATGCCCACCGCCGCCAGGGTGCTGTGAGCGGCCTCCTGGACCGGTGCCGGCAGCGCCCCCGCCGAGGCCAGCCCGAAGCTGCCGGCGAAGAAGCCCCCGGCTACGCCGGCGCCGACCTTCGCCTTGGTCGAGCGCCACCAGGGCCGCGGCCGCCGGCGGGCGCGTTCCAACACTCGGGTGGCCATCGCCGGATCCATCGACTGCCGGGCCAGGTTCTGCAGGCGATCCAGAATCTGTTGATCACCTTCGAGGTTCTCCATGTGCAGCAAACGGCGACAGGCGCCCCGGGGATACGGCCCCCTCACCCTCACTAGCCTCGACAGCCTCCGACCAAGGGGAGACCGGGTGTCCGATGGGTCCATAAGGGCGGTCCTCTTCGACGCCGACGGAGTCGTTCAGACGGGCGGACCCTTCGCCCAGCACGCCTGCGAGCTTCTCGGGTGCGACGGGGACGGCTTCACCGCCTTCCTGTCCGAGCTGTTCAGCCACCCGCTATTCGCCGGCTGCCTCGACAGTGGCGAGCCGTTCCTTCCCGTGCTGGAGGCGGTCCTCGACCGGCGCTCGTGTCCGACGCCGCCCGAGCAGTTTCTCGCCGACTGGCTGAGGATCGGCATCCAACCCGACCCCGAAGTCCTCGAACTGGTGGCCCGCCTCCGGGCCGCCGGCACCGTCTGCTCTCTCGCCACCAACCAGGACCCGGAGCGTGCCCTGTACATGGACGAGGAGCTGGGCTATGGCCGAGTGTTCGACCACTCCTTCTACTCCTGTCGGATGAGACTCAGGAAGCCGGACCTCGCCTACTTCCACCACATGACCTCGGCTCTTGGACTGCAGCCCGCGATGTGCCTGTTCCTCGACGACCGTGAGGAGAACGTCGGAGCCGCCAGGCAGGCCGGCCTCAAGGCCGAGGTGGTCACCGCCACCTCGGAGGTGGCCGGTCTGATCCGCTCCCACGGACTGCTGCCGCCGATGCCCGCGGGGGTGTGACCGTCGGCGGCGGCGGTCACGAGTTCCGTCCCGGTCCGACCTCGGGGATTCGCGGCATACTGCCGAAGTGGAGATAGTCGCCTCCACCCCGGTCCTGGCCGTTCATGATCTGGACCGATCGGCCCGGTGGTTCCGCGAGGTCCTCGGCTGCGAGTGCACGGAGGTGGACCCGGGCAACTGGATCTTCTGCCGCTCCGGGTCCGTCGACTTCATGCTCGGCCGCTGCACCGACGTGCCGCCGGCGGCAGAAATCGGCGACCACAGCTACGTGGCGTACCTGCGGGTTGACGATGTTGAGGCGTTCCTCGCCCGGGCCGAGGGCGCGGGGGCCGACGTCATCGAGCCTCTCCGCGACCGGCCGTGGGGGATGCGGGAGTTCGGGCTCCGCTCACCCGATGGCCACCGGTTCATGATCGCTCAGCGCGGCGTCTGAGCCGACCGACCGTGAAGCACGCCAGTGGACCGGCGTTGGACCGACTGGAACCTCTCCTGATGGCACTGCGCGAGGTGCCTGGGATCAGGGAGAAGAGCCGCGGCGTCTTCTATCGAGGCTCCCGGGCCTTCCTCCATTTTCACGAGGACCCCGCTGGTCTGTTCGCCGACGTCCGGCTGGAAGCCGACTTCGAGCGCTTCAGGGCAACGACGGCCAGTGAGCACCGGCAGCTCCTGCGGCGCGTCCGGGCCGCCCTGTCGTAGCCGCCGGGGCGAGGGCGCCCGGTTCGGGCCGCCGCCAGTTGGCCACCGCCTGCTCGACGAGTCGGCACTACGGATGGTTCGCAGCGTTGTGCGCACCGGACAACTCCGGCGCCACCGAGCCTCGAAAAGGGGTGCGCCCCGGTGTCACGGATTGGCGAGTTCGGCGAGATGGTTCAAGGAGTTGTCCAGGTGGTCCGGCGCAAACGGCGGGAAGCCGATGTGTCGGCGGACATCTTCTGGGACGGCGGACCAGTCGTAGGAGAGGGTCACCCGGGTCTCGGACGGGCCGAGCGGTGTCAGGTCGTAGCGCCAGATCCAGCCGCCGAAACTGAGATCGCCGGCGTCATCTTCTGTACCCGGCCTCCAGGCGATGGAGCTCGGCGGGTCGAATATCTCCACCAGGTTGGCCATCCGGTAGCTCCCGTCCGGATGGTTCGGGTGGTACATCGCCATCCGGAAGACCTGTCCGGCCGCCGTAACCGGCTCGCCTTCGAGGGCTTCACAGACCCACCCGGTCCCGTCGATGGCGGCGTGCCTGGCCGGATCAGCGAGGATGGAGAACACGACCCCCGCCGAGGCGGCGATGACCAAGGTGGCACTGACACTGTCATCGGGCATCAGGCACCCCTTTGGAAGCTGTCCCGCTCCCGTTGTGACGCTCGCGGGCCGGTCGAATCATCGCGATGCCTCGACCGGTTCAGGATCTGTCCAGCACCAACACCTCATGACCCTGCTCGAAGATGACGACGTCATCAACATCGGGTCGACGCGACCACTCATCGAGGAGTGGCTCGACCACCCCCACCCAGTCGTCCTCCGTTCCGTCCCAGCCGAAGACTCGCTGGCGGGTGTTGTCGATTGCCTGGCGCAGGGTCCGCCGGTCTCGCCAAGGACTGACTGCCATGATCCCGACCTTGCGCAGTCCCTGACTCTCCGCCACCTGGGCGAGGTCCTCGTATCCGGAGCTCAGCGCCGGTGGCTTCCGCCCCAGGCGTCGCTCTACTTCGCGGGCAAGTTCGCCCCAGATGTCCACACCACCGTCGATCCGACTGCGGTCCAGGGCCAGCAGCCGGCCACCCGGACGGAGCACTCTGGCGGCCTCGGCGAGGGCTTTCCGAGGATCGACCAGGTGGTACATCACCCAGACGGCGTAGACGGCGTCGAAGACGCCATCGACGAACGGGAGAGCAGCGGCATCGGCCAGGCCGACCCGGCCCGGCAGCCGGGGGCGGGCCGAGGCGAGCATCGGCGCCGAGATGTCGACTCCAACCACGTCGTAGCCCGCCTCCATGAGGGCCATCGCCACGGCCCCGGTACCCACTCCCAGCTCGAGCAGCCGTGTGCCACCGGGGAGGAAGGCCCGGAGTTGATCGGCGACATAGACGCCGCGATCGAGCCCTCCCCTGGAGGCGTCGTAGACGTGGGCCACGGCGTCGAACTTCGCCACTGCACACCCTCCGTTCACCGGAAAGGTAGTCGCGTCACCGACGAACTCGTTCGTCGGCTCCCCGCGAGTCGTTCACGACCGGGCCGGACGAGGCGACAGCACCCGTCCGTCGGCGGATGAGCCAAGGCTCGGGCTAACCCCGCATCAGGGCTAGGGAATGTGCACGCCCGATATCGCCCGACTGATGATCAGCCGCTGTATCTCCGAGGTGCCCTCGAAGATCGTGTAGATCTTGGCGTCGCGATGCCAGCGCTCGACCGGGTACTCGCGAACATATCCGTAGCCGCCGAGGATCTGGATGGCCTGCTCGGTGACCCACACCGCCGTCTCCCCGGCGAACAGCTTGGACATCGAGCCCTCGCCGGCCTCGAACTTCTTGCCCGCCCTGGCCATCCAGGCGGCCCGGTGAACCAGCAGGCGGGCGGCGTCGGTGTGCATCTTCATGTCGGCCAGCTTGAAGGCGATGGCCTGGTTCTCGATGATCGCCCGGCCGAACTGCCTGCGCTCCTTGGCGTACTCGAGGGCGTAGTCGTAGGCGGCCCGGGCGATCCCGACGGCCTGGGCCCCGACCACCGGGCGGGAGGCCTCGAAGGTGGCCATGGCCGCCTGGGAACTGGACCGCTTGCCCTCGCGGGCCCGGGCCATCCGCTCCTCCAGCTTCTCCTTGCCCCCCAGCAGGCACCGGCCCGGCACCCTGCAGTCCTCGAGGATGACCTCGCCGGTGTGGGACGCCCGGATGCCCATCTTCTTGAACTTCTGGCCCAGGCGGATGCCGGGGGTGCCCGGCGGGACGACGAAGCTGGCCTGGCCCCGCGAGCCAAGCTCGGGGTCCACCGAGGCCACCACCACGTGGATGTCGGCGATGCCGCCATTGGTGATCCAGATCTTGGTGCCGTTGAGCATCCACTCGTCCTTGGCCTCGTCGTAGACGGCCCGGGTGCGCAGCGAGCTGACATCGGAGCCGGCGTCGGGCTCGGAGACGGCGAAGGCGGCCAGCTTGACGTCGTCGGCAGTCCCGAAGCACTGGGGCGCCCACTCCATCATCTGCTCCGGGGTCCCGTTGGCCAGGATGCCGGCCACCCCCAGGGTGGTGCCGAAGATGGCCAGGGCGATGCCGGCGTCACCCCAGGACATCTCCTCGTTGACCAGGCACATGAGCAGCCCGGTCGGGTCGCCGAAGCAGTTGGCCACGAAGTCGAACGAGTAGAGGCCGATCTTGGCGGCCTCCTCGATGACCGGCCAGGGGGTCTCCTCCCGCTCGTCCCACTCGTGGGCGACCGGACGGACGACGTTCTCGGCGAAGTCGTGGACCCATTTCTGGATCTGGAGCTGGTCCTCGTTCAGTTCGAGGGAGAACTCGGCCATGGCGCACCTCGTCTCGACCGGGCCGCGGCCCCGCCGGCCGCCCCTTCCTTTACCAAGGGTAACCGCGGGGCCAGACCGACCCCCGGCGCCCACGGTGGCAGGAAGTCGGCCGGTTTGTGAAGAACTAAACCGGGAGAATTTCCCGGCTGAGGAGACGACATGGCCGACAGAGCCCAGGCGCTCACTGCCAGCACCACCGATGCGGACCTGGCCGAGGCGGCTGCCTCGGGCGACTCGACCGCCTTCGACGAGCTCTACCGGCGTCACGCCGAGACCGCCTGGCGGGTGGCCTACGCCGTCACCGGCAACCGCGAGGACGCCTCCGACGCCGTGGCCGAGGCGTTCACCCGCATCTTCACCGCCCTGGCGGCCGGCCGGCTGACCGACCTCGGCGGGTTCCGGCCCTACCTCATGGCCACCGCCCGCAACGCCTCCATCGACGTGCTCCGCCGCAGCGGCCGGATCCACCTGGTCGACGACGTCGCCAGCGACGAGACCAGCGCCACCGCCGGGCCCTCGGACCGCCTCATGGACCGGCTCGACGCCTCCCTGGTCGCCTCGGCCTTCCGCAGCCTGCCCGAGCGGTGGCGCTCGGTGCTGTGGCTCACCGAGGTGGAGGGCATGGCCCCGGCCGAGGCCGCCGGCTTGCTCGGCCTGTCCGCCAACGGCACCGCCCAGCTGGCCGTCCGGGCCCGGGCCGGGCTGCGCCAGCGCTACCTGCAGGCCCACCTGCGTAGCGACGTCCAGAACGGCTGCCGGTTCACCGTCGAGCACCTGGGGGCCTACGTGGGAGGCGGGCTCGCCCCTCGCGACCTGGCCAAGGTCGACCAGCACCTGGCCGGCTGCGAGGAGTGCCGCCAGCGCCTGGCCGAGCTGGAGGATCTGAGCACCAGCCTGCGGCGGATCGTCGTGCCCCTGCCCCTGGCCCTGGGAGCCCTGGCCTGGCGGCACTGGAAGCTGGCCGCCGCCCGTCCGGCCCGCACGCCCGTGCTGCCCGAGGGACCCCGCCGGGCCCTGCTTGGCGCCAGCGTCGGGGTGATGGGACTCGGGATCCTCGGCGCCACCCTGATGGGCCAAGCCCCCTTCAAGGCGGCCGCCCTGCGCCCCCCGGGCGCCGCCCCGGTCGGATCGGCCCCGGTCCCGTTCCAGCAGGTGGCCGCCACCGTGCCTGCTCCCGTCCTCGCCCCCGCACCCGTCGCCGACCCATCGGTGGGCACCGTCGCCGCCGCCTCGGCGCCGGCCCCGACGGCGGCACCGGCCACCCCGCCCCCGGCGGCCAGCCCGGCCCCGGCTCCGGTGATCAACCCGCCGGTGGCCCCGGCCCCCGACCCGACCCCGGCGAAGGGGTCGGCCAGCGGGGGCGGCGGAGCCGGCACCGGAGGGAACGGGTCGACCGCTCCGATCGCCCAGCTGAGCACGCAGATCAACCTGGCCCCGGCCCCGGTGCAGGCCAGCGCCAGCGTCGGACTCGACTCGAGCGGACCGATCGGAGGGGTGTCGGTCAACGGCACCAGCGCCGGGTCACCGCCGCCCCAGCCCAGCCCCACCGACCCGCCGGTATCGGTCAGCGTGAGCACGCCGGCCGGGGGAACCTCCGCCACGCTTCCCTGACGGGCGCGACGAACCAGGCCTCCGGGCCGGGGTGGCAATGCGGGAGCGTCCCCGCCTAGGCGGGGACGGCGGGGTCAGATCGGCCGGACGCTGGCGGCCTGGAGGCCCTTGGGGCCCTCCTGGATGTCGAACTCGACCTGCTGGCCTTCCTCGAGCAGCTTGTAGCCGTTCATCTCGATGGCCGAGAAGTGCACGAACACATCAGCCCCGCCGTCCGGCTGGGAGATGAAGCCGTAGCCCTTCTCGGAGTTGAACCACTTGACGGTACCGGTCGCCACTTTGGCCGACCCCCTTGATCTTCTTGCTCTTAATCGAGGGGGCACAGCGGTACATCGACCTGCAGTCTCCGTGGGAACTCCCTCGCCCGGTCACGGTATCAGGCTACGAACCCGGTGCAAGCCCCCGGTGGTACCTGCCGGCGCCGCTCCGGAGCGACGAGCCCGGGCCCCGCTCAGGCCCGGCGCACCCGGCTGCCGGCGGCGGCGTTCTCCACCAGCCAGCCTGCCTCGCTCAGCTCCGCCCGGATCCGGTCGGCGGTGGCGAAGTCCCGCTCCGAGCGGGCCTGGTCCATTTGGGCGACGGCCTCCACTACTGCGGCCGGCACACCGCCGGCGCCGGGGGGCTGGGCGGCCAGGCCGACCGCCTCGCCCATGCCTGCCACCGCCGCCGCCAGGGCGGCCGCCTCCTCGTGGTGGCCGGCGTCGGCGGCGGCGTTGGCGGCCCGGATGGCGTCGGAGAGGATGCCCATGGCGGCCGGGGTGTCCAGATCGTCCTCCATGGCGGCGTTGAAGCGCCCGACCGCGTCGGGGTCGGGCCGGGGGCCCGCCGCGATGGCTCCCCCGTCGGCGAAGGCCAGCGGGAGGCGGAGGGCCAGGTCGTCGTAGCGGCGCAGGGCGGCCTCGTTGGCGGCGATGCCCTCGGGGGTGACCTCCATGGGGCTGCGGTAGTGCGACCGCAGGGTCAGCATGCGGTACGCCCGTCCGTCGTGGCGGGCCAGCAGGTCGGTGAGGGAGTCGAAGTTGCCCAGCGACTTGGACATCTTCTCCCCGCCGACCTCGACGAAGGCGTGGTGCATCCAGTGGCGGGCGAAGTCCCGCCCCAGGGCCAGCGCCTGGGCCCGCTCGTTCTCGTGGTGGGGGAACTTGAGGTCGAGACCCCCCGTGTGCAGGTCGAAGCCCTCTCCCAGCAGGTCGAGGGACATCACCACGCACTCGGTGTGCCAGCCCGGCCGGCCCGGCCCCCAGGGCGACGGCCACGACGGCTCGCCCGGCTTGGACACCTTCCACAGGGCGAAGTCGATCGGGGAGCGCTTGTGCTCGGCCGTCTCCACCCGGGCGCCCGCCCGGAGCGAGTCCAGGGGCTGCTGGGCCAGCAGGCCGTAGTCGGGCACCGACTCGGGGGCGAAGTACACCCCGTCCTCGGACTGGTAGGCGGCGCCCCGGTCCTCCAGCTGGCGGATGAGCTCGACCATGTCGGCCACGTACTCGGTGGCCCGGGGGGCGTGGCGGGGCCGCAGCACCCCGAGGCGGTCCAAGGCGTCCCACCAGGCCGCCTCGTACTGCTCGGCCACCTCGGCCGCCGGCCGGCCCTCCTCGCCGGCTCGCTGGATGATCTTGTCGTCGATGTCGGTGATGTTTGAGACGTGCACGACCTCGACGCCGCGATGGGCCAGGTAGCGGCGCAGGACGTCGTAGACCAGCACGTTGCGGCCGTGGCCGGTGTGGGGCACGTCGTAGACGGTCGGGCCGCACACGTACATCGACAACCGGCCGGGCCGGGCCGGCTCGAGCGGGACCACCCGGCCCAATGCGGTGTCGTGCAGGCGCAGCACCCGGGTACGGTAACCGGACCATGCCACCGAAGGTCCCCGAAAAACCGGCGCTCGAAGGCCTCGAGGACAAGTGGATGGCGCGCTGGGAGGCCGACGGCACCTACCGCTTCGACCGCACCCGCAGCCGGGCGGAGATCTTCTCCGTCGACACCCCTCCCCCCACCGTCAGCGGGACGCTGCACGTGGGCAGCGCCTGGGGCTACACCCAGGCCGACGTCATCGTGCGCTTCCAGCGCATGCGGGGGCGGGAGGTGTACTACCCCATGGGCTGGGACGACAACGGGCTGCCCACCGAGCGCCGGGTGCAGAACCACTTCGGGGTGGTGTGCGACCCGTCCCTGCCCTACGACCCCGGCTTCGAGCCCCCGGCCAGCCCGCCCAGGACGCCGCTGCCGATCTCGCGCCCCAACTTCGTGGACCTCTGTCACCGCCTTACCGCCGAGGACGAGGTCCAGTTCGAGGCGGTGTGGCGCAAGCTGGGACTGTCGGTCGACTGGAGCCTGACCTACGCCACCATTGACGACCGCTCCCAGCGGGCGTCCCAGCGCGCCTTCCTGCGCAACCTGGCCCGGGGGGAGGCCTACCCGGCGGAGGCCCCCACCCTGTGGGACGTCGATTTCCGCACCGCCGTGGCCCAGGCCGAGCTGGAGGACCGCGAGATGCCGGGCTCCTACTACCGGCTGCGCTTCGCCCTCGCCGACGGCGACGGGGCCGTCGAGGTCGAGACCACCCGGCCCGAGCTGCTGGCCGCCTGCGTCGCCCTGGTCGCCCACCCGGGCGACGCCCGCTACGGGCCGCTGTTCGGCACCACCGTGGTGACCCCGCTGTTCAAGGTGCCTGTGCCGGTGGTGGCCCACCACCTGGCCGAGCCGGACAAGGGCTCGGGCATCGCCATGATCTGCACCTTCGGCGATATCACCGACGTTGTCTGGTGGAGGGAGCTCGACCTGCCCGTGCGCAGCATCGTCGGGCGGGACGGCCGGCTGCGGGAGGTGGAGTGGGGCGGGCCCGACTGGCCGTCACTGGACCCCGACGCCGCCGATGCCGCCTACCGGTCGCTCGCCGGGCGCACGGTGAAGCAGGCCCATTCGGCCATCGCCGAGCTGCTGGCCCAGTCGGGCGACCTCCTGGGCGAGCCCCGGTCCATCACCCATCCGGTCAAGTTCTACGAGCGGGGCGACCGCCCGTTGGAGATCGTCACCAGCCGGCAGTGGTACATCCGCAACGGCTCCCGCGACCCCGAGCTGCGGGAGGCGCTGCTGCAGCGAGGCCGCGAGCTCGCCTGGCACCCGGAGTTCATGAGGGTGCGCTACGAGGACTGGGTCAAGGGCCTGAACAGCGACTGGCTGGTCAGCCGCCAGCGGTTCTTCGGGGTGCCGATACCGGTGTGGTACCCGGTGGGCGCCGACGGGTCCGTCGACTACGTCCACCCGCTGGTCCCGGACGAGTCGCGCCTGCCGATCGATCCCAGCACCGACGTGCCCGACGGGTACTCGCCCGAGCAGCGCAACCGGCCCGGCGGCTTCGCCGGCGACCCCGACATCATGGACACCTGGGCCACCTCGTCCTGCACGCCGTGGATCGCGTCGGGGTGGGAGGACGACCCCGACCTGTTCGGGCGCGTCTACCCCATGGACTACCGGCCCCAGGGCCACGACATCATCCGCACCTGGCTGTTCGTGACCACCCTGCGGGCCCAGCTCGAGCACGGCCGGCTCCCGTGGGCGCATGCCGGGGTCAACGGCTTCATCTACGACCCCGACCGCAAGAAGATGTCCAAGTCCAAGGGCAACGCCGTCACCCCCATCGGGCTCCTGGACGAGTTCGGCACCGACGGCTTCCGCTACTGGGCGACCAACTGCCGGCCGGGGATGGACGCCGCCTTCGACACCGCCCAGATGCGGGTTGGCCGTCGGCTGGCCATCAAGGTCCTCAACGTCAGCCGCTTCGTGCTCGGCCTCACCCCCGAGCCAGCCCAGGCCACCCCCGACCAGGTGACCGAGGCGGTCGACCGCTCGCTGCTGGCCGGGCTGGCGACGGTGGTGACGGCGGCCACCGAGGCCCTCGACGCCTTCGACTTCGGCCGGGCGCTGGAGCGGGTGGAGGCGTTCTTCTGGTCCTTCTGCGACAACTACGTCGAGCTGGTCAAGGCCCGCGCCTACGGCTCGGGATCGGCCGAGGAGGCGGCCTCGGCCCAGGCCGCCCTGTCCCTGGCCCTGTCCGGCCTGGTCCGGTTGCTCGCCCCCTTCCTCCCCTATGTGACCGAGGAGGTGTGGTCGTGGTGGCGGGAGGGCTCGGTGCATCGGGCGCAGTGGCCGACAGCCGCCGAGCTGGGCGCCGGCGGCGACCCCGCCATCCTGGGGGCGGCGGCCGAGGTGCTGGCGTCGGTGCGCAAGGCCAAAAGCGAGGCCGGCCTGTCCATGCGGGCCCCGGTCGACGAGGTGGTGGTCTCCGGCTCCGCCGCCTCGCTCGATCTGGTGAGGGCGGCGGCGGACGACCTGCGCCATGCCGGGGTCATCGAGCACCTCCGCCTCGAGGAGGGGCCGGCCGCCGTCACCGTCCGTCTGGCCGAAGCGGGCTGATGGCCTCGGTCCGGGGCCGGCGGGTCCTGGTCACCGGGGCCGGCGGGTTCATCGGCTCCCACGTCGTTCGGGCCCTGCTGGGCTCGGGGGCCGAGGTCTACGCCATGTCGCCGTCGGTCTCGACCATGGTGCCCGTGCGCCTGGCCGACATCGCCTCCGACATCCGCCTGGTGGAGGCCAACGTGACCGACCGCTCGTCCATGGACCACGTGGCCCGCACCGTGCGCCCCGAAATGATCGCCCACCTGGCCGCCTTCACCCATGTGGGCAAGTCGTTCCAGCGGGTGGACGAGAACATCGCCACCAACGTCCATGGCACGGTCAACCTGCTCCTGGCCCTGGGCGGGGACTACGGGCGCTTCGTCTACACCGGCACCAGCGAGGTCTACGGCGACGTGGAGGTCCCGTTCCGCGAGTCGGGGCCGGTCGACCCGGTATCGCCCTACTCGGTGTCCAAGTACGCCGGCGAGCGCTTCAGCCGCATGTTCCAGAGGGCCTACGGCTGGCCCATCGTCTGCCTCCGCCCGTTCAACGCCTACGGACCGTGGCAGTCGCCCGACCGGGTCATCCCCGAGATCATCCTCACCGCCCTGCGCCGCGGCCACCTGGCCCTCACCGCCGGCACCCAGACCCGCGAGTTCAACTACGTCGAGGATCTGGCGACCGGCTTCGTGGCCGCCCTCGAGGCCGACGGGGTGGAGGGTGAGGTGATCAACCTGGGCGGGGGGGAGGAGACCTCCATCGCCGACCTGGCCCGCACCATCCTGGGCCTCATGGGCGACCCCATCGAGGCCGACATCGGCGCCCTGGCCCACCGCCCGACCGAAATCTGGCGGATGTGCGCCGACGCCACCAAGGCGCGGCGCCTGCTGGGGTGGAGCCCCCGGGTGGGACTCCCCGAGGGCCTCGCCCGCACCATCGACTGGTACCGCGACCAGCTGGAGGGAGGCCGGGGTTTCCTCGCCTGAGCATCCGGAGGACCTCACCGGACGGGAGCCCGACGACGACGGGCCCGACGACTACGCCGGGCCCGGGCGACCGACCGGGCTCCACCGGGGCCAGCCCGGCACCGTCGTCATCCTGTGCGGCGGGAGGGGCGTCCGGGCCCACCCGGACACGATCGAGGTCCCCAAGCCCCTGCTCACCGTGGCCGGGGTGCCCATCGTCGAGCACGTCATGGGGATCTACCGGGCCCAGGGTCGCTTCCAGTTCCTGCTGGCGGTGGGCTACCGGGCCGACCTCTTCGCCGACCGCTACGCCGGCCGGGCCGGGGTCATGGTCGTGGACACCGGCGAGGACACGCCCACCGGGGAACGCCTGCGGCTGGCGGCGGCGGTGGTGGAGGAGGACACCTTCCACGCCACCTACGGCGACGGGTTGGCCGACCTGGACCTGGGGGCCCTGTTGGACACCCACCGGCGGGCCCGGGCGGACCTCACCGTCACGACCGTCCCCCTCCGGTCCCAGTACGGCGCCGTGGTCTGCGACGAGGACGGGCGGGTGATGGCCTTCAGGGAGAAGCCGGTGCTTGAGGACCACTGGATCAACGGCGGCTTCTTCGTGGTCGAGCGGGGCGCCATCCCCCGCTGGCGGGGGGACGACCTCGAGGCCGAGGTCCTACCGGCCCTGGCCGGCGCCGGCCGCCTCTACGCCTACAGGCACCGGGGCTTCTGGAAGTCCATGGACACCTACAAGGACCGCCAGGAGCTCAACCGGCTCGCCGATCCGGGTCCGCCCCCGTGGCGGACCGCCCCGGGCTGAACGAGCTCGACCGGGTGACCGCCAGCTCGCAGGCGTCGACCAGGGCGGGCACGAACGCCTCCGGGTCGCGGGCGCTGACCAGGTGGTCGCCGTGGATCGGGAAGAGCACGGCGGTGGGCAGGGCCCGGGCCAGCTTGAGCTGGCGACGGACCGGCACCAGCCCGTCGTGGTCGGGGACGACCACCGACACAGGCACGTCGATCTGGTCGATCCACTGGTGGGAGGAGTAGCGCCCCAGCGCTTCGGCCGCCTCCATCACCGTCCTGGTGTCGTTGCGGTGCAGCTCGTCGAGGATCCACTGGCGCAGGGCGGGGGAGCCGAAGTCCGGGGTGAGCAGGTCCTCCACGATGTTGCGGACCTGGTCGGCCGCCGGCACCCGCCACTTGGCCACCAGCAGCATCCCGAGGCCGAAGAACTCCACCCGCTCCCGCACCGTGCCCCGGAAGTTGCGGGCGGTGGCGCACAGCACCAGGGCCTGCACCCGGCGGCGGTGGCGGTGCCAGATCAGCTGGGCGATGGGGCCGCCCATGGAGTAGCCGACCGGCACGAAGCGGTCGATGCCGAGGGCGTCGGCCACCGCCACGGCGTCGTCGGCGCAGTCGGCCAGGCGGAACCGCGCCGGGCTGCGGATGCCCCGGCCGTGGCCCCGGTGGTCCACGGCGATGACCCGGTAGTGACGGCCGAGGGCCTCGAAGGCGGTGTACCAGTTGACTCCCCCGGTGGCGGCCAGGCCGTGGAGAAGCATCAGGACGGGGGCGTGGGGGCCCGGACCGGGCACCTCCCGCACGAAGGTCGTGCCCCGGCCGGGCAGATCGAGCGGCCGGCCGGCGGGAACCTCCCAGATGGCGCCGGTAAGGCCGGGGTCGCGGGGGTAGGGCGCCCCCGGGGGGTCTAGCTGGCTCACCACTGGTCCCAGCTTTACCCGAGGGGCCGGTCCGGTAACGGCCGGCGGCGATCCATTGGCCCAAACTACCAGCGCGCCCAGCGCCGGCGGGGACCACCCGAACGCCCTGAGTGCTCAGCGGGGTGGGCGGCGCCGCCCCCGCTCAGGAGGGCCGGGCCGGGCAGGTGGCGGCGTAGCTGCAGTCGTTGAAGCCGTTCCGCGCCGGCACGGGCACCGATGGGGTGGCGATCACCGGCAGGCCGGTGCCCCCGCCGCCCAATTGCAGGGCCTCGGCCGGAGACAGCAGGGCGTTGCGGCCGTTGACGGTGGCGTTGAAGAACCGCACCCGGCTGAGGTTGGGCAGGGTGGCCATGCCCGAGTTGGATCCCACCAGGAGGGGGGTCTCGTCGATCCACTCGGCGGTGGTCTCGTCCGACGAGTACGGCACCATGCCGGAGAAGCCGGCGGTGTGGGTGAAATCGACCAGGCTGAACCGCCACACGTCCGGCGCCAGCTGCGACAGGGTGGCCCGCACGTGGTCGCCGGGCTCGACGCCGTTGACGGTCACACTCGGTCCGGGGATGACCTCCCACCAGTCCGAGTAGCTGGGCACCCCGGAGGCGTCCACGTCCTGCTCGGTGCCGAGCTGGATCAGGGTGGCGTCGGTGCTCGAGCAGCTGGTGTCGACACAGCCGCCGCCGATGCCGATCCAGGTGGAGGAGAACTCGGCCTGGCCCCGGTTGCGCTGGGTGGCGGTGGGCACGATCCAGTCGGCGCTGATGGAGCTGAACAGGCTGCCGCGGTCGAGGTACCCGATGTTGTAGCCCGACCAGTTCGACGAGTTGGCCATGGCCGCCCGCAGGTTGTGGGGAGCGGCCCTGACAACACCGCCGTGCACCGCCCCGGCGGGGGCATGGAAGCCGGCCTTCATGGGGGCGGAGGCCCGGGCGGGGCCGGCGCCGGGAGCCACCGACCCGAAGGTGGCCAGCCCGACCAACACGGCGAGGCCGGCTCGGCGGCTGCGACTGCGGCTCATGGCTGCGCCTCCTGCAGGCCCTGGGCGGGGAACGTCCGGCGGGCGACCTGCCCTGGCTGATTTCGGCGCTCAGGCCGGCTTTCCCTCCCACGGGTCGGCGTCGAGCAGGTGCTGGTCAGCTCCCAGCGGGCGGCCGGCGAAACGCAGCTCAGCGGGGGTCGCCGACAACCGGGCCACCGGGCCAGGCATGGGGAAGCCGTCCAGGTCCTGCATGACCGCCCGGTCGCTGAAGTGGGGGTCGGCCAGCAGCTCGGTCATGGTCAGCACCGGGGCGGCGGCCACGTCGGCGGCGGTGAACTCCTCCAGCACCCGGTCCATGGGGCGGGCGGCCACCCAGTCGGTCACCGCCCCGTCCACCAGGGCCCGGTGCTCGGCCCGGCCCGCCGCCGTGGCCAGGCGTCCGTCGCCTCCCAGGCCGACCAGCTCGAGCAGGCGGCGGGCCACCGGCTCGGAGGAGGTGCTGATGGCGACCCAGCGGCCGTCGGCGCTGCGGTAGGTGCCGCGGGGCACGGTGTAGGGGATGCCGGCGCCCAACCGGGGCTGGTCGTAGCCCAGCATGGCCGCCGCCGTCGGCAGGGCGCCCATGAGGGCGACCATGGACTCGAGCAGGTTGACGTCGACCACCTGGCCCACCCCGGAGTGGACAGCGGCCAGGGTGGCGAAGGCGGCCACCAGGGCGGCCACCTCGTCGGTGAGGGCGACCGGGGGCAGCAGGGGGCCCCCGTCGGGCTCGCCGTTGATGGCGGCGAAGCCGGACATGGCCTCGGCCAGGGTGGCGAAGCCGGGCCGGCTGGCATAGGGGCCGGTCTGCCCGAAGCCGGTCACCCTGGTCACGACCAGGGCCGGGTTGCGCTCCAGCAGGACCTCGGGACCCAGGCCCAGCTTCTCCAGGGTGCCGGGGCGGAAGTTCTCCACCAGCACGTGGGCCGAGTCGCACAGCCCGAGCATGGCCGCCCGGCCGGCGGGCGAGGCCAGGTCGATGGTGACCGACGCCTTGTTGCGGCCCAGCAGCCGCCACCACAGGCTGGTGTCGTCCCCGGGCAGGGTCCAGCCCAGCCGCCGGCCACCGTCGCCGGCACCGGGGCGCTCCACCTTGATCACCCGGGCCCCGAAGTCACCCAGGTAGCGGGCGCATCCGGGCCCGGCGATGAGGCTGGCGCAGTCGACGACCCGGAGATCGGACAGAGGCGGCCCCATCACCGGCAAGGTAACTGACAGCGGCCCGGCGACAGCTACAGGAAGCGCAGGGTGGCGGGCTCGTCCTCCTCCACCGCCCGGTCGCAGGTCGGGCAGTACCAGCGCACCTCCAGTACCGATCCGCACGCCTCGTGCTCGGGAGCGGCCGGCTCGTGGGCGCCGGCGCCGTGGTCGAGGCCCCACTGGGTCAGGAGCCGCAGGGCGCCGGCCAGCTGGCGACCTTCGGCGCTGAGCTCGTAGGCGAAGCGGACCGGGCGGCCGCTGTAGGGGCGGGCGACCACGATGCGCTCGGCCTCGAGGTGGCGCAGGCGCTGGGACAGGACGTTGGACGCGATGCCGGGCAGGTCCTGGGAGAGCTCGTTGAACCGCCGGGGCCCTTCCAGCAGGGCGTCGACCACCAGCAGGCTCCAGCGGTCCCCTACCCGGGCCAGGGCCTCCTCCAGGGGGCCGGGGGCCGGGGGCTGGTCGGTCACGGAGCCCATCTTGCCGTCCCGATGCCGGCCGGGCCCACCGGCCTCGTATCCACTTGTCACTTGCGATTTGCAAGCTACTATGACGGGACAACCGTTCGGAGGTGGAGCATGGCGCTGATGGAGGAACTGGAGGGAGCGGCGGCCGCTGTCGTGGAGGCGGCCGCTCCTGCGGTGGTGAGGGTGGGCGGAGGCTGGGGCCGGGGCAACGGGGTGGTGGTCGGGGCCGGAACCGTGCTGACCAACGCCCACAACCTGCGGGGGGAGGAGACCACGGTGACCTTCGCCGACGGCCGCTCGGCCACCGCCACCCTGGCCGGGGTGGACGTGGACGGCGACCTCGCCGTGCTGAGGGTGGACACCGCCACCGTCCCGCCGGTCCCCTGGCGCCCGGACGACTCCCCCGTCCGGCCCGGCACCCCGGTCTTCGCCCTGGCCGCCCCGGCGGGGGGCGGGGTCCGGGTCACCTTCGGGACGGTGTCGGCCACCGGCCGCTCCTTCCGGGGACCGGCCGGCCGCCTGGTCAGCGACGCCCTCGAGCACACCGCCCCCCTCGCCCGGGGCTCCTCCGGCGGCCCGGTGCTCGACGCCGCCGGACGGCTGGTCGGGATCTCCACCCACCGGCTGGGAGACGGCTTCTACCTGGCCGTGTCAGCCGCCGCCGGCCTGCGCGAGAGGGTGGAGCGGCTAGCCCGGGGCGAGTCGCCCCGCCGGGTCCGCCTGGGCGTCGCCGTGGCCCCGCCGGCGGCGGCCCGACGGCTCCGGGCGGCCGTGGGCCTGCCCCAGCGCGACGGCCTCCTGGTGCGGGGGGTGGAGGAGGACAGCCCCGCCCACCGGGCCGGCATCACCAGGGGCGACCTGATCACCGAGGTCGACGGCACGGCGGTGACGGACGTGGACGGCCTCTTCGCCGCCCTCGAGCGGGCCGGCGAGACCGTGCGGCTCAAGGTGGTGAGAGGAACCGACGAGCTCGACCTGGAGGTCGGCCTGTCCGGCCCGGTCACCGAGGGCTCGGCGTGATGACCGCCACGATGCAGGACCGCCCCGGGCCGGACCGGGCCGGCGAGGAGGCCCTCGACGCCTACTCGCGGGTGGTGACCTCGGTGGCCAGGACCCTGGCCCCGTCGGTGGTCAGCCTGCGCACCAGGGGCCAGCGCCCGGGCGGGGGCTCGGCGGTGGTGATCGCCCCCGACGGCTTCCTCCTGACCTCGGCCCACGTCGTCAACGGGGCCTCGGGCGGCACCGCCACCCTGGCCGACGGGCGGGAGATGGACTTCGAGGTGACCGGGGCCGACGCCCTCTCCGACCTCGCCGTGGTCCGGGTGGCCCCAGCGGCCGACGGCGACCCGCTGGTGCCGGCCGTCCTGGGCGAGGCCGACCACCTCGAGGTCGGCCAGCTGGTGGTGGCGGTCGGCAACCCTCTGGGCTTCGCCGGCTCGGTCAGCGCCGGGGTGGTGAGCGGCCTGGGACGGTCCATGGCCACCCGGGCCGGCTCGGCCAGCCGGATCATCGAGAACGTCATCCAGACCGACGCCTCCCTGCACCCGGGCAACTCCGGTGGTGCCCTGGCCACTGCCGAGGCCAGGGTGGTCGGCATCAACACCGCCGTCGTCGGGCCCATGATCGGCCAGGGCCTGGGGCTGGCGGTGCCGATCAACGCGACCACCAGGCGGGTGGTGGCCGACCTGATGACGGCCGGCCGGGTGCGCCGGGCCTACCTGGGCCTGGCCGGGGGCTCCCGCGCGCTCTCCCCCGTCCAGGGCCGGGCGGCGGGCCAGACGACCGGGGTGCAGGTGACCTCGGTGGTGGCCGGGTCCCCCGCCGGCCGGGCGGGTGTGCGCCCGGGCGACATCGTCGCCCGGGTGGCCGGGGTGGCCGTCTCCGGGGTGGGCGAGCTGCAGCGCCTCATGACCGAGGACCGGGTCGGTCGGCCCCTGGAGGTGGTCCTGCTGCGGGGCGAGGCGCCTGTCAGCCTCACGGTGGTGCCGGTCGAGCTGGCCTGAGGGTCAGCCCCCGAGGCTCACCCGCTTATGGAGGCCACGGTGTCGAGGGGGCGGGTCACCGAGCCCAGCTCGCCACCGACCAGCCACAGAGTCGAGCCGATGACCACCGCCCCGGCGTCCGAGCGGGGACTGGGCAGGTTCCCCGCCGGAGTCACGGCCCCGGTGCGGGGATCCACGGAGTACACCGCCGTGGCCGGGTCGGTGCCGGTGCGGCCGCCGGCCACCACCAGCCGGCCGCCGACGAAGCCGGCCGAAGCATGTCCGAGGGGCGTGGGGAGGTGGCCGACAACGGTGGTGCGACCGGTGGAGGGATCGAAGCGCTGGACGTCGTCGGTCTGGCTGGCCGACGGGTTGGACTCGCTCGGGCTCAGGTCGCCGCCCACCACCCACAGGTAACCGGCGCCGGCCGCCACCGCCGGGTAGCGCACCGCCTGGGCCAGGGTGCCCGCCACCTTGTAGGTCGTCCCGTCGGTGGTCGACAGCACCTCGGGGTCGAGCGTGGATCCGTCGAAGCCCCCGACGACGTAGGCGGTCTGGCCCAGCTCCGCCGCCCCCAGATCGGAGCGGGGCCGCGGCAGCTCCGCCACGGCGCTGGCCCGGCCCGATCCCGACCACGCCTGCACGGTGGCGACGGTGGCCGCCGCCCCTCCTCCGAACACGACCACCCGGCCCCCGAGCACGGCGCCGGCGGCGTCGTGCACGGCCGAGGCCAGCGACCCGAGCTGGCGGGCCGCCCCGGTGGCGGGGTCGAAGCTCCAGATGCCGGCGGTGGACACGTCGCCCTGGGCCAGGCCGCCGACCACCAGCAGCTGGCCGCCGTAGTCCTCGACCACCGCCCTGGAGATCGGAGCGGCGAGGTGCCACGAGGCGGAAGCGACGGCCAGGGGGGCCTCCGTTGTGGAGGTGCTCGACGAGGAGGACGCAGCACCGCCGTGGCCACCTCCGCCGCCCGGGCCGGAACCGCCGCCGCACCCGGCCAGGGCCGCCGCCGCCAGCCCGGCCGCGACGATGGCGGCGGCCCCCCGACGCCGGGGCAGGCGCAGGCCCGTCACGCCGCCTGCCCGGCCTGGCCGCCCCCCGGGGCGGTGCCCGAGGGGTAGAACTGCTGCCAGTTGGCGGTGGACGGCCGTAGCCGGCCGCCTGGGCCGCTGCCCAGCACCTTGAGCACGTTCAGGGTGATGG
The DNA here is from genome assembly GCA_035653595.1 of Acidimicrobiales bacterium. Lineage (GTDB taxonomy): Bacteria > Actinomycetota > Acidimicrobiia > Acidimicrobiales > JAJPHE01 > DASRBO01. Next base: position 38,530 of record DASRBO010000041.1, on the reverse strand, counting down.
CGGTGACGGCGGTGGTGACCTGGGGCAGGGCCCGCCCCACCAGGGCGGTGGGCACGGCTCCGAGGTTGTCGGCCAGCTTGCTCACCCACCAGTTGGTGCCGGTGGCGAACACTCCGCCGGCGTCGGGGGCGCTGTAGTAGGTCATGTCCGAGTGGCCCGGCTTGCCCCGGCACACCAGCGGGGAGTGGGTCCAGATCTCCACATTGCGCGGTCCGGCCAGAGACGGGTCGTAGGCGTCGAACTCGCTGCCGACGGTGTGGGCCAGGCTGTCGCCGGCGCCCATGCCCGTGCCCTCCAGTCCCCACGCCGACGGGGCCGCCACCACCAGGGCGGCGTCCACCGGGTTGGACTGGTACATGTTGCCGATGAGGATGCACTCCGGCCGGGGCTGGGGGCCCGACGGCCAGTCGGCCGTCACGTCGCTGTCGTCGACGCCGTTGAGGGGATCCTCGGCCGCCGACTTGTAACAGACCACGTGGCGGTTGGGTCCGGTGGGGCTGTCCTCCAGCCTGATGTGGCGGAAGCAGGCGTTGGCCCCGAGGAAGGCCAGGTTGACCCCGGCGTCGCGGGCGGCCAGGGCGCCGTCGAACATCGACTTGGACCAGTACTCGTCATGGCCCAGGCTGACCAGCAGCTTGTGGTTGGCGAGCGCCGAGGCGTCGGTGGACAGGTCGAGGTCGGTCCAGTAGGCCAGGTCGACCCCGTAGCGCTCGACCAGCATGAGAAACGGGAACTCGTTGCCCATCCAGTCCGACGCCCCGTTGGCCCAGTTCTCGTGCGCCAGCGCGTAGGGGCGGTCGAAGGACACGACCCGGGAGCGGTTGGCGTAGCTCTGACCCGAGCCCGCCACCCCGAAGTAGAGGCTGTAGCCGTGCCACAGGTTGTAGGCCTGCCAGGTGGTCACCGAGTTCATCACCGCCACCGCCGCCCTGCTGGACGGGTTGCGCACCGTCAGCGGCACGTACTGCTGCTGGCCGTCGGAGCCCACCAGCTTGAGCAGGTAGTTGCCGGCCGGCCAGGAGTCGTCGACGTCGAAGGTGATGGACGGCTCCCACTGGCACTCGACCATGTTGATGCCGGAGGTGAACCGGGGCGGGGGCTGCACCCGAGCAGGCACGTCGGCCGACCTCCACACCAGCCGGCCCCCGAGGCCCTGGTACCAGCCCATGCGGTAGGCCTCGACGCGGAACGTCGGGGCCCTGGCGTTGACGTAGAGGGTGACGGCGTCGCCGCTGGCGGCCGACACCCTGTCGGCGTAGCCCTCGATGGCGTGCGGCACCGGGCTGCCGCTGACGATCCACTCGGTGGTGCCGGCCAGGGAGTTCTCGGCCATCACCCAGCCGGCGGTCGGAAGCTCCACCTCGGGAACGGCGGTGGTGGCGGCCGAGGTCGAAGGGCGCTGGGGCCGGCTGGCCGGCCGGGGCCGCCGGGGCGGGGCCGCCGGCGACGATCCGCCCATGAGCTCGCCGGCGGCGAGGGCCCCGGTGGCGCCGGCAAGCCCCAGGCCGGTGAGGAACCGGCGCCGGCTCATGGGTCGGGGCTGTTGGTCCGGGGGCGGCACCGGCGCAGGCTACCGACGGGCGGTCCTCGCCCCCGACACCCCTGCCTTACTGTCGGCACGGTGAGCGCAGCCCCGGAGTCCGCCTCGTTCGCCGACCGATTCGCCGCCGGCCGGGCCGAGCTGGGGCCGCTGGTCTTCGGCCTCGACCCGTCGGGCGCCCTGCTGGTGGAGTGGGGCCTGGGCGACGACGCCGACGGGCTGGAGCGCTTCGTGGACATCGTGCTCGAGGCGGCGCGGGGCCGGGTGGCGGTGGCCAAGCCCCAGTCCGCCTTCTACGAGCGCCACGGCTGGCCCGGCATCCGGGCCCTCTCCCGCCTGGTTGACGCCCTGCGCTCCGACGGGGTGCTGGTGCTCCTCGACGCCAAGCGCGGTGACGTCGGTTCCACCAACGCCGCCTACGCCGAGGCCTACCTCGGTGCCGGCGCCCCCATGCCCGTCGACGCCCTGACCGTCACCGCCTACCTGGGGCTGGCGGCCATGGGGCCGCTGGTGGAGCGGGCGGCCGGATCCGGTTCCGCCCTGTTCGTCGTCACCCGGTCGTCGAACCCCGAGGGGCGGGCCCTGCAGACCGCCCGCCAGGCCGACGGGCCGACGGTGGAGGCGGCCATGTTGGCGGCCATCGGCGCCCTCAACGCCGACCTGGCCCCGGGCGGGATCGGCCCGGTGGGGGCGGTCTTCGCCCCCACCCACGGCGAGGCCGAGGTGGACCTGGTCTCCATGAACGGGCTCTTCCTGGCCCCCGGCCTCGGCGCCCAGGGGGCCACGGTGCAGGACGTGGCCGAGTGCTTCGCCACCTGCCCCGACCGGGTCCTGCCCTCGGCTTCACGCTCGCTGCTTTCGGCCGGACCCGACGCCGCCGCCCTGGCCGACGCCGTTCAGGCGATGGCCGAGGAGGTCAGGAAGGCCCTCGCGTAGAGGCGGCGTCGCTGACGGCGGCCACGACCTCCTCGGGGGACGCCCCCGGGCCGAGCACGGCGGCGATGCCCGCCTCCCTCATCCGGTCGAGGTCGACCGCCGGCACGATGCCTCCCACCACCACCGGGGTGTCGAGGCCCTTGGCCCGCAGGGCCTCCACCACCGCCGGGGCCAGGGTGAGGTGGGCCCCGTTGTGCATCGAGAGGCCCACCACGTCGACGTCCTCCTGCAGGGCGGCGGCGGCGATCATCTCCGGGGTCTGGCGCAGGCCAGCGTAGATGACCTCCATGCCGGCGTCGCGGAGCATGCGGGCGACCACCTTGGCCCCCCGGTCGTGGCCGTCCAGGCCGACCTTGGCCACCAGCACCCGGAGCAACTCAGGCCGCGCTGCGCTCGGTCCAGGTCCCGAACACCGACTCGAGGGCGGCGGTGACCTCGCCCACCGTCACGTAGGCCTTGGCCGCTTCGATGAGGGCGGGCATCAGGTTGACGCCTGGGTCGGCGGCCTGGGCGGAGATGCGGTCGAGGCAACCCTTCACCACCGCAGCGTCGCGTCCGGTCTTCACCCGCTCGAGCCGCTCCAGCTGGCGGCGCTCCACGGCCGGGTCGATGTACAGCGTCGGCGGGGCGGCATCGTCGCCCTCGGTGTAGCCGTTGACGCCCACGAAGATCCACCGGCGCTGGTTCATCTTCTGCTGGAACTGGTAGGAGGCGTCGGCGATCTCGCCCTGGAACCAGTTGGACTCGATCCCCTCGACCACCCCGTCGAGCATGGAGCCGGAGCCGAGGTCCTCGAGATGGGCGAATATCGCCTCGGCCCGGCGCTCCATCTCGTCGGTGAGCTCCTCGACCAGGTACGAGCCACCGAGGGGGTCGGCCACGTGGGGGACGCCCGTCTCCTCGGCGATGAGCTGCTGGGTCCGCAGCGAGAGACGGGCCGCCTTGTCGGTGGGCAGGGCCAGGGCCTCGTCGAAGGAGTCGGTGTGCAGGCTCTGGGTCCCCCCCAGGACGCCCGCCAGCGCCTCGATGGCCACCCGGGCGATGTTCAGCTCGGACTGCTGGGCGGCCAGCGACACGCCGGCGGTCTGGGTGTGGAAGCGCAGCTGCTGCGAGCGCGGGTCGCGGGCGCCGTAGCGGTCGCGCATCCATCGGGCCCAGATGCGCCGGGCGGCCCGGTACTTGGCGATCTCCTCGAAGAAGTCGATGTGGGCGTTGAAGAAGAAGCTGAGCCGGGGGGCGAAGGCGTCCACCGCCAGGCCGGCCCGCTGGGCCGCCTCGACGTAGGCGAACCCGTTGGCCAGGGTGAAGGCCAGCTCCTGTGCCGCTGTCGAACCGGCTTCGCGGATGTGGTAGCCGGAGATGGAGACCGGGTGCCACCGCGGCAGCTCGGCCGAGCAGAACCCCATCACATCGGTGACCAGGCGCAGCGACGGCCGGGGCGGGAAGATGTACTCCTTCTGGGCCTGGTACTCCTTCAGGATGTCGTTCTGGATGGTGCCGCCCAGCCGGCCGCGGTCCACGCCCGACTTGTCCCCCACGGCGATGTACATGGCCAGCACCATGGCGGCGGCCGAGTTGATGGTCATGGAGGTCGAGACCCGGCCCAGGTCGATGCCGGAGAAGAGCACCTCCATGTCCGCCAGGGTGTCCACCGCCACCCCGGCCCGGCCCACCTCGCCCCGGGCCAGGGCGTGGTCTGAGTCGCGGCCCATGAGGGTGGGCATGTCGAAGGCGGTGGACAGCCCGTTGCCGCCGGCGGCCAGCAGCTCGCGGAAGCGGGCGTTGGTGTCCTCGGCGGTCCCGAAGCCGGCGAATTGCCGCATGGTCCACAGCCGCGAGCGGTACATCGAGGCGTACGGGCCCCGGGTGTAGGGCCACTGGCCGGGGAACTCGCCGTCGTCGGGCCCGTACACCGGCTCGAGCGGGACGCCCGACATGGTCTCGAAGTCGGCGTCCCGTTTGGGGGCGTCGTCGTAGGCGGCCCGCCATTCCTCCCGCGATGTCATGGCACCACCGTACCCACGGCGACCGTCGGGGTCCCTGTGTGCGCCCCGGCCGGGGAGCCGTCGCTCGGCGCGCCGGGCCCCGGGGGTGCTCCGTGGGGCGCTGCGACCGGGCCGGTGCGCCGGTGGGACCGGGCCCCGGGCGGTACCTTCTCCGCTGGCGGCCGGCGGACGGAGGCGTCCGGGTCGCGGTGGGCAGCCATGTTCGACGCCATCATCCTGGCCGGGGGCGGAGCCACCCGCCTCGGCGCCGACAAGCCGGAGGAGCTCGTCGGGGGCCGACGCCTGATCGACCTGGTGCTCGACGCCGTGTCCGGTGCCCGCCGGCGCATCGTCGTGGGGCCCGCCCGGCGCCTACCCGACGGCGTGGCCACCACCAGGGAGGAGCCGGTCGGGGGCGGACCGGCCGCCGCCGTGGTGGCCGGCCTGGCCCTGGTCGAAGCGGACTGGACCGTCATCGCGGCAGCCGATCTCCCCTTCCTGTCGGCCCGCGACGTCGACGGCCTGCTGGCTGCCGCCAGCGCCGCCAGGGGGGGCGCGGTCATGACCGGCGCTGACGGCCGCGACCACTGGGTGGTGGGCGCCTACCCAACGGCGGAGCTGCGCCGCTCGGCCGCCACCATCGAGCCCGAGGGCGCCCCCCTGGCCCGCCTCCTCGACCCGGTCGTCGCCGTTCGGGTGCCGGCCCTGTCGGGCCACCTGCCACCGCCTTGGTGGGATTGCGACACGAGGTCCGATTTGGACCAGGCCCGGCGCTGGGCGGCCAATCCCCCCCGGTTGGCCGTGCGTAGCACGGATGGAGGTGAGCTGATGGGAGAGGGGCTGAGCGACGAGGCGGTGTTGGCCGGGGTCGCCATCAACGACCCCGCCTCCGTCACGGTGTTCGTGCGCCGCTTCCAGCGCCGGGTGTTCGGGCTGGCCCACTCCATCGTGGGCGACAGCGCCGCCGAGGACATCGCCCAGCAGGCCTTCGAGCGGGCCTGGCGCCACGCCCACATGTACGACCCCCGCCGGGGCACGGTGCAGGCGTGGCTGCTGACCATCACCCGCAACCTGGCCATCGACCAGCTGCGCACCCGCCGGGGCCCGACCCTCGAGCGGCTGGAGAACACCTTCGACATCGAGACCCGCCGGCGGGGCCCCGAGGACGAGGCCGTCGTCATCGACGCCTCGGCCCGCCTGCGCCGGGCGATGGCCGACCTGCCGGCGGAACAGAAGCGATGCCTGGTGCTGGCCGCCTTCGGCGGCCTCACCGCGGCGGAGATCTCCGAGCTGGACGGGATCCCCCTCGGCACCGCCAAGACCCGGATACGCGCCGCCATGATCAAGCTGCGGGCGGCGCTCGCCGACCAGGACGTCGGGCCATGACGCGGATGAACTGCGAGCAGCTCGAGGAGCGCTCGGCCGAGCTGGCCCTCGGCATCCTGTCCGGAGCCGAGCGGGCCGAGGCCCTGGCCCACCTGGACGGCTGCACCGACTGCCGGTTGCGGGTGGAGGCGCTGGCCTCCACCGCCGACGCCCTGCTGGAGCTGGCCCCCTCGGTCGAGCCCCCCCTCGGCTTCGAGAGCCGGGTGGTCGCCCGCCTGTCCCCTCCCCGGCGCCGACTCCGCCTGCGCCTGCGGGGCCGGACGGTCGCCGCCGCCGCCGGTGTCGCCGCCATCCTCGGCGCCGGCGGCTGGGCGGCCTCGGCCGTGTTCGGCGGAAGCCCTCCGCCGACCACCGTGGTGGCGTCCGGGGAGCTGGTCCACGATGGCCACGGCGTCGGCCGGGTGATGGTGGAGGGCGGCGGGCACCCGTGGGTGTACATGGACGTCGACCTCGAGGGCCGTGGTGGTCCGGTCACCTGCGTGCTGCAGGAGCGGAACGGCTCCTCGGTGCCGGTGGGCACCTTCTCCCTCGCATCCGGCTACGGCAGCTGGGGGGCGGCGGTGCACATGGATCCCGCCGTGGTGACCGGCGCCCGCCTCCTCGACAGCGGCGGCGACGTGCTCGCCACCGCCCGGATCACCCGGCTCCGCTGAGCACCCGGGACATCCGTGCCGGTCGGCCTGTCGTAGTGAAGGGCGACGAGCGGACACGGACGGAGGCGGCTCAATGCATCTCGCAGTAGTCAGGACGATCATGACCACCAAGGGCCGGGTCACCCTGGTGGCAGCGGCCGCCGCCCTGGCCGGCCTGGCCCTGGCCGCGTGCGGCGGCACCACGGCGACGGGCTCGGCCTCCGCCGGCGGAGCCCCGAAGACGACATCGGCGGCTGGCTCGTCGGGGAGCTCCACCTCCACGGCGGCCATGGAGGTGGTGGTCACCACCGCCAACGTGCCCGGCCTGGGGACCGTGCTGGTAGACGGCAGTGGCCGGACCTACTACATCCTCACGTCGGAGAAGGGCGGCAGGATCACCTGCACCGACGCCACCGGCTGCACCAAGTACTGGCCCGACACGTCCCTTCCCGCCGGGGTCAAGTCGGCGACCGCCGGCTCCGGCGTCAACGCCTCGCTGCTCGGCACGGTCAAGGGCGCCGATGGCGAGTTCTACGTCACGTACAGCTCCTACCCCCTGTACCGGTTCTCGGGCGACAGCAGCCCGGGGGTGGCCCACGGCGAGGGCATCAAGAGCTTCGGCGGCACCTGGTACGTCATGGCCCCCGGCGGCGATCCGGTGACAGCGGCCGCCGCCCAGTCCCCGTCGACCACCGCCCCGGCCTACAGCGGCTCGGGCTACTGATCGCCGACCGGCACGGTCCCGCCGCCGGGGCGCCCAGCCCCCACCAGGCGCCCCGGCGGCGTCACTCCGGGCTGATGCGGTAGCCGACGCCGCGCACGGTCTGGATGCGCACCCCGCTGCCCGACAGCTTGGAACGCAGCCTCGCCATGTGGACGTCGATGGTGTTCGAGCCGAGCGCCGACGGCTCCTCGTCCCAGACCTGCACGGCGATGGTGCGCCGCTCCACCACCCCCGGGGCGCGTCGCAGCAGGAGCTCGAGGATGGCGAACTCGGTGGCGGTGAGTGACAGGTGCTCCGTGCCCACCCGGGCCTCGCGGGTGGCGGGGTCCACACTGAGGTCGCCACAGGACAGCAGCGGGGATCGGGACTCGCCCGGCCGGCGCTGCAGGGCCCGCAGGCGGGCCAGCAGCTCGCTGAACTCGAAGGGCTTGACCAGGTAGTCGTCGGCGCCGGCGTCGAGGCCCGCCACCCGGTCGGCGGTGGTGTCGCGGGCGGTGAGCAGAAGGATCGGCGTTCCCAGCCCCCGGGCCCGGGCCTGCGTGAGCACGTCCAGCCCGCTGGCGTTCGGCATGCGCCAGTCGAGGACCACGGCGGCATAGTCGTAGGTGCGCAGGTAGCTGAGGGCGGTGGCCCCGTCGGCGACCGCGTCCACGGCGTAGCCGTTCTCCCGCAGACCCCGCTCCAGGACCGAACGCAGGCCGGGGTCGTCCTCGGCCACCAGAAGGCGCACGGCACATTTGTAGTGCCGACGGGGCCGACATCGGGGCGCCGGTGACCCGGAGCGGCGGTGACCCGGGCCGGGCGTCCCCAGCAGGCTCCCAGGTGTCCTTCATGAAGCCGACAGGTGCGAATGGGAGGATCGGGGTCATGAGTTCGACGGCGGCCAGGAACGTCGCTGCCCGGAGCAGGCTCGGCGCTGCCGGCGACGGGCCGGGCGGCCGACGCGCCGTGCGGCACCGCCCCGGTCCCGCCCCCCGCCAGGGCATGGCGACGGCGGTGCTGACCCTGGCCGGCATCGGCCTGGGGGCGACCATCGGCACCGCCGTCACCGCCGAGTCCAAGGGCTCCCTCGCCGCCGCCGGCGGCTGGGCCACCGCCGCCGGCCGGCTGTCCGGGCTGCTGGGCGCCTACCTCATGCTGGTCATGGTGCTGCTGGTGGCCCGCCTGCCGGTGCTGGAGCGGGCGGTGGGCCAGGACCGCATCGTGGCCTGGCACCGCCGCATCGGAGGCTGGCCCATCGTGCTGATCGGGCTGCATGCCGTGCTGATCACGGTCGGCTACGCCGCCCTCGACCGCAGCGGGGTGCTACACCAGGCCTACACCCTGCTGGACAGCTACCCCGACGTCCTGGCCGCCACCGTCGCCTTCGGCCTGCTGATCGCCGTCGGCGTCAGCTCCTACCGGCGGGCCCGGCGCCGGCTGCGCTACGAGACGTGGTGGACGGTCCACCTCTACACCTACCTCGCCCTGGCCCTGGCCTTCTCCCACCAGCTGGCCAACGGGGCGTCCTTCGTCGGCCATCCGCTGGCCCGGCTGTGGTGGGCGTCGATGTGGGGCGCGGTGGTGGGCACCGTGCTGCTGTGGCGCATCGGTGTACCGCTGTGGCGCAGCCTCTACCACCGCCTGCGGGTGGTCGACGTCCGCCAGGAGGGACCGGGCGTCTATTCGGTGGTGTGCGCCGGCGAGCACCTCGAGCGCCTGGCCGTTTCCGGCGGCCAGTTCTTCCAGTGGCGCTTCCTCAAGCCCGGCTTCTGGTGGCAGGCCCATCCCTACTCGCTGTCCGCCCTGCCCCGGCCGCCCTACCTGCGGGTGACGGTCAAGGACCTGGGCGACCACAGCCGCTCCCTGGGAAGCCTCCGGCCCGGCACCTTCGTGGCCATCGAAGGCCCCTACGGCGCCTTCACCCGCCACTCCCGCACCGGCGACCGGGTGCTGCTGGTCGCCGCCGGGGTCGGGGTCACCCCGGTGCGCGCCCTGCTGGAGGACCTGCCCGCTGGCGTCGACGTCGAGGTCGTGCTTCGGGCCTCCCGCCCCGAGGATCTGGTCCTGCGCGACGAGGTCGCCGCACTGGTCAAGGCCCGCCGGGGGCGTCTGCACCAACTGGTCGGGGACCGCCACACCGTGCGCACCGACGCCGCCGCCCTGTCCACCCTGGTGCCGGACCTTCACCAGCGGGACGCCTATGTCTGCGGCCCCGATGGCTTCAGCGATCGCCTCGTCGCCGCACTGCGCGCCGCCGGCACCCCTGCCGAGCAGATACACCGCGAGGAGTTCGCCTTCTAGATGAGACGCGCCCCCTACGTCGTAGGCGGCACCGCCGCCGGGCTGGCCATCGTGCTCAGCTTCCACACCGCCCCGCCATCCGCCCTCAACGTGGCGGCCGGGTCCTCGGCGAGCAACGGTCCCAGGGGAACCTCGACCACGACCGGCTCGGGGACGGCCCGGCCGGCGGCGGGCGCCCCGCCATCCCCCCAGGCGGCCACTCCCACCACCGCCCCGTCCAGGCCCGCCTCAGCGGCCGCCGCCCCGGCCGCCACCCGCACCACCGCCCCACCGACCACCCGGGCCCCCACGACCACCACCACCGCCCCCCAGACCACCCGTTACGCCACCGGCCAGCTCGTCTACTACCGCTACGGGGAGCTGCAGCTCAAGGTGAAGGTCACAGGCAACACCATGGTCGACGTCACCACCGTGGTCGACCAGGCCACCGATCCCCGCTCGGCCGAGATCAACAGCCAGGCCATCCCCCAGCTGCGCGACCAGGCCCTGCAGGCCCAGTCGTCCAACATCGACGGGGTCTCCGGGGCCACCTACACCAGCGACGCCTACGTGCAGTCGCTGCAGTCGGCCCTCGACCAGCTCGGCTGGAAGAACTGAAGGCGCTCACCCAGCTCCGCCACGCCGAGCCGGTCATGGGCACGGTGGTGTCCTTCGACGTGCGGGGTGACGACGCCGACGGGCTGCGCCGGGGCCTCCAGGATGCCTGCGCTCTGCTGCACCGGGCCGACGAGGTGTTCAGCACCTGGAAGCCGGACAGCCCCATGAACCGGCTGCGTCGCAACGAGATAAGCCTGGCCGAGGCTCCCCCCGAGGTCACCGAGGTGCTGGAGCGGTGTCGCCGGGCCCGCAGACTCTCCGCCGGCTGGTTCGACCCGTGGGCGCTGCCTGGGGGGGTCGATCCCACCGGGCTGGTCAAGGGCTGGGCCGCCCAACGGGCGGCGCTGGCGCTGGAGCGGACCGGGACGACGGCGGCCATGGTCAACGCCGGCGGCGACGTGGCCGTCCTGGGCCGGCCGGCGCCGGGGCGTCCGTGGCGCATCGGCATCCGAGACCCCCGCCATCCCGAGCGGATGGTGGCGGTGGCGGCCCTGACCGACGGGTTCGCGGCCCTGGCCACCTCGGGCACCTACGAGCGGGGCAACCACGTGCTCGACCCCTTCACCGGCGAGCCGGCCGCCACGCTGCTTTCGGCCTCGGTGGTCGGCGCCGACCTGGCCGACGCCGACGCCCTGGCCACCGGCCTGTTGGCAGCGGGCACCGACGGCCTGGCGGTGGTGGCGGGGCTGGAGGGCTACGAGGCCCTGGTGGTCGAGACCGATCTCTCCCTGAAGGCGACCGAAGGCTTCCCGCTGGGCTGAGGGGCGGCGCCCCTCCGGCCCTCCTGCCCGCGCCGGGTCAGGCGGCCAGCAGGTCGCGTGCCGCCCGCTCGGCCGACACCTGGCGCAACTTGCCCATGGCCCGCTTCTCGATCTGGCGGACCCGCTCGCCGGAAAGGTCGAGCAGGCGGCCGGTCTCCACGAAGGTGCGGGGCTGGCCGGCGTCGAGTCCGTAGCGCAGGCGAAGGACGGTGCGCTCCTGGTCGTCGAGGACCTGCATCAGGGCTTCGACCGCCGAGGGGACCAGGGTGGCCATGGCCTCCTCGGCCGGGTCGGCGGCGGAGGCGTCCCTCACCAGGTAGCCGAAGTCCTCGTCGGACTCGGAGGTCAAGGGGGCATCGAGGCTGGTGGGCTCACCGGGGAGGCTGGTGACCTCCTCGACCAGGGCGACCTCCCAGCCCAGCTCGGTGGCCAGCTCCTCCGGGCTCGGGGGGCGGCCCAGATCGGCCTCGAGGCGGGTGGAGGCCCGCCGGAGGGCGTCGACCCGGTCGGCCACGTGCACGGGAAGCCGGATGGTCCTGGCGCTGTTGGCGATACCGCGGCTGATCGACTGGCGGATCCACCAGGTGGCGTAGGTGGAGAACTTGAAGCCCTTGCGGTAGTCGAACTTCTCCACGGCGTGGATCAGGCCCAGGTTTCCCTCCTGCACCAGATCGAGCAGCGGCAGGCCCGACCACTGGTACTTCTTGGCCACGGACACCACCAGCCGGAGGTTGGCGTTGACGAAGTCGACCGCCGCCTGCTCGCCGATGCGCTCGGCCCGGCGCAGGCGGTTGCGTTCGGCCCCGGTCAGCTTCTCGCCGCCGGCCAACCGGTCGCGGGCATGCACCCCCGCCTCCACCAGCGCCCCCAGACGAGCCTCGTCGTCCTTGGTCAGCAGCGGGTGCCGGCCAATGTCGGCCAGGTAGAGACGGACCAGGTCCTCGTCGTGGTCGGGCAGATGAGCAGTTTGGGCCATAGCAACTTTGCAACGCCGAATGCTCACCTGAACATTCCCGCATCCCCGTATCGGCCATTCGACCTCAGTGATTAAGCCCCCAGCTGACGCCCCAGGGCCTCCCAGTCGGAGGAAATGGCCGAACGGGCCGCCGCCAGGGTCATCCGGCCCGAGCACACGGCCGCCCGGGCGGCGTTCTCCACCCGGTCCTTGGTCTGGGACCCGGTGCCGGCGGGAGCCGGCCCCCCCGGGGCCTCCAACGACTCGGGCCACAGGTTGGCCGGGTCGGCGGGGCTGCCTCCCAGCTCCAGCGGGACCAGATGGTCGAGCTCGTAGTGGGACGGGGCCGGGTCGGCCAGCTCGAAGCCATGAGCGGCGTAGGTCACCCCCTGGTAGGAGACGGTCCCCCCGGCACCAATCTCCATTCGCTTCACCGCCTCGGTGTAGGACTCCGGCGGCCGGACCGACGAGCTCCACCCCCAGCGGCAGATGGTCGTGTCGATGTCTGACTGGCTGACCCTGGGGTCGGCCACCCCCGGGGTGAGCTGCGGATCGGGCAGCCCCACCGCCCTGGCCGGCGCCGGAGCGGAGGACCCGGCGGTGCCGGGGGCGGGCGGACCCGGCACCGGGACGGCTGGCCGGCCGACGGTGGTCGGCTCGAGGCCGCTCGTCGACGCCGCCGGCGACGTCCGGTCGCCCATCTGGCCGCTCGAGCAGGCGGAGACCAGCACCCCCAGCACCAGAGCACCGAGCCACCGCCTCACCCCGGCGACCCTACGGGCGGCCTGTGACGGCCGGCGGGGACCGGTGACCCGGTGGACCGGATCCGTGCCGGCTCAGGTCTCGAGCAGCGCCTGGCGGAACAGCTCGAGGCGCTCCCGTTCGATCCCCAGTCCCACCAGGAACTCCTCCACCGACCCGTGGCGGGACCGCAGGCCGGAAAGGAAGCCGAGGATCTTCTCCGGCGTCGCCGCCCGCCGCTCGGGCGGGATCTGGGCCAGGAAGGCGGCGAAATCCGGCTCGTGCTGCTCGATCCAGCGGGTGCGCCGCTCCAGCGCGACCTGGGTGAGGGCGTAGTCCTCGGCGATCACGTCGTCGGGGACGCCGGCCAGATCCAGAACCATGGCGGCGATGATGCCCGTGCGGTCCTTGCCCGAGGTGCAGTGGAACACCGCCGGCAGGGCCCCGAGCGAGGTGAGCAGATCGAAGGCACCGGCCACCGAGGCTCCGAAGTCCTCCGCGATGCGGACGTAGACCGCTCCGGGCTCGGGCGGCTCGTCATCCTCGGGCTCGCCCCCCTGGCGGGGCGCCAGCCTGACGTTGTCCAGCATCGGGAGGTGATGCCAGGCCAGGCCCGGGTGCTCGACCGACAGCCGGCCGTAGTCGTCAATCTCCGTGCGCGAGCGCAGGTCGATCACCGTGCGCAGCCCGAGGTTGGCGAACCGGCGGGCGTCGGCTTCCGTCAGCCGGTGCAGCGTGTCGGAGCGGTAGAGCTGCCTCCAGCGCAACCGGCGACCGTCGGCGGCCGGATAGCCGCCCAGATCGCGGAAGTTGAAGCAGGCCTCGAAGGCCAGCAGGCGCAGCTGCTCGGTCTCCGGGCCGGCGGTCTCCGGGGCGGCGGCGCCGGTGTCGGGCACGCCCGGGACCCTATAGAGCCGGGCGCGCCCGCACCAGCCTGCGTAGCGTGCAGCCGTGGCCTACCTGAGACAGCCTTCCGTCGCCGGCGACACGGTGGTCTTCGTGTCCGAGGACGACCTGTGGACCGTCGACATCGGCGGGGGTGTCGCCCGCCGGCTGACCACCTCCCTGAGCGACGCCGGCAGGCCCATGCTCTCGCCCGACGGCAAGTGGATCGCCTACACCAGCCGCGACGAGCACCACCCGGAGGTGTGGCTGATGTCGGCCGCCGGCGGACCGGCCCGGCGCCTGACCTGGTTCGGCGCCAGCACCATGACCCGGGGCTGGGCCCCCGACGGGCGGGTGCTGTGCATCACCGACGCCGGCCAGGCCTTCGCCTCGGAGATGCATGCCTACGCCGTGCCGACCGACGGCGGCCCGCCTGAGGCCCTGGCCTTCGGCCCGGTGCGCGAGGTCGCCTTCGGGCCCGGCGGGGCCGTGCTCATCGGCCGCAACACCGCCGACCCCGCCCGCTGGAAACGCTACCGGGGCGGCACCGCCGGACAGCTCTGGATCGACCGCCGGGGCGACGGCGGGTTCCGCCGGCTGATCGAGCTGGACGGGAACCTGGCCGGCCCCATGTGGCTGGACGGCCGCTGCTGGTTCCTCTCCGATCACGAGGGCATAGGCAACCTCTATTCGTGCCGCCCGGACGGGCGCGACCTGCGCCGCCACACCGACCACGCCGAGTACTACGTCCGGTTCCCGGCCACCGACGGTCGACGCGTCGTCTACCAGCACGCCGCCGACCTGTGGGTGCTCGAGCCCGGCAGCGAGGCCCGGCGGGTCGAGGTGGACCTGGCCAGCCCCCGGGCCCAGCGGGGCCGTCGCTTCGTCGCCGCCGACGAGTACCTCTCCGACTTCGCCGTGCACCCTTCGGGTCACTCGCTGGCGGTGGAGACCCGAGGCAAGCTCTTCAGCTTCCCGCTGTGGGAGCAGGCCGTGCGCCAGCACGGCAAGCCCGACGGGGTGCGGTACCGGCTGACCGCCTGGCTCAGTGACGGGTCCGGGCTGGTCACGGTCAGCGACGAGGGCGGCGAGGACGCCCTCGAGGTGTACCGGTTCGGCGCCGACCCGGCCGCGCCGTCCCGTCGCTTCGAAGGTATCGACCTCGGCTGCGTCGGGGAGGTGGTTGTGTCGCCCACCGCAGCGGTGGTGGCGGTGGCCAACCACCGTCGGGAGCTGATGCTGGTCGACCTCGACTCCGGCTCCGTCCGGGTCATCGACCGGAGCACCAACGGCCGCCTCGACGGGGTGACCTGGTCCGGCGACGGGCGCTTCATCGCCTACGCCTTCGCCACCAGCCCGGCCACCAGCGTGATCAAGGTGGCCGAGGCGGAGTCGGGCCGGACCCACCAGGTCACCAGAGCGGAGTTCGCCGACCACACGCCCAGCTGGGACCCTGCCGGGCGCTACCTGTACTTCCTGTCGAACCGGGTATTCGACCCGGTCTACGACACCGTGTATTTCGACCTGGGGTTCCCCCGCACCGGCCGGCCCTACCTGGTGACCCTGCGCCCCGACCTGACTTCGCCCCTGGACCCGGAGCCCAAGGGCCTGGGCGACGCCGCCGCCGCCGGCACTGGCACTGGCACTGGCAAGGACGGTGCTGCCGGCGCACCCGCTGCCGGCGGGGCCGAGGACGGCAAGGGCGGCGAACCATCCGCCGGCCAGGGGTCCGGCGACGGCGCCCGGTCCCCGGCCAAGCGGGCCGGCCGCAGCCCGCGCCGGCAGGCCGCCGCCAAGGCGGCGTCCCCATCGCCGAACGGATCCGCCGAGCGCCGCTTCGATATCGACTTCGCCGGCATGTCCGAGCGGGTGGTCGCCCTGCCGGTGCCCGTGGCCACCTATGTGCAGCTGCACGCCCTCGAGGACAAGGTGCTGTTCGTCTCCCACCCGGTCCAGGGATCCCTGGGCCAGGGGTCGTGGTCCATCGAGGCACCGGCCACCTTCTCTCTCGAGATGTTCGACCTCCGCTCGTTGCGCCACGAGGTGCTGGTCGGCGGGATGAGCTGGATGCGGGTGTCGGCCGACAACGGCACCCTGGTCTACGCCGTCGGCCGGCGGCTGCGGGCGGTCAAGGCGGGCGAGAAGCCGAACGCCGAAACCGACGCCGAGGGGCCCGGCCGGCACAGCGGGTGGATCGACCTGGGCCGCCTGCGGGTGTCGGTCGACCCGGCGTCGGAGTGGACCCAGATGCTGCGGGAGGCATGGCGGCTGCAGCGCGACCACTTCTGGGTCGAGGACCTGTCCGGGGTCGACTGGAACCGGGTGCTCGAGCGCTACCTCCCGCTGGTGGACAAGGTGGCGAGCCGCTTCGAGTTCTCCGACCTCATGTGGGAGATGCAAGGCGAGCTCGGCACCTCCCACGCCTACGAGATCGGGGGCGACTACCGCCCCGCCCCCGGCTACGCCGTCGGTCACCTGGGGGCGGACTTCGCCTGGGACCGGCATGGCCGACACTGGCGCGTAGCCCGGATCCCACGGGGCGACAGCTGGGGCGACGACGCCGACTCGCCCCTCAATTCCCTCGGCGCCGGCATCTCCGAGGGCGACACCCTGCTGGCGGTGGACGACCGCGCGCTGTCGGCCGAGGTCCCCCCGGGCCGGGCCCTGGTGCACCAGGCCGGCCTGCCGGTGCGCCTGACGGTGGGCGACCGCTCCGGGCGCAACCCCCGGACGGTGACGGTGAAGACGCTGCGCGACGAGCGCGCCCTGCGCTACCGCGACTGGGTCGTCACCAACCGCGACCGAGTCCACGAGGAGACCGGCGGCCGGGTCGGCTACGTGCACGTGCCCGACATGTCGGCGCACGGCTACTCCGAGTTCCACCGCACCTACCTGTCCGAGGTCGAGAACGAGGGCCTGATCGTCGACGTGCGCTTCAACGGCGGCGGCCACGTGTCGCAGCTGATCCTCGAGAAGCTCGGAAGGCGCCGCATCGGCTACGACGTGCAGCGCTGGGGACCGGCCGAGCCCTACCCGCAGCACTCACCGGCGGGGCCGGTAGTGGCGGTCACCAACGAACAGGCCGGCTCCGACGGCGACATCTTCACCCACTGCTTCAAGCTGATGGGCATAGGCCCGGTGGTGGGAAAGCGGACCTGGGGCGGGGTGATCGGGATCTCACCCAGGCACCTGCTGGTGGACAACAGCATCGTCACCCAGCCGGAGTTCTCCTTCTGGTTCTCCGACGTGGGCTGGAAGGTCGAGAACTACGGCACGGACCCCGACTACGAGGTCGACATCCGCCCTCAGGACTACGCCGCCGGGCGTGACCCCCAGCTGGAGCGGGCCATTGCTCTGGTCATGTCGGCCCTGCGCCGGCACCGGCCGGTGCTGCCCGAGCTGGACAAGCGGCCCCGCCTCGACCTGCCCACCTCCCTCGACGGGGCAAGGACCCGGGCCAGGCGCTGACGGACCCGAGGGCCCCGGCCCCGTCCCCTCCCGAACGGTGAACCGGCTGGTCGAGCTCAGCCCCGGCCTGCTGGTCGCCACCAGCCGGCGGGAGATGACCACCAGCACCGTGATCGTCTCCCCCGCCGGCCAGGCGGTCGTGGTCGACCCGGCCTGGGATCCGGACGAGCTGGCCGGCCTGGCCGGCGACCTGTCCTCGGCCGGCATCACGGTGGCGGCGGGGGTGGCCACCCACTTCCACCACGACCACCTCCTCTGGCACCCCGACCTGGGCCCCGCCCCCCGCTGGGCCAGCCCCGGAACCGTGGCCATCGCCCGCCGCCACCGCTCCGACCTGCTGGGCCAGCTGGGCGCCGACTGGCCCGGCCCGCTGGGCCGGCTCTTCGCCGACGTGCGCCCCCTTCCTCCGCGAACCCCGGTCCCCTGGTCCGGCCCCCCGATCGAGGTCGTCGCCCACCGGGCCCATGCCCCCGGCCACCTGGCCCTCTGGTGCCCAGCGGTGGGAGTACTGGTGGCCGGTGACATGCTCAGCGACGTCGAGCTGCCGCTGCCCGACCCCGAGGACGCCGGCCTCGTCGGCTACCGCGGCGGCCTCGAGGCCCTGGCCGGGCCGGCGGCCGCCGCCACCTGGGTGGTCCCCGGCCACGGCCGGCCCACGACCGAGGGCCGGCATCGCCTCGAGGCCGACCGCCGCTACCTCGACGCCGTCATGGCCGGCCTGGCCTCGGACGATCCCCGCCTGGCGCTGCCCGGCATGGCCGAAGCCGACGCCCTCAACCGCCGCCTGGCCGCCGCCTGAGCGGCGGCCTCAGCGCCCGGGCGCCTCCGCCCGGCAGGCGGCGCAGTAGCCCAGGACGGCGAAGTGGTAGGGCCGGATCTCGAAGCCGTGCCGGCGCTCGGCCTCGGCGGCCAGGCCGGCGAAGAGGGACTCGTCGGCCTCGAAGTCGGCCCCGCAGGCCTCGCACACCAGGTGACCATGGGCCCCCGAGGCCAGCTGGTAGGTGGCCGGGCCGTGGCCCAGGTGGGAGTGCACCACCAGCCCCAGCCGCTCCAGCTCCTCGAGGTTGCGGTAGACGGTCGAGGCGGCGATGTCGGGCACCCGGGCCTGTATGGCTTCGGTCAGCGCCTCAGCGCTCCAGTGGTGGCGCTCGGCCAGGGCGGCCAGCACCTCCCGCCGGTGGGCGGTCATGCGGCCACCGGCCTCCCTCACCCGCCCGACCAGGGCCTCAAGCGGGTCCCCACCGCGGTCACCGGCCCGCCGGGACGCCTTTTCGGCCATTTGCCCCACCTGCCTCGAAATGCGACCTGAATGCGGTTGCGTCCAGCTCGCAGGTAGGTCAGTGTAAGCCCGTGAGCGCCGCCGTGGTCAGCCCCGTCCCGCCGCCGACGGCACCACCCGTTCCCCCGGCGGGCCGGATCGCCCGGGCGCGGGCCTCGCTGACCCCCTCGGAGTGGCGACGGGTCAGCGCCATGGTGGGAGCGGTCGTCGCCCTGCATGTGATCGGCTTCTTCCTGCTCCTGGTGGCGGCACCCCACCACTTCCACATCGACCGGCTGCGCACGTTCGGCATCGGCACCGGTCTCCTGGCCTACACCCTCGGGATGCGCCACGCCTTCGACGCCGACCACATCGCCGCCATCGACAACACCACCCGCAAGCTGATGGCGGAGGGCAAACGACCCCTGTCGGTCGGCTTCTTCTTCTCCTTGGGTCACTCCAGCGTCGTGTTCGGGTTGGCCGTGCTGCTGAACTTCGGGATCCGGGCCCTCGACAGCCAGCTGACCTCGCCCGGGTCCAACCTCCACCACCTGACCGGCCTGATCGGGACGCTGGTGTCGGGGGCGTTCCTTTACATCATCGCCGCTCTCAACGTGGTGGTGCTGGTGTCGATCGTGCGCATCTTCTTCGCCCTGCGCCAGGGCCGGTTCGACCAGGACGAGCTGGAGCGGCAGCTCAACGCCCGCGGGATGATGAACCGCTTCTTCGGCCCCCTGGCCCGACGCATCGACACCTCGTGGAAGATGTACCCGCTGGGCTTCCTGTTCGGCCTCGGCTTCGACACCGCCACCGAAATCGCCCTGCTGGTGCTGGCGGGCACGTCGGTGGCCGCCGGCCTGCCCTTCTGGGCCATCCTGTCGCTGCCCGTCCTGTTCGCCGCCGGCATGTCGCTGCTCGACACCGCCGACGGGTCGTTCATGAACTTCGCCTACGGCTGGGCCTTCTCCAACCCGGTGCGCAAGGTGTACTACAACATCACCATCACCGGTCTGTCGGTCGGGGTGGCCTTCGTGATCGGCACCATCGAGCTGCTGTCGGTGCTCCAGTCCGAGTTCGGCCTGAGCGGCGGCGTGTGGAACTACGCCGCCCGCTTCAACATCAACTCGGCCGGCTTCTTCATCGTCGGGCTGTTCGTCGTCACGTGGGTGGTCGCCCTCGCCGTGTGGCGCTTCGGCCGGGTGGAGGACCGCTGGAGCGCGGCTGCCGCCCGCCTTGGCGACTAGGTCGGGCCGGCCCGGCCTCGCCGTCGGCATCGACGTGGCCGAGGAGGCCAAGGGCCTCGATCTGGTCGCCCTGGACGACGGCCGACGCATCGTGGCCACCCGGGGCCGGCTCAGCGTGGCCGAGGCGGCGGCCGAGGTGGCCTCTCTGTCGCCCGACGTCGTCTGCATCGACTCCCCGTCGGGCTGGGCCCGCCGCGGCCGCAGCCGCCAGTCCGAGCGCGAGCTGGCGCGCCTGGGCTTCCGCTGCTTCGCCACCGGCCCCGACCCGGGCGATCACCCCTTCTACCGGTGGATGAGGGTCGGCATGCGGATCTTCGAGGCGCTGGCCCCCCTCTACCCCCTCTACCGGGGCGGCCCCGCCGCCGGCCGGGCCGCCGAGGTGTTCCCCCACGCCACCGCCGTGGTGCTGGCCTGCCGGCCGAGGAGTCAGGGCGAGACCAAGCTCCGCTTCCGGCGCCTGGCATTGCAGTCCCACGGGGTTGACCAGTCGGCCCTGGTGTCGGCCGACCGGGTCGACGCCGCCCTGGCCGCCCTCACCGGGGCGCTGGCGTTAGCCGGCCGCTGTCAGGCGTTGGGCGACCCCGAGGAGGGCATGGTGCTGCTACCCGACCTCGTGACCGACCTCGATGTAGCCGGGCGTCGTTAGCACGGCGCCGCCGTGACCGGCCCGCCTGCCCTTGAGACCGGGCGCCGGTGCCGGCCGAGGGCTGAACCGGCCTCAGAACACCGTCGGGCACAGCTCCTCATAGGAGTAGGGCTGGCCCAGCTCCCCGCCATGCTGGCGGAACAGGCCCAGGTTGTAGTGCTGCCAGAGGCCGGGGCGGTCGACGGCGGCCACCGAGGCGTCCATCAGGTGCACGGCCAGCGAACGGCGCAGCCGGTCGGAAGTGTTGGGACCGCTGCCATGGAACGTGAGGGGGTGGTGGAAGCTCACCTGGCCCGCGGCCATGACCACCGACCGGGGCGCCACCGCCTCGGGGCCGCCCAGCCGCGCAAGGTGGGCGTCGCGGTCGGTCTCGAAGAAGTTGCTCCCGCCGGGCACCAGGCCCCAGCGGTGGCTGCCGGGGATCATCTGCATGGCGCCGTTGCTGTCGTCGACGTCGTCGAAGGCCACCCAGGCCGTGACGAAGCCGGCGTGGGAGGCGACCGTGTCCCAGCTGGCCCAGTCCTGATGCCAGCCGATGTTGCCGGTGGGGCCGCCGGGGGGCTTGTAGAGCAGCTGGTCCTGCCACAGCCGCACACCGGCCGCGCCCAGCAGGGCGGCAGCTATCCCGCCCAGCCGGCGGTCGGTGGCCAGGGCCGCCAGTTCGGGATCGGCCCACCACGCATTGTCGATCTTGCGCAGGTCGGTCGCCGTGGGGGTCACCGGCAGCGACAGCGCCGGCGCCCGGCCGGTGAGGTACTCGCCCGCCACCACCCGGGCGGTGGCGGCCCGGAAGCGCTCCACCTCCTCTGGGCCGAACAGCACCGGGGCCACCCAGTAACCGTCGGCCTCGTAGGCCGCCAGAGCGTCGGGCGGGACGGAGAGGGCGGGCGGCGCCATCCCTCCCGCTTCGGACAAGGGCAGCTCGGGCACGGCCCGCAGACTACGGCCAGGACTCCCCGGGCACGCCCCGGGGAGTCCTCAGCGATGGTCCGCGGCGCCCGGGGATCAGAGGTCGCCGGAGGCGGTGATCTCGTCGAGCAGGTCCATCGCCTCCTGCAGGCCGTCCTCCATGCCGGAGTTGATGTGCATGTCCCGAAGGAACTGGCTGGTGTGCTGGACGAGGATGGAGAGGTCGGTGCCGCCCCGGGCCGGAGCGAAGGTGACGGTGCTGACCGCCTCCCCGTCCGGCACCGCCTCGAACACCTCCGTCGACACGATGCGCTCGTCGGGGATCAGCTCGCGGAATGTGCCGTGGAAGGCGACCTCGAAGCCCCCGTTGGCGGTCATCACGTAGCGCCACTGCCCGCCGACCCGGAGGTCGATCTGGCACAGGGTCATCTGGCCCCGCTGGCCGATCCACCACCGGCTGACCAGCTCGGGGGTGGTGTAGGCCCGGTATACGACGTCCGGGGGCGCCTGCAGGTGCCTGGTGATCAGGATCTGGGTGTCGTTGGGCAGGCTGACCTGCGCCCGCTCACCGCTGCTCAGTGCCGTCATCGCTCTCCTCCTCGGGGCTGTACCTGCTGTCGGTCTGATCGGCGTCGGGATCGCCGGTGCCGCTGGGCCCGGCGGCACCGGCGAGCATCTCCTCCAGTACCTCGTCGAGACGCTCGAAGCGCTCTGCCCACAGCGCCTCGTAGCTGCTGATCCATTGGTGGACCGGCCGCAGGGCCCGGCCGTTGAGGCGGTACAGGCGCTGGCGGCCCTGGTCCCGAACCTCCACCGCCCCGACCTCCCTCAGCACCCGCAGGTGCTTGGACACCTGCGGCTGGCCGAGGCCGAGGTCCCGGACCAGGTCGTTGACCGGGCGCTCCCCTTCGACCAGGAGGTCGAGGATCTGGCGTCGGCGGGGCTCGGCCACGGCGTTGAAGACGTCGGTGGTGGTGGCGGCTCGGGCCATGAGCCAATCATATTCCTATATCGGTATATGTCAACCGGCCGGGTGGAAACCGGAATCCACCCGGCGGTCAACCCGGGGGCCGATGGCAGGGCCTCGCCGATGGCGGACAGTGACAACCATGACGATCACTGATTACGCCCTCAACATCGCCCTCGTCGGACTGGTCGTTCTTCAGTTGCGGGGGCACAAGGTCACCCGGGCCCGCCTGCTGCTTCCCGTCGTGATGACGGTGTGGGCCGCCTCCCAGTTCCTCCACGACATCCCGACCGCCGGCAACGACGTGGTCCTCGAGGCCGCCCTCGCTGGCACCGGCGCCGCCCTCGGCCTGGCCGCCGGCCTGGCCACCACGGTCAGCCGGCTGGGCGCCGGCGCATTCGCCAAGGCGGGAGCGATGGCGGCGGCCCTGTGGGTCTTCGGCATCGGGGCCCGGATGGGGTTCAGCCTCTGGGTCACCCACGGCGGGCGAGCCAGCGTGGCCAGCTTCAGCCAGACCTTCCACATCACCTCCGGGGCCGCCTGGGCCGTCGGGTTCATCCTGATGGCGATGGTCGAGGTCGGGGTCCGGACCGCCGTCCTCTGGGCCAAGGCCATCCGCACCGGGGCCGAGGTTCCCCGTGGCGGCCTCCGCCAGCGCCTTCAGGCCGCCTGAGCCGGCCACCAGCCCCCCGCCACGGGCCGGCGCCGAGGGCGCCGGCCCGTGGCGCGTCGCCATTTCCCTCGTCCACCCGGCTCCGGCCCTCGGGCGGGCGTCCCCGTGCCGACCGTCCCCTCGATCCAACGGCGGGGGGCATGGACCGGTTGCCCCGGAGCAGCCGCCCTAAACTCCGCCGGCGTGGGGGAACCGAAGCGTTACGACGTGATCGTCATCGGTGCCGGCTTCGCCGGCCTGTACTCAGTGCATCTGTTACGGGAGCGGGGCTTCACCGTCCGGGCCCTCGAGAAGGGCGGCGGCGTGGGCGGCACGTGGTACTGGAACCGGTACCCGGGGGCTCGCTGCGACGTCCAGAGCGTGGAGTACTCCTTCAGCTTCAGCAAGGAGATCCAGGAGGAGTGGGAGTGGACCGAGCTGATGCCGGCCCAGCCCGAAGTCGAGGCCTATCTGAACTTCGTGGCCGATCGCCTCGATCTCCGACGCGACATCCAGCTGTCGACCACCGTCACCGCCCTCACGTTCGACGAGGTCGATGCCACCTGGCTGGTGGAGACCGACGGTCCCGACACCTTCGTCGCCCGCTGGGTGATCGCCGGTACCGGCTGCCTGTCGGCTCCACTCGAGCCGGACATCCCCGGGCTGTCCAGCTTCGCCGGCGTGACCCTCTACACCAGCCGCTACCCCAAGGAGGGCCACGACTTCACGGGTGAACGGGTCGGCGTCATCGGCACGGGGTCCTCGGCGGTCCAGTCGATACCCATAATCGCCGAGGCGGCCGACCACCTCTACGTCTTCCAGCGTTCCGCCGCCTACACGCGACCCGCCGACAACCGGAGCCTCGAACCGGGGGAGATGGACCGGATCAAGGCCGGCTACGACACCCTTCGGGAGAGGCAGCGTGCCGCCTATGCCGGCCTGGTCAGCTTCGGCGCCGTCTCCTTCGAGGGCGTCACCCCGCCGACCAGGAAGATCCTCGACACCCCGCCGGAGGAGCGCCTCGCCGTGCTGGACGAGCTGGGCTGGAGCGCCCCGGGCTCGTGGGCCGACGTCATGTTCGACCTGGCCGCCAATCGGGCCGGCACCGAGCTCTACGCCGAGCTCATCAAGCGCATCGTCAAGGACGCCGACGTGGCCGAGGCACTGGTGCCCCACTATCCGATGGGCTGCAAGCGCCAGATCCTCGACACCGGGTACTTCGACGTGTTCAACCGCGACAACGTCAACCTGGTGAACCTGCGTCAGGATCCGATCCTCGAAGTCACCCAGGACGGCGTACGCACGACGCAACGCCGATTCGACGTCGATGTGCTGGTGCTGGCCACGGGCTTCGACGCCATGACCGGCGCCCTCAACCGCATCGAGATCCGCGGCCGGCAGGGCCAGGAGCTCCGCCGGGTCTGGGAGGACGACGGCCCGGTGAGCTACCTCGGCCTGCAGGTGGCTGGCTTCCCCAACCTCTTCACCGTCACCGGACCGGGCAGCCCGTCCGTGCTGACGAACATGGTCGTGTCGATCGAGCAGCACGTGGAGTGGATCACCGACTGCCTGTGCCACCTGCGCGAACAGGGCCTGCGCAGCATCGAGGCCACCCCCGGCGCCCAGGACGCCTGGGTCGACCACGCCGCCTCCATCGTCGCCGGCCTGGTGCGGGCGTCGGAGGCCTGCAACTCGTGGTACCTGGGGGCCAACGTGCCGGGCAAGAAGCGGGTGCACATGCCCTACGTGGGCGGTCTGCCGGCCTACCGCCGCAAGTGCGACGAGGTGGCCGGCGCCGGCTACGAGGGCTTCGTGCTCCAGGCCTGAGCCCGCCGGCGCCCTACCGGAGGCTCAGAGGTCGAGGTCGGCCGCCACCTTGAGGCCGCGCCCCTTGGCGTCCTCGGCGTCCTCGGGCCGGAGGGCCCCGGTGGAGACCAGGTTGTCGACCGCCGCCGACCACTGCTCCACGTAGGCCTCGGCGCTCGGGTACAGCCGGCGCAGCTCCTCCCGCCCGAACGGCCGGGCCCAGCCGTAGAGGGCGCCGAGACCCTCGGCCTCCTCGTCACGTCCGTGGTACTCGGCCGTAGGTGCCTCCATCTCCGGCAGGCGGATGCCCCCGAGGGCGTTGCCGTTGGCGTCGCGCTCGATCTCCGGCACGGGACCGTCCCCGAAGGCAATGCGGGGCTGGACGGGAGGCGGCGTGCCCTCCGTCATCCAGGCGTTGAGGTGGCGGTAGGCGGCCGACTGCACCGGCCGGTAGCTCAGGGGGTTGTCGATCCTCCCCGCCGGCCGGGTGGCCGGCACCACCGCCACCACGTGGGGTGCCCCGGCGACCTCCCAGAACCGGAAGTGGTCGTCGTCCTCCCTGCGAGAGGGGAACGTCGCCACGGCCTCGCACTCGCTGTTGAGGTGCATGACCGGGGTGGTGATGTCGTCGCGGATGCGGGTCGGCGCACCCAGCCGGGCGGCCGGGCCGGTGGAGAGGCTCTCCGGAGGCGGACCGAGCCACGACCCCCGGCCGCCGGCGATGGTGACCAGGAAGGCGTCGAACACCCCCACCACCGGGTGCACGGCGTTGATGTAGGTGGTCAGACGGGCGCCGGACTGGGAGGCCCCGGTGGCGACGAGCCGACGGACGTCATGGCCCCCCATCGGGTCCGTCCGGCGGTCGCGGCCGGGCCCGACCGCCCGGGCGGCCTGGGTGAAGATGTCGAAGGACCACTGGTCTCCGGGGTGCTCGAGCGCGCCGTAGCGGTCGGGGTCCCATGCCTTGAGCGGCGGGTTGGGCGCCTGGCGGCCCCGGTATGCAGGGGCGCCGGGTGGGAAGCCGTCGATGCCGACCTTCTGGGCCGACACGCCGACCCAGGCGTAGCCCGACAGCAGCTCGTCGTCGTCGGCCGTGCCCAGCTCGTAGCCGGCGGTGACGTTGAGCCAGCTAAGCACGACCGTGCCGTTGAACCGGTCGGGGTCAGCCGGCCGCACGACCAGGATACGGCTGCGGAACGGGGCCTCGGCGTCGGGCTCGGCGTCCCAACGGCCGTCGGTGGTCTGCTGCACCCCGCCAACCATCCGGTAGGAGACGGCCGTGCCGGCGAGGAAGAACTCCTCGGCCACGTAGCCCCGCTGCGCCAGATCCGCCAGCGGGAGTGACCACGGCCGGCCCTTCTGGCCCCCGACTACCGGGCCGGTCACCTCCGGTTGAGACGTGCCACCCATCGATCCCCCTCTGCCGCCAAAGCGCTCAGGATAGGCCGCGACAACCCCCTAACCTCGGGGCGTGGCTCCGATCCTCCGCTCCGCCTCCTCACGGCTGACGACCCGCGGTGCCCTCCGGGTGCCCGAGATCGCCGGCATCTTCTGGATCATCAAGGCTCTCTCCACGGCCATGGGCGAGTCCACCTCGGACTACATGGTCCACGCCATGGCTCCCGAGTTGGCGGTGGTGATCGGCTTCATCGCCTTCGTGGCGGCCCTGGTCGTCCAGTTCCGGATGCGCCGCTACGTGGCCTGGGCCTACTGGTCGGCGGTGGTCATGGTCGGAGTGTTCGGAACCATGGCCGCCGACGTCATGCACGTCGGCCTGGGCGTCCCCTACACGATCTCAACCCTCTTCTACGCCGTGGTCCTCGCCGCCGTGTTCCTCACCTGGGCCCGGGTCGAGGGAACGCTTTCGATCCACAGCATCGACACTCCGCGGCGGGAGGCCTTCTACTGGGCGGCGGTGGTCGCCACCTTCGCCATGGGCACAGCCTTGGGCGACTTCGCCGCCTACACCCTCAACCTCGGCTACTGGGCATCGGCCGCGCTCTTCGCCCTCATCATCTGCGTGCCGGCCGTCGGCTTCCGGTTCATGGGCTGGAAAGCCGTCTTCTCGTTCTGGTTCGCCTACGTCATGACCAGGCCGCTGGGGGCCTCCGTCGCCGACGGTCTGGCCAAACCTCACCCGGTCGGCGGGACGGCGTGGGGCGACGGAACGGTGGTCCTCCTGTTCGGAGGCCTGATCGTGGTGCTGGTGGCGGTACTTTCGGTGACCAAGGCCGACGTCCAGCGGGAGAGGGCTTCGCTCGCCGTCGGGCCGCCGCCCCCCGCCTGAGGCCGGCGTCGACGCGCTACTGCTCCTGGCGGTTGGCCAACAGCTCTCCCAGACCCACCTGAGGGTTCTGTCCGGCCACGATCGCCTTCATCCTGGTCTCGATGCCGGCGGTCATCTCCGGGTGGGTGAGGATGTAGAGGCGGTTCTCGACCACGGCCGAGTGGACCTCCTCGGCGACCTTTTCGGGCGGTAGGCCGGATGCCAGCACGGCGGCCAGCATGCCGCCGCCCTCGAGGCCCGATGGCCCGCCCCCCGGTCGGTTCCGCGACGACTCGTGGATCCGGGTGTTCACCCACCCCGGACAGAGGACCGACACGCCGACCTTCGAGCCCGTGAGGCCCATCTCGTGGTAGAGGGTCTCGCTGATGGCCACCACGGCGAACTTGGAGGCGTTGTAGGGGCCCATAAAGGGAGCGGCCATCAGGCCGGCCACCGAGGCCGTGTTCACCACGTGGGCCGGCTCGCCGTGAGCCATCATGCGGGGCAGGAACGCCCGCAGGCCGTGGATCACCCCCCACAGGTTCACCCCCAGCACCCAGGACCAATCGTCCTCGCCCAGCTGGGCGATCAGGCCGCCCGATCCGACCCCGGCGTTGTTGCACAGCAGGTGGACCTTCCCGAAGGCCGCCTCGGCCGCCTCGGCGAGGGCGTCGACCTGGGCGCCGACCGACACGTCGGTGGGTACCGCCTCCACCTCGGTCCCGCTCGCCCTGAGCTCGTCGGCCACCTTCTTCAGGGGCTCGGGCTCGATGTCAGCCAGCACCAGCTTCATGCCCGCCCGACTGAAGCGACGAGCCATGGCCGCCCCGATCCCACTGGCGGCTCCGGTTATGACCCCGACCCGGCCCTCTAGCTGCTCCACCACTCCCCCTGGACCTCAGCGGGCCACCGACCCGACGACGGGCCCGACGCTACGGCAAGTCCCGCTCCGCCAGCCATACGGCCGGTCCGTCGGCGGCCCGGCACTGGCACCTCCCCGGCGCCAGGGCATGGTGGCCTTGACGCACGCCCGGGGCCAGCGAGGATTTTCTTCGGGAAATCTTCGTCATGTGTCGATCGCGGCGCCCCTCGCTCGACGCTCTGCCAGAGTGAGGCGAGATCCGCCCACAGAGCAGAGAAACGGAGCAGACCATGCGCTTCCTGGGATACACCCTGGCCAACGAGGCGGAGACGCCGGCGGCGCCCCCGTCCCCCGAGCTCTACGAGAGGATGGGTCGGTTCGTCGAGGAGGCGACCAAGGCCGGCGTCATCGTCGCCACGGGCGGCATTGCCCCCACCTCCGAGGGCGCCCGGATCAGCCTGAAGGGTGGCGAGTACACCGTTGTCGACGGCCCGTTCGCCGAGGCCAAGGAGCTGGTGGGCGGCTGGGCACTGATGGAGTGCCGCGACCTGCCTGAGGCCGTCGAGTGGTCCAAGCGCTTCCTCGGCGTCCTCGGCGAGGGCGAGGTGCGTGTGCGCCCGGTATCGGGCTGACCCGCCCGTCCATCCGCCGCACTCACAGACCCGGTGGTTGAATCGGCGGCGTGGCAGCTGCCGATTCAACCGCCGCCATCGAGGCCGCCTACCGGGTCGAGTTCCCTCGAGTGGTCGCAGTGCTGGCCTCGTTCACCGGCGACATCGGCCTCGCCGAGGAGCTCGCCCAGGACGCTCTGGTCGACGCCCTCCGTCAGTGGCGACACGACGGGATCCCCCGCAACCCCGGTGCCTGGCTCACCACGGTGGGAAAGCGCAAGGCGATCGACGCCTTTCGGCGAGACCGTGTGTCGGCCGACAAGTACTCTCGGATCGCCCGTGAGCTACAGACCCTGTCGCCCGTGGACACGGATGATCCGGCGCTTGGCGTGGTGTCGAGCGATGAGATCAACGATGACCGGCTCCGCCTGATCTTCGTCGCCTGCCATCCCGTTCTGGCCGTGCCCGCTCGAGTCGCGCTGACCCTGCGCCTCGTTGGAGGGCTCACCGTGCCCGAGATCGCCCGGGCCTACGTCGTCCCCGAAGCCACCATCGCGCAGCGAATCGTGCGGGCCAAGAGGACCATCGCCCGGGCCGGGGTCCCGTTCGAGGTCCCGGTGGGCGAGGACCGCCTGACCCGCCTGGGCGCCGTGCTCGAGGTCATCTATCTCGTCTTCAACGAGGGCTACTCGGCCACCGGGGGGGAGGACTGGGTTCGGCCCGAGCTGTGCGGAGAGGCGCTCCGCCTCGGGCGGGTGCTGTCCGGCCTCATGCCTGACGAGGCCGAAGTGTACGGCCTCGTCGCCCTCATGGAGCTTCAGGCCTCCCGCCTGCGCGCCCGCGTCGGCCCGACCGGGGCTCCTGTCCTGTTGCTCGACCAGGATCGCCGGATGTGGGACCGCCTCCACATCGGACGGGGCGAAGCCGCCCTGGCCCGCGCCGACGAGCTCGCCAGCCCTCGAGGCCCCTACGCCCTCCAGGCCGCCATCGCTGCCTGTCACGCCCGCTCGTTCCGGCCTGAGGAGACGGACTGGAAGGAGATCGTCGCCCTCTACACCGAGCTCGCCCGGGTCATGCCCTCGCCGATCGTCGAGCTGAATCGCGCTGTTGCCGTCTCGCGGGCCTCGGGTCCGGCGGAGGCCCTGGCCATGGTGGACGTGCTCGTCGCCGCCGGTGCCCTCGACCGCTACCACCTGCTCTACAGCGTGCGCGGCGACCTGCTCGACCAGTTGGGCCGGCACGGAGAGGCGGCGGTCGAATTCGAGCGGGCGGCGGCGTTGGCGACCAACGGTCAGGAGCGGGCTCTCATGGCCGAGCGGGCTCGGGCCAGTCGCGCCCTCCTAGCGGGCGAGCCCCACCGTACGGTGGGCGGGTGATACAAGTGACCGACGAGCGCTTCGAGGAGCTCGTGGGCGACGCCCTCGACTCCCTGCCCGAACCCCTGGCCCGGGCTGTCGAGAACGTGGTGGTCATCGTCGAGGACGAATCGAGCGACGGAAGGCGCCTCTTCGGGCTGTACGAGGGCATCCCCCTCACCCGACGAGGTCCGGTCTCCTACAGCGGGGTCATGCCCGATCGGATCACGTTGTTCCAACGGACCATCTGTTCGGTCTGCCACTCCGAGGCCGACCTGGTCGACCAGATCCGCAAGACCGTCATCCACGAGGTGGCACACCACTTCGGTATCGGGGACGAGCGGCTGGATCAGTTGGGCTGGGCGTAGGTACCCCGAAGGCAGCTCCAGGCCCTCCGTGGGCCGTCACGCTGACGGCCGAATCAGGGCTCAGTCACAGCTCCAGCATCCGTGAAGGCGACACCTGGCGCCCAGACGATCTCCCAGCGGTTCTCCTCAGGATCGGCGACGTAGCCGGAGCGTCCGCCCCATTCCCGGTCCTGGGGCGGCGCAAGGGGGCGGGCACCGGCCTGGCAAGCCTGGTCGAAGACCCGGTCGACCTCGGCCCTGTCCTCCACGTTGAGACCCAGCGTGATGCCGTTCCAGCTGCCCGGGGCCGCAGCCACCAGGTCCGGCGCGGCTTCGGCCTTCAGGAGGTGCCGGGGGTACAGGGCAAGGATCACTCCGCCAAGCAGGAAGGCGGTGAACTCGTCGTTCGATCCGCTGCGTGGAGTCCAGCCCATCCCCTCGTAGAAGGCCCGCAGCCGGGGCAGGTCAAGCGCCCCGAGGGTCACGAAGGAGAGTCTCTGAGGGATCATCGGTCACATCCTGGCAGCCGGCCAGGCGGCGCAGGTGGGAGCACCAAGTGCCCGGGCCGCCCTTCGGCAGGCCAGGGCGGCTGGTCGCGCACAAGTCGGTCGGTCCCGGCGGTTCAGCGGCGCGCTGACAGCAGATGGCCGGACTTCGCCCTCCCATTGGTCCCTATCCGGCCCGGGACGGCCACCCCAATACTGAGCACCGAGGGATGACAACCTGCCCCCAGTCCGCGCCCGGGCGCCGTAATCGAGGTAGCGCCCATCACCTGAGCGACGCCGACAGGGAAGACGACGTTTACGTCGAATGGGACCGACGTGGCCGGACGGAGGCGAAAGAGTTGGGGCTTTCGGGTCGGCGCCACTCTGAGTGGCCTTGGATTGGCCGCAATGCTGGGCGGACTCTCGCCAGCATCGGCCTCAGATGGCGTTCCTTCTTCCGGTCGCGGCCCTGAGCCGGGGATTGCCTTCGGACCCGATGTTGTAGTGGTGCCGCCCACACCGTCCGTCCCCGGCACCACCCAGGGTGAGCCGCGACTGATGGTCGGTCCACGCGGCCAGATCTTCCTCGCGGCGCAGTTCCAGCCAGTGAACTGCGCCACCGGCGACCCCGAGCCCGGCACGGCCTACTCATGTGTGTGGACCTCCACCGACGAGGGAAACCACTGGCACGTCATCGGCGGAGAACCGGGCCGCCAGGCAGGCGACGATGTCGACCTCGCCCGCCCGGCCGGCTCCAACGCGCTGATCCTCTCGGGGATGGCCGATGAGGAGGGAACCGGCACCGGAACGGCGGAAACAACGGTCAGCCGAACCACCGACGGTGGACGGCACTGGACCGAGGCCCACGACGCAAACCACACCGCCGTCAACGATCGACCGTTCCTCCTGGATGCCGGCAACCATGATCTCCTGCTCACCTTCGCCGCCGTCCCAGGCAACATCGAGGCTGTCCGCTCGACCGATGATGGGGCCAGCTTCGGCGCACCCATCCTGGTGACCCCGGTGCCGCCCCAGTTGGTCCTCAGCGTCAATGGCGGCCCGGTCTATGACCGGGCCCGCCACCAGCTGGTGGTTCCCTACGCTTCCTCGTCGAACCCGGGCTGTACCAGCGCCCCCAATGCCTGCTTCAACCAGATCGGACTGGCCCGCTCCTCCGATGACGGGCACACCTGGACCCAGGAGCGCATCGCCACCCTCCCTGCCAATGAGGGCCTCAATTCCGAGTTCGACGTCGCCGCTGATGCCAAGGGCAGGGAATACGCCGTGTTGGCCATCGCGACCGGCACATCGCCCTTTGCGCCGCCAACAGGACAGACCGAGGTCTGGTTCACCACCTCTGCCGGCCCTGGGAAACCGTGGAGCCGTCTGGCCAGGCTGCCGGGTGGCTCGGGGATGCTTCCCTGGGTTGTGGCCGCGGGCGATGGCAACGTCGGAATCGCCTGGTATGCGAGCGCCTCTTCAAACGGCGAGACCGCTTCTGTCCCCTGGGTGGTCGAGGCGGCCGTGAGCCACGACGGAGGGCGGAAGTGGAGCGTGGGCGGGGTAAGCGATCATGTTGTCTACGGGGGCAGCGGGTACACGCATCAACCGGTGGTCTGGGATCTGCTCGGCTTGGCCTTTGACAGCCATGGGATGCTCAACGTGGCGTGGGGAGATGTGGGCGATAATGCCACTGGTCCCGCCGGCATCGAGTTTTCACGCCAGATTCGCTAAGGCCGATAGCGGGACATCTCAAGCGCGGCGCGACCGAGGCGCGGACAGCCCCGAACTCAACCTCTCCGGGCCCGGGCCGCCGTTCGAGTTGAGGCCTCCGAGCGAGCCAGCCACTCGCGGCGACGGCTAGCTGACGCGCGCGACAACCACGCCTCCTCGATGACCTCGGAAAGCTCCTGATAGCTCAGCTCCCCGATCCTGCTCCCGCGGATCAGAACCGACAGGTGACCGTTGAAGTGCGGCGTGCTGAAGAACGGGACCGCCGGATCGGCGATCAGGGCTTGTTTGGCGTGCTCCGACTGAACGGAGAAGACGATGAGGTCGTTGTAGCGCTCGCCAGTCTTGGGATCCACCACATCCGGGCCGCGGCCGATCCCGTGGTCGTGTCGAGTGCGGAAGAAGATGAAGGACCTGCTTCCGACCCGATAGATCGGGTTACCGGCAGGGCCGTAGGTAACCGCCACGTCCGGCATCGCAATCGCGAGGTCGTGCACATCCGCGAGTCGCGCCCTCCGCGTCCTCGCCATAGGTGTCGAGCGTAGCTCGTTGTGCGGCCGAACAACGGGTAAGGACAAGGCCGGTCCGCGCCATCCACCGCGGGCGCTACCCCCAAAGAGACGGGATGCGAGCAGTGCATGACCGCTCCGTCTGGGTCAAGGGCTGAACGTCCCCACAAACCGGGCTTGCTCAGGCGTCTCGACCGCACGCTCACAATAAGCGGCCCGGACCCACTCCACCGCATCCTTCGGCGGGCAGCCAGTGAGCACCGCGAGGCATGCCAGCGCTGTTCCGGTGCGGCCATGGGCACCCCAGCACCCAATTTCGACCCGCTGGCCGTTGCGGGCCCGCTCGAGGGCATCATCCAGCGCAACCAGGAGGGTCTTCGGGTCGTTTGGAAGACCGAAGTCGGGCCACTCGATGTGAGCATGGGCCCACGGCGGCTGCCAACGATCATCCAGGTATAGCCCGAAGTCGGGGACGACCCCGCGGCTGTAGGGGTCTCGCTCGTCGAAGGTCACTGCCACCACAACCGTCCCGTCGCACAGCTCGACCTCGTCCCTGTGGACGTGCATTTCGTGGAGGCCGTGAGACCCGGCATGGTTGGGATCGACGCATTTGGCTTCGTCCTCAGCGCCCCAGAAGATTCGGCAGGCGGGACAGAACACGATTGCACGCATCTCAACCATCTACTTCAACGGTATGCGCTTGGTTCGGAGCCGTCGAGGAGTGCCCGCCCGTGCGTAGCCTGCCAGCCGTCATAGACGAGAAACGGGCCAACTTCGGTTTGCAGCCGATCTGTCGGGCATTGCTAGTCGCCGCTTCCACCTACGACCTCATCCTCCGCTCAGGCACAGGTGCCCAACGCACCCCGGACCTCGACTGGAGCAAGCTCCGGTGCCATACCGCAGGCAAGCCTCATAATGGTGACAATATCGATCGAAGCTCGGTCGGCTTCCGGTGGCGGCCTGCAGGGGCGCGTTCCAGACCGGTCCGCCTTCTGGCAGGTGCGCACGGCTGGGGCCGGAGACGTCGTCCGGACAGGGTCGGAGCGCCACCGCACCCGCGCCGCGGAGATTCGGAACTCGCAGGTCGGAGCTCGGGACGTGCCAGGTCGCCACTCACTTTCGCGTGACCTCCGCTTCGTCGCTACAATCACGGCAGGTTCGCCGCAGCCCTAGACCCTGGCTGTTGATTCGCCCCGGGGCGCGATCACAGCAGAGGGGTTCGTATGTGGCACGGAAGATCCCAGGGCGCCGATGCCCTGGCCCAGGCCTACCGCCTCCACGGGGGTGGGGTCTTCGCCCTGTCCCTCCGGGTCATCGGCGACCGGGGACGGGCCGAGGACGTAACCCAGACGGTCTTCACCACCCTGTGGGACGAGGCCGACCGCTTCGACCCCGAGAGGGGGACTCTGCGCTCATACCTGTTGACAATGGCCCACCGTCGTTCGGTCGACGTCCTGCGTTCCGAAGGTCGCCGGCGCCATCGTGAGGTCCGCCGGGCCGGGCTGGCGGCGGCGTCCTATGACCTCGAACAGGAGGTGTGGGACCTGGCGGTCGGGGAGCGGGTGCGCTCCGCTCTGGCGAAGCTTGGGCCCGGGGAGCGCCAGGCCATCGAACTGGCCTACTTCGGCGGCCACACCTACCGTGAGGTGGCCAGCCTTTTGGGTACGGCCGAGGGCACGGTCAAGAGCAGGATCCGCTACGGCTTGTGCCGACTGCGGATGACACTGATAGACCTGGGAGCCGAGCGCTGATAACTCAGGTGAGACGATCCGGGACGAAGGTGCTTCTTAGTCGGAGGCTCACACCTCAAGCCTGAGGCGCCTTCGTCCGCGTGACCCTCGGGGCTACCAGGCTGCCCGCTGGGAGCCGGAGAGCCCTAATAGTGGCGGGGGCAGGATTTGAACCTGCGACCTTCGGGTTATGAGCGCCACGGAGCGTGCTGCTCACAAGCTTGTAACTTCGTATACCAGCACACTTGCTGACGTGAAGTTACGTTTAGTGACCACTGTTTGCGGTCCCATTGGGCACGCAACGGGCACGACACTGAGGCTCCCTTCCGTGTGCGGCCGCCCCCTTAACGAAGTTTGCTCGACGTAGTCAGGGTGCCTTGTGCACGGGCCACTCTGAGTGGTCAAGGACGCAATTTCGAACTCTTGCTGGGGGGTCCGGGCGCGAACCGTCCAGTTAACTGGAAAGAGACCTTTCAAGGAGACGACTAACCCCGTTCGGCTTGGTCACCCCCATACCATGAGAAACGTGGCGCTAATGAGGTCTCTGCAGCGAGTGGCCGACCACGGCGAGGTATTCACGCCAACCTGGATGGTCGAGGCGATGCTCGATCTCGTCCAGGAGGAGACCGCCCGGATCGACTCGCGCGTCCTCGAGCCGGCCTGTGGGAGCGGCAACTTCCTTGTCCGCGTGCTGCGCCGCAAGTTCGCTGCCGTCGAGCTGAAGTTCGGGAAGTCGGAATTCGAAAAGCGTCATTACGCTCTTTTTGGCCTTATGTGCATATATGGGATAGAGCTTCTAGCGGACATCGGCGAGTGCCGTGACAACCTTCTGCACAACTTCGCTAGTTATCTCGACGTCGATGAGTCCGACGATCTCTACAGGGCGGCCGCGTATGTGGTCGGGCAGAACCTGATTCACGGCGACGCGCTGACCATGCTCACCGCTTTAGGTGAACCGATCACGTTTGCGGAGTGGGGTTACCTTGGCAAGGGACGATTCCAGAGGAGGGACTTTCGCTTCGATGTCCTGACTCAAGCTTCGGCGTTCAGTCGCGAGGGCACTTTGTTCGCCGACCTCGGCAAACACGAGATCTTTATCCCGACGAGGAGTTATGCGCCGATGACGGTGAGAGACCTCGCGGCATGAGCTCCCCGCGGGCGGGCTTCGCTCTCCGCGGTCTCGAGCAGGGTGGAGATCTGAGCCTGTTCGCAAGAGAGGACGCCGCGTACGAGGCCGCACGTTCGTACGTTCTCGATCACTGGGCTGCGGAGTGGCCATGCCCGATAGACGTGCCTAGCGCGTGGAGATAGCCACAGAGGGGATGCCCCAAGCATTGAACCGGCTGGCCATGAACTCGGCGTGGTCGATGCTCACGCAAAAGCCAAGCGCACGAGCGGATCGGGGGTCGGCCACTTTGTCCCGGTAGGCCTGTGCGACGAGCCGGGCTCGGGCGTCATGGCCGGTGTAGACGTGGCTCAGAGCCGACAGGTCATAGGCGCCCCGACGCCACGGGACCTGCGACACGTCGACGTCGTCGTGGAGGCCAAAGTACTGGAATGGAGATAGCAAGCCCCTGTCGAGGGCTTCCCAGAGGCGCAGCTCCACGGCGATGCGCCCTCCGAACCAGTGCGTCACATCCTGGCCATCGGGTCGCTCCGGCGTGGCGGTCAAACCGAGCAGCACGCGGGGCTCGAAGTGCTCCAAGACGCGGCTATAGGTCTCCGCCTCGGAGTGGTGGAATTCATCGACGATGATCATGTCGAAGGCGTGTCGGTCAAGGAGTCCGAGCCGACTGGCTCTAGACAGCGACTGCACCGAGGCAAAGACATGCCGCCAATCCTCGGGCACGTCGCCGCTCACGAGTACTTCCCCAAAGGAGCCGTCCCGCAGAGCTGCTCTGAATGTAGACCGGCTCTGACGGAGTAGTTCCTCGCGATGAGCGATGAACAGCAGGGAGTCGGCTTGGCCTGCGCTGCGCAGTCGTTCGTAATCGAGCGCTGACACGACGGTCTTGCCAGTGCCGGTAGCCATGACTACGAGGTTCTGCCAGCGATCGTGAAGGATCCGCTCAGCCTCCAGCTGTTCCAGCACCTCGGCTTGATACGGGAAGGGGCTGAGCCGGAGGGGAAATAGCTCCCCCTCTAATGGCTCGTGGTGCTCGGCGGCCAGTGCCTTGTCGAGTCGGGTGGCATCGCTGCTGGGGTCATACGGTTCGAAGCTCGGGTCCTCCCAGTAGTCGTCGAATGCCGCCTCGAAGGCCTCGAGCACGTGAGGCTGTTCCATGCCTGACAGCCGGACATTCCACTCCAGGCCGTCTACGAGAGCTGCCCTTGAGAGGTTCGAAGAGCCCACATACGCAGTGTTGGCTCCTGATCGCCGCCGAAAGAGCCAAGCCTTGGCGTGTAACCGGGTCGTGCGGAGGTCGTATGAGATCTTCACCGAGGCGCCGAGGTGGGCGAGACGGTCTATGGCTCGGCGTTCGGTGGCGCCCATGTAGGCGGTGGTCAGAACGTGCACCTTGCCGCCGCGATCGATGACGTCAGCCAAGGCATCATCGATGATCCGCAGACCTGACCACTTGACGAACGCACAGATGAGCTTCACGTCGTCAGCGGAAGCCAGCTCGCGAATGACCTCGGACCCAATCCGGGGCTGATCGCGTCCGTTCATCAGGAGAGCACTGCGGGAGAGAGGCACCTCCGGACGCGGGATGGAGCGAGGCCCAGCTGGATCAACCGACCCCGGTAGTACTGCCAGTAACTGGCGCATCTCGGCGATGAGAACGTCCGGACTCAAGAGGTCCGGGGCCAACTGAACCAGCTGGTCGATGATGCGATTGATTCGTCGGAGCTGTTCGGCCAACCGCTCAGTGTCATCTCCACTGACAGTGCGCAGGACGCGCGACGCCAGCCGTCCGAGATACTGGGCAAGAGGATCGTGCGCGTCTCCATGGGCTTCCCCCCAAACCGTGGAGGCTTGGTGGTTGGACAGTGAGCCTGCCATGAGCCGGCACTCCAATGCCACCGGACGCGTTCGGGGGGGCTGACAGGGCTCACGTAGAGGGCCGATTTCATGCCGCCTTGTTGGATGCGGCGTGGCTGGTGGCCAATGCCGCTTCGAACTGCATGGGTGAGATCATGCCGATGGAGCTGTGGCGTCGCACGCGGTTGTAGCGGTCGATGAACGCGGCGACGGCCCGGCGGGCCTCGAGCTTGGTCCTGAACGGACCCTTCCTCAAGCACTCGAACTCGAAGGTGGAAAAGAAGCTCTCTGCCGGTGCGTTGTCCAGGGCCGAGCCGACCCGGCCCATCGACTGGGTGATGCCGGCGGTCCTGCACGCCGCCCGGAAGTCGCCGGCGTTGTACTCCGAGCCCCTGTCTGAGTGGAACACGACCCCGGTGACGTCCCCGCCGCGGACCGCCACGGCCATGTTGATGGCTTCGACGGCCAAAGGGGCGTCGTGGTGCTCGCCGATGGCGAAGCCCGGCACTCGGCGCGAGCAGAGGTCCTCCACGGCGGCCAAGTACAACTTGCCCTCCCCGGTTGGGATCTCGGTCAGGTCCCCGCACCACTTGTGGTCCACCTCGGTCGCTCCGAACTCCCGTTTGAGCAGGTCGACGATGGGCTCGGCGGCCTTGTCCGGCCGGGTGAGGCCCCGCCGGGCCCGCCGGGACGGGCGGGCGACCAGCCCCTGGCGGGCCATGGAGGTCTCCACCGTCTTCTTGGACACCCGGAACCCTGCCTCCTTGAGGTCCTCGAGCACCCGGGGGCTGCCGTAGTCGCCGTGGGACGCTTGAAACGACGTCCGCACGGCGGCGTCGATCTGGTCCCGTCGGGTCTGGCGGGGCGTCGGGGGGCGGTTGAGCCACTTGTAGAACCAGGACTGCGACACCCCGATGAGACGGCAGACGGTGGCGTGGGGCACCCCGTGTTCGGTCCTCTGTTCCGCGATGAACGCAGCGATTCTCACCGGCGCCCTTTCTTCATCGCGTCCTTGACCCAGAGGACCACGGATCGCTGGAGGACATCACGCTCCTCCCGCAGCTCGGCCACCTCGGCTTCGAGCTGGCGAATGCGAGCCGCGGCCTCCGAGTTGGGGTCGATGGCCTCGCCGGCTTTGATCCGGGAGTCCTTCACCCAGCAGGCCAGGGTGGCCGATGGGATCCCCAGCTCTCGGGCGACCTGGCGGACCGGCTTGCGCGTCTGGCGCACCACGGCCACGGCCCCCTCCTTGAAGCTGAGGTCATAGCTCCGATGG
>DASRBO010000040.1:0-127949 GCA_035653595.1 Acidimicrobiales bacterium | reverse complement strand
CGAGAACGCCGACTTCGTCTCGGCGATCTACGGCAGCTTCCCGTTGATGATCGCGCTGATCGCTGTGCTGACGTTCCTGCTGCTCGCGCGGGCCTTCCGCTCGCTGCTGCTGCCGCTGAAGGCGGTGCTGCTGAATCTGCTTTCGGTAGGCGCGGCCTTCGGCGTGATGGTGCTGGTCTGGCAGGAAGGCTACGGCTCAAGGCTCATCTGGGGGATTACGGCCACGGGCTCGATCACCTCGTGGGTGCCGCTCATGGTCTTCGCCTTCCTGTTCGGCCTCTCGATGGACTACGAGGTCTTCATCCTCACCCGCATCCGCGAGGAGTACGAGCGCACCGGCTCGACCACCCAGGCGGTGATCGAGGGCCTCGGGCGCACCGGACGGCTGGTCACCAGCGCGGCCCTGATCCTCTTCCTCGCCTTCGCCTCGCTGGCCTCGGCTCCGGTGACCGACATCAAGGTGCTGGCCACCGGCCTCGGGGTGGGGATCCTGATCGACGCCACCCTGGTGCGCGCCATGCTGGTGCCCGCCCTGGTGGCGCTGCTGGGCAGCTGGAACTGGTGGCTGCCCAGGCCCCTGCGCCGGTGGCTGGCGGTTCCAACCGCCGCACTGGCCCAGGTTCCCGGCGCCTGAGGCGGTTGATCCGGTCGCCACGCCCCCACCAACCGAGCGGTGGCGGCTTCAGGCGGCCCGATCTGCGGGGGTGAGTCGTGGCGCTACGAGGGGGCCTGGCGGGGCTGGCCGTTCTGACACTGGCTGCGGTCGCGGGATGTGGAGGGCCCGCCCCGACAGCGGCAGGGTCAGGGACGCAGGCAGGCTGTCCGGCGGGAACGCCCACGATCACCAGCCAGGCCTACGCCACGGCCAGCGCTCCACCGAATCTGCTGACCGTCTCCATGGGCGTCACCATTGGAGCAAGCACGGCCGCTGGGGCCTTGGCCCAGGACTCGGCCCGGGCCAACGCGCTCATCGCCAGCCTCCGTCAGGGCGGCGTCGGCGACGCCGACATGCAGACGTCCCTGCTGTCCATACAACCCACCTACTCCGGGGGCAACCAGCCGGTCCTGACCGGTTACCAAGCCTCCAACGAGGTCACCGTGAAGCTGCACGACCTCGGCGGAGCGGGCTCACTCATCGACCAGGCGGCCAAGGCGGCCGGCAACGCCATCCACATCGACAGCATCGCCTACTCCCTGGTCGACGACCGATCACTGATGGACCAGGCCCGCAAGGAGGCGGTCGCCCGGGCGACCGCTCAGGCCGCCTCCATGGCCGCCGGCGACGGCATCCGCCTGGGGCCGCTTTGCTCGGTGACCGACGTCGCCCCGCCTGGTTACGCCTCCGGCGCCGGCGGGGCGGCAGCAGGATCGCCCGGCGGCTTCTCGACCCTCCCACCCATCGAGGCGGGAACCCAGCAGCTCAGCGCCCAGGTGACGGCGGTGTTCCGGGCGCGGAGCTGAACCATGCCGGCCTTAGCGGCTACTCGTCGGCGACGCGCTCGCCCAGCACCTTCTGGGGAGTCTCCTCGAGCTTCTCGAGGGTGGCGATCATCTTGTCGAAGGTGCGGTCGAAGTCGCCGGGCTTGCGGGCCCGCTTGGTCGGGTTGGCGTAGCTGATGATCTGGTAGCGGGCCATCGAGTGCCACGCTCCCCTCGCCTTGAGCGCCTCCTCGACCGCCTTCACCTTCGCCGCCGCCTCAAGCAGCTTGCTGGCCCGTCCCTGGCGCACCTGGTAGGCCTGCTCGAGAGGAACGTCGAGAAAGCCGTCGCACTTCTTGAGGATGGCCTCGAAGGCTCCGCCGGCCAGGCGCCCCGACCGCTCGTAGGCCAGGCCGAGGGTGACCAGGTGGGCGGTCTCCAGCGAGTCGACCACCTCGCCGTGGTCCTCGCTGCGCCGGGGAGCCTCGGCCAGCATGTCGCGGTAGATGGAAAGGGCGATGGTCGCCCGCTCCCTGATGTTGAGGTTCTGCTCGACGTTGAGGCTCATCATCCGCCGGGCGAGGGGCCCGGGCACGACCACGACGGGGAACTGCTTGACCCCGAGGTCGGTGGCGACCTGCAGCCGGTGTTGCCGTCGATGACGACGAAGCGGCCGTCCCGTTCCACGACCACCAGCGGGGTCAGGTAGCCGACCCGCTCCATGGACGAAGACAGCGCCTTGAGATGAGCGGGACGGGGCTTGCGCTGGTGGGCGATCACTTCGATGGCCGAGCGGGGGACCACCTTTATGGTCAGCTTCTGGCCCTTGATCGGGTCGCGGACGGCCAGCTCCTCTGCCATAGCGTGGAGGTTACGGCCGGCCCCCGCTACAGGCCGGCGTCCCGGTAGCGCACGAGCATGGCGGCATATCCGCCCCGGGGGGTCTCGTCCCCGTCCTCGGGAGGGCGCCGCCGGCGCCGGGCCCGCTCCTCGGGGCTGCGGGCCCGCACCAACGCTGGCACGCCGGCGGCGAAGGACCCGTCGGGAACGACGACGCCGGGCCGCAGCACGGCGCCGGCGGCGATCACGCACTCGTCGCCCACCACCGCCCCGTCGAGCAGCGTCGAGTTGTTCCCCAGCAGGCAGCGCGAACCGACCGAGCGGCAGTGGACGACCACGCCGTGACCCATGGTGACGTCGTCGCCGATGCTCATCGGTTCGCCGGTGTGCAGGACGCAGTTGTCCTCCACGTGGGTCCGGGCGCCGATGCGTATGGGGGCGAAATCGCCCCTGATGACGGCCCCGGGCCAGACGCTCGAGCCCGGCCCGATCTCCACGTCGCCGACCACGTAGGCCGCCTCGCTCACCCAGGCCGAGGGGTCTATCCGGGGAATCAGGTGGCCCAGGCTGCGCACGGTCATGAGCCTGGTCTACCAGCCACCCGCAAACGGCCCGGCCTCCCGGCCCGCCGTCAGCGAGGTCCGGCCTTCCATCCCCTGTCGACAACCTCTGGTTGACGCTAAGGCGGCGACAACCTAAGGTTGACGCCATGACCGTCACCCTCAGCACCCTCATAGAGGAGGTCGAGTCCCGTTCACCGTCGCCGGAGCCCCTGGACCTGCTGGCCACCGCCTCGTCGACGGTCGAGGCGCTCAACGACACGACCGACGCCCTGCTCTCGCACTTCGTGGACCGCAGTCGGCGGGCGGGACACTCCTGGACGGAGATCGGCACCGCCCTCGGCGTCACCAAGCAGGCGGTGCAGAAGCGGTTCACCGCCGAGCGCCGTACCCCCCGCGGTTTCGCGCGGTTCACCGACCGGGCCCGCCGGGTCGTGTCGGTCCATGCCCCGAACATCGCCTCGGCGCTGGGCAACAACTACGTCGGGACCGAGCACATCCTCGCCGGCCTGCTCGACGAGGTCGACGGGTTGGCGGCCAGGGCTCTCGCCGCCTCCGGGGTCACCCGCCAACAGGTCATCGCCGGCATCGACGCCCGGGTGCAGCGGGGCCAGCAGGGCCGCAGCGGTCTCACCCCGCGGGCGTCGGTCGCCATCGACAACTCGGTTCAAGTCGCCCTCGACATGGGGCACAACTACGTCGGAACCGAGCACCTCCTGCTTTCGCTCATGACGGGGGTCGGTGGCATGGCCGAGGCCATCCTCGGCGAGAGGGGAGTCCGTGTGGAGTCGCTGCGCTCGTACATCACCGAAGCCCTGAACGGGTACTCGGGCGGGAAGAAGAGCAGCTGAGCTACTGCACGTCCTGCGGGGCCCTCCTCGACGGAGGCGACCGCTTCTGCTGGTGGTGCGGCCGACCCATGGTTGGCGCCGTCGCCGAACCAGCGGGCCTCGGGCGCCGGGTGGGCGCCTTCGCCATCGACGCCACCGCTCTGGCCATCCCGCTATTCCTCGGCGTCGGGCTGGCGTCGCTGTCCCAGGCTCGGCCGCCCCGGATCCTGCAACCGGCGGCCAGCGCCACTGTGTCCGGTGCTCTGACCGGCGTGGTGGTTGGCCTGTGGGCGGTCGGCGTCCTCTGCTACTTCGCCCTGCTGCGGCGCCAGACCCTGGGGTACCTGGCGCTCGGCATTCGGCTGGCCGACGCCCGTAGCGGTGGGGACGTCGGCCGCTGGCGGGCTCTGGCCCGCTTCCTGATCCGCATCGCCCTGTACCTTCCCTTCGTGGTACCGGGGCTGGTGGCCGATCTGTTCACCATATGGACCCGGCGACGCCAGAACCTCATCGATCTCATCTGCCGCACGGTGGTGGTCAGGACTTGACCCCCTGCCCCCGTTGCAAGGCCCTCCCCCGGCGGACCGACGCCCGCTTCTGCTCCGCCTGCGGCACCGCCTTCGGGACGGCAGAGGTCGACCCGGCTGGTCCCGCCCCGGTGGCGGCGGCCCGTCCGAGCCCTCAGGCCGAGCAGGCGGAGACCGCCCGACCACCCGGTTGGTACGGCGACCCGGGCGACTCCGGCCGGCGTCGGTGGTGGGACGGTGGTCAGTGGACCTGGCAGGTCAGCCGCCAGGCCGGACCGGTCGAGTGGGCCCCGCCGCCGGCGGCGGCATCGCCCCCCGCCCCCGGGTTGCCCGGCCTCGCCCTCGCCCTGGCCGGCTTCGCCGTCGGTGTCGGCCTCGGCCTCCTGGTCCAGCTGATCCTGTGGGCTGCCGGCCACCCGGGCGGCAAGCTTGCCGGCTTCGGCCTCTCCGAGCTGGGACTGTGGACGGGGCTGGTCGGTACCGCCGTGGTGGTCAGCCGGCGGCGGGGCACCGGCTCGGTGCGGCGGGACTTCCTGGTCGGTGCCCGACCGGTTGATCTGGGCTTCGGACTGGCCGGCTCGGTGGCCGGGAGGGCCATGGCCACGGTGGCGGTGCTGCCCTTCGCCGGGTTCCTGGTCGGCCGGCACCCCTCGGTGGACCAGCAGACGTTCCAGCAGCTGGCCCGCGGCCCGCTGGGCTGGCTGGTGGTGGTGCTGGCCACCTGCGCCGGAGCCCCGCTGATCGAGGAGCTGTTCTTCCGGGGGATCATCCAGACCAGATTGGTGGGGCGGTGGGGGCCCGTCGGCGGCATCGCCGCCACCAGCGCCCTCTTCGGCGCCGCCCACCTCATCGGCTGGGTGGGGCCGATCTCGCTCCTCTACGCATGGAGCATCGCAGTGGCCGGGCTGGCCCTGGGCAGCCTCAGGCACCTGACCGGCAGGCTCGGTACCTCGATGGCGGCCCATGCCATGTTCAACGCCCAGGCGATGATCCTCCTGGCCGTCGCCGGCCTGATCAGATGAGGTCCTGGCTCAGCGCCTGGTAGTCGCGGTCGAAGGCGGCGCCGGCCTGCTGGAACTGGTTGGCCTGGGACAGGTAGGCCGACGGTGACGGCGCCGTCGACATGGCCTGCAGGACCGAGGACATCTGGCGGCCATCGGAGACCAGGCGGTCGACGTCGGGCTGGTCCGAGCCCGGCACGCCCAGGGTGCCGACGTCGTCGGCGAAGCTGGCGAAGTGGGGGGCCAGAGCGCCGGCGGCCCGCTGGGTGCAGGCGAAGTCGGCCGACTGGTCGCAGCTGGCCACCTGGGACT
Source organism: Acidimicrobiales bacterium (assembly GCA_035653595.1). Lineage (GTDB taxonomy): Bacteria > Actinomycetota > Acidimicrobiia > Acidimicrobiales > JAJPHE01 > DASRBO01. Next base: position 122,460 of record DASRBO010000040.1, on the reverse strand, counting down.
GGAAGGTCTGGACCGAGCGCGACAGCGTGGCGTAGTCGAGCGATAGTGCCGCTCCCGCCTCCGCCCGGCTGAAGTTGGCGCCGCCGGAGGCGATGTTGAATATGAACCCGCCGAAGTAGCCGACGACCCCGATGGCGAGCAGAAGGGCCACGATCCGCTTGGCCGCCGGGGTCAGCACCAGGCGGGTGGCCAGCGGGCTGGTCCGCTCAGGGGGCGTCGACCACTGCTCGGCGCCTCCCGCGAAGGTCCACGTCGGGGCCGGCTCGGACCCGCTCCAGCGCTGGGCCGGCTCAGGGGCCGGCCACGGCTCCGACGGCCCCGACGGCTCGGGCGGCCGGGGTGGCTCGGAGGGCTCGGGTGCCGCCGAGGCTTCGGGTGCCGCCGAGGCCTCGGGTGCCGCTCCTTCGCCGCCCTGTCCCCCGCCGGCCTGGTAGCCGGGCGGGCCCGGGGGCCATGGGGATTCGTAGGAGGGCTGATCGCCGAAGAGGCCCGACGGATAGGCGGCGCTCACCATGGTGAGGAAGGCGTAGTAGCGGGTCTGGTAGCGCAGCATGGAAGCCACCGCCTGATACAGCGAGGGTGGCATCCCGCCGGCGACCAGGACGATCAGCCAGATGAAGAAGCCGGCCAGAGCGAAGCCGAAGGTCAAGAAGCCGGTCACGAAGTTGGCCGGTATGACCAGGATGAAGCGGAACAGCACCGCCAGCCGGTTGAGCCGGCCGGGGTGGGTGGTGACGTCGATCGGGTAGTCGGCCGACTCCAGCCCGAATGGCGGATACCGGTCGGTGAGCAGGTAGCTGTATCCGTAGAACCGGGCGGAGAACCTGACCACGCCGGAGAGGAACTCGGCCATGCCGGCGGGCAGGCGACCGAGGATCAGGGCCGCGAACCAGCCGATGAAGCTGACGACGTAGGCCGCGATCAACAGGCCCATCAACACGATGACATGCGGGACCAGCATCACCACCCGGAAGGCGACAGTCAGGCGGTTCTGGGGAGCGGGACCGGCGAAGCCGACGTCCACCGGCTCGGGCGTGGCCGTCCAGCCGTAGTTCTGCATGACGCCCCCTCTCCGGACCCGGGCCTCGGGTGGGCCCAGGGTAGGGGTAGCCCGGGTCGGACCGCGACATCCCCGAGCCCCTGCACCCCGCCCGGGAATCTGGTTAGATGACCCCACAATTAGAACGTCTAACCGCTGGGGGGACAAGTGAGCACGACCGAACTCGACAGCCGCTGGATCGAGGGCTGGTTCTCGACCAGCGACGGGACCAAGCTCCACTACGCCGAGGTCGGCGAGGGCACGCCGGTCATCCTGATCCACGGGGCCGGCGGCAGCGCCATCGGAAACTGGTTCATCAACGGCATAGCTCCCGCCCTGGCCCCGACCAACCGGGTCATCGGGATCGACATGCGGGCCCACGGCCTGAGCGAGGCCGGGCCCGAGGGCGGGAGGCAGCACATGGCCGCCGACGTCATCGAGTTCATGGACCAGCAGGGGATCCAGCGGGCCCACATCGGGGGCTACTCGATGGGCGGGTTCGTGACGGCCGGCATCATGGCCGCCGCCCCGGAGCGGTTCATCACCGCCCACTTCGGGGGCTCGGGACTGGCGGAGACCGAGGAGTGGGAGGACAAGGTGCCGGCCGACAAGGAGGGGACGGCGCCTGACGAGGCCTCCGCCCAGGCCGCCTACCGCAACAACCGGGCGGCGCCCGGTCGGGAGGTGGGAAACGCCGGGCCGGCCACTCCCCGGCCGGCGGCGACAGCCGCCATGTCGGAAGCGGACCGCCAGATGTTCAGGACCCGTCAACGGGCCCTGGCCGACTCCATCAACCTGCCGGCCATCAAGTTCCCGGTCCTGGCGGTGAACGGTGAGTACGACCGGCCGCTGGCCAAGACCCACCGCCTCTGGCGGGAGCTGTCCGAGTTCACCAACGTGGTGCTGCCAGGCAAGGGGCACCTGTCGGCGGTGATGAAGGACTTCATCCCCCAGCAGTACGTCGACGTCCTGGTCGCCTTCATCACCACCCACAACCCGCCTCGGACCGGCGCCTGAGCCGGGGCGGCCCCGGCCCGGCCCCCCGCCAACTCGCTTGCCCGCAGCGCGGTCAGGTGGTTAGGTGGGCGACGGCGCCGGAGGACGCCGCCGGGTCCGCGGGCAGGACTGAGTCCACCTCCACCGACTGAACCGATCGGCGCTCAGGCGTTCCTTCTCGAGCCCGGCCGCGGACCCCGGGCAGACGAGAGGAGCTCCCATGTCGTCGCTGCCCGAGCGTCCCGACCTGCGCCAGCTGCGCCGGCAGGCCCGCGAGCTGCTGCGGGCCGCCGGCGCCGCCGATGAAGCCGCGCTCAGGAGGCTGGCCGCCTACGGCGTGCCCATCAAGCTGTCCGGCGCCCAGCTGACGATCGCCCGCGAGCACGGCCTCCCCAACTGGGCCGCCCTGCGCTCGCTTGTGCAACAGCGCCGGACCACCTCGCCGGCCGCCGACGGGTACATCCTGCGCCGGGTGGGCGACGTCGAGGACCTGATGACGGTCTACGACCTGATCGGTGCCCAGCACCCAAGGCAGCTAAGCCACCTCGACCACCGCTTCGGCGCCCTGGCCCGCCGCCTGCCCGACGACCGACCGATGATGCTGGCGGTGGAGGCCGGCGGCGTCCTTGTCGCCGGCGGCCTGGCCACCCGTCAGGACGACACCACCCGGAGTGCCGGCTTGTTCGTCGGGGTGGCGGCCCCCCACCGGGGCCGGGGGCTGGGCCGCCTGATGGTCGGCGTTATCGAGAGGGAGGCCCTGGCCCTCGGGTTGTCCGAGCTCGGCCTGGGAGGGGCCACCGAGGCCGAGCGGGCTTTCTACCGGGCCCTCGGCTACGCCGGTCGCCGCTCCTACTTCCACAAGGGCCTGACACCTGCCGGTCGGATCCGTCAGCACCGGGTGGAGCGTTGGCTGGCCGAACGCCCGGATCTGGACCGGGGCGTCACCGTCGTCCCGACGCCGGACGGCCGGCTCGAGCTGGCCCTGCCCCCACCGAGGCGGGCCGGCTAGAGCGGGTAGGAGCCCCCCGGGGGCTCAGAAGGGGCCGCCATCCTCCTCCTGCGGTTGCGCAGGACGAAGTAGGCCACCACCAGGGCGATCAGAACCAGGATGAGGACCACGGCGACCACGCCCCCGTCCGACTGGTGGTAGGCGGCGGGGTTGGCGAGGTAGTAGTGGCCGGCGAAGTAGTAGGGGTAGTAGTGGCCGAGGTAGTAGAAGTTGCCGTGCAGCACCCCCGTCCGGCCTGGCAGGGGCGACGGCGCCGTCGGCGTGGCCGACCGGGCCCCGGAGTAGCTGGGGGCATGGCTGGTGGAACGGGAGGTGCCCGAGCGCGATCCCGAGAAGGTGGGCGCCTTGGTGCCCGAGCGCGACCCGCCGAAGAAGCCGCGCGATCCCGAGTAGCTCGGGGCGTGGGAGAAGGAGAAGCCACCCCGGGCGTAGGCCGGGGTGGCCGCCGCGACCGAGACGAGGCCGAGGGCCGAAAGAACCGACAGGGCGGCGGCCAGCACGAGTACGGGCCGCCGCCGGTGTCCCGTGGTTGTCATACCTGCACCTCGATCCGGGCGTAGTCCCCCGTCGTCTCGGGGGCGATGTTGTCGCGGTTGACGATGTCGTTGAACACCGCCCGGATCTCCGAGTCGTTCTCCGGGTTGAAGTTGCTCGCCACCAGCAGGCCCAGGGTCTGATCCCCGCCGTAGACCACGTACAGGTAAGGGGCGAGGTCGTCGTTGCGGTACAGGGCCTCGAGGGCCCGGTTGACGGCGTCGACGGGGAAGTCGTTGGGGCGACGGTCCCAGCGGATGGCGGCGATGTCGTGCTCCGGGTTGAAGCAGACGACGGCGTTGGCCATCAGGTCGTCGCGGTCTTCGAGGCGGCGGCGGGCGCCTCGAGAGCGGCCGGCTTGAGGCTGCCGGCCGACAGCTGGGCCAGGATGGCGTCGGCCTCGGAATTCAGCTGATCGTGATGGGCCTGCATCTCCAGCACCGCCGGATCGTTGGCGTGCAGCTCGGTCGCCGCCTGGGCCTGGGCGAACTGTCCCTGGACCTTGTTCTTGATCTCGTCGAAGCTGGGCACGTCACCCGAGCTGGTCAGGTCGCTCACCTGCTTGAGGGAGGCCGCCATCTCCTGCTGCATGTGGGCCTGGTCGATCTGGGCCAGGATGGTGTTGCGCTCGTTGAGCTTCTGCTGGAGCAGATCGGCGCCCTCCTGCACGGCGGTGCGGGCGTCGTTGGCCGCCGCCTCCAGCTGGGGGATCTGACCGGTCAGAGCCTGGATCTGCTCGCGGGTGGCCGACAGCTGGAGGGCGAAGGTGCGGGCGGCGTCCTGGTGTCCCGACGACATGGCCGCCTGGGCGTTGGCGGTCAGCTTGGCCTCCTTGGCCGACAGCTCGGACAGCCTCATCTTGGCCATCTTCTCCTGGGCCAGGACGTGGCTGGCCGCCTCCTCGAGCTCCTGCTGGTGCTGCTGGAGGGCGGTGATCGCCTGCTCCACCTGGACCTTCGGATCGGCGTGCTCGTTGAAGGCCTGCTGAGCCTTGGCCTCGGCGTAGTCGTTGGCCTTCCTCGCCAGCTTGAGCCAGGACATCTGTTCTACCCCCTGTCGGCTGGCGCAGAGTGTACGGTCCCGCCGGCTTCGACCGCCTGTCGCGTGACCAGGGTCACTCGGGTTCCGATGACCCCGGCGGCGGGTCGGACGGGCGCCCGGGGACGCCGTCAACCTTCAACACCAGGGCCGCCATGTCGTCCTTGAGCTCCTGGCCCACATGGGACAGGACCGCCTTCTCGATGGCCTCGGCGATCTCGTGGGCCGAGCCGTCGACCCGAGCCAGGACCTCGAGGAGGCCGGAGTAGTCGAACATGGCACCGGTGCGGTCGCGGGCCTCCACCACCCCGTCGGTGAACAGGACCAAGGCATCGCCCGGATGCAGCGTCACCTCGACCGCCGCCACGTCGATGGCGGCGAACGCCCCCAGGAGGGAGCCGCCGAGGAAGATCTCCTCGATGCTGCCGTCAGCCCGCCGCAAGCCGGGCGGCGGATGGCCGCCGCTGGCCAGGGTCACGCGCATCGCATCCCCGTCGCGGCGGAGGCAGGCGAATATGGCCGTGCAGAAGGTCTCGCCCCCGTCGGAGCGGGGGGCGGAGCGCAGCGCCTGGTTGAGCGCCTGCAGGGTGGCCACCGGCTCGCTGCTGCGCATGGTCAGGGCCCGGAGCGAGAACCGCAGCAGGGCGGTGAGGGCGGCGGCTTCCGGGCCGGTGCCCACGACGTCGCCTATCGCCAGAGCGAACTGGCCGCCCTCCATGGGCCAGATGTCGTAGAAGTCGCCGCCGACCTCCATCCCGTCGCCGAGGGGATGGTAGAGAGCGGCCGCCTGCAGCCCCTCGATCGGAGGGAGGGGGGGAGGCAGCAGGCTGCGCTGCAGCCGGTCGCTGAGGTCGAGCCGGCTCTGCTGCAGCTGAGCCCGGTCGAGGGCCTGGGCGCTCTGGGCCGCCAGGGTGGCGATGAACCGGCGCTCGTCCGGATCGAACAGCCGGGGCTCGCTGAAGCTGAATCGGAGGGCACCCAGGCGGCGACCCTGGACCTCCAGCGGCACGGCGCACACCGACACCGTCCTGGGCTCCAGGGCTACCAGCTCGGGAAAGGCCTCGTCCCTCTCCTCCCTAGACTCGATCCAGATCGAGTCGCCGGTCCGCAGGGCGACGGCCGCCGGCAGCTCGGCGTCCTTGGACTCGGCCCGGAGGCGGGCGACGACCTCCTCGTCGTATCCGACCGTGCCAGGCACGATCAACTGGTCAGCGGCAGAGGCGAGCAGGATGCCCCCACCGGAAGCGCCGAGCGCCTCCACTCCCACGCTCAGCACCGCCGAGGCCACCGCCTCCGGAGTGGCCGCTCCGGCCAGAGCGCCGGCCACCGCATAGAGGCGGGCCGACTTCTCCGCCCGCTGCTGGGACGAGGCCATCCGTTCGAGATCCTCGAGCACCCGGGCCTCGAAGGGCTTGGGAGGGGGCGGCACCTCGCCGGCGCCTTCGGCCCGCAGCTGCCTGACCAGCTCCTCGACGTACCAGCGGCGGAAGATTCGGTGCGCCGGAGGGGTCTCGAGGGTGAGCAGTCGGGCGGCCCGGCAGTAGCTGTCGACCTCGTCCAGCGCCTCCAGGTACTCCTCGCCAGCGTCGGCGGCCGACAGCGGCAGGCTGAGCTCCAGCCGGGTACGCGCCGCCCCCTCGCCGGCGGCCTCGAGGGCCTGGCGCTTGATGGCGTCGCGGGCCTCGGAGAACCGATGGGTGACGGTCTCGATCAGCTCGGCCAGGTGGGGAACCACCGCCGCCGTCGTGCCCGAGCGGGCGCCGGCGGCGGCCAGGGCGAACTCGCGGACCAGGTTGTCGACGTGCCACTTGGCCGCCAGCAGCAGGTCGGTGGGCACATCACCGAGCACCACCGGATACCGGTGGACCGGGGTCTCCTCCACCTCGGTCCAGGCGTCCGGGTCGTCCCAGATGTCGAGCAGGTCGTCCACGGAACTCTCGCTCAGGCCGCCGCCCGCTTCGCTCACCTCCGCCCATACGACCTTGCCCTCCCCGACCGGACGCGCCCCCCAGCGGGACGACAGCCGGTCGACCAGCCGCAGGCCCCGCCCGGTCATGGCGTCGGGCGAGGCCAGCCCGAGCACCGGTGGGACCGGGCGGGCGTCGGACACCTCGATCCGCACCCCGTCGGGGAGGTCGACGACCTGGACACCCGTGCAACCGCGGGCGTGCAGCAGGGCGTTGGTGACCAGCTCGCTGACGATCAGCTCGACGTCGTCCCGAATGGCCTCGCGGCCCAACTCCGCCAGGCGCTTACGGACCCCCGCTCGAGCCTGGCCAACCGCCCGGAAATCCGGGGCGTCCGCGTGCAGCGTGTCAGCCTCCAGCACCAAAACCCTTCGCTCGCCGTTGCCCGACCGCCGTCCAGACTTCCGAGGTTCCACACCCGCAGGGAAGCCCAAGGATACCGCCGTCGGGCCCCGCCCGGCCCGGCGGCCGGCAGCGGCCGGAAAGTCGCCAATGGCCCGCCCCGGGGGGCGGGCCATTGACTAGTCAGCGCCCTGCGGCCTCGACCCGTCAGCGATCGGTCAGGAGCACCCGCTGGTCGTGCCGCAGCTGGCGCAGACGTAGCAGGAGCCGGCCCGCTGCATGGCGTTGCCGCACTGGTAGCAGTACGGCGCGTCCTTGAGCTCACCCCCGGCCAGGGTCATCGGCCCCGACTCGGCCGCTGGCGCCGTCGCCTCGACCACCCCATGGCTGGGAGTGGCCACCTCCTCGACCCCGGGCAGGGTGGGCTGGATCCGCTCGGCCGTGGTCAGGACCCCGAGCTCGGACCGCTCCTCGTAGCCGAGGTAGTCCACGGCCAGGCGCCTGAAGATGTAGTCGATGAGGCTGGAGGCCAGCCGGAGGTCGGGATCGTCGGTCATGCCCGCCGGCTCGAACCGCATGTTGGTGTACTTGCGCACGTAGGTCGCCAGCGGCACACCGTGCTGGAGCCCGAGGCTGATCGATATGGCGAAGGCGTCCATCACCCCGGCCAGGGTCGAGCCCTGCTTGGAGACCTTCATGAAGATCTCCCCCGGCCGGCCGTCGTCGTACTCGCCGACCGTCACGTAGCCCTCGCAGTCGGCCACCCGGAAGGAGAAGGTGTTGGACCGGCGCCGCTTGGGCAGCCGCTCGCGGATGGGCTGCTTGACGACCACGGTCTGGACCTCGAGGGCCTTCTCCAGCTCCTCGACCTTGCGGGCCAGCTCGGTGTCGTTGGTCGACTCCTTCTTCGCCGTGGAAAGGGGCTGGGCGACCTTGCAGTTGTCGCGGTAGATCGCCACCGCCTTGAGCCCCAGCTGCCAGGCGTCGATGTGGAGCTGCTCCACCTCCTCCACGGTGGCCTCCTCGGGCAGATTGACCGTCTTCGAGATGGCACCGCTGAGGAAGGGCTGGACCGCTCCCATCATGCGGACGTGGCCGGAGTAGTGGATCGTGTTGTCGCCCATCGAGCAGGCGAACACGGCGAGGTGACGGGGGCTCAGATGGGGGGCGCCCACGATCGACTTGTGCTCGTCGACGTAGGCGATGATCTCGTCGACCTGGGCCGGCGAGTAGCCCAGCCGGCCCAGCGCCCGGGGGACGGTCTGGTTCACGATGGACATGGTCCCGCCGCCGACCAGCTTCTTGACCTTGACCAAACCGAGGTCGGGCTCGATGCCGGTGGTGTCACAGTCCATGAGCAGGCCGATGGTGCCGGTCGGAGCGAGCACGCTGGCCTGGGAGTTGCGCACGCCGTACTGCTCGCCGAGCTCGACGGCGGTGTCCCAGGCCTCCTGGGCGGCGGACAGGAGCTCGGGCGGGACCTTCTCCTCGTCGATGGACGAGGCCGCGTCGCGGTGCATGCGCAGGACCCTCAGCATCGGCTCCTGGTTGTCCGTGTAGCCGGCGAAGGGACCCATCCGGGCCGCCATGCGGGCGGACGTGGCGTAGGCGTGACCGGTCATGAGGGCGGTGATAGCCGCTGCCCAGGCCCGGCCCTCGTCGGAGTCGTACGGGAGGCCCTGGGCCATCAGCAGCGCCCCGAGGTTGGCGTAACCCAGACCGAGCTGGCGGAACCGCCGCGAGTTGGCTGCGATGCCGGCCGTGGGATAGTCGGCGTTGCCGACCAGTATCTCCTGGGCGGTGAAGACGACCTCGACTGCGGCCCGGTAGCTCTCGACGTCGAAGCTGCCGTCCTCCTCCAGGAACTTCATGAGGTTGAGGCTGGCCAGATTGCAAGCTGAGTTGTCGAGGTGCATGTACTCGCTGCAGTTCCTGACCACGATGCCGTCGACGACGTATGAATGGTTGCGAGGCTCGCTGAGGTTGTAGGTGAGTTCGACCCCGTCCTCGACGCGCTCGACGAGGTGAGTAGTCCGCTTCACCGAATGCAAGCCCCGGGTCCGCTGGGTCACGATGGCGGTGAGCATCTCCATCTTCGAGGGGATGGAGAAGCCGATCGCCTGCGCGTACCGCATGATGTCTGCGGAGGTGATGCGCAGGTCGTAGCTGGCGGCACGGCCGTACGAGGTGGCGGGGCCGTCTGAACCCACGTACGGCAGGTGCCCGGTCGCGCTGCCTCCGTCGACCTTGTAGATCCGGCTGTGGATGCCGAAGGTCGTCAAGAGCTTCTGAACGCCGCGGAGCAGATCGGCCGACACCGATCCGAGTCCCACGTAGGAACCCTCGTCCTCGTTCCGCACCGCGCCCCCGTCAGCGTCGAACAGGCCCTGCAGGAACGCGGCCACCGCATGCTCGGGCGCCTGGAGGACGGACCACGGCACCTTCTTCTTCGGACCGGTGACCGACTCGACGCCGAGCGCTTCGAGGAACCGCTTGAAGGGGCGTCGGGCCAGAAGGAGCTGCTGGGTGCCGTCCCCCTGCTGTGAACCCTTGAGAGGGCGGTCGCCGTTGATCCACTCGATCAGCTCCTGATGGCGAGGAAGGACGAAGGTCTGATCCTCGGCGGTCCCGTAGATCGTCGAGGTGGTGGCGCCGCTGGTCGAACCGTGTCCTATGAGCCATCCGAGATAATGAGCGAAGTCTTCTGTCCACTGCTCCGGAAGGCGCAGGGCGTCGGAGTGGTCGCCCTTGCCGCTGTAGTCGGCGACCTCACTGGAGACGGGCAGGACCGCGTCGGCGTTGATGGCCGGGGCGGGCAGGTCCAGCACCTGGACCTCGTCATCCGGTGTCAGCTGGGAGGCCTCGACATATCCCCTGTTGGTGGTGAAGATGCGATGACCCGGGGTGCACCGCAGCTCCATGCCGCTGTCGAAGCGGAGGCGAACTATGTCGTTGTAACCCGTGATCATGAAAGCTTCCGGCGTCGTGATGGCGAGGGCCTCACGGGGGGCATCGGGATTGGTGAGGTCGTGGGTGTAGACCCCGAACGTCTCACCCCGGTTGGCGCGGTCGAACAGCTCGGCGAAGTGGATCAGACCCTTGTCGGTGTGGACCAGAGCCGACCCGGGGAAGCAGGGATTACTGCCGTTGATGCGCCCGGTGTTGGAGGCGGTGTGCCACCGGTTGATGGTGGTGTCGAACTGCATGCCGGGGTCGGCGCACTCCCAGGCGGCCTGGGAGATCTGACGGAACAGGTCGCGCGCCTTGACCGTCTCGAGGATCTCGCCGGTCGTCACCGCCCGCAGGTGCCAGTCGGCATCGGCGAGCACCGCCTGCATGAAGTCGTCGGTGACCCGCACCGAGTTGTTGGCGTTCTGGTACTGCGTGGAGTGGGAGTCCTTGCCGTCGAGGTCCATGTCGAAGCCGGCATCGCGCAGGACGCGGGCCTTGCGCTCCTCGACGGCCTTGCACCAGATGAAGTCGCGGATGTCGGGGTGGTCGGCGTTGAGGATGACCATCTTGGCGGCCCGCCTCGTCTTGCCCCCCGACTTGATCGTGCCCGCCGAGGCGTCGGCACCGCGCATGAAGCTGACCGGACCGGACGCGGTCCCGCCGCCCTTGAGTCCCTCCCTCGACGAGCGGATGTTGGACAGGTTGATGCCCGCCCCCGAGCCGCCCTTGAAGATGGTGCCCTCCTCCACGTACCACTTGAGGATCGAGTCCATGGTGTCCTCGACCGCCAGGATGAAGCACGCCGATGACTGGGCCGGCACCCCCTTCACGCCGATGTTGAACCAGACCGGCGAGTTGAAGGCCGCCTTCTGGTGGATGACCAGGTGCTTGAGCTCGGCCCGGAAGGCGCCGGCCTCGGCAGCGTCGAGGAAGTAACCGTCCTTGACCCCCCAGGCGGTGATGGTGTCCACCACCCGGTCGACCACCTGGCGCAGGGACGACTCCCGCTCGGCCGTGCCTAGGGTCCCCCGGAAGTACTTCTGGGCCAGGATGTTGGTGGCGTTCACGCTCCAGGGGGCCGGCACCTCGACGCCGAGCTGCTCGAAGGCGACCGAGCCGTCGCGGAAGTTGGTGATCCGCGCATCCCGCCGCTCCCACACGACCTCGTCGTAGGGGTCCACGCCCGGGGTGGTGAAGTGCCGGCGGATGCCGATGCCGAGCCGCTGGGGTGCGATGGCCATGGTCTCGTGTTGCCCTTTCGGAGAGGGGGCCGCCGCTGGTGGCCCTGGTTTCGAGTCGGCGGCTCAGGCCGCCCGGCCGGTGGCGACAGCGGCCGGGCGGCGAGAGTGCTTGGTTCCCTATCAACCACAACATCTTGTGGCTGTCCCGCATTTCGTCCCTATATACAGGGTAATTACAGCACCGTAGTTTCACTGCTGTCAACGCTTTTGGGCCGACGGAACCGCTGGTCAGGAGCCTTTTCCCACACCGCCGAGCTTGTGATCGGGGGCACGAGGCGCCGGCCGCTACCGTCCCCGTCCCATGGGACAGGTCCTCTCCATCGACGCCGGCACCACCGGGGTGCGGGCCATGACCTTCGGCGAGGACGGGAGGCCCCTCAGCCGCTCCTACCGCGAGATCACCCAGCACTTCCCCCGACCCGGTTGGGTGGAGCACGACCCGCAGGAGATCTGGGAGGCGGTGTGCGCCACCGTCCAGGAGGCCCTCGCCGGCTCGGGCGGGCCGGTGGCGGCGGTGGGCGTCACCAACCAGCGGGAGACGGTGGTGGCCTGGGACCGGCGCAGCGGCCGGCCCCTCCAGCGGGCCCTGGTGTGGCAGGACCGCCGCACCGCGCCCAGGTGTGCGGAGCTGGACGCCGGAGGTCACCTTCCGATGATCCGTCACCGGACGGGGCTGGTCCTGGATCCATATTTTTCCTCGACGAAGATGGAGTGGCTCCTCACCGAGGGCGGCGTGCCCGCCGGCCCCGACCTGGCCCTGGGCACGGTCGACTCATGGGTGATCTGGAACCTGACCGGCGGGCCCTCCGGGGGCTTGTTCGTGACCGATCCGTCCAACGCCAGCCGCACCATGCTCTTCGACATCCGCCGGGGGTGCTGGGACGAGGACCTGCTGGGGCTGTTCGGCGTGCCCGTCGGGGCCCTGGCCGAGGTGAGGCCGTCCTCCGGGGACCTCGGCCGGGTGAAAGCAGCCTCCCTGCCGGCGCTGGCGGACGGCACCCCGGTCGCCGGGGTGGCCGGCGACCAGCAGGCGGCGCTGTTCGGTCAGGCCTGCTTCGATCCGGGCCAGGCCAAGAACACCTACGGGACGGGCAGCTTCGTCCTCATCAACAACGGCCCCACCTGTCCCGAGCCGGCCGACGGGCTGCTGGCCAGCGTGGCCTGGCAGCTGGGGCCGGCGCCTTCGGTCTACGCCGTGGAGGGTTCGGTCTTCGTGACCGGCGCCGCCCTCCAGTGGCTGCGCGACGGGCTGGGGATCATCTCCGATGTGGCCGAAACCGAGGCTCTGGCCGCCGCCTGCCCCGACACCGAGGGCGTCTACTTCGTGCCCGCCCTGACCGGCCTGGGCAGCCCATGGTGGGACCCGGACGCCCGCGGGGTGGTCGTGGGCCTGTCCAGAGGCTCGGGCCGAGCCCACCTGGCCCGGGCGGCGGTCGAGTCGATGGCGTTCCAGACCCGCGACGTGATCGACACCATGACCCGGGCCGGCTGTCCCCCCATATCGGTCCTGCGGGTGGACGGGGGGGCCTCGGTGATGGAGCTGCTGCTCCAGATCCAGGCCGACCAGCTCCAGGTTCCCGTTGCCCGGGCCACGGTGGCGGAGACCACCGCTCTGGGAGCGGCCTGGCTGGCCGGGCTGGGCCAAGGGGTGTGGGGCTCCCTCGACGACCTCCGCCGGCTCTGGAAGCCCGATGTCCAAGTCGAGCCCAGGATCACCCGGGGCGGGGCCGACACCAGGCACGCCGGTTGGCTGAGGGCCCTCGAGCGGTCCAGGTCCTGGGCCCGCTCAGCCGACCTGGCTTAGCGCCTCCGGCTCCGGCGGGACCACGTCCTGCGCCGCCGCCGGTCGGGCCACCTCGGCCACGCCCACCGCCTCGCCCCGCTTGGCGTAGCGGTTGACGTACTCCTGACCCGACAGCTGGGCCAGCTCGAACATGACCTCGTCGGTGACGGCCCGCAGCACCAGGGGCTCCTGGCGTCCCTGGCGGTGCTGGTCGAAGGTCATGGGGGCGGAGAACCTGATGGTGATCGGAGTGAAGAACCGGGGCACCACCTGACCGATCGGCTGGGCCCGATCGGTCCCGATCATCGCCACCGCCACCACCGGCGCCCCGGTGTCGAGGGCCAGGCGGGCCACCCCGGTGTGGCCCTTGTACAGGCGGCCGTCCGGGGAGCGGGTCCCCTCGGGGTAGATGCCGAACAGCTTGCCCTCCTCGAGGACCTCCCTGGCCGTCTCGAGGGCCCGGCGGGAGGCGTTGCCGTCCCCGCGCTTGATGGGGATCTGGCCCACCGCCCGGAAGAACCACGCCGTCTTCCAGTCCTCGAAGTACTCGGCCTTGGCCACGAAGGTCACCCGCCGGCGCAGGACCAGGGGCAGGAAGATCGAGTCGCTGAAGGAGAGGTGGTTGCTGGCCAGGATGGCCGGACCCCGCGACGGGACGTTCTCGAGGCCCTCAGCCCGTACGCGGAACAGGAGCCTCAAGATCGGAGTGAGGACGACCTTGAGCAGCCAGTAGGCCACGGGGGCCAATCTAACGGGGCAACATGTCGAATCCCCTGCCGGCGTGCGACGGCCCCGTTAACTCGCGGAATCTACCGGGGGGCCAGGGCATCGGCTGATGCTCGCGGTTTTACATCTCCGGCCGGCGGGTAAAGAGCGGAGCGCCCGGGCGGGTGCCGAGTGGCCCCGCCCGGAGCGGGAGTGCCTTGGCGGAGAGCGCTGCGAAGCGGGAGATCGTCAACCGTTGCCCGGACTGCGGGCAGCTGCTGGTGCGGCCGCCGGAGTTCTCGGCCGCCCGCCTCGTCTACCTCCACCGCAAGTGGGGAACCTGCCTACCGGGATGGGACGAGGCTGCCGCCCGCACGGCGGACGGTGCCCGGCTGCGGCGGGCCGTAGCCGAGGACCCGCCCTCCCCGGCCGGTGCCCCCGCCCGGACCGAGCCCCGCCGGCGCGCGCCGGCCTGAGCGGGGCCGCCCCCGTCCGCCGCGGCCGGTCCGTCCCACTCCCGGAGATCCACCGGGTGAGGTTCGGCCAATGTCGCCGCGGTCCGGCGGGCCGCCGACTGCCCCCGGGGCCATGCCGGATTGGTCCCCGTCCAGCGCCGGCGCCTCTCCGTCGTCCACGGCGCTGTCGTCGTCCACGTCGCTGTCGTCGTCCACGTCGCTGTCGTCGTCCACGGCGTCGTCCTCAACGGCGCTCCATCCCGAGCCCGGCTCGACCGACCACCGGACCAGCCGCAGCTGGGGCCCACCGCTCACGCTGAGGCGCCCACAGGAGCAGGTCTGGGTGTCCCAGGGATGGCGGGACTCGACCTCTCCCCCGCAGCTGTGGCAGCGGGCCTGGTGACGGCGCATCACGCGCTGGCGGCGGCCAGCGAGGGGGCTGACACGCCCCGGCGAGGCAGGATGATGTCGTCGACGATGCCGTAGGCGCGGGCCTCCTCGGCGGTCATGAAGAAGTCGCGGTCGATGTCGCGCTCGACCTGGTCGATGGGCTGGCGGCTGTGGTGGGCGATGATCTCGGCCATGCGGCGGGTGGTGGCCAGCACCTCGCGGAGGTGGATCTCCATGTCCCGCGGCGCCCCCCGGGCCCCGGCGCTGCCCTGGTGGATCATGATCTTCGAGTTGGGCAGGGCGAAGCGCTTGCCTGGCGCCCCGCCGGCGAGGATCATCGCCGCTGCCGACATCCCCATGCCCACGCAGATGGTGGAGACGTCGCAGTTGACGTGCTGCATGACGTCGTAGATCGCCATGCCGGCGTAGGCCAGGCCACCGGGCGAGTTGATGTAGAGGTGGATGTCCTTCTCCGGATTGTCGGCGTCGAGGTAGAGGATTTCGGCGATGAGCAGGTTGGCGATCTGGTCGTCGACCTCCTGGCCGAGGAACACGATCCGCTCCCGCAGCAGTAGCGAGTAGATGTCGAAGGCCCGCTCGCCGCGGGTCCCCACGTCGATCACCGTCGGAATGAGGGAGTGGTACGGGGCCATCGGCTGCCTCCTTGCGCTGACCGCCATCTGCGGCCCCACGGATGCTATCTCATTGCTGAGATGCCTCCAACGAGGTAGCCTCGCCGCAAATGATCCTCGCCGCTCTCGCCTGACGTGGCCGACAGGCGCGACCGCCGCTACCTGCCTGGCTTCGCCGACCTGGCCGCCCGGCGATCCCTGGCCGAGGCGCTGCTGGCCCGCCGCCAGGAGCTGGGCCTCTCCCAGACCGAGGTGGCCGCCCGCATGGGCACGTCCCAGTCGGCGGTGGCCCGGCTGGAGGCGGCTCAGGGCGACGTCCGCCTGTCCAGCCTCGAGCGCTACGCCGCCGCCGTCGACATGGTCCTCGACTGGCGGCTGGGGGAGGCGCCCCGTGGCTGAGCCGCCTGCCGGTCCGTTCCCCGCCCCGGTCCAGCGGGCCCTGTTCGAGCGCCGGATCATCCTGCTGGGGGGGACGGTCGACACGGCCGCCGCCGGCGATGCGGCCGCCGCCCTCATGACCCTCGACGCCCTGGGCGACGACCCGATCGTGCTGCGCCTCAACGCCGACTCGGACTCCCTCGAGGCCGCCTTCTCCCTGATCGACACCATCGACGTCATCGGTGTGGACGTGCACGCCTCGGTGGCCAGCACGGTGGGCGGGACCATGGTGGGGGTCCTCGCGGTCAGCGCCCGCCGGGCCATGTCGTCCCTGGGGCGTATCCACCTGCGCGAGCCGCGGGCGAGCTTCGCCGGCACCGCCGTCGACCTGGCCCGCCACGCCGACAACTACGAGCAGCGCTGGGAGGCCTTCATCCGCCGGCTGGCCGGGGCGTGCGGACGACCCTTCGAGCACGTCGAGGCGGATCTGCGCTGCGGTCGCATGCTCGACTCCACCTCAGCCCTGCAGTACGGCCTGGTTGACGAGGTCAGCGACCGCCGGAGCTGACCCCCGCCGGGCGCGGCGGCACCGGGTTCCGAGCGCTCAGGGCACGATGTCGACGATCGACCCGTCCGGCAGCACGCTGCCCAGGTACCGGTCCACGTCGTCGCGCACCCGCACGCAGCCGTGGCTGGCCGAAGTGCCGATGACCCAGGGCTGGTTGGTGCCGTGTATGGCGATCTGGCCCGGTCCACCCTCGAACTCGCTGTAGGTGCCGGAGAAGTCGGACAGCCCGAAGGCATAGGAGCCGTAGGCGCCGTTGGGGTTGGAGGCCGCCAGCACTTCGGTTACGTAGAAGTTCCCCGGAGGCGTCGGGGCCCAGGACGCCCCTACCGCCACCGGGAACCGGGCCACCGGAGCCCGGTCCCGGTACAGCTCCAGTGCCCGGGCGGACAAGCTCACCACCACGGCGTAGTCGTCCTGCTGGAGGTTCACGTCCTCCCTCGGGACCCAGCCGGTCGACTCGTTGGGCCGCACCGGCAGCATCACCTGCACCCAGCCGGGCTGGCCTCCCAGCACCAGCAGCACCAGCGGCGCCCCGGACGAGTTCGGATTGGCCAGGGTCATGGTCGGCCCGGCCGCCCCCGGGCTCGGAAAGACGGGGAGGGACCGGTCCAGGGCGTAGGCGACCGTCTCCGGGCCCGGTCCCACCGCCGGCAGGGCGCTCGCCGTGGTCGCCGGTCCCCTGGAGGTCGCCGCCACCGGAACGGCCTGCGGTGGAGCGGTCCGGGCGGCAGGGGTCCCCCCCGGCACCGAAACGATCACCCGGTGCTCGACGGTCCGCATCGACCCCCGGCTACCGGCGGTGTAGATCCCGACCCCGACGAGCAGCGCCGCCCCCATGGCCAGGGCGACGCTGACGGTGGCGATGAGCCGCTTGGCGGCCGGTCGGTCGGGATTGAGCTGGTGCATGCTGGCCTCGGGGCCAGGTTCGAGGCCGCCGGGTGGGATTCCTGCCCTCGAGCGGCGCCCACGCCGCCCGGGCGGGGTCGCCCGGGGTCTCCGACCCGCCCGGGGAATCTTGACCGTTCGGTCAAGTGACTCCTACGTTGCGCCCATGGAGCGCCGGCTGACCGCCCGAGGTCGGGAGCGTCGTCGCCAGCTGATGGACTACGCCGCCGAGCGCTTCGCCACCAACGGGTACCACCCCACCTCAGTGGCCGAGATCGTCGCCGGCATGAACGTTGGCAAGGGCGTCTTCTACTGGTACTTCTCCTCCAAGGAGGAGCTGTTCCTGGAGATCCTCGCCGAGGCCCAGCGCGAGCTGCGCCGGCGCCAGCAGCAGGCCCTGGGCGACGAGCCCGATCCGGTACGACGGATCGAGGCCGGCATCAGGGCGACCCTGGCCTGGCTGGGCACCAACCGCCACCTGTTCAGCCTGTTCCAGTTCGCCGCCTCGGAGGAGCGCTTCTGGCCCTACCTGCGCCGGGGCCAGGAGGTGGCGGTTGCCGACGTGGTGCGCCACGTGGGCGAGGGGATCGCCGCCGGCGAGATCCGCGACGCCGATCCGCTGATCCTGACCCACGCCGTGCTCGGCGTCATCAACCACCTGGCCCGCACGTTCATCCTCGAGCGGGGCGAGTCGCCCGAAAAGGTCGGCGACGCCGCCGTGGCCTTCTGCCTCGAGGGCCTGCTGGGCGCCAGGGTGCCGGCCTGACCTCAGGGCTCTAGGCGACCAGGGGCACGGCCATGAGGCCGGGCCTCAGAGCTTGGTGAGTCCCCGCCGCAGGTTCCGGACGGCCTGGCCGATGCGCTGCTCGTTCTCGATGAGGGCGAAGCGCACGAAGCCGTCGCCGCCCGGACCGAAGCCGACCCCGGGCGAAGCCGCCACCTGGGCCTCGGTCACCAGGTGCTTGCAGAACTCCAGCGATCCCATCTCGCGGTAGGGCTCGGGCACCGGCGCCCACACGAACATGGTCCCCCGGGGCTTGGCCACCGGCCAGCCGATGCGGGTCAGGCCGTCGCACAGGGCGTCGCGGCGCGACTGGTAGATCTCGTTGACCACCTTGGGGTAGTCGGGGGCCTCGTTCATGGCCACGATGGCGGCGATCTGGATGGGCTGGAAGGTCCCGTAGTCGAGGTAGCTCTTGAGCTTGCGCAGAGCGGCGACGATGGCGGGGTTGCCGACCATGAACGCCACCCGCCAGCCGGCCATGGAGAACGACTTGGTCAGGGTGTAGAACTCGACGGCGACGTCTTTGGCCCCGGGCACCTGCAGGATCGACGGTGGCTGGTAGCCGTCGAAGGCGGTGTCGGAGTAGGCGAAGTCGTGCACCAGCACCACGTCGTGCTCGCGGGCGAAGTCCACGATCCGCGACATCCAGGCCAGGTCGACCGATGCGGTGGTGGGGTTGTGTGGGAACGAGAGCACGATCACCCTCGGCTTGGGCCAGGCGTTCTCCCATGCCTCCATCAGCCCGGCGAAGAAAGCCTCCTCGGCGGCGGTGCCCTCGCCCACGTCGACCCCGAGGGGGACCCGGCGGACGTCCGCACCGGCGAAGAGCGGGGCGTATATGTGGATCGGGTACGAGGGCGACGGCACCAGGGCGGTGTCGCCCGGTCCGACCAGGACCCACATGAGATGCGACAGCCCCTCCTTGGCCCCGATGGTGGTGACGACCTCGGTGTCGGCGTCCAGCTCGACCCCGAAGCGCCGCAGGTACAGATCGGAGATGGCATGGCGCAACTTGGGGATGCCGGCGCTGGCCGAGTAACGGTGGTTCCGCGGGTTGCGGGCGGCCTCGGCCAGCTTCTCCACCGCCACGTCCGGTGAGGGAATGTCCGGA
Source organism: Acidimicrobiales bacterium (assembly GCA_035653595.1). Taxonomy (GTDB): domain Bacteria; phylum Actinomycetota; class Acidimicrobiia; order Acidimicrobiales; family JAJPHE01; genus DASRBO01. The sequence continues at coordinate 103,651 of DASRBO010000040.1, read as the reverse complement.
TTGCCGAATCCGAGGTCGATGACGTCGCGGCCCGCTCTGCGCTCGTCCAGCTTCAGCTGGTCGATGATGGTGAAGACGTAGGGGGGCAGGCCGACTATGCGGCGGAACTCCATCGGCCAAGACTACCGGCCGGCCTCCGACGCCCAGCCCTATTTGGATGGCCGCACGGCGGCGCGCTACGGCCTACCCAGCACGGACCGGGCGGCGGCGGCCACGTCGGTTATCGAATCGGGCCAGGCGCAAACCACCCAGCTCGCCCCGGCCTCCGCCATGGCCGACAGGTGGGTCTCGATGGCCGTCCGGCCCCCGGGCACGGGTCCGCCCCAGGTGACCTCGAGCTCGGTCTCCCCCGCTACCGCCGCCACGCCGGTGTTCCAGACATTGACCGGGGCGCCTATGCGCGCCGCCACCAGGCGGGTGGCGGGAGCGACCGCCGCCCCCACCCCGATCCAGACCTCGACCCCGCCCGCCGCCAGCTCGGACGCGCATCGGTGCAGGGACTCGCGGCGCTCGTCCGCCGGTGGGTAGGCGATGCCGTAGGCGTGGTTCTCGGCGGCGCTGAGGCGGTCGCCCGTCCCCAGCCCTGCTACCAGGCGACCGGCCGACACCGCGTTCAGGTCGCCCATCTGCTCGACCATGACCCGGTCGGGCACCAGCCCGACCCGCATCACCAGGGAGCCGACCCGGATCGACGTGGTTGCCGCCGCCACCGCACCGAGGGACGGCAGGGCCGCCAGCACCGGGCGATCGGGGCTGCCCATGGGCCACAGGTGGTCGAAGAGGAAGACTCCGTCGAGGCCCCCCTGCTCGGCCTCCACCGCCGCCGCCAGCATGGGACCGGGCTCCAGGGCGAACTGGGGCAGGGTGATGCCGACCTTCATCTGTCGCCGGGGCGGGCCATGACGGCGGCCCCCACCGCCCCCGCCCGCTCCCCGAGCCCGGCCGCCTCCAGCCGGATGAGCGGGCGGATCGGGCCGGCCTCGACCTGTTCGACCAGGCTCGAGCGGGTCGCCTCCATGAGCACCTCGGCCGACTCGATGAGGCCCCCGCCGATGACGATCACCTCGGGGTCGAAGGCATTGGCCAGGTTGGCCAGCCCCATGGCCAGCCACCAGGCGAAGCGCTCGATGACCGCCCGGGCCTGGGTGTCCCCTTCGGCGGCGGCCGCGGTCACATGCTCGCCCCTCACCGCCTCCGGGTCGCCGCCGGCCATGGCGACCAGCCGGCGGCCCTGCCCGGCGTGGGCCGCCTCGCGGGCCAATCGGCCTAGGCCGCTGCCGGAGGCGTAGCGCTCCCAGCACCCGCGCCGTCCGCAGGGGCAGAGCGGGCCGGAGGGGTCAACCACCATGTGGCCGAACTCGCCGGCGAAGCCGTTTGCCCCCCGCAACGGTCGTCCCTCCATCACGATCCCGCCGCCGATTCCGGTGCCCAGGGTCACCATCAGGGCGTAACTGGTGCCCTGGGCGACCCCGTGGACCACCTCCCCGAGCCCGGCGCAGGTGGCGTCGTTGTCCACCACGACCGGCCGGCCGTCCAGCGTCGCCGACAACCGCTGGGCCAGCGGGAAGTCCCTGACGCCGGGCAGGTTGGGGGCGAAGAGCACCCGGCCAGTGGAGTCGACCAGGCCGGGGGCCCCGACGCCGACCGGCAGCTCGGTACCGCTGCCTTCGTCGAGCTGCGCGACCAGCTCGGCGAGGGAGGCCACGACGCTTTCGGCCCCGGTCGGGGTGGGCAGGCGACGCTCGTGCAGGACATCGCCGGCGGCGGACAGGACCACCCCCAGCAGCTTGGTGCCGCCCACGTCGATCCCGACCGTCGGACCGCCGGCGGCGCTCAAGAGACCGTGATGCGCTGGACGCCCGACGAGGCGTCGCTTCCGCCCTCCCCCTTGCGCTGTCCCCCGCCTGTCCCGCCCGGGCGAGCCCGGCGCCCCAGATCCGCCGCCGTGCGCAGGACGTCGGCGGCGGTCGAGATCAAAGGATCGAGGATGTCCGGCTCGCGCAGGGCGGCCTCGAACAGGTCGAGGGTCGAGCGGGCGGCCGCGACCAGCTCCAGGGCCGCCTTCTGGAGGTGGGCCAGTACCTCGCGGGCCTCCGGCTGCTCCTCGGTCACCGGTCCGCCTCGGTGAAGGCGATCTCGAGCCAGTCGTCGCGCACCGTGGCGCCCGACACCGCCCGGCGGCGGAGGCTGTCCGGCAGCATCAGCGCCCGCCGGTAGGGGCCGACACGCACCAGCAGCTCGTCGCCGTGGCGGCCGACCTCCAGCTCGTCGCTGTCGAGGAACGGCAACTCGAGGCACAGGACCCTCTCCTCGCCCCGGACCACCACCTTGAGCGCCTCCCCGGCGTGCATGACCGCCGCCGGGTCGCGCTCGCCGTACAGGGAGGCGGCGAACTCGGCCAGGAGGGGAAGGCCGACCAGCTCGTCGGCGGCCAGGTCCGCCCGCAGCACGGGCAACGGCGCGAAGCCCTGCTCGATCGCCTCGAGGTGGTCGGCATGCGTCGCCTTCCACGCCTTGAACCACGGATCGGTGACCGCGTCGGGTATGAGGCGGTTGGCCACGACGGCGTCGACGTGGTACCCGAACAGGCCCAGATAGGTGGCTGTCCGGCGCGCTTCGGCGACCACCATCCGCTCGGGGTTCACGACCAGGCGCAGGCTGGACCGGGCGCTGTCGGAGAGCAGGGCGTGCGCCGCCTCCAGGCGACCGTAGAGCGCCTCGCCCGACCGGAACACGGCGTCGCTGGCGACGGGAATCGACGTCACCCGCTTTACCACCGGTCGGACCAGGTTGAGCACTCGCCTCTCCACCGGAAAGATCCGCTGCATGTACCAGCCGAGCACGTTCGGGAGGGACAGGAGCCGGATGGTGTCGGCGGTGGGGGCGCAGTCGACCACGACAACGTCGTAGGCGCCCGAGTCGGCCAGCTCCTTGATGTCGCTCAGGGCGAACAGCTCCTCGAGGCCCGGCAGCATGACCAGCTCCTCTGCCTCGACCTGGTTGAGGCCGGCCCAGCCGAACAGCTCGACCAGGTAGTCCTGCAGCTCACCCCAGGACTCCTCGAGACGCTCGGTGGCGTCCATCTGCATCCCGTCGAGCCGCTCGGCCACCCGGGTCGGCGACGAGCCGAGGCCAACGTCGAGGCAGTCGGCCAGTGAGTGGGCGGGGTCGGTGGAGATGACGATGGTCCGCCTGCCGCCGGCAGCGCAGTGCAGGGCAGTGGCGGCGGCGACAGTGGTCTTGCCTACCCCGCCCTTGCCCGTGAACAGCAGGACCCTCACGAGGTCTTGTGCGTCTCCCGCACCCCGTTCTCGACCCTGGCCTTGAGCTCCCTCAGGGCGGTACCGACGATCCGCGACTCCGCCCGACGCTTGACGAAGCCCGGTATGGGCACCCGCAGATCCACGGTCAGGTTGTAGGTCACCTCGGTGTCGCCGTTGCCGATCGCCTCGAACTCGTAGGAGCCGTCGTAGCGGCTGGTGATGTCGCCTCCGCTCTGAACCCAGGACAGCTTGTTCGGGGCGGCGGAGTAGTCGTACTCGAGCGTCACGGTGGTGCTGCGGCCGAAGGCGGCCGCCCGGAAGGTGACGTGCCGGGGACGACCCTCGTCGTCCCGCTGGCCGACCGTCACCTCCTTGATGTCCGCCGCCCAGTCCGGATACCGCTCGAAGTCGGTCACCACTTCGAAGCACTGCTCGGGCGCGGCCCTCATCGTCATGCGCTGGGTGGTGTGCTCGGACACCGGGTCCTCCTTCGGCGAGGCAGCCGAGAGTAGCAACCGGCGCCCGGCGGCCGGGCCGCCCGGCCCTATCCGCCGGCCTCGCCCAGAGCCTCCCCCAGGTCGGTCGCCAGCCGGTCGTAGGAGAACTCGGCCTCGGCCCGCTGCCGGCCGGCGGCCCCCATCGCCGCCGCCCGGGCCCGGTCGGACAGGAGCGACCAGAGGGCGTCGGCCGCACCGGCCGGGTCCTCGGGCCGGCTGAGCACCACTCCGGTCACCCCGTCCTCCACCGCCTCGGCCGCCCCGCCACTGGCTCCGGCCACCACCGGCACCCCGCAGGCGGAGGCCTCGAGGAAGACGATCCCGAAGCCCTCCTGCTCAAGGCCCAGCCACCGGTTGCGGCACAGCATGGCGAAGGCGTCGGCCGAACCCACGAGATCGGCCAGATCGGCATCGGGGACCTCCCCGAGGAGCCGGACCGGGGCGCCCGTCCGCACAACGATGCCGTTCAGGCGCCCGAGGTCGCGGCCCTTGCCGGCGATGGCCACCACCAGCCCCGGCAACCGGGGCGCCAGGCGGGCGGACGCCTCGATGAGCACGTCCATCCCCTTGCGCGGCACCAGGCGGCTGACGCTGACGACGAGAGGGGCGTCGGCGTGGATGCCGAAGCGCTCCCTCACCGCCGCTCGGCGGCCGGCGTCGACGGGCCGGAAGCGGTCGCAGTCGACACCGGGAGCCACGATGGTGACCGGCGGCAAACGCCCCGCGGCCACCCGTCTCGCCTCGGCCGCCGGGTAGCCGCCGGCGGCGATCACCCGCACCGCCCGTCGGAGCACCATGGCCATGAGCGAGCTCGACACCGGCAGGCGACCGGGGACGGTCACCTCGGCGCCGTGGAGGACCACCGCGTAGGGCAGACTCAGTCGGGGACCGATGAGGCCGAGCGGCAGAACAGGATCGAGGACCGCCAGGTCGACCCCGGCCTCCGCTGCCAGGCGGTCGACCCGCGCCCGCAGAGACGGTGTCGGGAGCATCTGGGTCTCCGGAACCCGTTCGATGCGGAACGGCTGGACGGGGTCGAAGGCCGCCGCATCGGGATGCGCGGTGGTGAGGACCACGAACCGCTCCGGATCGAGACGGCGCCACAACTCCCAGAGGTAGGACTGGATTCCCCCTATCTTCGGCGGAAAGTCGTTTGTTACCAGCAGGTGCCTGGTGCTCATCTCAGCCTCCCCTCGTTCCGGCCAGCTCCGCCCTCACCGAGGGATCCTCCTCGCCACCGAGGGCCTCGAGCAGATCGGGGCGTCCGAGCGCCCTACAGGCCCACACCGCATGGGACCGCACTAGGGGGTCGTCGGACCGGAGGGCCGACTCCAGCGCTTTGACGACCCTCGGATCGGCGCCGTCGCCGACATTGCCCAGCGCCACCAGCGCGTTCCGCCGGAGGTAGCGAGGTTGACGGCGGGGCACGTACCAACGTCCGAAGCGCTCGAGCAGCGCGTCATCATCGAGAGCGAGCATCTCCACCAGGTCGACCCAGGCCTCGTCCGCCTGGCGGGGCGGCCGGGGGTGACGCCGCTCAATGGTGCGGTTGAACGGACAGACGTCCTGGCAGTCGTCGCAGCCGTAGACCCGGTCGCCCAGGGCTCTCCGGTGCTCGAGCGGGAATGGCCCCGGCGCCTCGAGCAGCCAGGCCAGACAGCGGCGGGCGTCGAGCACGCCTGGGGCTACCAGCGCCCCGGTCGGGCAGGCGGCGAGGCACCGGGTGCATGAGCCGCAGCCGTCGGCCACCGGCACGGTGTCAGAAGCGAGGGGGGCGTCGGTGACCACCGACCCAAGCACGAACCACGAGCCCCGGCCGGGCAGCAGCAGGACGGTGTTCTTCCCGTACCAGCCCAGGCCGGCCCGGTAGGCGGCCTCCCGATCCACCAGGGCGTTGTCATCGACGAGGACCCGGGCCGCCCAGCCCCGGCCGCGCAGCACATCGGCGACGTTCTCAAGGCCCGTCCGCAGAGGTGTGTAGGGATCGTCCCACGAGTACCGGGCGACCCGCCCGGAGGGCGTGGCTGGCCGGGGCGGCGGCTGGCGCCGGTAACCGCTGGCGCCGACGACCAGGCTCCTCGCCCTCGCCAGAGCGCGCCCCGGGTCGGTCGAGCGGTCGGGGTCCCCGTAGGTGAAGTGCATCCCGCCGTGGAGCCCCTCTGCCCTGCGTTGCTTCAGGTGCCGACGGGTGGAGGCAAACACCTCGGCCCGGGCAACCCCCATGACCTCGATCCCCGAGCGGTGGCCGACAGTGAAGAGTTCCTCGCGCAGATCGGCGGCGGCCATCCAACCATGGTCGCGCGACCCTGATCAGCGGGCGCGCAGCGGACGTGCCCGGAGAGGCCTCGGGCGTCGGGGTGCCGGTCCCGTACCGGCGATCCTGATCTCCCCGGCGACGGTGTCGCCGGAGCCCGCCGTCTCCGCCCGAATGACGGGTGCGGCGATCGGAGCCTCGGTGACCTCCTCGGAGGGATGGCCGACATAGGCGCTGGCCCGACCCGGCGCCCGCAGCGGCCGGGGCCGTCGGGGCGGCGAGGGCTTCCTCGTGGTGGCCCGGCGCGCCGAGGGGACGCTCTTGCCAGCCGGCCTCCTGGCGGGCGTCGCCCTACCTCCGGCGGCCTTCCTCCGTGTCGCCGTGGGCTGGGCGGCCCTGCGGGGGGTCGCCTTGCGGGCCGAGCCGGTCGTCTGCCTCGCAGGTGTTCTGATTGCCGTCTTGCGCGGAGACGTCTTGCGCGGAGCCGTCTTTCGCGCAGTGGTCTTTCGCGCAGTGGTCTTTCGCGCCGTGGTCTTTCGCGCCGCGGTCTTGCGCGCGGTGGTCTTGCGGGCCACAGCCTTGCGCGCCGGCGTCGATGCCGATGCCGTCTTCCGGGCGGTAGTCGTCTTCCGGCCTGTCGCCGTTCGGGCTGTCATCGCCGTACGAGGTGCTGTGGCCTTTCGGGCTGTGGCCTTTCGGGCTGTGGCCTTGCGAGGTGCGGTGGTCTTGCGGACCGTCGTCGTCTTGCGGGCCGTTGTCCTGCCAGCGGTGGCCGGGCGCGGCGCGGCCTTTCGGGCAACGGTCCTGCGTGCGCTCGTCTTTCGCGCCGTCGTCGTTGACGGCCGCGCCTTGGCCGCCGTCGTCCGACGGGCGCCGGTCTTGCGGCCTGCGGATTTGCCCGTGGACTTCCTCGCGGTCACCCCGCTCGCCGTGCCGGCGCCGGCGGTCTTCGGCGCTGCACCCTCGGCCGGAGCATGGGCCGAGCGGGACCGACCGGCGGACCGGCTGGGCGGTCGGCGACCGGCGCCGGCCCGGCGCCGGCCCGGAGCCGGCGCCGACTCGCCTGCCTCGGGAACGGCCTCGGCCTCGCGCACGGCGGACGCCGGCGGCAGACCCCGGCGCCGGCGAGCCGAGTCGACGTAGCCGAGCTCGGTCGCCAACCGGTTGCGGGGCACAGCAGCGCCGGCCGGGGAGTCGATCTCCCACTCGGCCACCTGGTGGCGCCGGCGGGAGACGTAGCTGTACCGCACGATCCAGTTCGTCCCGTCGAGGGTGAAGGCGTCCCACCCCTCGTTGTCGGGCCCGTAGGGGATGCCTCTGTCGTAGAGGTTGGACCGGACCGAATCGCCGAGGGGCAGGGCCGAGCTGCCGACCCTGGCCTTGAAGCACGTCAGCCGCAGAGCGGTCTCGACCACCCGCTGCTGCTCGGCCATTACGGGGACGGCGAAGCGGGCCACCCACTCCTCGTCCACCTGCGCCGCCCGGGCCACCTCGCCGATGGAGTGGCCGGCCCGCAGTCGGGTCTGCATCTCGCGGGGGGTGAGCATGCTCTGGGGGCGGTCGGTGCGCAGACGAGGCACCAGGGGTGCGGGTGCCTCCTCCAACTCCGGCTCGGCTGCCCGCATGCGGGCGGCCTGTTCGATGGCCTCGATCAGGGCCTCGTCGATGCTGACCACGAAGCCGCCAGAGCGCGAGCCCTTGCGGGGGCTGAAGATCAGCCCGTCGGACTCCGTAGTTACGCCGACCAGGTGGAGCTGCTGCACGGGCGCCCTCACGAGAGGCCCGCCCCTCGGGCCCCTCGTTGCGGAACGTACCAGCGCTGGGTGGCCAGAAGGTGGATCCGGCCCCACGGAGCGCGCGCAGAAGGGGCGGCTCAGGCCCCCCGGCGCCGAGGCTGGTGCTTCAGATCGGGGACGAGGCCGGCGGCGGCCAGCATCCGGACGGCCCTGGCCTCGGCGACGTCGATGATGACGGCGTCATCGGGCTCCCGCCCGGTGATGAAGCTGACCACGCAGTCGTCGCAGGTGCTGGTGGCCTGCATCCGGCAGTCGTCGCAGCTGACCGACAGGACCTCGGGGAAGTGCTCGGGCATGGTGCCTCCTTGCTCGGAAGCCATGGTCGCACGGGCCTGTGACAGCGCCCCGGGGCCGTCGTGTCCATGACCGGGGTCGGCACGGCCCGGCTCCCCACCCAAGGCCGAGGGATGCCCTCAGGCCCCCTCGAGGACCTCGACGGCGTCGCCGTGGCCGCACCACCGGCAGCGCACCTCCTCCACCACCTCCGACAGCACCCTCTCGGCCTCGATCTGCAGGTCGCCACCCACGGTGTAGTGATGGAACGCGGTCGTGCGCCTGGCGGTGGTCACATCGAAGCGGGTCAGGTTGCCGCAGGCGTTGCAGCGGTAGCGCCGCAGCGTCGCCGGCGGATCCGCTTCGCTCATGGCCGCCTCACCCGGTGGTCCCCCATCGCCGGGGCCTCACTCCCCGGAGGCGGAGCGGGAGGTCGTGACCAGCCGCTCGAGGGCGGCCGCCGCCTGCCCGCTCTTGACCGTCGACTCGGCCAGGCCGAGGCCCTCCACCAGGTCGCCGGCAAGCCCGGCGGCCACCAACGCCGCCGCCGAGTTGAGCAGCACGATGTCGAGGCGGGGCCCGGGCTCGCCACCCAGCACCGAGCGCACGATGTCGGCGTTGGTGGCCGCATCCCCGCCCCGGAGGTCCTCCAGCCGGGCCGGGTGCAGGCCGAGCTCGGCCGGATCGACCTGGTAGGTCCGCAGCCGGTCGCCCCCGCGCTCGGCGTCGAAGTCGACCACCGTCGAGGTGGTGGTGGTGGTCAGCTCGTCGAGCCCGTCGTGGCCGTAGACCACCAGGGCGCGCCTCGATCCTCCCGCCTCGAGCACCCCGACCACCTTCGTGGCCATGGCCGGATCCGACACCCCGACGACCTGGCGGCGGGCCCGGGCCGGATTGGCCAGGGGGCCCAGGAAGTTGAACACCGTCGGCACCCCGAGGTCCCGCCGGATGGGAATGGCATGGCGCATGGCCGGGTGGAAGCGGGGGGCGAAGCAGAACCCGATGCCGGCCTCGACGAGGCAGCGGGCCACCCCCTCGGGGCCGAGGTCGATCACCACCCCGAGCGCCTCCAGCACGTCGGCCGACCCGCACACCGACGACGCCGCCCGGCCGCCGTGCTTGCACACCGTGGCCCCGGCACCGGCCACCACCAGGGCCGCCATGGTGGAGACGTTCACCGACCGGCTGCCGTCTCCGCCGGTCCCGCAGGTGTCGACGGTGTCGACCGGTGACCGCACGGGCACGGCGTGGTCGAGCATGGCCCTCACCAGGCCCGACATCTCCTCGACGGTCTCGCCCTTCATCCTCAGGGCGACGATGAACCCGGCCACCTGGGCCGGGCTGGCCGTCCCGGTGAGCACCTCGGTCAGCCCGGCGGCGGCTTCGGCCGCGCTGAGGTCCTCACCCCGGGTCAGCCGGCCGAGCAGCACCGCCCAGCCCCCGAGGTCCTCGAGGCTGGGCCCCGCCGAGCCGGCGTCCTCCGATGGGGCGGCGGAACCGGCCCGGCCCCCACTGGCGCCGGCGGCGGTGCCGGCCCCCGGAGCGCTCAGTCCCACCAGAGGTCGCGGTCGAGCACGCCGCGGGCGATGAGGCCGAGCTGCACCTGGGTGGTGCCCTCGACGATGGTGAGCTGCTTGGCGTCGCGGTACCACAGCTCGGTGGGGTGGTCCTTCATGTAGCCCGCCGCCCCCAGCAGCTGCACGGCGAGTCCGGAGGCCTTCACCGCCAGCTCGGTCGCGTAGTACTTGGCCATCGACAGGTAGGGCACCCACTCCTTGGTGAACTGACCGCGATCGGCCATCCAGGCCGCCCGGTAGGTGAGCAACCGGGCGGCCTCCAGCTCGGTGGCCAGCTTGGCGATCTCCCACTGGATGCCCTGGAAGTCGGCGATGGTCTGCCCGAAGGCCTGGCGGTTCTGGACGTAGTCGGTGGCGTACATGAGGGCACCCTCGGCCAGCCCGATGCCCCGGGCGGCCACGATCGGACGCATGGAGTTGAGCCCCAGCATGGCCAGGCGGAACCCGCCCACCTGCCCGATGACGTTGGCGGCCGGCACCCGCACGTCGCTCAGCAGCAACTCGCCGGTGTCCACCCCCCGCACGCCCATCTTCCGGTCGGTGCTGCCGACCTCCACCCCGCTCCAGCTGCGCTCGACGATGAAGGCCGTCACCGCGTTGTGCCGCCGGGCGGTCACGTCCACCTTCTGGTCGGGGCTGTCCGGCAGGGGGGTCTTGGCGAAGACGGTGTACCAGTCGGCCTGGGCCACCCCCGACATCCAGCACTTCGTGCCGTTGAGGACCCAGCCGCCGCTGCCGTCCGGCTCCGCCCTGGTGCGCATGCCCATGACGTCGCTGCCGGCCTGGGGCTCGGAGAGCCCGAAGGCGGCCCGAAGCGAGCCGTCGGCGATGCCGGGCAGGTAGCGCTGCTTCTGCTCCTCGGAGCCGGCGATCATCACCGGTCCGGTGGGCAGCCGGGTCAGCAGCAGCATGAGGGCGGCGGTGTTGGAGTACTTCGCCACCTCCTCGATGGCGATGGTCAGCCCGAGGATGCCGGCGCCCGAGCCCCCGTACTCGGTCGGTATGCACAGGCCCAGGAGCCCGGCGTCACGGAACACCTCGAACAGGTCCTCGGGGTACTCGCCGGTCTCGTCGATGTCGCGGGCCCGCGGCTTGACCTTGTCCTGGGCGATGCGACGGGCGGTCTCCTGAAGGGAAGCCAGCTCGTCGGGCAGCTCGAAGTGCATGGGGGCCATCGTATTGGCGGGCGCGCCCCACCCACCTGTCCGGGGCCGGCGCCGCCGGCGTCCGGGGGCCCTGTGATCAGGCGGTCTTGCGACGCTGGCGGAGCATCCGGCGACGCTCACGCTCGGTCGCCCCGCCCCAGACGCCGTCGCGCTCGCGGTAGGCGAGGGCGTACTCGAGACAGGACTCCCTCACCCCGCACTGGGCGCAGATGGCCTTGGCCGCGCCGGCGTCCTCGTCGGAGATGGGGAAGAAGATGTCGGGGTCGATGCCTCGGCAAGCGCCCCGCTGGCGCCAGGACAGGTTCATGGGGGGGAGATCACATCCTCGTTATGGGGTACTGCTCGAGCCTTCGTCCCTGGGCCGACCGGTACCCGGGGCGGGGTCTACCCCCCGGCTGGCCGCCTGGTCAGGGGACGTACCCCGACCTCGGGCCGGCCATTCCGGCCCAGGAAGAAAACTCCTTCTAGTCACTGACAACGCCGGCGGGCAAGACAGGCATTCCCGGCCCGGCCCGCCAGTCCGGGGCGGCCGGGGCCTCAGGACCCCCGCAGATCGGTCAGAAGGGACCGGCGGGTCGAGTCGGAGAGGGACACCTGGTGCTGGTAGGAGGGGTGGTCGATGGCCAGGGCGACGGGTCCGGCCTCGAAGGCGTCGACCTCGGCCGGCTGGAGGCGGAACCGGACGTAGTGCACCGAGGCGGTCACGTCCTGGCGGGTGAGCTGGGCGGCATGGCCCTCCTCGGCCCGGCTGCGCACCGTGGCCCGGGCCGGGCCGTCACCGATGCGCAGCTCGGCGGCGGTCTCGACCCCGACCAGTTTGGGCAGCCACTCCATGAGCTGGTCCTTGGAGGTCAGCTCCAGGAACAGCGTCGCCGAAAGCTCCCCCGGCTCGGGGATGAGGGGGTTGTAGACGTCGAGCTCGGCCTGGATGGCCTCGTCGGTCAGCATCCGCTCGGCCCGGGCCATCTCCTGGATCTGGAACCGGATGGTGTCGGCGTTCTCGAAGACCATGGAGATGAGCGGCCCCACCTGGATGCGGCGGTGGCCCTTGAGCTCGATGATCCGGTCGCGGAAGCTCTCCCGCTCCCGCTCATAGGCGCGCAGGTCGGCGATGTCGGCGATGGTCAGCTTGGTCATCGGCTGGGGGTCCCTGCGGCCGACCGGCCCCGCCGCCGCGGGGTGGCCGGACGGACAAGGCGCTCTAGGAGGCCAGCGACTGGAGGCCCTGGCCGAAGCGACCGGCGTGGCTCTTCTCGGCCCGGGCCAGGGTCTCGAACCACTCGGCCACCTGGACGAAGCCCTCGTCGCGGGCCGTCTTGGCGAAACCGGGGTACATCTCGGTGTACTCGTAGGTCTCGCCCTCGATGGCGGACTTGAGGTTGTCCTCGGTGGGGCCGACGGCCACCCCGGTGACCGGGTCGCCCACCTCCACCAGGTAGTCGAAGTGCCCGAAGGCGTGGCCGGTCTCGCCCTCGGCGACGGAGCGGAACAGGGCGGCCACGTCGGGGTAACCCTCGACGTCCGCCTTCTGGGCGAAGTACAGGTACCGGCGGTTGGCCTGGCTCTCGCCGGCGAAGGCCTCCTTCAGGTTGGCCTCGGTCTTGCTTCCCTTCAGCTGGGCCATGCGCCCCTCCTCCTTGTCGGTTGGTGCTGGTTCGGTTGGTGCTGGTTGGCTTGGTGCTGCTCGGCTGGCTGGGGACCCCGCCGGGGCGGGCCCGGTAGGTGGCCGTCCGGACGGCGGCTCACGGTGCGGCAGGCGGTCGGGGCCGGCTCAGGCAGGACTCGCAGGTGCCCCGGAAGACCACCTCGGCCTCCCCGACCACGAAGCCCTGCTCCTGTCCGGTGGGCACCACCACCGAGCTGAAGTCGGCGAAGAGATCCCTTACCGCTCCGCAGGAGCTGCACACCAGGTGGTGATGGGAGCCGGTGTCGGGGTCGAAGCGCACCGAGCCGGTTCCCAGGTCGAGGGCCGCCACCTCACCCATGTCGGCCAGATCGTTGAGGGTCTGGTAGACCGTCTTGAGCGAGATGGTCGGCATCACCGACCGGGCGGCGGCGTACACGGACTCCGCCGTCGGGTGGGTCGGGTTGCGGTGCAGCACCTGGAAGATGAACTGCCGCTGGGGGGTCACCTTCCTTCCGCTCTGACGGAACAGCTCCGTCAACTCCTCCGGGGACCGCACCGGGCCAGGCTACCAGCAGCTGTTGTTGTCGAACAATCGTTGTTGGAAGCCGACGGCCATCCGGGCGGACGACCCCTCGGACGCCGCCCCTCGGTGGTTAGGGCAGCCCCGCCCGACTGCGCGATGCTCCGGTGGCCATGAGCCCCACGTCGTCCTTCCGCCGGTCCGACGCCATCGAGGAGCTGGGGCGGCAGACCTTCGACGTGCTGGTGGTGGGGGGCGGCATCACCGGGGCCGGGGTCGCCCTCGACGCCGCCGCCCGGGGCCTTTCCACCGCCCTGGTCGAGCGCGCCGACCTCGGTTCGGGCACGTCCTCCAAGTCGTCCAAGCTCGTGCACGGGGGCCTGCGCTACCTCCAGCAGAAGGAGTACTGGCTGGTGGCCGAGAGCCTGGCCGAACGCCAGCGGCTCCTCCGCAACGCCCCCCATCTGGTCAGTCCCCTCCCCTTCCTCATCCCGCTGTTCGGACGGGCCGGGGTGGTCAACAAGACCGTGGCCAAGGCCTACTCCAGCGCCCTGTGGATGTACGACCTGGTGGGCGGCATGCGCATCGGCCGCCGCCACCGCCGCATCGACCGGGCCGAGGCGGCCCGGCTCATGCCGACCCTGCGCAACGACTCCCTCGTCGCCGGCTTCATCTACTACGACGCCCGCGCCGACGACGCCCGCCTGACCCTGACGGTGGCCCGCACCGCCGCCCTCGACCACGGGGCGGTGGTGGCCAACTACGCCCCGGTGGCCACCGTCCTGCACGACTCCGCCGGTCGGGCCGGCGGGGCCCGCCTGGGCCCGTCGGGGCTGGACGCCGGCCCCGACACCGACGGGATCGAGGTCCGGGCCCGGGTCGTCGTCAACGCCACCGGGGTTTGGTCCGACCAGGTGCGCCAGCCCGACGGGCGGGGCGGGGAGCCGTCCCTGCGCCCGGCCAAGGGGGTGCACATCACCCTGGCCTGGGACCGGCTGCGGGCCGAGGTCGCCGCCGTGCTTCCGGTGCCCGGGGACCGGAGGTCGATTTTCGTCATCCCCTGGGGCAACCGGGTCTACGTGGGCACCACCGACACCGACTACGAGGGGTCCCTCGACGAGCCGCTGTGCACGGCCGAGGACGTCGCCTACCTGCTCCGGGCGGTGAACGCCTTCGTGACCGACAAGGTGTCGGAGTCCGACGTCCTCGGGACCTGGGCCGGCCTGCGGCCCCTGGTGCGCCAGGCGACCACCGAGCGCACCGCCGACCTGTCCCGCCGCCACCTGGTGACGACGGCCGCCGACGGGGTGGTCACCGTCAGCGGGGGCAAGCTCACCACCTACCGCAAGATGGCCGCCGACACCGTCGACGCCGTCATCGAGGTTCTCGGTGACACCGACCAGCGGGGCCGGCGCCGGCGCAGCCCGACGAAGCGGCTGTCCCTCCACGGCGCCGTCGATCCCGAACAGGCCGCTCGCTCACTGGCGGCCGAACGACCGGAGCTGGACCGGGCCGGGGCCGAGCACCTCGTCCGCCGCTACGGGACCGAGGCCGGCCAGGTCGCCGCCCTGGCCGGCGGCGACCTGGCCGCACCGCTGGTGCCCGGCCTCCCCTACCTGGGCGCCGAGGCCCTGTGGGCCTGCCGGCAGGAGATGGCCGCCACCCTCGAGGACGTGCTGTCCCGTCGCACCCGCGCCTTCCTCCTCGACGCCGAGGCGACGGTGGGCGCCGCCTCCTCCGTCGCCGCCCTGGTTGCGCCCGAGCTGGGCTGGGACGACGCCGCCACCACCAGGCAGCTGGCCGCCTTCGCCGCCATGGCCAGCCACGAGCGCAGCGCCGCCGGCATCGGATGAGCGTTCCGTCGCCGGCCGGCCACGGGCCCGCCGCCGCCCCGGTCGCCCTGTCCGCACCCCCCGGCAGCCGACCGGTGCTGGGACCGGCGCTCGTCGAGCTGGCCGAGCCGGTGCTGGCATCGCTGCGGGCGGCCTGTGACCGCGTCGAGACCGACGACGCCGCCTGCGCCGAGGCGTCCCGCGACTGGTGGCCCCTCGCCCTGTCTTGGGCGGCGGCCGGGCGCCTGCCCGCCCGGGCGGGGGCGGTGGTACGTCCGGCGAGCGCTGGGGAGGTGTCCGACGTGCTGCGGGTGTGCCAGGCCTCCGGCGTGCCGGTGACCCCGGCCGCAGGCCGCAGCGGGGTGTGCGGGGCGAGCATCCCGATCCACGGTGGTGTGGTCATCGACATGACCGGCCTGTCCGGGCTGGGAGCGGTGGACGACCGGTCGCTGCTGGTCGAGGTGGCCGCCGGCACCTTCGGCGACGACCTCGAGGCCGCCCTGCGGGCCTCGGCCGACCTGACCGTCGGTCACTGGCCCCAGTCCATGGAGCTGTCCACCGTGGGTGGATGGGTCGCCTGCCGGGGGGCCGGCCAGTACTCCACCCGTTACGGGAAGATCGAGGACATGGTGGTCGGGCTGGAAGCCGTGCTGGCCGACGGCAGCCGGGTCCGCACCGGCGGGCTGGCCCCCCGGGCGGCCGCCGGTCCCGACCTGACCCAGGTCATCCTCGGTTCCGAGGGCACTCTGGCGGTGGTCACCGGGGCTCTTCTGCGGGCCCATCCGGTTACCGGGCACGAGTGGAGGGCCGCCTTCGGCTTCGACTCCTTCGTCGACGGGCTCGACGCCTGCCGGCGGATCCTGCGCCGGGGCGCCACCCCGGCGGTGCTCCGCCTCTACGACCAGGCCGAGTCGGCCCGCAGCTTCGGGACCGGGGACGCCTCGGTTCTGATCGTGCTCGACGAGGGGGATCCGGCCGCCCTGTCGGCCACCGCCACCGTCACCGAGGAGGAGTGCGGCCCGGCCGACCGCCTCGACGATGTCCTGGTCGAGCAGTGGCTGGAGCACCGCAACGACGTGTCCGCCCTCGGGGCGCTCATCTCCCGCGGATACGTCGTCGACACCGTCGAGGTCGCCGCCCGCTGGAGCGCCCTGGACGGCCTCTACCATTCGGTCGTGTCCAGCCTGCGGGCCCTCGACGGCACCCTCGCCGCCACCGCCCACCAGTCCCACTCCTACGCCGACGGGGCCTGCCTGTACTTCACCTTCGCCGCCCGCCCGCCGGATGCGGGCCCCGATGGTTGGGCCGAGCACTACTACAACCGGGCCTGGGACACGGTCATGGATGCCACCATCGCCGCCGGTGGCGCCATCAGCCACCACCACGGCATCGGGCTCAACCGCTCCCGCCACCTGCCGGCCTCCCTGGGACCGGCGCATCGCATGCTGATGGCGATCAAGGCCGCCCTCGACCCCGCCGGCATCCTCAACCCGGGCAAGCTCGGCCTGCCCGGCCCGTGGGGAGCCCCGGCATGGCCGTAACCCCCAGGCTGCTGGACCGCCGGGTGGTCGTGCGGGCCGCCCTGGTGACCACCCTGGTGGCCGCCCCCGGGCTGCTGGGCCTGCGCATCGCCCGGGCGCAGATGGATCCCGGCCGGCCGACCGACCTGTGGGTCGCCGCCATCGGCGTCTCCCTGATCGCCTTCGGCGTCGGTGGCTACCTGGCCGCCAGGCGCAGCGCCGACCTGCCGCTGTCCCACAGCGCGGCGGCCGCCGGCTACGCCTTCGCCGCCCTCACCATCGGCTCGGTGGTCGCCGCCGTGGCCGGTCGCAGTCACATCGCCGCCAGCCTGGTGCTGTTCACCGTGCTGGTGGGGGCGCTGTGCGTCTGTGCCGCCGTGCTCGGCGGGGCGGTGGCCGGCCGCCGCTCCGGCGCCGCATGAGCATCCTCGTCGTCGACGTCGGCACCAGCGGGGTCCGGGCGGCGGTGGTCCGCCCCGACGCCACCGTCGGCCATGTCGATCACCGCCCGGTGCTGCCGACCACCCCCGCCCCCGGCTTCGTCGAGTTCGACCCCCAGGTGATGGCCGAGGCGGTGCTGGAGGTGGCCAACGCCGCTCTGGCCGAGGCCGGGCCGGTCGATGCCGTCGGCATCGCCAACCAGCGGGCGTCGACGATCGTATGGGACCGGGCCACCGGCAAGGCGGTGGGGCCGGGCATCGGTTGGCAGGACCTGCGCACGGTCGGCACCTGCCTGATGCTGCAGGCCCAGGGCCTGCGCCTGGCCCCCAACGCCTCGGCGACCAAGCTCTTGGCCCTGCTCGACATCGCCGACCCCGACCGCCGGGCCGACCTGTGCTTCGGCACGGTGGACACCTGGGTGGCGTGGACACTGTCGGGGGGCGGGCTCCACGTCACCGACTCGACCAATGCCGGGGTCACCGGACTGGTGCACGGGGACGGGTCGGGTTGGTCGGAGGCGGTGCTCGACGCCCTGCGCATCCCGCCTTCGGTCCTTCCGGAGATCGTCGACTCCTCCGGGGTGGTCGGGACGGCCGGTGCCCTGCCCGGCTCACCCCCGATCGCCTGCATCGTCGGGGACCAGCAGGCCTCCCTCATCGGCCAGGGCTGCACCAGGCCGGGGCTGGCCAAGGCGACCTTCGGCACCGGTGGGATGCTGGACGCCTGCACGGCTGCGCGCCCCGACTTCGCCACCCGGGGAGGGGCCGGCACGTTCCCGATCGTGGCCTGGCGGCGCCACGGCCGGCTGCACTGGGGGGTGGAGGCGGTGATGCTGTCCGCCGGCACCGCCGTCGAGTGGCTGCGCGACGACCTGGGCCTCATCACCACCGCGGCCGAGTCGGGGCCCCTCGCCGCCAGTGTGGCCGACACCGGCGACGTGTGGTTCGTGCCCGCCCTGCTCGGCCTGGGTACGCCGGTGTGGGACTTCGGCGCCCGGGGGACGCTCCTCGGGCTGAGCCGGGGCACCAGCCGGGCCCAGGTGGTCAGGGCGGTGCTGGAGGGGGTCGCCCACCGGGGCGCCGACCTGCTGGAAGCGGCCGAGGCCGACGGCGGGCTCGACCTGGCTTCGCTCCGGGTCGACGGCGGGATGACCGCCAACGACACCTTCGTGCAGTTGCTGGCCGACGCCACCGGCCGGCCCATAGAGGTTTCCCCCGTGCTCGAGGCCACCACCCTGGGGGCCGCCTTCATGGCCGGGCTCGCCACCGGGGCGTGGGCCGACGAGGACGAGATAGCCGCCACCTGGGCGCCCCGGGTGGTGGTCGAACCGGGCCGCCGCAGCGACCGCCAGCGCTGGCTGGAGGCTCGGGGCCGGGCCGCTGGCACCGTGCCCGAGCTCTCCGCCCTGGACTTCTAACGGGGATGGCCCCGCCGCCGCGCCGGGGCTGAGTTCGACCTCCACGTCCCTCTCGACCCCGGCGCCGTCGGGAGCGTTACATCCTCCGGCTCCGGACCGGCCAAAGCGGTTATCGCCCCTCGCCGGGGGGACCGGACCTCAGTCAGTCGGCGTAGACCTGGACCTCGCGTCCGTCGGGATCGAGGAAGTAGACGCTGTTGTCGGTCTCCCGCTGCACCGGATATCCCATATGGGCGGCGCGCTGGCGGACATCGCCCAGGTCCTCGGTGCGGAACAGCAGAGACCCGCCGGTCACCGGTCGCCCGTGGGCGGCGTCGATGCACAGCGGCAGGCCTTCGAGGGCGAGGAACCTGTCCTCCCCTTCGGCCACCACACCCAGGCCGAGGAACTCGACGTAGAAGCGCCGGCACTCCCGCCACTCGTTCGAGTACAACGTGATCGAGCGGCACTCCACAGCCGGGAAACGTAGAGGCCGGGGTGTCCGGGGACAAGACGGGATCACCGTCACCCCCGTCAGGCCCGGACCGACGCCACCTCCAATACCGGCAACCAGCCGGCGCCCTTGCTCAGCCGGTCACCAGCCGGGCCGTCGCCCGCCGGCCGCCGAGCTTGACCACCTCGATGGCGCTGGGCATCTGCTCTTTGATCTCCGAGGCGTGGGTCACCACCAGCACCTGGCGGAACCGGCCCCGGAGGCGCTCGAGGGCGACCAGCATGCGCTCCTTGCGCTCCTCGTCCAGCGGGCCGAACACCTCGTCGAGAACCAGCAGGCCGACGGCCCCACCGGACTGGAAGCGGACCTGCTCGCTGATCGCCACCCGCAGGGCCAGGTTGGCCATGTCGGTCTCCGACCCCGAGAAGCGATCCATCCCGTAGGCGACGCCGGCGTCGCGTATCTGGATCTCGTAGGTGTCGGGGTCGACCTCCAGCCGGTCGTACTCGTGATCGGTCAGCTCGGCGAACAGGTCGGCGGCCTGGGCCGACAGGCGGGGCCCGACGCTGGCCACCACCGTGTTGCGGAAGCCGTTGAGCAGCTCGGCCAGGCGCGACAGGTGGCGGGCCTCCTGCTCGGCATCGGCCAGCTTGAGGTGCGCCGCCTCGGCGTCGGCCAACCTCGTCTTCGCCGCCTCGAGGGTGGCCGCCGCCGCCGCCCGGCCGGCCTGGGCGGCGCGGGCCTCACCGATGGCGGCGTCGTAGGCGGATCGGGCCGCCGTCGCCTCCGCCTTGGCCCGGCCCAGCGACTCCGGCCTGAACCCGAGCGCCTTCACCTTGTCCCTCATGTTCTGCAACCGCCCGTCGAGGTCGGCCAGGTGGTCCGACTCGGCGGCCAGGTCGGACTGGGCGCTCTGGCGCCGCTCGAGCCGGCCCCGCAGCCCAGCCGCCTCCGTCATGGCCCGCCGGCCCCGGTTCACCCGGGCGGCCAGGGCTTCCGCCTCCCCCTCGGCCGGCTCCCGCCCCAGGGCCTCGACGGCCCCCCGGTGGACCGCCTCGGCCTCGCCCCGGCGTTGTCGGGCCAGCTCGTAGGCGGCATAGGCCCGGCGGGAGGCCTTGAGCCGCTCTGCCTCGGCGCGGGCGGACGCTGCCGCCGCCCGGGCCGCCGCTGCCGCCGTCTCCCGCTCGGCGGACAGGGCGGCGGTGGCAGACTCGGCGGCGGCCACGTCGGCCGCCCGGTGGGACTGCACCGCCTCGAAGGCCTCGCCCAGGCCCTGCCCGCACACCGGGCAGTCCTCGCCCCCGGTGAGCGCCGCCGCCCGCTCCAGCGCCGTCCGGGCCCGCTCGAGGTCGGCCTGGGCCGCCCCCAGGCGGCCCTCGATCGAGGCCAGCTGACCCGCCCGGGCCTCGGCCTCGGCCTGCATGGCCTCGAGGCCGTCCTCGTCCGGAGGCTCCACCGGATCGGGGACCGGTACCCGGTCGAGGGCGGCAGCGGAGGCCACGGCCGCCTTCACCAGCTCGAGGCGGGACTCGACTTCGGCCAGGCCGGCGCACTCCGCCTCCAGCCGGGCCATCTGCTCGGCCGCCGAGGCGAGGAGGTCCAGCTCCTGTCTGAGGGCGGCCACCCGCTCGGCCACCCGGTTGCGCTGGTCGCGCAGGGCCACGCCCTCGCGGACCAGCGCCTCGTGCTCCTGGCCCAGGGCGGCGAGCTCCTCGGCCGCCCTCGAGGCCCGCTCCCACGCCGCCGACGCCCGCTCCGCCGCCGCCTCGGCCGCTTCGCCGGCGGCGGTCGCCTCGGCCAGCAGTCGCTCCGCCTCGGTCACCGCCTCCCGCCGGTCGGTGAGGTCGGGCACCATCTGGCGCAGGCGGTCGAGCTGGGCCTCGGCGTCGCGTGCGTCCCGCCGGGCGGAGTCACGGGCGCCGTCGACGGGGGTGATGCCGAGCAGCTGGAGCACCAGCCGGCGCCGGTCGGCCGGTTGGTGGGAGGAGAAGGCGGCCAGCTGCTTCTGCTCGGCGAACACCGAGGCGCGGAAGGACACGTCGTCCATGCCCAGGACCGAGTGCACGTAGCGCGACGTGTCCCGTACGCCCTCGGCCACCTGGGCGTCGTCGGCGAAGGCCCGGGCCCGCACGGTGGAGTTCTGGCCGGCGATGGTGCGTCGGACCAGGTACAGGTGGCCCTCGTGCTCGAACTCGACCTCGGTGATGCAGTCGGCGTTCACGCCCGAGGTCCGGATCTCGTCCTTGGCCGTGCGGGCCCGGCCGTACAGGGTGAAGAGGATGCTCTCCAGCAGGGTGGACTTTCCGGCGCCGTTGCGCCCGTAGATCCCGACCAGGCCGGGGGGGATCTCGATGTCGAGGGCGTCCTCGAACACCCGGTAGTTGCGCAGGTGGAGCCGGGTGATCCTCATGCCGTCTCTACCGCCCGGGCGAGGTACTCCTGGCCGAGGCCCTGCAGCCGGGCCCGGTCGAAGCCGGTCAGATCCTGGCCCTCGACATATCGGCTCCACTGCGCCGGCATCGACGCCATGTCGGGCAGCTCGACCGGTGCGCTGGAGTCGGCGAAGGACGGCTCCAGCTTGACGTGGATGGCGTGGTCGGCGGCGGCGCGGATCTCCTGCATGTCGAGCAGGCGGTAGGACTCGGGGTCGACCCCGTCTATGAACAGGCGGGCCACCGCGCCGTCGGGGACGGAGGAGACCCGCTGCAGCACCGCCTCGCCCAGCTCGGCGACCGTCAGCCCGGTCGCCACGACGGTCGGGAGGGTGAGGAGCGGCCGCTGGCCCGACAACGGCAGGTGGCGGCACTCGCCGGTGTCGGTGTCGAGCACCACCACGCCCTTGGGCTTGTCCGGGTCGTCGGCGAAGGAGAAGGTGTCGGTGGACCCGGCGTACCAGATGCCCTCGGCCACCGCGGTGTGGAAGTGGTAGTGGCCGAGGAGGACGAAGTCCGAGCGCAGCAGACCCGCATCCACCTCGATCTCGTTGATGTCGGCGTAGCGGGGCTCGACCTGGGTGACCCGGGGGTGGGTCAGCAGGAGGTTGGAGCGATCGAGCGAGCGCGACCGGTCCGCCTCCGCCAGGGCGTCGAGGGTGGCCTCGACGGTCAGCATCTGGGGTACGGCGTGCACCACCAGACCGGGGAGCTCGAAGCGCTCGTAGGTGAGCCGGTGGGCGAAGTGCATGCCGTCGAAGGCGTCGGCCAGCGCCGAGTAGGGGCTGCCGGTTCCGGGCAGGCGGGGGGTGTCGTGGTTGCCGCTGATCACCACCGCGCCGATCCCGTGGTCGCGGATCCGGGCCAGGGCCCGCTGGGCGACCCGGAACGACCGGTAGGTGGGACGGGGGTGGTCGAAGACGTCGCCGAGCCACACCACCAGGTTGGGCTGCTGGGCCAGAGCCAGGTCCACCGCCGCCTCGAAGGACACCTCGAAGTCGCGCTCGCGTTGGTTGACCCCTTCGGCCGTCGTCGCCGGGTAGTAGGACCGGCCCAGGTGGGCGTCCCCGATGGCCGCCACCCGCATGGCTAGTCCACCAGGGCGGCCACGTTGGCCGCCGCCGTGGGGCGGGGAGCCGGCGGAGCCGGCGCCCGCCGCACCACATCGTCGTAGAGATGCACGGTGGCCGGCACGGCGAAGGGCGCCGCCAGGTTCACCACCAGGCACTCACCCGGCATCAGGGTCTGGATCTCCGGGCCCAGAGACGACAGGTCCTGCTTGGAGGAGGCCCGCAGGATGTTGCGGTCCTTCTCGTCGGCCAGGCCCAGGATGAAGAAGGTGTTGAACTGGCTGAGCAGCTCGTCGTCGAGCAGCTTGGGCTGCTGGGTGATGGCACACAGCCCCACCTTGAACTTGCGCCCCTCGCGAGCCACCCGGGGGAACACGTTCGACTCGCGGTCCTTGCTCGACCCCAGCACCCGCTGCGCCTCCTCGAGCACGATGGCGACCACGGGCAGGGCGTCGTGGCGGCCGGGGTCGTCGAGGTAGGCGGTGGACCACTCCCCCAGCACCCGGCGGGTGAGGAAGGACGCGATCAGGACCTCCTCGGTCGAGCCCAGCCCGCTCACGTCGATGAGCACCACCTTGCCCTCGGAGAGGTCGCGCACCACCGCTGATCCGACCGATACGCCGGCGTCGGTGGCGACGCAGGACAGCCCGACTATGCGGCGGGCCCGGCGGTGGACCACCTGCAGGGTGTTGAGGGCGACCCGGCCCTCCAGCTCGACGTCGCGAAAGCCAGGCAGGTCCTCCACCCGGGCCAGCTCGA
This sequence comes from Acidimicrobiales bacterium, assembly GCA_035653595.1. Classification (GTDB taxonomy): domain Bacteria; phylum Actinomycetota; class Acidimicrobiia; order Acidimicrobiales; family JAJPHE01; genus DASRBO01. The sequence continues at coordinate 80,774 of DASRBO010000040.1, read as the reverse complement.
GCAACCACGAGAGTCCTTCGGTGCCGTAGTGGCGCTCGAGCTCGAAGAGGGCCTCCTCCTGGGGCCGGCTCCACTCGTAGGCGGTGCGCAGGTCGTCGACGCTGAGCTCGCCCAGGCTCACCTTGAGCATGGAGGTGCCGACCAGGCTGCGGGCCGCGTAGGTGCGCAACCGCTCCGGTGCCCACGGGTGGGCCGCCAGGGCGGGGCGGTACTCGCCGTGCGGGTCGACGATCAGCAGCCCGTAGCGACCGGACCTCTGCATCACCGCCCCGGCCAGCACCCGCATGAGATTGGACTTGCCCATGCCGGTGGTGGCGAAGATCCCGACGTGGCTGGCCAGGCTGGCCCCCGGTATCCCCACCTCGAAGTCGACCTCCGCCTCCCCGCTGCGCAGGAGCCCCACGGGCAGGTCCCCCATGCGACTGGCTAGGAAGGCGAAGTCGTGCGGCTCGGGTGCCACGACCCGCGAGAACTGGGTGGGCAGGCTCTTGGGCTTGCGGAAGCTGCAGCCGTCGGGGCTCAGGTACCCGAGGCAGCGGCACTCCGCCACCCGGTAGGTGCGGCGCGACTGCTCGTGGACCGGGTGCAGCCCGGCCTCGCCCCTGGCGTCGTCGGCCAGGAGGGTGCCGGCCACCCGCTCGGCCCAGCCCGGCTCGCGGTGCTCGGTGCCGTAGGTGACGTCGACGACCCGGAACAGGTAGCGCCGGCCGGTGGCCTCGTCCACCCCGACCAGCAGCTCCCCGAGGAAGAGATCCTCCTCGGGGGCGGCCCGGAACACCGCCTCCAGCACGTTGCGTCCGAACAGGCGCCCCCTGGGGGCGGGCGCCTCGGCGTTCATGCCCTCTCCATGAGCCGGTGGCGGTCGTCGAAGGCCCGCTCCCTCACCTCGGGTGGGACCCCCGCTCGCTCGAGCGCCTCGTCGAGGCTGGCCGCCGCCTCGTGGCGAAGCCATCCGGGACAGGCGGCCAGCCGGTCGGCCACCGACAGGGGGTACGGGTAGCCCGGGAAGCCGGCGTCGTCGGCCACCGCCGCCACCAGCCGCAGCGCCCACTCGGGATCGGTGGCCGCCGGCAGGTCGACCCGGAAGGCGTAGCGGGCGTCGGGGTCGAGCCGGGCCACGACCACCTGCAGCTCCGGCCAGCGCGAGCCGGCCCGGGTGCGGGCCACTGGGGCCCACCAGCGGGTCCGCTCACCGAGCAGGCGGGCGGCCTCAGACTCCAGCCGGGCCACCAGGGGGGCACCACCGCAGGCCAGCGAGGAGTGCTTGGTCACCCCGGCCACGGTGATGCCCCTGGCGGCGGCGGCGGCGAAGATCCGGCCGGCAAGGCTGGCCTCCAGCCGCCAGTCGGGCACCAGGTCGCCGTCGACCAGCACCAGGGTGCCGGCAGCGGCGTCGTCGACGCAGGTGCGCAGCGCCTGCCACTCGTCCCAGTCCCGCAGCAGGTTCACATCGACGGCTACCCCGTCGCCCGGATCGAGCCCCGCCGCCAGCGCCGCTGGCCGGCCGTGGTCAGCGCCGAGTAGATGGGCCCGGGCGGGGGCGTCGTCCTCGGCCACGCAGGCCCCGCCCCGGAAGCAGACCCGCGCCGCCCGGGTCAGATACACCTGCAGGCAGCGGGCGTCGGCTACCAGGGCCTGGCCCCCGTCGACCGCCCAGGTCTCCGCCGGGGCCACCGGCCCGCCCAGCGGCCGGGCGACCAGCTCGGCCTCGAAGTCCAGCTCGGTGGTCTCGCCGGCCGACACTGTGCGGTCCCCCGCCAGCAGCAGGCTGGCCAGGCGGGCGGCGACGGCGGTCAGGCCGTCGTGCGAGGACGGGGCGGGGACATCCACGACCCCCAGGGTGGGCCCCGCCTGTGACAGCCGCGGGGGGCGGATCGGGTCCAGGCCAGCGGCGGTCTCGTCGACGGCGAATGACATGGTTGTTATTCTGGCAGCGGCGGGGGCCGCAGTGGGACACTGGAGGCGACGGTGAGCCGGCCGGGTGACCGCGGCTCGGGCCCGCAGCACGGGCACCGGGTCGAGGAAGGTCGGGGCTCCGTAGGGCAGGGTGCTGGCTAACGGCCAGTCGGGGCGACCCGCAGGAAAGTGCCACAGAGACAGACCGCCGATGGCCGGTCCCGAGCTTCGCTCCGGGCCGGCACAGGTAAGGGTGAAACGGTGCGGTAAGAGCGCACCAGCGCACCGGGCGACCGGAGCGGCTGGGCAAACCCCACCCGGAGCAAGGCCAAACGTGGGACAGGGCGGCCCGTCCGGCCCGCAAGGGCAGTCCCCAGGTAGGCCGCACAGATGGATGGTCACCGAACCGGGCACCCGCAAGGGACCGGGGAACAGAACCCCGCCTACAGGCCGGCTCACCGTCATCACCCCCACGCCCGCACGTCCGGCAGGCGGCGGGCTCAGCCCGGCAGGCCCAGCAGCCAGTCACGCACCAGGGTGGCGAGCTCGGCGTCGCGCCGGCGCAGAGAGTGGTCCCCTCCGTCCAGGAAGCTGAGCGTCACCGGCCCCGGTATGGACGCGACCTCCCGCTCCAGCTCCACCGGGGCGCCGAAGGCGTCCCTGGTCCCTGACACGAACAGGCACGGCAGGTCGAGGGCGGCGAAGTGGTCGACCCGCAGCCGGTCGGGGCGCCCGGGCGGGTGCAGCGGGTAGCTCACCAGCACCAGGGCCGCCGCCGCCAGGCCCTCCGCCGCCGCCATGGAGGCCATGCGGCCGCCCATCGACCGGCCGCCGAGGGCGATGCGGGCCGTCGACACCCCGATGCGCCCGGCCAGCTCCTCGGCCGCCCGGCGCACGGTGGCCATCAGCACCGGGGCGGCATCGGGACGCCGCCGACCAGCAGCCCGGTAGGGGAACTCGACGCGCTCCACGGCAAGACCGGCCCCGCTGACGGCGGCGTCGATAGCCACCAGGGCGGGCTGGTCAGGCCCGGCACTGGCGCCCGGCGCCAGCACCAGCCCGGCCGGGCCGGGCTGGCGGCGCCGGCTCACAGGGCCCTCCAGTACACGATTGCCGCCTCTCCGTCGACGGCGTCCGGTATCCGCCCCACGGCGCGAAAGCCCAGCCGCTCATAGAGACGACGGGCCGGGTTGGACTCGAAGACCAGGTTGAACTGCAGGGCGTCGAAGCCCAGCCGGACGGCCTCCTCCATGGAGTGGCGAACCATCTCCTCCCCCAGCCCACGCCCCCGGTGGGAGGCGGACACGAAGTAGCCGGCGTTGGCGATGTGGGCGGCTCGGCCGACGAAGTTGGGCTTGAGGTAGTAGGCGCCGACCACCCGGTCGCCGTCCTTGGCCACCACCACGGCGGCGGTGTGGGCCAGCCAGTAGTCCTCGAACTGGTCCCATCCGAGCGGAGCCGCCTGGGGGAAGCCCTCGGCCGCCTCCACTATGGCGGTGAAGGCCTCGAACAGGCCGGCGTGATCCTCCGTGGCGGCGGGGACCAGCCTCGGCCGTGCCTGCATTCTCCGGGACCGTAGTCAGCCCACGCCGAGGCGGCCGGACTGGACCTGCTTGGCGCCCCGGCGCGCTCCGTCTGACGCCGCCTCTTGCGGCCGGCCGGAAGAGATCAGATGGCGACCGGGCGCATCCTCCGGCGGCTGGGGTGCTCGGCGGTGGCGGCCAGGCAGGCCAGGCGGGACCACTGCAGGTCCGCCACCCGGGCCAGGTGCACCAGGCTCTCGCGTTCGCGCTGTCGCACGGTCAGGCCGGATCCGCCGACGAGGAAAACCAGGCGGGAGCGGGTGAGCTCGGCCACCACCATTCCGTCGACGCTCGCGCCGGGGGCCGAGCCCAGACCAAGGGCCACCGCCGTCAGCCACTGCAGCGGCGGCAGCGGCCCGCCCCGGCAGGCGAGCAGCTCCTGGTTCTCAACGCACAGGACCGCCGACCAGGGGGCCTGGGTCAGCTCGGAGGCGCTCCGACACAGCGCCTCGAGGACCTCGTCCGAGTCGGGGGCCTCGACGATGTCGACGGCCGCCTCCAGCTCGAAGGTGAGCCGGTCCGCGCCCCCTTCGACGGGGCGGACGTCTTCGACCTTGACCCCGTCCACCTGTTGGATCTCCCTCACCATGAGGTCGACCAGGTCGGCGCCGGGCAGGTCGACCGCCAGCTCGTCCACGGCCATGCCGGCGTTGCGCTCGAGGATGTCAATGCCGACGACGTCCCCCCGAACCGCCCCGATCCGGCTGGCCACCGAGCCGAGAGCCCCGGGCCGGTCCGTCAGCCATATCCGCAGCAGGAAGCGAGCCACGCCAGCAGGGTAAGGGAGCGCCATGAACGCCAGGGGTCGCCAATGAGTCGGGAGTGTGAAATCCCCCCGGCCTCCACCTCGTCCACCGGCGACCGCCCGGCGCCGGGTGTCAGGCGGTGACGGTGGCCAGATGATGGCGCTCGTTGTAGGAGCGCAGGCTGGCGCCTCGGGGCCCGACGGCGATGCGGGAAACCGCGGCGACGTCGAGGAACATGCGCCAGGCGACCTGGTCTCCCACGCCCAGGCACCAGGCGATGGCGGCTTTGATCGGAGAGACGTGGCTGACCACGACGATGTCGGTCTCCACCGCCCGGGCGGCCAGCTCCTCGCAGGCGGCCCGCACCCGCCGTCCGCAGGCGGCCAGCGACTCGCCCCCGGGCGGGGCGTAGTCCGGATCGGCCCGCCAGCGCTCCCAGAGTGACGTGGGGACCTTGGCCAGCGGCCAGCCGTCGTACTCGCCGTAGTCGAGCTCGATCCAGCGATCGTCGACCAGAATGTCGGCCGCCAGGCCCAGGGCGCCGGCGGTCTGGCGGGCCCGGAGCAGCGGGCTGCACACGACCTCGGTGGCCCCGGCCACTGCCGCCGACGTCGCCTCGGCCTGGCGCCGGCCGAGCTCGGTCAGCGGAGGGTCGTCCCGACCGAGGAGCAGTCCGGCGGCATTGGCCTCGGTCTGGCCGTGGCGTACCAGCACTATCAATGGGTCAGCCCCGCACGAGGATGCGGCCGCACTGTTCGCAGGTGACCACCTCGTCCTCGGGAGCCCGCCGGATTCGGGCCAGCTCGGTGGCCGGAAGGCTGAGATGGCAGCCGCTGCAGCTGCCGTTGACGATCTGGGCCGCCCCAACCCCGCCCAGGTGCCGGCGGAGGTGCTCGTACTGGTCGAGCAGGGCGGGCGGCACCGACGGGACCAGCGCCTGGCGGGCCTCCTGGTGTCTGGCCTCCTCGTCGGCCAGGGCGGCTTCGGCCTCGGCCAGCTCGGCGGTGAGCTCGGCCCGGCGGGCTTCGAGGCGGCCGACCTCGCCGTCCAGAGCGGCCAGCTCGGCGTCGAGGGGCTCGCGCTCCTCCATGACCAGGAGGATGTCGTCCTCGAGGCTCTTCTGGCGGCGCTTGAGCGAGGCCACCTGGTCCGACGCCGCCTGCAGGTCCCTGGGATCGGCGATCTCGCCGGAGTAGAGGCGCTTGTCGAGGGCGGTGGCCCGCGAGACCGCCGTTTCGACGTCGGCTTCGAGGGAGGACTGCCTGTCGGTCAGCTCGGTCAGCTGCGCCTGCAGGGCCCGGCGACGCTCCTCCAGCCGGGCCGCCTCGGCCTCCGCCTCCCGCAGCCCGAGGCGGGCGGGATGGGCCTCCCGCCGGTGGCGCACCTGGTCGATGGAGGTGTCCTCGGCCTGGAGCCGGAGCAGCAGCTGCTGGGCGTCCACTGCCGGGCAGGCTAATGGTCAGACCAGGCTGGAAAGGCCGCCGTCGACGGCGATGACCTGCCCGGTGACGTAGCTGGCGTCCTCGGAGAGCAGGAAGGTGATCACCGAGGCCACCTCCCAGGCGGTCCCCTGGCGACCGAGGGGGACCGGGGTGGTCGCCCGGCCTGGGCGTCCCTCGGTCGCCAGCCGCCCCAGGGGCGTGTCGATCAGACCGGGCGCCACCACGTTGGCCCGGATGCCCCGGCGGGCCCCCTCGCGGGCGACGTGACGGCCAAGGCCGGCCAGGGCCGCCTTGGAGGCGTCGTAGGCGGGGACCTGACTGCCGGGCTTGAGACCGGCGACGGAGGAGACGAAGACGACGGCCCCGCCTTCCGGCATCAGCGGGAGGGCCGCCCGGCACAGCAGGAAGTGGGACCGCACGTTTACGGCGAAGACCTGGTCCCACTGCTCGGCGCTGGTGCCTTCGAGGCGACGGCCCAGCCCGATCCCGACGTTAAGGACCAGACCGTCGAGGCCGTTCATCAGAGCGGCGGCCTCCCCGGCCAGCCGCTCACAGACCGGCACGGAGGACACGTCGACCACGATCACGTGGGCGGCCGCACCCTCGCCCCGCACCAGCTCGGCGGTCTCCTCCGCCGCCGTCTGGTCGAGGTCGGCCACCACCACCTCGGCTCCCAGACGCCCGGCCAGCACGGCGGTCGCCCGGCCGTTGCCCGGCGGGGCCTCGGGGTCGTCGCTGCGGCGGGTACCGCCACCGACCACCAGCACCCTGCGGCCGGCCAGCCGATCCGACCGCTCAGCCCCGGCCAGGATGGGCCTCGCGAATCCGGGTCTCGAGCATCGATTCCGGGCGCTCCCAGTAGTGGCGAAGGAGGCGGATCACCTCGCACCCCTCGCCCAGGGAGCACCGCAGCATTCCGGGGACGGCCTCGTCGAGGACACCGGGGCACTGCATTGCCATCTCCATGAGAGAGTCCGCCGGCTCCCGAGGGTCAGTCGCGCGAGCCGGTGGCCCTGAACACCATGCGGGCCACGTAGAAGCCCACCACCAGGGCCACAACGGGCATGATCACATGGCGCAGGACGGCCAGGGCCAACCAGGCGGTGGCGTAGATGCCGCCGGCGACCACGAAGAACGAGACAGTGGCGGGTACCACCCGCTGTGCCAGGGAACGATCGTGGCGCTCTAGTGCGGACATGGCGGAGCCTCCTTGCGACAAGGGTAGACCTCGCCGGCGGGAGACGCCCGGATGCGCCGACCCCCACTCGGCGGGGGCCGAGGAGACCTCAGTCGTCGACCACGGCGGTGGCGGAGCCGCTGAAGACCTCTTTGCCGTCCTGGTTGGTCGTGATGAGGGCCAGGTCGACCAGCCACTCCGAGCCCTCCTGCCTGAGCGCCTCGACCGTCGCCCGGGCGGTGAGGGTGTCGCCCGGCCACACCTGGGACGTGAAGCGGCCTCCGAAGCGGCGGATCCGTCCGTCGCCGACCCAGTTGGTGACCATCTTGCCGGTCATGCCCATGGTGAGCATCCCGTGGGCGAACACGCTGGGATAGCCGGCCACCTTGGTGGCGAAGACCTCATCGCTGTGCAGTGGGTTGTAGTCGCCCGAGGCGCCGGCGTACTGGACGATCTGGGTGCGGCTCAGGTCGTCCACCACCACCTCCTCGTGCTGGTCGCCCACCGACAGGCTCTGGCGCGACAGTGCCATCAGGATCCCTCCCCCACCGGTCGCTCCGTGCGCACCCCGACGCTGCGGGCCGTCACCACCAGCTCCCCCTTCTGGTCGCGGTACTCGGTGATCGACTCGCTGAAGACCAGCTTGCCTGCCCGCCGTCCCTCCTTCTCCCACCTCTCGCCTGGCCGGGTGGTGGCCGTCAGCACGTCGCCCGGCCGCAGGTTGCGGTGGTACTCGTAGTGCTGCTCGGCATGCAGACCGGTGCCTCCACCTCCACCGGCCCCACCTCCACCGGCCCCGCCTCCCCCGCCTCCGCCGCTTCCCTCGCCGCCACCGCCACGGCGGGCGCCGGACGGGTTCCGCCCGGAGCCGAACCAGGGCTGGCCGATCCTCGGGCGCAAGCCGTAGTTCGGGTCGAACTGGGCCGATGCCTGCACGAAGGTGGGCGGGGCGATGATCGAGCCCACTTCGGTGCCGGCGGCGTAGTCGGGGTCGTAGTAGATCGGGTTGGCGTCACCGATGCTGCGGGCGAACATCATTATGTGGCCCGCCTCGACAGGGAACCTTTCCGCAGCCATGTTCTCCTCCTCGGGTCAGTGGGCCGATCCTAGAAGGTCCACCGGGTGGGGGTTCCGGTGAAGTCGTTCTCGTCGAGGCCGAAGGCCCACACGGGGGTGAGCCGGAAACAGGCGTTGGATCCGAAGAAGTCGACCGAGTAGTCGGTCCGGTACTTGGCATTGACCAGGTCGGTGAACCGCGAGATCGATCCGGGGTCGAACGTCCTCTCCACGTCGCCCTCCACGACCACGGGCTGCAGCGGGTTGTCTGTGGTGATCACCGCCCTGGGGTGGGCCGCCAGGTTGCGCGTCTTCCGGGAGGAGCCGCCCGAGCTGAACCATGCCCGGCCGTCGTCCCAAATTCCCCACACCGGCATGACGTGGGGGCGACCGTCCTGGGTCACCGTCGCCAGCCAGTAGTCGTGGGAGCCCATCAGCCGCTCGACCGCCCACGACCAGGGGAGGAGGCCCCGGCCCTCGCTGGCCCCGACGATCCCGTAACCCGGCATGTGGGGACGGCTGGCGGTGGGCTCCACAGGGACCTCCGGCTTGTTGTGGACGAGGGCCGCCGATACTGGCACGGTCCGCAGGCCGCCACCACGGTTTCGGCCGCCGGGGACCCGGGATCGACCGGAACGGGATCGGGAAGCGGGACTACGGTGAGCCGAGGGCTCCGGCCGGGGTGGCCGTCCTGTCCGCGTCGAGCCGGAGGTGGGAAGTGAAGTTCGTCTGGTTCAACCTGATGCCGTGGCCCTACCTGGACGATGACTTCCGCAGCCAGCACCGATCGGTATGGGTGGACATCGACCGCCGGCTCTACGACCCGGTCAAGGGCCATGCCCTCTACCACGAGTACATGGACCAGCTCGAGTACGCCGACTCCGTCGGGTTCGACGGCATCGGCGTCAACGAGCACCACCAGAACGGCTACGGGTTGATGCCGTCGCCCAACATCATCGCTGCCGGTCTGGCCCGGCGGACCTCGCAGGCAGCAATAGCGGTGATCGGGAACTCCATCGCCCTGTACAACCCGCCGGTCAGGGTGGCCGAGGAGTTCGCCATGCTGGATGTCATCTCCGGCGGGCGCCTGCTGGCGGGGTTCCCCGTCGGGACCTCGATGGACACCAACTACTGCTACGGGCAGATCCCGTCTCTCACCCGCGACAAGTACGCCGAGGCGCACGAGCTGATCCTGCGGGCGTGGACCGAGGAGGAGCCCTTCGCCTTCGACGGGAAGTACAACCAACTGCGCTACGTCAACGTTTGGCCGAAGCCGATCCAGACGCCGCACCCCCCCATCTACATCCCCGGGGGCGGGTCCGTGGAGACCTGGGACTTCTGCGTCGAGAACAACTACAACTATTCCTACCTGTCCTTTGGTGGCTACATCGCCGGCAAGCGCCTGCTCGACGGCTACTGGGAGCGGGTGGCCGCCCTCGGCGCCGACGAGTCTCCCTACCGGGGAGCCTTCGCCCAGATCATCTGCGTGGCCGACACCGATGCCGAGGCGGAGCGCCTATACAGCGAGCACGTCCTCTACTTCTACAACCGGTGTCTGCACGTCTACCCCGGCTTCGCCGACGCCCCCGGTTACCGCACCATCAAGACCCTCCAGACCGGCGCCCTGGGCGCCCTGCGCGAGGCCGCCCGCCGGCGCTTCTCCGAGCTGAGCTGGGGCGACCTGGTCGAGAACGGGAACGTGATCGCCGGCAGCCCGGAGACGGTCCGCCAGCGAATGGAGGAGATGATCAAGGGCCTCCACATAGGCACCGTCTTCTGCCTCATGCACAACGGCAACCAGCCCGACTGGAAGACCCGTTACTCGACCCAGCTCTTCGCCGAGAAGGTCATGCCCAAGCTGCGCGACGTCTGGCCCGAGTGGGCCGGAGACGACCGGTGGTGGTGCCACCCGCTGCCCGACCGGCTCGACCCGCTGGACACCGTCGGCGGCAAGGCCCGGGCCGAGCAGGGGGTCGGGGCCTGATGGACTGGGAGCAGGTCACGACCGCCCGGGGCATCGCCAGCCGGGTCCTGGTGGGCGGCTCGGGCCAGCCGATGCTCTTCCTCCACTCGGCCACCGGTCACACCGGGATGCTGCCCTTCCTCGACCAGCTCTGCGGCATCGCCCGGGTGTACGCCCCAGAGTGGCCCGGCTTCGGGGAGTCGGGGGGCGAGGAACAGCTGGAGGACATGCTCGACTTCACCCTGCACGGCTGGGACATCGCCGACGCCCTCGGCCTCGAGCGGGTGGCCCTGTCCGGCCATTCGATGGGGGCGATGATCGCCGCCGAAATGGCCTGCCTGTGCCCGGACCGGGTGACCGGCCTCGGCCTCATCGCCCCCGCTGGCCTGTGGCTGGACGACCATCCGGTGCCGGACATCTTCGCCACCCTCCCCCAGGAGCTCCCCGGCCTGCTCTTCGCCGACCCCGCCCAGGGTGCGGCCGTCCTGACCGGCGGCACGGACTTCTCCAGCGACACCGCCCTGACCGAGTTCTTCGTGGGCAACGCTCGCCGCCTCGGGACCGCCGGCAAGATCCTGTTCCCCATCCCCAACCGCCGCCTGTCCAAGCGGCTGTACCGCCTGCGGGCGCGAACCACCCTGGTATGGGGCGAGGAGGACAGGCTCTACCCCGCCGCCTACGCCAAGCGCTGGGCCGAGCTGGTGCCGGCCTCCCAGGACGTCCTGGTGCCCCGCGCCGGCCACATGGTGCCGGCCGAGGCACCCGACGCCGTGGTCGCCGCCCTGGCCGAGCTGGTCAGCCCCTGACCGGGCGACGGCCCGGGCTTTTAGCCCCTGGGCAGGACGACGATCTTGCCCTGCGCCCTACGGTCGGCAACGTCGCGGATCGCCTGGGCCGCCTGCTCGAGGGGGTAGCGAGCGGATATGTGCGGCTTGACCAGCCCCTCCTGCCACCAGCCCATCAGCTCTTTGACGTTGGCCAGGTGCCGCTTCCTCTCGCGGGCGACGAAGGCACCCCAGAACACCCCGACGATGGAGCAGGACTTGAGCAGGGTGAGGTTCAAGGGGATCTTCGGAATGTCGCCGGCGGCGAAGCCGATGACCAGGAACCGGCCGTCCCAGGCCATTGAGCGCAGGGCCGGCTCGCTGAACCGTCCCCCGACAGGGTCGTAGACGACGTCGACGCCCTTGGCGCCGGTCAGCTCCTTGAGCCGACCCCGCAGGTCCTCCGTCTCGTAGTTGATGGTCTCGCTGGCGCCGGCGGTCCGGCACAGCTCCAGCTTCTCCTCGCTGGAGGCGGCGGCGATGACCCGTGCGCCCATGACCCGGCCCAGCTCGACGGCGGCCAGCCCGACCCCGCCGGCGGCACCCAGCACAAGGAGCGACTCGCCCTCCTGCAGGTGGGCCCGGTCCTTGAGGGCGTAGTGGGAGGTGCCGTAGGCGTAGAGGAACGCCGAGGCGGTCGCCATGTCCATGCCCGACGGGATCGGCACCGCACCACTCGCCGCCACCACGGCCTTTTCGGCCATGCCGCCGTAGCCGGGTGAGGCCAGCACGGCGTCGCCGATCGCCACTCCCTCGACCCCCTCGCCGATGTCGGCGACCACCCCGGCGACCTCCGCCCCGGGCGAGAACGGCATCGGGGGCTTGAACTGGTACTTGTCCTCGATCATGAGGACATCGGGGAAGTTCACCGCGCACGCCTCTACGTCGATGACCAGCTGACCCCGTCCGGGCTTCGGATCGGCCACGTCCTCCAGCACCAGGGACTCGGGCGGGCCGAACTGCTTGCACAAGAGCGCTCTCATGGCAGCGATCCTAGAGGCGCCCGTGGTCAGGCCGCCGGGGCGTCGTCGCGCGGCGCGCCCGCACCAGAAGGGGCCGGCGCCGGGGAGGGCCGGCGCCCGTCCCCGGGGTGGACGACGTGCCAACGGCGCGATGCCGGCACCGGTGGGCGGTCGGACGGAAGCACCGCCGGCACCGTCCCGGTCGAGCCGAGCCAACCCCTGCGGCGGAACAGGCCCAAGAGCAGGCCCGCCACCACCAGCTGGAGGCCGATGCCGGCAGCGGCGAATACCGGCAGGCCGACCAGGCGGTTGACCATCCAGCCGAAGTTCTGACCGAAGAAGCCGGTGAGAAACGACATCGGCAGGAACACCGTGGCGATGATCGCCAGCTGCTTCATTACCACGTTGAGCCGGTTCGACACCGTGGACAGATGGGTGTCGAGGGCGCCGCTCATCAGGTCGCGGTAGCTGTCGACCAGATCGCTGATCCGGATCAGATGGTCATAGAGGTCACGGAAGTAGCGCTCTGCGTCCGGGGTCATGCCTGGCAGGGCGTCGCTCCCGCTCACCAGGGTGGCGAACAGGTCTCTCTGCGGGGTCACGACCTTGCGCAGGGCGATGAGGGACCGCTTCATGTCGAACAGGCGGCCCAGCTGCTCGTCGGTCGGCCGCCTGAGGATCTCGTCCTCCAGTTCGTCGATGTCGTCGTCGATCCTCGACAGGACGGGGAAGTAGCCGTCCACCAGGGTGTCCACCACCCGGTAAAGCAGCATGACGTGGTCCGGGTGGGGCATCGGCCGACGGGCCCATCGCTCGGCCAGCTCGCTGAGGTGCGGGCAGGGATCGTGGTGGACCGTCACCAGGTAGCGCTCGGTGTAGAAGCAATGAACCTCGACCAGCTGCCCACCCGCCGTGGCCCCGAACACCACCAGCAGAGCGAAGTCGTCGTAGATGTCGAGCTTCGGCCGCTGCCCGAAGTGCTCGGCGTCCTCGACCGCCAGGGGATGGAACCCGAACACGTCGCGCAGCAGCTGCTGGCTCGACTCCTCATCCAGCCCGTCGACGTCGAGCCAGAAGCGGTCGCCCGACTCCAGCAGGTGCCGGACGGTGTCGACGCTCATCTCCCGCTTGGTGCCGTCGACCGTTATCAGATGACCGTTCATGCCGACATTCTGGTTCCGCCCGCCGCAGGAAACGCCGATGCCCTCAGGCGATCAGACCTCGGGATCGGCCGCCGGCGCCCGGTCATCGAGCCCGAGGGTCACCTGCAGGGAGGAACCGGGCTCGGCTCCCACCTGCTTGACCGCCGTCCCTATGGCGGCGATCTCCAGAAGGTGGGTGCCCCACACGCTGGTGTCCTCCTGCATCGTGATCCCGATGACACCGTCGGCGCCGGCGGCGAGCGCATGGCCCTTAAGGCGGCCCAGGGCGAGCCTCGCGGTTGGCGACCCCCAGGCGGCCGGTAATGCCGATCCGGTAGATCGAGCTTCCCAGCACGAGGCCTCGGGGCCGGAAGCCCGGCTGCCTGACCAGGATGAACTCGTTGACGCTCAGGTCGGAGGTGAAGAGGCCGCCGGCAGCGGTCTCTAGCTCGGAAAGGCGGGCCCGGGCGTCGGCGGGCAACCCCTCGGCCACCTGGGCCAGGGTCTCCTCGGCCAGCTCGTCACGAATCGGTGAGGGTGATCGGTCAAGTTCCCCCAGCCCCCCACCGGCTGCACCCGGAGGTTAGCGCCGGACCCCCGGTCGCCACCGGCACCTGTTTACGGGTGGGCGAGGGCGGTGCAGACTCGGACCATGCTCGATCACCTTTCGGTGCAGTGCGGAGACGTAGCCGCCAGCGCCGCGTTCTACGAGGCCGTGCTGGCCCCCCTGGGCGGCCAGAGGATCATGGACTTCGGCCAGGTCATCGGATACGGGGTCCCACCCCGACCGGACTTCTGGATCGGTCCCCGCCCGACCGGCGAGGGCTTCCGCGAGTGCCACATCGCCTTCACGGCCCCCGACCGGGCGACGGTACGTGCCTTCCAGGACGCCGCGGTGGCCGCCGGCGCCGAGGTGCTGCACGAAGCCCGTCTGTGGCCGGAGTACCACGCCGCCTACTACGGCGCCTTCGTCCGGGATCCCGATGGCAACAATGTCGAGGCGGTATGCCACTCGCCGGAGTGAGTAGCGGGCCATCGCCTGAGCTCCCTCCCTCACGTAGCTGGCACCGTTGGCCGTGGCGCAGGCCGGCCGCCCTTCGCACCGCCTGATGCCAGGTTCGCGTTAGTACAGTGCCGCATGATCACCGGGGCCCACACCCTCATCTACGCGGACGACGCCGAGGCGGCTCGAGCCTTCTTCCGCGACGTGCTCGACTGGCCGTACGTCGATGCGCACGACGGATGGCTGATCTTCAAGATCGGACCGTCCGAGTTCGGCGCGCACCCGACGGCCGGACCGGGCGGGCCCAGGTCCGGGCAACACCACGAGATCTCCTTGATCTGCGACCACATCGAAGCCACCAGGGCCGAGCTCGCCGAGCGCGGCGCCCAGTTCAGCTCCGGCGTCGAGGAGGCCGGGTTCGGGCACAGGATGCTGGTCAAGGTGCCGGGCGGCGGCGACCTTCTCGTCTACGAGCCCCGCCACCCACTTGCCCACAGCCTCTGAACACGGGCCGACCGGCGGCCGGTGGGTTCAAGGCCGCAGCCGCGCCCGGCGATCGAACCGGAACTCCGCGAGGATGTGGCCGTGGGATGGGAGGCACTCCGTCATTGGGGCGAAGACGTCGCTCGCATCGAACCACTCCCCGGCGGAGTCGCCAACGACGTCTGGAGCCTGCGCCTGAACCGGCACCCTGCAGTGGGTCGCCTCGGCACCAGGAGCGATGCCGATCTGGCCTGGGAGACCTCGCTCCTTCAACACCTCGACCGCCACGGTCTGACCGTGCCCGTGCCTATTCCGACCGCGGACGGGCGCCTGTTCGCCGAAGGCGTGGTGGTAATGACGTGGGTGGAAGGCAGACCGCCAGAGACGCCGTCCGACTGGCGTCGCGTGGCTGACGCGCTCCGCCAGCTCCACCGTCTGACCCCCGGATGGCCTCAGCGCCCGGGCTGGCGGTCGTCGACCGAGCTCCTGCACGCCCGGAACGGCACGAAGATCGACCTGGACGCCATGCCGTCCGAAGGGGTCGCGCGATGCCGAGCAGCATGGGCGCGGCTCGCCGGCCGTCAGACCTGTGTGGTCCACGGCAACCCTGCGAGTCCTGGCAATGTCCGGATTACGGCGGACCGGGTCGCCCTGATCGACTGGGACGAAGCGCACGTAGACGTCCCCGACCTCGATCTGGTGCTGCCCCACAATGCCGCCGGTCTCGACGATCAGGCCCACGACATCGCGGCACAAGCCTCTGCGGCATGGGAAGCCGCCGTCTGCTGGGACGACGAGTACGCCGTCAAGCGGCTGGCCGAGGTCCGAGCGGTCTGAGCAGCTTCATCAAGGCGATTTCGGAGACCTCCCGGCCAGCCCATCGCAGGTTCACCGGGGGCCCCCGAGCCTAAGGAGCTCGATTTCGACCAGCTCGACTCCCTCGAAGCACACTCGGGCACCCTCGCCATGGGCGATAGCCGCACCCCATTGCCGGTGATCGGCCGCAGGTGCGAGGGCCACCAGGCCCGGCTCCAGCAGGCCACCGTGTCCCAAGACCAGTGCCCTGCCCTGGTCCCCCAGGCCCGTCAGGAGGCTCCGCCACAGTTCGACCTGATGGTGCCCGAGGGCCGCCGTTGGCCCCCCGGCGGCCACCAGGGAGGCATAACGATCGAAAGCCTCCTCTCCCCAGTCCCACTGGGCATGGTGGGAGCCCTTCTCGGCCGTCGCCGCATCCCAAACGCCGCCGCCCATGTCCGCGGTGTCGTCGACGGCGAAGCCCATCGCCAACGCTGTCTCCACCGTGCGGGGTGACGTCGAGGCCAGCACGTAGTCGAAGGGGCCCATGTCGGCCCCCAACTCCCGTGCCAGTTGGACGCCGGCCCGACTGAGGGCTGAGCCCCGACCCCGGCCATCTCCTTCCTTCTTGGTGTAGGAGTGGCGGCGGACTTCCAGGATTCTGATGACTATCCCCTTTGGCCAGGTCGGAGGCCTGTCACCTGGCGGTCCGGCACGATCCGGCCGGGCGACCGCCCGAGGAGGGCCGCCCGGCCGAACCTCCGCTCGTCAGGTGGTCGGCATCGCCGGGGCCATGACCGGCGAAGTGGCCTCGGAGGGCCGGACCAGCGCCACGGAGAGGCTGATGAGCCACACCATGGTCACGACGAGACCGACGTACGCGAATGCGCCCTCCAGCGAGTAGAAGCCCCGGGTGGTGAAGATCGTGAGGCTTCCGGCCAGGTTGACCGCCGCTGCCGCGACCGACGTGGCGCCCACGTAAGAGGGCATCGCCCTCGCCGACAGTGCCGCCACGGCGATCATCGATGCAGCAACCGCGGTGACCAGGCCCAGGAAGGTCGTAGTCATGAACGTCGTCACGTCAGTGAGGACTCGGACCACCGAGGGGCTCGTGTTCGCCAGCGCCTTGTAGGAGAGACCCCCGCCGATGGCCGACGAGATGCCGAGGGTCGCCGCCGCGACCGCGAAGAGGCTGAAGACGGTCGAGGCCAAGCTCGCCTCATGATCGTCGTGCCGCCGGATCGCCGTGCGGATCCCTGCGCCGAGCCACAGAACCAGCACCGCAGCCAGCGAGGTCAGCCAGGCCAGGCGCATGGAGTAGGCGTGGTGGGCCAGCAGGTAGGACTTGAAGGCGCTGTCCGAGTCTGACGGCTTGGGCATGGTGCCGTTGCCGATGAAGCTAGGAGCGACGAAGAGGACTACCGCAGCTAGACCCGCGTAGCCCGCCACCCTCTCCCAGTTGCGGTCGTGCATTCTTCCTCCCTCTGTCAGTGACGACGGGGACGGCCGACGCACCCCAGACGCAGCCGGTCCGTTTCCGTTGCGTCAATTGCTCCGAGGGTGCCAAATGCGGGAAGCGCGGGCTATAGCTCGTGGTAGTCATTGGCGCCCAGCGCCGAGTCACGACACACCCGCCCTCCGGGACTAGTCACCCGGAGGGTGCGTTCCCCACGAAAGGGACGTCGGTGATCATCCGAGCGGTACCCCGGCGTCGGGAGGCTGCCCTCCGGACTGTCGGTAGGAGGGGTGGGCGAAGGCCCCCACGCTGCCTAGACGGGGCGACGACCGAAAAGGGTGCGGTCGGCCGCTCGTGGGTCGTTCAGGACGCGCGGGACGAGGTCGAAGATCATCGTGGCTCGTGCGGACGGATCGTAGGTGGGCCACTTCGGCAGGAGGGCGTTGTTCGGGTTCCCCGTTCGGGCAAAGGCCAACCAGGACTCGCTCATCAGATCGGCCATGCGTTGCTGGTCGGGCCCGATTCCGGACATGGCCTCGGACTTGGCGACGTTGTCGAACACGAACCCGATATCCAACGCATGCGGGCAGCGCCACTTCCCACCGTCGACCGGCGTGTTCCAGTCCAGGAGGTAGAAGTACACGGGCCCACCCCCCTGGGCCGCCTTCCGGTCTGCTTGGCGCACGCTGGTGGCATAGAAGCCCCTATCGGTGGTTATCGTGAAGTAGGCGTCGACGGCGTCGCGGTCGGGGTGCAGCTTCCGGTAGGAAGCGACTATCGACTCCGCGTCTCTACCGGCCAACGTCGGCGCCAGTTCCTGGGCCAGCTGTTCCCAGCTCAGTGAGAACAACGCCGGCCGCCCTCCGCCGACGAGGAGCGAGGTCTCAGTCCGGCAGGTTCCGATCATCAGCGGGACGCCCTCCGACTGAGGGGGCGCGTCCGGGTCGAAGGGGTGACGGAGGATGTTGCGACCATCGAGCACCGGACCGGAGCCCGCACCAGGTGCGGCGCGGGATGCCTTCAGGATCTGCTCCACCGGTAGACGGAGGACCTCATCGACATCGCCAACGCCGAGCCCGAGCTCGGCCAACACCTTGGCCGCTGACGCGGCAGCGTCTTCCGCCGGCACGGCGCGAAGCCAGGGACCGCTTTGGACCACCGCCCGATGGAACAGACCAGTGGCGGCGTCCATGGCCATGAGCACTGACACCTTCCCCCCACCGCCGCTCTCCCCGAAGATGGTCACGTTCTCCGGATCCCCGCCGAACTCGGCGATGTTGTCCCGCACCCAGCGGAGAGCCAGCACGAGGTCCAATACCCCAGCGTTGCCCGAGTCCGCGAAGCGCTCGCCGTATTCGGCCAGATAGAGGTGACCGAAGAGGTTCAGACGGTGGTTTACCGTCACCACCACAACGTCGCCGCGCTGAGCGAGCCGCACCCCGTCATAGGCATTGGACGACCCCGAGCCACTGACGAAACCTCCACCATGGAACCAGACCATCACCGGGCGCCTGCCACCGTCCCGAAGGCCCGGCGTCCAGACGTTCAAGAACAGGCAGTCCTCGCTCGTCGGAAGGGGCGGGTCCGGACGCCAGGAACGGAAGAGAGGCACGTCAGCGGCAGGAGCCTGAGGAGCTGAGGCGCCGTACCCGAGAGCATCGCGGACCTCGGTCCAGGGCTCCGGCGGTCCGGGAGGACCGAAACGGGTCGTGGCCGTGTCCGCCCCGTAGCGGATGCCTTTGAACACCCGGACCCCGTCTACGATTGCGCCCCGGACCGGACCGGCGGCGGTCGCCGCCACCGGCGCGGAGTCACTGCCTTCAGCCATTCGATGCCTCCCCATTGGCGGTTACCGCGCCAGCATAGGCCGCTAGCCCTGCGCCGGCCCGAGGTACTCGATCCAATGCGCTGCTGGCCACGCCGTCGCGCCTGCCTCCTGGGCGGCCTTCGCCGGCGCCTCCATGAGTGGGCTGGCCGCCTGGCAGCCGGACCGTTGGCTTTCGACTGCTCCAGGACGCTCAGAGGCGCTACCCGGCGCCGAGATGCCGAACGAAGAACGCCTCGGCCGAGTCGTTCTCGAACACGGGCACCTGGACATGGCCCCCGGGGTTGACGTGGAGGGTCTTCTCCTTGGAGCCGATGGCATCGAAGAGAGCAAGACCGGAGTCGCGCGTGATCAACTCGTCGTCCCACTGGAGGAGGAACAGGATCGGTATCCGCAGGGAGCGAGCCGCTGCCTCGAAGTCGGCCCCTCCCATGCCTGCCCCCAGGCCGGCCAGACCGAGGACAGCGGCCTTCACGTGCGGCTCCGAGGCCACGAAGCGCAAACCGATGCCGGTACCCATGGACATGCCCCAGTAGCCCAGTCGGTCGTCGATGAAGCCGCTGGAGAGGAGATCCTCGACCAGAGATCTCAGCTCCTCTACGTGGGAGCTCATCCGGCGGGCGAAAGCGGCCGCCTGGTCGGCGTCGGCGACCACTGGCGACCCCTCACCAGGCCCCCGGTCGATGCGGGCCTGGACGGCGCGCCCCCTGGCCCGTGCCGCCTCCTTGTCGGTGATCCGCTCCCCATGCTCGGGTGCGTCGAGAGCGACCGCCGCGTAGCCCTTGTGACGCACGAGGCGCCGAGCCAGCCCGAGCACTTCGGGAGCGCGCTTGTGAACCACACCTCCATGGCCCAGGATCACTGTCGGTCGGGGTCCGGTGGCCGCCTCCGGTAGCCAGACGATGCCGGGGACGATCTCACCGCTGTCCACCTTGAGCCCGACCCGCCGCTCGACCACGCCGCGCTCGCAGACTTCCTCGATTGTCTCCATGGTCCCCAGCCCCTCCCGTTGAACTACGAGGGAGCGTACCGCCCCTACATGGGCCACGACGCGTGGGCCAAGGCGAGGATCTCGTCGATGTCGTCGTCGAGCAGGTACCCGGCGGCGCGGGCCGCTTCGGCGGCCGCGGTGAAGCGCTCGAGGTACTCGTCGCGGCCCCCGGGGTACAGCTCGGCAAGCTGCTCCGGAGAAAACGGTTGAGTCACTCCGAACAACCCGGCAAAGCCCTCCCCCCTGGCTCCGAGGCCTGACAGCCTGGCGGTCGGGACTTCGACCCATGGCGTGCGGATCCCGCCGCGAGCGATGCCGAGCTCGTCAAGGACGAGGGCGGTTCGCTCGCCCTCGGTGGCCGTGGCCAGGAAAGGTGCGTGAGGAGCGCCTTCACCCCCACCGGCCCACCGCTCGAGATGCGCCAGCGCCGCCTGCAGGACGTAGTGCTGCTGGGGACCGGAGTTCACCGGCTCCTCGGCCGGCAGGCCCATGGGAGACGCGGTCGGGGCCCCGAGCTCGGCCAGCCGCCCGGCGGTCAAGGTGCCGTCGTCCTCCTGGGAGACCAGTAGGCCCCACGTGTCGAAGTGGGCGGCGCCGGCGATCTCCCAGAACCGGGCCGTCGAGGTGTCCTCACAGCGTGCCCGGATGCCCCGCATGCCGATGACGTCGGTCTCGCTCTGCACCGTGATCGTCGGCACCCGGGGTGAGTCGATCGGGTCACCGGAGTTGGACGCAACCTCCTCGCCCGCTGTCCCCCGTACGGCACCACGCGACCCACGTCCGTGGACGAGGAACCCGTCGTAGACCCGGGCGACGCGGTCGACGCCGTTGATGTAGCTGACCAGGAACATCGCCGACTGCGACTCGCCAACCCCGATCACCAGCTTCGGCGGGGCGGCGCCGATAATCCGGGGATCGCCTCGCACCGCCAGTCCGGCGTGCGAAAAGATGTCGAAGGCAAAGGCGTCGCCGGGGTGAGTAAGGGAACCGTACCGTTTAGGGTCTGTCTGCTTCATCCCACCCATGGCGTTGCCCATACGACCACCGCCTTCAACGCCAACCTTCTGAGCCGACACTCCGACCCAGGCCATGCCGGCCCGCATGATGTGGCGGTGCATGAACATCCAGTCCGGGGCCCCGTCACCGCCCCCGCTGACGTTCAGCCACTCGACGACCACCGTCCCGTTGAAGCGTTCCTGGCTCGAGGGTCGAACGACAAGGATGCGGGTGCGGTACCGCCTTGATTCGTCGGAGGCCTCGGGTGCTCCGGCGGCGCCGTGGGCTTGGGCCGTTCCGCCCAAAAAGAACTCCTCCACCGCGTAGCCGTGGACGGCCAAATCGAAACGCCCAAGGGTCAGGGAGGGGCGCCCCGGTACCGGTCCTTCAAGTTCCCAGACAGCTGCGCCCCCGGTCATCGCCATCCCCTCTCGCCCGGCTGTCGTCGGGACGGGCAGACTGTGGCTCCGTCCGACACCCCGACGGTAGCGGCAGTCAGGCGGCCCGCGTACGCCTGAACACGAGGGCGGGTCGTAGCTTGGTGCCGTGGACGACGACACCTGGGCCGGCCTGGTTCGCCGGTTTGCCGATGACGCCTACGCCTCGGTGAAGGGATACGTGCGAACCTATGTGATTCACCAACACCTGCTCGAGCATCTGCCCCCACCGCCGGCGAGCGTCCTGGACGTCGGCGGCGGCGCCGGCCACCAATCCTTCCCGCTGGCGGAGGCGGGATACGAGGTGACCCTCCTCGACTCCTCGCCGGCGATGTTGGCGAAGGCTCGGGGGCGACTAGCGCAGCTGCCTGAGAGAGCTCAGCGCCGGGTGACGTTCCTGGAAGCTGACGGTGAGGCGGCCGACGAAGCCGTCGCCGGACGCCGGTTCGAGGCCGTGCTGTGCCACGGGGTGCTCGGCTATCTGGCGCACCCCGAGAGGATCATCGATCAACTCTGCCTGTGTGCGCGACCCGGCGGGATCGTCTCGATCATGACGGGCAACGCCAGGGCCTCGGCGGTCCAACCAGCCCTGGAGAGGCGATGGGAGGACGCCTTGGCAGCGTTTGACGCCCGGACGGGGATCGGCGTGCTGGGCCTTCCGGCCCGGGCCGACACCGTCGAGGAGCTCGGGGACCTTCTGCTCAGCCGCCAGGTGGAACCCATAGTGTGGTACGGCGTCTGGCTCTTCGTGGACTGGCTCGAGTTCAGCGGAGTCAAGATGGACCTAGGTGACTCCGATCAGGTCTTTGCCACGGCGGCCGTCGAACTCGAAGCCAGCCGCCGGGACCCGTACCGCCAGCTCAGCCGTGTCTTCCACCTGGTCGGGCGGAAGCATCCGGACTGACGGAGCCCCTGTTATCCTTGGCGGTGGTGCCTGGGGGGCTAGTCATTGCCAGCGGCCGGCAAGACCTCGCTCTCGCGCTTCTTGGCGGAGCACCTCGGCTTCGCCCACATCCGGCGGGACGGCCTTCGACGCTCGTTCCACTCGATCGCCAGCGTCCTGGGAGAGGACCAAGGCCATCTCATCGGGCGAGCCCTCGACGAGGTGATCAACGACGTCGCCCGATCAGTGGTGGCCGCAGGGCAGGGGGCCGTCATCGACTCCAACTTCAATATTCCCGAGCAAGCCGAGGCGGTCAGAGCGCTTGTCTCCGAGCTCAAGTGCCCCTGCTTCGAGATCTGCCTCTGGGCAGACGCTGAAGTCCTGCGGCGCCGATTCATCGCCCGGGGCGATCCCCCCATGACGGACGCCCTCCGGCCCTACTTCGAGATGGTCCTGGCCCGAATACGCACACCGGTGCTGGGACCGCCCGTTCCCACCGTGGAGCTGGATACCACCGACTTCGCGTACTTGGAAGCGGTCAAGCATGACCTCATCGGCGACATCCGAAATGCGCTGGGGGCGCCGGTACTTGCCCTCCACCGGCAGCGATGAGCCTGGCCGGCGGAGCCTGCAGGCCGGACTGGCGCGCTCACCCTCGGGCCAAGCCGCCTCAGTCGTCCAAAATCGAGCCTCGCCGTCCCTACCCGCAGTCGTAGTCGTCGTCGAAGTTCCCGACCTGGTATTGCGCGTACCGAATATGGCCCCCCGTCACACTGGCTGAACTGGAGCCACAGGTAGCGGCCGCCGTCGCCAGGGTGGCCCCGGGCGCCCAGAACGGGTAGCTGCGAAACCGCTCGGTCGACCCGGTTATCGAGGACCAGCTCGACGAGTTCGTGTAGATGCCGACATAGCGCGCCGAGGTGTTCTGTTGGAAGTAGGCCAGGGCGCCCTGGATGTCAGCGTTGTTGGCCTCGGTGCTGCGGGTCCAGCTGTTGGCAGACTCTATGTCCAACCACCACTGGGCGGCCTGTCCGATCGAGCTCGACGTGGCGGTCTGGACATCGGTGAACGAGTCCTCGGCCGCGTCATAGCCGTAGTCGTACGAGCATGCGTCGAAGGCAGACGTCCCCGGCCTGTAGTGCTTCAGGACCGGACAGACCTCGGGGATCTGTTGACCGACGGGCCAGTGAGCCGACTGCGGCCCAGGGTTGCCGGTGTTCGCGTAGAACGACACCACCGCTCGACCTCCACTGGCCCACGAATACTCGGCCGCCAGGCAGGGGTTGGCGGCGTAGGTCAGGCCCCCGTTGGCTCCGAGGATGTCAAAGGCGCCGGCCGTAATCGGCGCTGAGCCCATGGTCGAGCCGGTGCACTGGGGATATGACACGTCGTAGCCCATCTGACCGGCCGAGCCGGTGGCGGCGAGAGCAGGCAGCGCGACGCTGAGGGCGGCGATGACCGCAGCCGCGACACTCGGCGTCACCCACCGGTGCGAGGGCCGGCTCGGACTATCGTTCTGGCTCACCATGGCCCCAACTGTGCCACGCTGACGTGCCAGCTGTAGAGCGGCGCCGCCCCTCAGTCTGTAGCTTCAGCCGTGACGACAGTCAGGGGAACCTCGAGCATGCGGCGTAGACGGCTCGGCAGGTCCATGCCCAGCCAGCGGGAGAGCCCGGAGGGAAGGGTCGAGAGAATGACCTCGTCGAACCGGCGTCGCCCGACGACGAACCGCACGGCGGTCGCCGGGTCGGCCAGGCCCACCTCGCCCGTGGCGTCGATTCCGGAACGTCGCAGGGCCTCCAGGTGCTCGTCGAGGAGCTGGCGAGCCTGTTCCAGCGAGGCCTGCATCAGTTGGTCCTGGAGGAACGGATCCTCCAGGTTGGCTTCACCGGGGAGATCCGCAACGCCGGGCGGGGCGGCCGGCACCAGTAAATGGAACACGCAGGGACCGGCCTCCGCCTGCCGACGTAGTTCTGCTTCCAGTGCTCGACTGCCCAGAGTCTTGTTGGCCACGACGAGCACCCGGCGGGATGCCCGGGCCGTCGGTCGCCCGGCCGGGCCGAGTATTCGGTGAACCTCCATCACCTCAGGAGGCCCAGGCGGGTCGATGCCGGCACGGCGCACGGCGCGGGCTAGACGGCCGCTCCGGAACTCGTCTGCCGCCCTGGCTGATTCCCACACCTCGGTGACATAGAGTTGGGTGCCCTGCACTGCGGCGATCTGCAGTCGCAGAGCCTCCGGCAGGGACCCCTCACGCATGAGCTCCTGACGCAGGCGCTCGTAGTCGTCGGGGGTGAGGCCGGGCCAGCTCGTGGTGAGGATCACTGCCATAGCCCTATGATCGCACCCACCGGGTGTCCATGGGAGGGATGGCTGCTTCCAACGAAGCGGCTCCGAAGGTTGGTCCCCCCTTCGTCGGGGAGACGGCAGTTCCGGTGAACCCGGTTGCCCGGGCTCATAGCCTCCGAGGCGTGGACAGCGGGCTCAGAATTCGCTGGGCGCCGAACCTGAGGACTGACCGCGTGGTCGCCCTCTGCGAGGCCAATGCGGCCGGGCTGCTCGATGACGCGCTGATGGACGAGGTCGGCTGGCGGCTCTGGGAGCGCCTTGCCTGACGTCCTCCGAGTCAGCCGTGGCCGCGTCCGTTGCCCCGATGCGAAGTCGAGTTCCAGGTCCGGATGCCCGGTGAACATGACAAAGCCCAGCGCCGTTGCCCCGGTTGTGGCTGGACGACCACGGCGCTCGACTGGCGTCGCAGTTGGCACATCGAGACCTGAACGGCAACTGCCCCGACTTCGAACGCTTCGTGGCGGAGTTTCCTGTGGCGACTACCGCTCGGGACCGTGGTGCTGATCGACGGCGTCGTCCACGCCCTGCACCGGTCGACCAAGGGTCCCGTCTCCAACTTCGCCGTCCGCAACTTCATCGAAGCCTCGCGACCAAAGATCGTGGCCCTCTCGAGGAGCTGCCTAGGTAGTGGGAGCGGCATCGCTGAAAGAGCCAGGCTGCGATGGGAGAAGGCGCGTGGGCAGTATCGGGAGGGAGCCCGTTGACGCGGCGTGACCGCATCCGGCCCCGGCGGTCGGTCAGGCGTGCGGGTCGAGTTGCCCGGTGCGGTGATACCGCCGGAGAGCCTCTTGGGCGAACTGTCGGCGACTTCGTCGGATGCCCCGATCCTTGGCCATGACTTCGAGGGCTTGCACGACCCTGAGCCTGAGTCGCCTCGGTGACCCGTCTACAAGGCTGTGCAACACGTCATGGCGGACGCCGTCGTCGTTGTCATCAACCAGATCCAGGAGCCGGTCCCAGACCTCGGGCACATCGCCCTGAATGTGGCATGGGCAAAGGCTCCGGATTGCCACCTGGCGCACCCGAGGGTCGTCGTCGTAGGTCAAATCGAGCAGCCCTTTGACCTGATCGCGAGTCCGGCGCTCGCCCGGCACCGGCAGACCGACGCCGACGCGCTGGCGGACCAAGGCCTCCGCGCGGTCTAGCTTCCCCATAGGTCCAAGTTCAGTCCTCGCCGACGCTGAGGGCAAGCGGGTTTCGGCTGCGAGGCACCTCCCCCCAACAGCTGGTGCCCTCGAGGCCGGCCGGTGGGGGCCAAGCCTGCGACTGGCCTTCGCCCTAGCCGACCTGTTCGAAACGACTGTGGATGCCCTCTCCCGCCCAGGATGAGACCTCCGTGCCGTCAGACGACGCCATCATCAGTGTTCGCCGAAGGCCTTCATGGGCCTTCGGCCAATGAAGCAAGTACGTCCTGTTTCGATCCTACCAGCCTTCGGTCCCGTCCCAACTCCACAAGGGCAGAGGAAGGTCGCTCGGAACCTCGTCGCGCGACGCCCACCGGTGATTGAGCATGGCGGTGGCCCAGGTGAACCAGGCGATGAGCTGAAACCGTAGACGCGGTTCGGTCGAGATGCCCACATCATCCAGAGCTGCCACGAAGGCTGCCACTGCGCGACCGTCCATCTGCTCGTGGGGCCCATTGCCGGTATGAGCGCGCACGACGTGGGAGTAGTCACCGATCGATTTCGTGTACACGGCAGGACCGCCGAGTTGTTCAGACCAGTAGGCGGCCAGTCTCTGGGTGTGTTCCGGGTGAACCCCGCCCTCGAACGGGTGAGCCAGGATGGGGTCGGCCAGACAGCGCCGGTGCCAGGCCTCAGCGAGCGCCAGGAGAGCGTCGGCTCCGCCGACCGCCTCGTAGATCGTCAGCTCCATGGCGACGATCGTAGGTCACGAGCGGCCGGCCTCGCCCGGGTACCGTCACGCCCAGGAGAAGGTCGGTGCTGGCGCGTACCGGCTAGCCACCGCCGGTTCGGCTGCTTCCTGGTGCGCAGGCGTGGATCCAAGACCCAGATCGTGCCCGTCGCACCGATCACGCTCGCGTCCTGGCATGCCAGCAACTCCACCCCGGTGCCCAGGCCTGCCGGAACGTCGGGCTGGAAGGGGCCGGGCGGCATCCGGGAACGCGCGTCACTCAAGTCGTCGCCACGGGACGGCGTCGGATCCGTCCGACGCGAAGCCTGCGGAAAACGATTCGCTCTCGACGTGTGTGACGCGAAACGTCTCATGTTTGCGACCATCCATGGAGCCGACACCATTGGTGGTGATGAACGGCCAGTGATCGAAGCTTCGGCCGGCCTCGACCCGGGCGCCGGCGTTGGCCCCAACCCGGTCCTTGTCCGACGGGCCTCGGTCTAAGGCGCTGCGCACCACGGCGTAGTGGCCCGCGGTGACCAGGTATGTCCAGCGTTCGCCCGACTGGTCTTGCCGCCAGGCGCCGGCGAGGGGGCTTGAGCCGCCGCCGCTTAGGCGTCGCCATCGCTCACCTCCGACAGTTGCGATGTCGCCTTCCAGCGTTGCCGGCCTCACGGTCGGGAGCGGGTGCATACCGCCCCCGGTGTCGTCGGGCCGGTGCTCGACCCTCCATCCCCCGGGGGACTGCCGCCATGCGCAGGTGCCGGTCGACACAGAGATGGTGTCGTGCCAGGCCTGCCGCTCGTCGTCTGTGGGGGGCCAACCCACGGCCGGCCGTCGGTTGGCCGCGGCCCGCAGCTCGATAAAGTGCGCTTCGGTATATGCCGAGAAGCCTGATCGCCGCAAAGACATCGTCGTGTACAGAGCCGGGTACGGGACGATCTCGTCATCGCTGTCGTCGTACATCACCTGCCAGAACCCGACCCAGGGACTAGTCACCTCGGGTGCACTCTTCGTCGACCCGAGGGCGTACGACGTTCCGATGGACGCTCGTCCGCCACTTGCTTCCCCCAACTGGACTACCGCACAGCGATCGAATGGGAGTCAAACAGTCCTTCTTGTGTTTTTACTTGAACCGCAGAGTAGTCGGTGGGACACTACGAGCAGCGGGGTCGGCGACCAGCTGCCGCGGCGGTGGTCCCTGTCCCCGAAGGGCAGGGCCTTCCGACCTTCCGACCGGCCTAACCGCCGCACCGGGTGCCATCCGGTTACCGGTGACATATCCGCGAGCGTCACCGCCGCCGGCTCGGTAGGGTGCCGGCCCATGCACCAGGCGGCGCAACGAGCAGCACGCTATGCGGCGATTGCGGTTGCTTCCGCGCTCGGTTTGGCCGTCGATGACGCCATCGTGCTCAACGATTCCAACCGACTTGTTGCCCGTCTAATGCCGTGCGATGTGGTCGCCCGGGTCGCGCCGCTCGGCTATCGGGTGTTCGCCGCGGCAGTAGGTGCAGAGCGAGAGGTGGAGTTGGTGCGGCGCCTTGCCGACACCGGCGCGCCGGTCGCGGCGCTGGAGCCTCGGGTCGAGGGACGAGTTTTCGTCCGAGAGGGGTTCGAGATCGAGCTCTTGCGCTACTACGAACCGGTGCCGACGCGAGCACTCCGGTCGGAAGCCTACGCCAACGCCCTCGAACAGCTCCACGGTGCGATGCGGCGAGTCGATGTGGAAACACCGCACTTCACGGATCGGGTCGCCGACGTTCAACAGTGGATTGCGAGGCGCGACGTTACACCCGACCTTACCGACGAGGATCGGGACCTTCTCGTCCACACGCTCACCACCCTCCGACAGTTCGTCGTCGATCGCGGTGCCCCGGAGCAGCCGCTGCACGGCGAGCCCCACCCGTGGAACGTGCTCAACACGAAGAACGGCCCGCTCTTCGTTGACTTCGAGAACTGCGTGCTCGGACCAGTCGAGTGGGACCTTGGTTGGGTGCCGCTCGAGGTCGGCGAGAGCTATTCGGGTGCTGACAGAGACCTTGTTGTTGCTTGCCGGGGCCTCGCCCTTGCTGTCGTCGCCGCGCACGGCTGGCGACCGGAAGACGAGCGGCCGGACAGGGAGTCGGCGGTCGCCTTCATGGACGCCGTGCGCAAGGGTCCCCCGTGGACAGCGCTCGATGCCGTGTAGCGCCGCTGGCCTACGACGCCGGGGGAGGAGCTCCACGACGCGACGCCGACGATAAGGCCGAGGCGGCAGGGTTCTCTCGGCTGACCGTCGGTCCGAGCCAGGCGGTTCGCTCAGACCTCGGTCCCTTCTGAATGACCTACAAGGCGCCCGCTCGGCGCAGCCGCTCCCTTGCCTCCGGTTCAGTCAGGGATCGCGGGGGCCCATCGGTGACGCACTGCTTCATGGCGTCGAAGGCGCGGTTCCAGAGGCCGGCGGCCCAGGCCTCTTCCCCTTCGTCTCTGCTGAGTGGTCGGCCGCGGGCGGTGCCGTAGGCGTCGAGGAACCCTTCGGTTTCCGTGATGGTCGCCTCGGTGCCTCCTCGGGTGGCCGGGTAGACGGCGGCGGCGAGGCCGGCGACGGTCGGCTCGGGGGCGGCGATGACGCTGTCCCAGTCGTAAGCGACGTGTAGCTGGCTGTGCGACCACCGCAGGTTGGCGGTGTACCAGTCGCCGTGGCCGATGACCTTGGGCCGCCTCGTGGAGCTGAGTCGCTCCCGAACCGCTCGAGCGGTCCTGGGGATCCAATCGGGGGCAGCGGCACCGTTGAGGTCGATGTCCCGGTCGTCAGGCCATGGCCACAGTCCTGGTTCTCGGTGATCCCAGGCGGTCCACGGCAAGGGCGGGTCCAAAGAAGGGAATTCCTCTGGCGGAGGGGCAAGGTCAACCAGGCTTGCCAGAGCGCGGGCGGCCGGGGCCGGGTCCCGCCCGGAGTCCGGAAACAGCTCACCTCCCTCAACGAGCACTTCGGCATGGGCCACCCACTCGCCGAACGGCTCCAGGGCGGTGAGGGGCTCAGGGCAGGGAAAGCCGAGGTCGAACAGGCGACGATGCACCATCAGGCAGGCGTCGAGCCGGTCCGCCCGCGGCCGAACCTTGATGACCGCACCTGCGCCAGACTTCAGCCGAACCCCGATCACGGTCGATAGGTATCCGCTGCGGAATAGCCCCTCCCCGACGCCCGCCCTGAGATGCCCGCGGCACCAGTCATCGACGGCAGTCTCGTCGACCTCGACCACCCGGCCACGTGAGACCATCATCCGCCCTTCAGGATCAAGTGCAGCTCACCCATCAGCGCTGGCCGGAAGACCACCACAGTCTGCCCCCACCATAGGCCGCGTCGATCGCCTACCTGGGCCTGACACCGGACGCCGGATGACGGTCATCGACTCTGAGGTGGTAGCCGGTAGAGCAACGTCGGCTGCGACCAGTTCCCCTGAATCAGCCCTATTCTCCGCATCCCCAGGCGTCGCATGACTCTCTCGCTGGCGAGGTTCTCCGGGTGGCACTTGGAGATGATCCTCTCGGCGGGATAGAAAGCGAGACCTATTTCGAGTGCGGCCCGGGCCGCCTCCGTCGCCAGGCCCTGGCGCCACCACGGCCGACCGAGGGTCCACCCGATCTCGATGACGAAGTCGAACCGGAGCCAGGAGACATTGGTGCCGGCGAAGCCGCAAGTCCCGATCAGCTCTCCGGTATCGCTGAGCTTGACCGCCCAAGTGGTGATCCCGAGGCGTCTCTCGATCTGGCGCCAGAGCTCGATAGAGGCCCAGGCGGTATCGACCGTCCATGGTAGACCACCCAGGTAGCGGACGACCTCGTCTGTGCCGAGGAGCGCGAGCACCTCAGCGTCAGCGTCGGACCACGGCCACAGGCCAACACGATCGGTCTCCGCGACCGCCTTCATGCCAGCACCGTAGCTGGCGGCTCGGAAGCGCTTGCCGTAACCTGGCGGGCCACTCAGGATGGCACCGGAACGGGACGGTTGCCCAGAGATGGGCGCGCAATTCCAACCAACCTCGCTCAGGCCGACGGTGCGCTGGAGACGAGCGCGGCGGGCTCCCGGACTAGACGGTTGCTCAGCCGCGCGCCTCGCCGGCAAAGCGGTTGATGAGATCTGCGGTCGTCGCCGGTTGGGACAGGATGAGCATATGTCCCGTTGCCAGCCACTCGACGCGGATCTGAGGAAGGGTGCGGGTCAGATAGTCCGCCAGCCCGGTGCGGAAGGGGACCATCCACTCCGCCTCCTCCGGTGATGGTCCCTTACAGAGGACGACTGTGGCGGGACAGCGGAGGGACGCGAAGTCGGCTCTCGGGTCCGGTGGGTCGGGAACGAAGCCCGGATGGTCGGCGCGGAGACCCATCTCCCTGTAGTCCAGGTTCGTGGGACCATCGAGGCACACCAGGGCCCGGCAAGGGTGGCTCGCCGCGAAGTGAAGCGCTGCCCATCCGCCCATCGAAAAGGCCAGCACTGGATCGCCCAAGCCGAGATCCTCGACGACCACTTCCCCGTCGGCGATGACGTCGCTCACGGTCAGGTGGGGCAGAGGCGAGCGGCCGTCGCCAGGTAGGTCCTGACAGACCACGCGGAAGGACCTGAGATGCGGTATCAGGGCGTCCCAAGTCGTGGCGTCGACGCCGGCGCCGTGCCAGAGGAGCAAGGGGGGCTGTCGCCGCCGAAGTCCCGCACGTGGACGCACCGGCCCGCCCGCTCGATGAGTCGTTCGAAGTAGGACGCCCGCGGCATTGCCGGGGAGAAGACCTGCAGGACTATGCGATGCGGTTCGGCTTGCTCTACCACGCATCGGAACCGCCAAGCCTTCCCGTCGGCGTGGTCGACTACGAACCGGACCTCGTCCGGCCGCGCCAGTTCCCCATGCACGTCAGCGACATGTCTGCTCAGCGCCGCCATGCGGACGTAGGCCTCGGGCATCGAGACCTCGTCAAGCCACCCCTGGCGGTAGTACTCCTCCAACTCCTTACGGGTGGGAAGCGCCCCACGTCGGAAATCGCCAGCACCTTGCGCCATACCCAGGCGGCCTGCACCCCAGCAGGGCTATCAGGCAGCGCCTCGAGGACTCGCGACAAGGTCACGCCAGAATCTTCTGTCGTCCTACTAGGACTGACGGCTTAGCATCTCGCCGATTGTCCGGCCGCTTCATTTCCTTCGTCGCCGGTCCGCGTCGGGGTCAGCCCCCGTACGGGCGGCTCGCTTGAGGGCAGGTCTCGGCAACTTGGAACCCGGCTCGACGAGGGCCAGCGTCATCCCCCGCCCTTCGGCCGCCGCCTGCAGTACCTCCTCAACCAAGCCGCTGCGCCTCGGCGCGTCGTCCAACAGCTCGGCGAGCTCAGCCACCTCGGCGGCGCTGAGGCGGCGTCTCATCCGACCATTATCCCTCGACAGGACGCTGCCCGCCGAGTCGCCTTGTTCGTCTGCTGGGTGCCGTCCCCAGACGCCGTCCGCTCAACTCCCCGCCCCGTGCCCTCTACCGCCGGCGGTCGGCGGACGTTCTGATGTGGGATGAGGGTTGGCGCCGTATCCCCAATATGGCGCTGTCAGCCGGCCTATCCCGTCTCCGAGTCTGCTCCTCGTCGACCTCAAGGCCCGACGTGCGCCTGGGTCACCCGCCGACAAGGACGGCGAACCCACGCCACCGCCACAGGCAATCGACGTTGACCATGCCTGCCTCACGCATCCATCTCAACTGGTCCCCTACCGACGCGAGCCGGTCTTCGGGGTCGTCGGCGGTCCTGCCGATGGCAGCCAGGAACTCGGCGTGCCGCTCGGGGGTGGCCGAGGCCACGACCTCCAGGTTGATGAAGAGCCCTCCGCCGCCGAGCTGTCCCACTATCTCCCCGAAAAGCTGCTGCTTCCGGACGTGCTCCAGGTGGTGGATGGCAAAGCCCGACACGACCACGTCGAAGCTCCCCCACGCCGGGAGGCGATCGCTCAGGTCCCACTCGCGCAGGCTGACACTTGGCTGACCGTCGAAGCGCTCGGCAGCTCGGGCAAGCATCGGAGCGGAGCAGTCCACCGCCAACACGTACTCGACCGTTGGGCGGGTCTGGAGGACCAGGGCCGCCAGCCTTCCGTCGCCACAACCCAGGTCAAGGACCCGTCGCGGGCTCGGAGGCAGGAGATCGACCAGCATCGCCTCCCCGGCCTTCCGGGGCTCCAGCTTTCCGATCCGGTCCAGGTACCACTCAACCTGGTCCCTATCCGACCAACCAGCGGTCGGGGTCGCCACCGGTCCAGGCTCTGACGTGGAGACATCATGCGGCGGTATCGCTGACGTCACTGCCCGCCGATCTGATCGGAGGCGGCATGGGGCCCCCAAGCCGGGGAGGGCCCCAGCCTGGTCACGCCGCCGGGTACGGAGGGGCGGCCGCGATTATCTGGTCCCGGTCGATCGCTCTCACCGCGGCCCGGTCGATCAGCGAATCGACCGCTTCGGCGTACGACTTGAGGTAGCTCGAGGCCGACCCGAATCGCGCACGGACCACCTCCGGATCGTGCGGCAGGGCCCAGCCGAAGAGCCGACCGAAGCCCGGAGCCTGGCCGTTGGCACCGTGGTACTCGGCGGTTGGGGCCTCGAGGGCAGGATGGCGGAGGTCGCCCTTGGCGTTGCCCGAGTCGTCGCGTATCAGGTGAGCCCGGCCGTCCTCGGCGACGGTCTTCTCCATGCCGGCGAAGATGGGCGGCGGGGTGCCGTCCTCGATCCACCGGACGAGATGCTGGAGCGCCATGGCCTGGAAGGGCAGGTAGCTGAGCGGGTTGAGGATGCGCCCCTCGCCTCCCTCAGCGGGGCCGGGAGCCATCCGGTTGTCATGAGGGGTCCCAGCGACCTCCCAGAAGCGGAAAGTGTCGTCGTCGGGGCGGCGGTAGGCGTGGTAGCCGCGGGCCTCGCACTCGCTGTTGACAAGGAACAGCGGCGTGGCCAGGTCGTCGCGGAATAACGAGCCCGCCCGGCCCATCGCCCCGGTCTCGGATCCCGAAGCCTCAGCTGCCGCCTTGGCATTCACCGGCGTGGCGAAGCCTCCTGAGATCGAGGGCAGGAAGCCGTCGAACACTCCCGCCAGGGGGTGGATGGCGTTGTAGTAGGTGGTCAGCCGTCCGCCCGACTGCGACGCCCCGGTGGCGATGACCCGCCTCACGGGTAGCCCCCCCATGGGATCGAGGCCCTCCATCTTGCGGCCCGGACCGACCGCTGCCGCTGCCTGGGTGAAGATGTCATACGACCAGTCGTCCCCCGGGTGACTGAGGCTGCCGTAGCGCTCCGGTTCCCAGGCGGTGAGGTGCCACTGGACGGTCAGTTCCTGGCCCATGGCGTTGCGGTTGTTGGGAAACCCGTGGATGCCGACCGCCTGGGCGCTGACCCCGACCCAGGCGGCGCCGTCGAGGACACCGACGTCATCGGCGCTCCCCAGCTCGTATCCGGCGGTCACGTTCTGCCAGTTGCATACGACGGTCCCGTCGAAGTCCTCGGCCCGCTGAGGTCGAACGACCAGGATCCGGGTGCGGTAGGCGGCGGGCTCTGACGCGATGACGTCCCACTTCCCGTCCCGCCCGTGTGTCGCCCCCGGGGCCGGGAGGTAGGACAGGGCCTCGCCGTCGAGGATGAACTCCTCGGCGACATAGCCGCGAGAGGCGATGTCGGTGCGGGGACGACAGAAGGCGATGCCCCGGCGTCCCCCTTCGACTGGCCCAGTGATCTTCGGTGTCGTATTCCCCATGGGCCCGAGTCTGGTCGAGCCCTCCGAACCCTGTCGATCTGCCGAAGCTCGAACCAGTCCTCGGCCACTTGAGCGAATGCGCCTGGTGTCCTCGGGCGTTCCCCACCGGCTCCGACGGATGTCGGCTTCGACCTCCAGGCCGAAGCGCCGGGCGTCGGTCTTGCGGGCGAAGGACTTCGAGCGCTGCCGGTTGCGCGGGTTCCGGTAGTGGACCTCCCAGGAACCGCCCGGGCGCGGCCTGAGGCTGGCCATAGCAAACGCGCTGTTAGCAGCCTGTTGGCAGACTCGGTGGCACCGCTCCAACCGGCGACGTGTTCAACCGTCTTAGCGCCCTGACCTGGGCTGCTGACAGTGGGCGCTGAGGGACTCGAACCCCCGACCTGCTGGTTGTAAGCCAGCTGCTCTAACCAACTGAGCTAAACGCCCGCAGGAAAACCGCCTGGAGACGCCAGTCAGGCTACCCGCCGCTCAGTGGCTGAACCGGGCCAAGAACCGCCAGATGGTCGACGAGGCGCCAAGGTCGCGCAGCGCCGTCGGATATCGCCGGAGCATGCACCCGGCGGCTGTCGATGCACAGCCGAGCCTCGAGGTGGAGAAAGGGGTGGCAAAAGGCGACGTCGTCCTGGCCGGCCGGTGAGGTCGGACGCTGACGCAGGCGGGGCCACGACGTCGCCCGGCCGTCATAGACGGCTACCGGCGGGATCGACCGGCCGGTGGTTGCCTGCGCCGGGCCCGCCGCTGACCCGGCCCGGCCCCGGCCAGGACCTTCCTGACCGGGGCCGAATTGGCCGGAGCCGTCCGCTCCGCCCTCCGCTCACGCCGGGAGGGCGGCCACTGCCAGGTGCTTGGGCGGACGGCCCCTCTTGCGCTTGAAGGGCAGGATCACTCCGTTGAGGAGAAGCTGTCCCCCCCAAACCCCCCAGGGCTCGCGCCGTTCGAGGGCCCCCTCGAGGCAGGGCTCGGCCAGTGCGCAGGACCCGCAGATCGCTTTGGCCCGGGCAATGTCGTCGAGCTGCTCTGAGAAGAACAGCTCCACCAGGTTCCCGGTGCCGTCGCGGCAGACCGCTGCCGACCAGTCGACCCTCTCCCTCTCCTCGTATGCGTACCTCTCCTGCTGGGCGAACATGTCGCCGTCCCCTTTCGGTGCTTTCTCTGATCGCTGTACTGGTGCTCTGCGGTGGTCCTCCGTTGACAAACAGAAAGGCCGCCGGCTTGTGCCGGCGGCCTTGGGGCCTTCTCCCTGGTGGTGACTGGGTCTAACCAGTTCTACCTCCATGGAGGCCCCTCGGCCGCACGGTCGTGTCCTTCATGGACAGTCCGTAATCGCGGGACCGGGCGGTAGCGACGGCGGGATGACCACACGGGCGCGCCGCGACGCCGAGGCCGCTAATCGGCTGCTCGACGCTCCAGTGGAATGGACGCACTTGGTGGCTCCTGCGGGTCGGGTTGATGCCGGCCTTGCCGGCCCGGATACTGCAGCACGACCCGGCCGGGCTAGTCAACCCATTTTCTCCTGACCGGCGCCGGCGCGGCCCGCCAGCGGCCCGGAGCCGGCCCCCAGGAGCGCCTCCAGCAGCTCGGGGGTGGCCGCCACCACCGGGGCCCGGCGGTCGTCGTGTCCCCTCACCACCAGATCCCGCCCGTAGGCGTCGGCCACCAGGGCCCCCGCCTCCAGGCAGACCAGCAGGCCCCCCAGGTAGTCCCACGGGGCCAGGGCCCCCGGCCCGCAGTCGCGGAAGCCGTCCACCACCCCCTCGGCCACGGCGCAGATGTCGAGCGCGGCCGCCCCCAGGATCCTGGTCTGCGCCCACGGGGGCGTCCCCTCCGGCAGGCCCGAGGTGGCCACCAGGGCCCGGCCCACCTCGGTGGTGGACGAGGGCTCGAGCGGGCGGGCGTCGCGGGTGGCCCCGCCGTCGCGCACCGCCCGGAACAGCTCCCCCGAGGCCTGGTTGGCCACCACCGCCACCAGGGGACCGTCCGAGTCGAGCACGCAGATGCTGGTGGCGAACCACGGGATGCCGTGGGCGGCGTTGGTCGAGCCGTCGACCGGGTCCACCACCGCCAGCAGGGGCCGGTCGGCGGCGGTGGGGCCGGACTCCTCGCTCAGGACCCCGAGCCCGGCGCCCAGGAGCACGGACAGGGCGGCGGCGTCCGCCACCAGGTCGCAGCGGTACTGGCCGGGGCGGGTGCCGGCCGGGCCCCAGTCCTCCAGGCCGGCCAGGGCCTCGGCCACGGCGTCCACCGCCTCCTCGAGGACCTCGAGAAGACCCGCCTCGTCCACCCCCGCACCCTATCGGGGAGCGCCGCCGGCGCAGGCTGGCGGCGACCCTGACCCCGGGGCCGGCCCCGTAGTCTGACCCCCGTGGCAGTGATCGACGTCGCCGGCTACGTGGCCGAGCTCAAGGACCACGCCGTAGACCACGGCTTTCACGTCCACGACGAGCGCCACTTCGTCGAGACCTACTCCCTGCGCCAGGTGTGGGAGGTGGACCTGCACCCCGAGGAGGGCTGCGGCGGCCCCATCGACCTGCACCTCGCCCTCGAGGTCGACCCTCGGGTGCTGCTGGCCTTCGAGGACCTGGTGGTCGACCTGCCCGAGGACAGCGACCCCCCCGACCGGTTCCACTTCCCCCTCGAGTTCAACTGGGCCCTCCCTCCGCTGCCCAAGGGACCGGACCTGCTGCGCCTGGCCATCGACCTGGCCGGCGTGGGCGGCATCGAGCTGCCCCTCGAGGTGTCGGCCATCGACTCCTTCGCCGCCCCGACCGACGCCCCCGAGCGCCGGCTCAGCATCGTGGCCCACCAGCAGGTCTCCCTCGCCCGGGTCCTCTCCGGCGAGGAGCTGATGTGCGACACCTTCGACCGGTGCCTGGCGGTCAGCCGCTTCCTGCTGGAGGCGGCGCCGGACTGGATGGACTGACTCCGGCGCTCACCCACTCGGCGTAGGCGGCGGCGAACAGCGCCGGCATGCCGCCGGTGTGCAGGAACACGATGCGCTGGCCGGGGCGCAGCTCGCCCTGGCCCACGGCGGCGATCAGCCCGGCCATGGCCTTGCCCGTGTAGACCGGGTCGAGCACCAGCCCCTCGAGCCGGGCGGCGGCGTCGAGGGCAAGCCTGGTCTGGGGGGTGGGGGCCCCGTAGCCGGCGCCGAAGTGGCGGTGGTCGACCAGGCACCGCCCGCTCGGCGGGGCCAGGCCGGCCAGCTCGGCGGCGGCGGCCGCCTTCTCCGGTACCCGCTCGTCGAGATCGGGCCTGGTCCCGACGTCCACCCCGAGCACCCGGGCGTGGTCGCCCAGGGCGGCGGCCAGGCCGGCATGGGTGCCGCCCGACCCGTCGGCCACCACGACCACGTCGAGGTCGGGCCACTGCTCGACCAGCTCGTGGCCGGCCCGCACGTATCCCAGGGCACCGACCACCGAAGCGCCGCCCACCGGAATGGCATAGGGGTGCCGCCCGGCGCTGGCCAGCCGGGCGCTGGCCTCCTCGATGGCGGCCTCGGTCTGGTAGTAGCCGAGGTCGCCGGCCCAGATGATCTCGGGCCCGAGCAGCTGGTCGATGACCACGTTGCCGGTGGCGTGCCGTGGCCTCCCGCCGGCCAGCACCACGGTGCAGCCCAGGCCCAGGCGGTTGGCCGCCGCCGCCGTCATGCGCACGTGGTTGCTCTGGCGGCCCCCTCCCGTGACCAGCACGTCGCAACCCTGGGCGAGGGCGTCGGCGCAGAGGTACTCGAGCTTGCGGGCCTTGTTGCCGCCCCCGGCCAGGCCGGTGCAGTCGTCCCGTTTCACCATCAGGGTGCCGGCCGGCAGCCCCAGCCACGCTCCCAGCCGATCGGCCGACTCGAGGGGGGTGGGCTGGTGGGCGAGGGGGCTGCGCCGCTCCAGGGCACCGGTGCCGTCCATCCCGCCCGACCATAACGGCGGCGCCGCCCGGTGTCGCCCGCCGTCCCACTTGCCAGAATCAGAGCGTGCTCACCCCGGCCATGACCGCGCTGGTTGCGGCGGTGGAGTCGGCCCTCGACCTCGGCGGCACCGAGCGGGCCCGGGCCGAGGCCATGGTGCCGGCCATGGCCGCACTGCTCCGCTCGCCCGATCCCATACCGGCCCAGGCGTGCGAGGCCCTCGACGGGGAGGCGGTCGGGAACCTCCTCTATGCCGATCCGGCCGGGCGTTTCCACGTGCTGGCGGTCGTCTTCCCCGCCGGCACTTCCAGCGGGGTGCACCACCACGGCTGCTGGGGGGTCATCGGCTACCTGCGGGGCGGTGACGAGGAGACCCGCTATCGGGCCACCGAGGAGACCGAGGACCGGGCCGAGCTGGTGGAGGTGGACCGCCACGTCTGGCACCAGGGCGACATCACCTTCCTGCTGCCCGAGGAGGGCGAGGGCTGGCACCGGGTGCGCAACCCCGGGCCCGACACCGGGGTGTCGCTGCACGTGCTGTGCATGACCCCGGCGGACCACCCCCATCGCTTCTGGGACCGCGCCTCCCACGCCGTGCTGGCCTACCCGTTCGTGGAGTCGGCCCCCGGTCGTTGGCGAGCCCAGCTGGCCTGAGGCTTGCCGGGCTCAGCGCACGCCGAGGCGCACCCGCCAGGAGAAGGCGAGCCCGGGCGGGTCGCCCGCAGCGGCGTAGGCGGCGTCCACCTCGGCCTCGAAGCGGTCGGCGCCGATGTCGGAGTCGCTCAGGCCGTGCCGGCGCAGGCCCTGGTAGCTCCCCTGGCTGTACATGAGGGCCTTGAACCGGTCGGCCCCCCCGTCGACCGCCCGGCTGGTCAGCACCTCGCGGGTGAAGCGGAACATCCCGCTGGCCGCCATCCGGGCCAGGTGGCCGGACTTGGACCACGAGCGGACCCCGCCGGGTAGCCGGCGGTTGCGGTGGGGATCGGCGAGGTCGTCGTCGACCACGTCGGGGTCGTCCGCCTTCACCGGGGCCAGCACCGCCGCCGGGCTCTCGCCCCGCGACACCCGGGCCTCGAGGGCGCGTATGCGGCGGTGCATTTCGGTCCAGGCGAGCTCGGCCCGGACCAGGCCCGACACCGGTGGCCAGTCGGCGTCGATCACCGCCAGCACCCCGCCCGGCCGGAGCAGGCGCCCGACCTCGGCCAGGGTGGCCCCGGGCTCGAACCAGTGCATGGCCTGCACCGCGGTGACGACGTCGAAGCCGCCCGGCTCGAGGCCGGTGTCCTCCGCCCGGCCCGGGCGGTAATCCACATTCGGCGCCGGCCGGCTCGCCGCCATCGCCCGCATGTCGGGGTTGGGCTCGATGCCGGTGACCGAGGCCGCCCACGCCGAGGCCCACCGGCTGGACAGGCCGGTGCCGCAGCCCAGGTCGGCCACGACCGGGTGGGGGGTACCGGCGTAGGCGGCGAGCAGGGGCCCGAGCTCGGCCGGCGGGGAGGGACGGTTGGCGTCGTAGACGTCGGCGAAGCCGCTGAAGCGGGCCAGACCGCCGTCGGTCACCCGGTGGCCGGCACCAGGGCCCGGCGCAGGACCCCGCCCGACACCAGCCGGGCCAGCTCGTCCCAGGTCCGCTCCCCCATCACCCACAGCCACACCTCGCGCCGGGCCCCGGCCAGATGGGCGACCAGCCCGGCCCGGTCCGCCCCGGCCAGGCCCAGCTCCGGTCCCCACGCCGACCACAAGAGGTCGGCGAGGTCGTGGCCGTCGGCCAGCCGGGCCCGGGCGCCGGCCGGATCCTGGCGGGCCAGCCCCGACAGCTCCGCCTTGATGGCCTCGGGCTCCGGGGGAGGGGTGATGCCCGAGCGGTCAGGCATTCGACTGGTCGGACCACACCGGCTGGCGGTCGGTGCCGTTGTAGAAGGCGCAGTGCTCGGCGTAGTCGATGAACAGCGCCCCCTCCGGCTCGAACGGCCGGGCCAGAGTCCCGAAGGCGGTCTTCTTGTCGAGGTTGTTCAGCTTGTCGAGGGCCTCGGGCCTATCGAGCGGCCGCAACTCGAGCCGGTCGGCCACCGCCGCCACCGCCGCCTCGCCCGCCTCGGTGCGCACCAGCAGGCTCGAGTAACCGTCGGCCGAGCCAACGCTTCCCACGGACAGATCGGCGCCGTGGCCGAGGAAGTCGGCGCACTCGTCGCAGCCCTTGAGGGCGGCACCGTGGAAGTCACGGATGGGCTCCTCCACGAGCCTGGTCCCGTCGTGGGCATCGACCATGAGCTTGCCGTGCAGGATGTCGACCCGGGCCACGTCGTCGAGGCTGATGCCCCGCCGGTCGCGCAGCTCGGTGAGCATGAGCCCGGCGTAGTCGAAGCTCTTGGTGCACAGCAGGGCCACCGTCAGCACCACCGCCTCAGGATGGGACTTGCCCCAGCTCCAGCGGCGGGACTGCAGCGCCTTGAGTCCCTGGATCTCGCACGGGGTGCCGACCAGGGCGAGGCGGGGGTTGGGGGGAAGGCCGCGGCCCGACACGTCGAGATGGGCCAGCGCCATGGTCTGGTTGTAGAAGCTGCCGGCCGAGTCGAGGACGCCCTGACGGTCGGTGGCGATGTGGGCCACGCCCTTCCACTGCTCGGTGTCGCTGGGTCGGGCCACCAGGGCGCCGTCGATCTGGCCCGACTCCAGCAGGGCGATCAGCAAGGCGCTGACCACGCCGCCGTCCTGGACTCCGTCGAGTCCGGCGAGGCTGCGGGCGGTGTAGGACGCCCGCAGCAGGCCCAGGCCCTCCGTGCGGGGCCCGCCGCTGATGGTCACCGGGGTTTCGGTGGGCCCGGCCTCGTCGATCATGACCGCCTGGGCCGGCCAGGTGGCCTCGTAGCGCAGGCCGCCCCGGGGGCAGAAGTCCCAGCACAGCGAGCAGCCGGTGCACATCTTGACCAGGGCCGGCAGGCCCTTGGAGCCGATGCCGATGGAGTCGCTCGGGCAGGCGGCCACGCAGGTGCCGCACTGGATGCAGCGGCCGGCGTCGATCACCCCGGCCGCCAGCTCCCAGAACCACGTCTTGCCTGGGGCCTCGGCGATTCCGTTCATCTGGCGGCGGATCTCGAAGGTGGCGCTCATGAGAGGCCCCCGGCCGGGGCGCCGTCGAGGACGAGCTTGTGGTCCTGGTTGGGGATCCGGCGGGCCCACTCGTGGAAGGCCTCGCCGGGGCGGCGCTCGGACTGGAACCGGCCCACCAAGCGCAGGAGGGCGTCGGGCACGTCCTCGACCGGGCGGGCGCCGTCGACCCAGTCGATGAAGGCGGCGTCGGTGCCCAGGCTGCCGCCCACCCCTATGTCGACCGCCTCCACGATCTCGTCGCCGACGTGGGCGGTCTCGCCCCGGAAGCCGATGTCCCCGATCTGGGGCTGGGCACAGGAGGCGGGGCAGCCGGAGAAGTGCATGCGCACCACCTCGCCTGGGGCCAGGGCCACCTCGGCGTCGAGGCGCCGGGCCCACTCGACCGCCCGGGCCTTGGTCTCGACCACGGCGAAGCGGCAGAACTCGTTGCCGGTGCAGGCCACCACGCCCCGCTCGAAGGCGCCGGGGAATGGGGAGTGGCGCCTGAGCAGGTCCTCGGCCAGCAGGTCGTCGAGGCGGTCGTCGGGCACCCCGGAGAGGATCAGGTTCTGGTCGGTGGCCAGGCGGATGGTCCCGTCGCCGTAGTGCTCGGCGATCCGGGCCGCCTCGACCAGGTCGACGCCACCCATGCGCCCGACGGTCACGCTGAGCCCGACATAGGACAGGCCGGCCTGCTTCTGGGGGTGGACCCCGACGTGGTCGCCCCGGTAGGAGCGGGTCAGGGTCTCCCCCGCCGGCTCGAGGGGGAAGGCGGTCCGCCGCTCCAGCTCGGCCCGGAAGCCCTCGCCCCCGAGCTCCTGGACCAGGTACCGCATCCGGCACACGCCCCGGTTCTCGCGGTTGCCCAGCTCGCCGTAGAGCTGGGCGATGGCGCGAGTGACCTCCACCGCCTGGTCGGGCAGCACGAACACATCGATGTCGGTGGCCATGCGGGGGCCGTCGGAGAGCCCTCCGCCGACCAACACGTTGAACCCCACCGCCCCGTCACCCCGCTGCGCCGGCCACAGCCCGATGTCGTTGATCTCCGCCTGGGCGCAGTCGTCCCGACAGCCGGTGACGCTCATCTTGAACTTGCGGGGCAGGTTGGCGTAGTCGCGGTTGCCGGTGAAGAAGTCCGAAATCTGGAGGGCGATGCCGGAGGCGTCGAAGACCTCGTCGGCGTCGATGCCGGCCACGGGGCAGCCGAGCACGTTGCGGGACGAGTCCCCGCAGGCCTGCACGGTGGTGATGCCCACCGCCTCGAGGCGGTCCCAGATCGAGGGGATGTCGGCGATGGACAGCCAGTGCATCTGGATGTCCTGCCTGGTGGTGATGTCGAGGTAAGCGTCGCCCCACACCGGATCGGGGGCCGGCCCCCGGGCGTGGTCGTCGGCCACCTGGCCGATCACCCGGGCCTGGGCGGCGGTGAGGATCCCCCCCGGCACCTTGACCCGCAGCATGAAGTTGTCCCCGCCCTGGCGCTGGGGGTAGAGCCCCACCCACTTGAGCCGTTCCTGCTCACCGTCGACGGAGGCGATGGCCTCGGGGCCGGTGCGGGAGTACTCCTCGATCACCGCCTGGCGGACGTCAAGGGGGTGACGCTCGAGCTTCCAGCGCTCGACCTGGTTGAGCTGGGTGTGGGGACGCAGGAACTCCAACGTGGGCTCCAGGAGGCGATCGGCGGGAGCGGCGGAGGAGACAGTCAAGCATTGTTGAGTGAATCGGTCAACTTTTGCAGGCGCCCTACATCGGGGGCTTCCGGACCCACCGCGCCCGGCACCGGCCGCCCGGCTCGGACCCGCTCGGCGGCGCCCGACCCCGGCAGGCGGCTTTAGAAGCCGGCCGGGGAGGGCTCGGCCAGGCAGCCGGCCTGGGAGCCGAGCTGGGCCAGGCCGGCCATGTCGCCGCTGCCGTAGGAGGTGGCCGAGCCCGGCACGGCGACGGGGTACATGACCTGGGAGCTGTCCTGGACATGGGCCAGGCCGACCAGGTGGCCCAGCTCGTGAAGGATCAGGTGCGTCCATCCCCCCGACTGGGCGAAGTCGCTGGTCTGCGGGGCGGCCACGTTGAGGGCCACCTGCCCGGTGACGTCGACCCAGCCACCCTGCGGTCCGGTGACGGCGGTGAAGCCACCCATACCGTTCTCACCCGACGACGGCAGGTAGTCGCCCTGGTCCGGCCGCTGCCAGGCGATGAGCACCGGCGACCAGTGCCCGTCGGTGGTCAGGGGCCGTTGGCG
The DNA here is from genome assembly GCA_035653595.1 of Acidimicrobiales bacterium. Lineage (GTDB taxonomy): Bacteria > Actinomycetota > Acidimicrobiia > Acidimicrobiales > JAJPHE01 > DASRBO01. The sequence goes on along the minus strand of DASRBO010000040.1, from coordinate 37,947 downwards.
GCTGGCGAACTCCGCCGAGGGCCCCTGGTAGCTGAACTGCAGGCCGGTGGCCTCCGACACCGCCTCGAGGCCGGACTGCACCATGGCGAGGGCGCCGGCGGGGGCCTCGCTCGCATCGACCACGTAGGGAATGGCCTGGCACGGGTTCCAGCGCGACGGGCTGCCGTCGGCGTTGGTCTGCTCGAAGCCGTAGGCGCCGGCGCTGACGGCGAGGGGGGCGAAGCGCCTGGCGTCACCGAAGCCGGCCACCGTCGCTTGGGGGTCCACCACCCAGTAGCCGCCCCCATCGGGGGTGGCGGCCATCGCCGCGGCGAAGCCGCCGGTTCCGGCCCCCTCGAAGGTGGCGTCGCCGAAGGCGAAGATCCCTCCGTCGGCCGCCACCAGCCAGTAGCCCCGCCCGTCGGGGGTGGCGGCCATGCCGAAGATGGGGCGGTTGAGCCGGATGTCGCCGGTCGAGCCGAGGAAGGGGGCGTCAAAGGCGAACACCCCGCCGTCGGCCGCCACCAGCCAGTAGCCCCCGGTCGCCGGGTCGTCGGCCAGGCCCACGATGGGCTGGTTGAGGCGGGCACCGCCGGTCGAGCCGTGGAACGCGGCGTCGCCGAAGCTGAACACCCCGCCGTCGGAGGCCACGAACCGGTAGCCGCCGCCGTCGGGGGTGGCGGCCACGCCCACGATCGGCCGGTTGAGGCGGGCACCGCCGGTCGAGCCGTGGAACGCGGCGTCGCCGAAGCTGAAGACCCCTCCGTCCGCCGCCACCAGCCAGTAGCCCTTGCCGTCGTGGGTGGCGGCCATCCCGACCATCGGCGCATTGAGGGCCTGGCCGCCCATCGACCCCAGGTAGGCGGCGTCGCCCATGGTGAGAACGCCACCGTCGCCGGTGCCGACCCAGACCCCGGCGCCGTCGGGGGTGGCGACCACGTCGACCGCCGGGGCGGCCAGGCTGGCCTGGTGGGCGCCGGCGTCAGGCGCCCGCCGGGCTCCTCCGGCGGGGGCCCCCGCCGTCCAGCCGACCAGGGCCGGGGCGGCGGCGAGGGCTGCCACCAGAGCCGCCCCGACGGTGGGGCGGTGACGAAAGCGACGAATGGGCGGAACTGGCATGTCGGCTGATCGACATGGGACCAGCCCGGCTTAGCCAGTCAGTGAAGAAATCCTAACTCGGGGGTCAGGCGGCCCGGCGGGCCAGGCGCTCCGCTCCGGGCACCTTCACCTCGGTGGCCAGGCCGACCATCTCCAGCGCCCGGGTCACCCACCAGCCCGGGTCGATCTGCAGTCGGCCCAGGCCCAGACGGGCCGAGCGGGGGAAGGCGTGGTGGTTGTTGTGCCAGCCCTCGCCCAGGGTGAGCAGGGCCACGGCCCAGTTGTTGGTGGCCCGGTCGCGGGACTCGTAGGGACGGCGCCCGAAGAGGTGGCAGACCGAGTTCACGCTGAAGGTGGCGTGATGGAACAGGAAGATGCGCAGGAGGCCTCCCCAGACCATGGCCTCGGTGGCTCCGCCCAGGGTGCCCCTCACCGCCCAGCCGACCCCGAAGGGCAGGCCCAGGGAGACCACCACCCACAACAGGTACAGGCGGTCGATGGTCCGGATGATGCGGTCGTCGTACAGGTCGCGCCCGTAGGCGTCGCCGCGCTCCATCCCCTTGGTGACGAACATCCAGCCCACGTGGGAGTGGAAGAAGCCCTTGATGGCGCCCCACGGCCCGGGCCCCGAGGTGTGCGGCGAGTGGGGATCGCCGGGGCGGTCGGCGAAGGCATGGTGCTTGCGGTGGTCCGTGACCCACTGGGTCACCGGTCCCTGGAGGGTGAGCGAGCCCAGGATGGCCAGGGCTGCCTTGGCTACCGGGGCCGCTTCGAACGCCCGGTGGGTGAAGCAGCGGTGGAAACCGACGGTGGTGCCGACGGCGCCGGCGGCATACAGGGTCGCCAGCAGCACGAGGTCGAGGGGCCTGAAGCCCGACCCCCACACCTCGGCCATGCCCACGCCCAGCCCTACGGGGGGCACCAGGACGGCGACGAGGGTGATGATCTGGCTGGTGCGGGAGGTGCGCGCCCGGACGGTGCCGACCGGGTAGGGGCCCGCTCCGACCTCGCCGACGTCGTCGACGGCGGGTACGGCGGGGAAGGCTGACGGGGAAGCGGTAGCGGTCGACATCGATCCTCCGGGGTCAGCCCGAGCGTAACGGCAGGCGGCCGTCGGCCGATTCTGCCGACGAGCGCGACGGTTGGGTCAGCGGCCAATATTGCAGTAGCGGGAAGGTCTCGTGCGACCTCGGTGACCGGGGCATCGGCGGCCGGGTCAGATGGGAGAGTCCTCATGTTGCAAGGGAGCTTCGAGACCCTGGCCTTCCCGGAGGTGCTCGGCATGCTGGCGTCCAAGCGCCAGAGCGGCCGGCTGAGGCTCCACTCGGGCACGTCGGCGGTGGATCTGTACCTGGACGGCGGCCGCATCGCCCACGCCGAGGCCACCGCCCACGGGAGCCCGAGCCGGGTAGCGGAGAGCATCGCCCAGCTGGAGGAGGCCTGCTTCGAGGTCATGAGCTGGGACCACGGCACCTTCGAGTTCCACCCCGGCCAGCGCCCGGCCTCGTCGCGGGGACTCGGCGCCGAGGTGGAGGCCGTGCTGGAGGGAGCCCGCCGGCGGGCCAAGGAGTGGGCCACGGTGCGGGCCCGCGTCCCGTCCCTCGACGTCACCCCGAAGTTGGTCTCCGAGCTGGCGGTGGAGGAGGTGGTCGTCGACCGCGCCTCGTGGCGGGTGCTGGCCGCCGTCGACGGCCGGCGGGACGTGAACGCCCTCGCCCGGGTCCTGGCCCTCAGCCCTTACGAGCTGTCCCGCATCCTGAGCGGGCTGGTGGGGGCCGGCCTGGTGGCGGTGTCCGGAGCCCGCCCCAGGGTGGCCATGACTCCTCCCACCGGATCGGGGTCCACTTCGGTGCGGCTCTCGTCGCGGCCCGAACCGAGCGGATCCGCCACCTCCCCCGCTGGCGCCACCACCCCGACGACCGGTCCGCCCGTCGATCCGTCGACGCCCGAAGGCCCGGCCGCGGGGCCGGACGTGGGGGCGCCCGAGGCCGGCGCCTCCGGGGCGGACGCGCCGACCCGGTCGGCGGGGCCGGGGGGTGACCCAGGGGCCGACACCAGCACCGACGGGACCGCCAAGGTCGACCAGCCGGCAGGGCTCATGCGGATTGTGTCCAGGCTGCGGGTCTCGCCCTCGGGCGGAGCGTGAGGGCGCCGGCGGATCGGTTTGGGGTTCGCCTCGTCCCCCCGGGGCACAACAGAGGTCATGGAGGCCATATGAGCGAGTTCCTCACCGACGTCCAGACCCTGCGGCAGCGGGCCCGCCAGCACATGGAGCTGGGCCCGATCACCGAGGCCTACGGAGCCGACCGGCAGCGGGTGGTCTCCGTGCTGAACGAGGCCCTGGCCACCGAGCTGGTGTGCGTGCTGCGCTACAAGCGGCACTACTTCACCGCCAAGGGGATCGACGCCGGCCCGGTGGCGGCCGAGTTCCTCCAGCACGCCAACGACGAGTCCGGCCACGCCGACACGATCGCCGCCCGGATCACCCAGCTGCAGGGGGACCCCGACTTCAACCCCGACACCCTGACCACCCGCAGCCACGCCGAGTACGCCGAGGGTAAGGGTCTGGCCGACATGGTGCGGGAGGACCTGGTGGCCGAGCGGGTGGCGGTGGCGTCGTACTCGGAGATCATCCGCTGGCTGGGAGACAAGGATCCCGTCACCCGCCGGATGCTCGAGGACATCCTCGCCGTGGAGGAGGAGCACGCCGACGACATGCTCAATCTCCTCGAGAAGCTGGGCTAGGGGCCCGAGCCCCCAGGTGCGCCGCCGGTCCTCGGCGGCCGGACGCGCCTAGCCGCCGTCGTCGTCCTCGTAGGGCTCCTCGATCTCCTGCTCGATCCAGTCGGCCTCGGGCGCCTCGAGGTCCCGCCCGCCCGAGGGGCCGGCGGCCTTGGGCGCCACCTCGGTCGCCTGCTCGATGGCGTCGTCAACGGGAACGTCCGCCGCGCGCGACGCCGGCAGCACCACCGACGATGCCTCGGACGACCGGTCGGCCAGCTCCGACTGCTCCTGTGCATCCGCCTCGGGAACGTCGCTCATGGCAGCTCCTGGGTGATTGCCTGCCCCCGGCCGGGGACGGGGTGGTGGGCCCGGCAGGGATCGAACCTGCGACCAAGCGATTATGAGTCGCCCGCTCTGACCGCTGAGCTACGGGCCCGAGGCCCAGTGGCGCCGGGCAGCTCCGGGGCTGGGACTCGAACCCAGAAATACGGATTAACAGTCCGCTGTGTTGCCGATTACACCACCCCGGAAGAAGAAGGCGGCTCGCAAGATAGCAGCGCCCGGCCCCGGGTCAGGGGGGCCCTCACCGCCGCCGGCAACGGGATCGAATCCGTTGAAGGGGCCAGAGACGGGCTGGTCGCGAGCCGCAACGCCCGCGGTCGCTGGCCGGCTCCCGATGGTCGCCTCCATCGCCCATATGGGCACGATGGCCACAACCTGTGACGCTTCCGGCCGGGGCAGCGGCATCACCACTGGTGGCCGGCGGGTAAACGGGGTATTACAGGGAGCATGAGATTTCGGGCGGGCATCCTGGTCGGGTTCGGCGCCGGGTACTACCTCGGCGCCATGGCCGGGCGCGAGCGGTACGAACAGCTGAACTCGCTGCTGGACCGCCTGCGACGTTCGGACGCGTTGGAGCTGGTCGGCGACAAGGCCAAGGCGGTGGTGGACCTGGGCATGGAGCGGGCCCGCGATGTGGTCGATCTTCGGATGGGCAACGGCACCGGTCCTGTCCTGACCGAAACCCAGTAGCTCCCACCGGGCGCCTCCTGGGCTGCTCCGGCTACTCCTCGTCGAGGTAGTCGCGGAGGGGCTGGCTGCGCATGGGATGGCGCAGCTTCGCCAACGTCTTGGCCTCGATCTGGCGTATGCGCTCGCGGGTGACACCGAAGACCCGCCCCACCTCCTCGAGGGTGCGCATCTGCCCGTCGTCGAGTCCGAAGCGCAGGCGCATGACCTCCTGCTCTCGCTCGCTCAGCTGGCCCAGGGCGGTCTTTATGGCCTCGTTGAGCAGAGTCCGGGTGGCGGCATCGACCGGCATGATGGCGCCCTGGTCCTCGATCACGTCCGACAGGGAGAAGTCCTCCTCGCCCATCGGCTGTTCCAGCGAGACGGTGTCCTGGTTTATGCGCATGATCTCGCGGACCCGATCGCTGGTGAGCTCGAGCCTCGAGGCGAGCTCGTCGGAGGTCGGCTCCCGTCCCAGCTCCTGGAGCATCGAGCGCTGCATGCGGGTGACCTTGTTGATGGTCTCCACCATGTGCACCGGGATGCGGATGGTCCGGGCCTGATCGGCTATCGCCCGGGTGATGGCCTGGCGGATCCACCAGGTGGCATAGGTGGAGAACTTGAAGCCCTTGGTGTAGTCGAACTTGTCGACCGCCCTCATCAGGCCCAGGTTCCCCTCCTGAATCAGGTCGAGGAACGCCATGCCCCGGTTGCGGTAGCGCTTGGCAATGGACACCACCAGGCGCAGGTTGGCCTCGATCAGCAGCTCCTTGGCCTTGAGCCCGTCGGCGACGACCAGCTCCTCCTGGGCCATGGCGGCGGACTCGGCCAGGTTGCCGAAGGTGTCCTCGAGGGCGGCGATGCGCTCGGCCGCATGCAGGCCCGCCTCCACCCGGCGGGCCAGGGCCACCTCCTCCTCCGGGGTGAGCAGCCGGACCTTGCCGATCTCCTTGAGGTATGCCCGGACCGGATCGGCCCCGAGGGGCGCGCCTCGTTCGTCGTCCTCGCCTCGGTCCTCGGTGGTGCGCCGACGGGCGGGTGCCTCGGGGGTGGCCTTGCCAGCCCCGGCGTCGCCCCGTTCGACGACGGAGGGCATGGGCACGACCACCGCCTGGGCCGACTGGGCTTCGGAGCCGGCCGCGGGGGGCGCGGTAGGTGACGATCCGGTGACATCGTGTCCGTCGCCGCCCTCGGCACCAAGGTCGTCGGTGTCCTCGACGTCGATGAAGTTGATCCCCTCGGCCCGGATGCGGCTGACCACGGCGTCGATCAGGGCTGCACTCAACTCGACCGACTCGAGGACCGTCATGAGGTCGTCCTGGGTCAGATAGCCCCGCTCCCGACCCGCCGCCAACAGGCGGGCGAACTGCTCCTCCTGACCCACGGCCGGAGCGGAGAGGGCGCCCTCGTTCATCGATCCCCCTCGGCCTGTTCCGCCAGCCAGGCTACCAGTCGCTCGGTCGCCCCGACGCGCTCGGCGCCGTCCGACAGCGACTCCATGGTCAGCTTCAGCCAGCTGGTCCGGCGGGCGATGTCGGCCAAGCGCTCCTCACCTGATACGCGAGCTTCGGCTTCCAGTGCCTGAAGTGCACGGGAAGCAGCGGCCCAGGCTAGCCGGGCAGTGACGTCGTCGGCGTCGTCTTCGCCCTCCTCGACGGCCAGCCGCTGCAGCAGCGCGGCCGCCTCCGGTTCGGCATCGGCGATCGCCTCGTGCAGGGTCGACGCCGTTGCCAGGGCACGGAAGGCGGCCTGGTGGACCGGCTCGACGAAGAGGGTCTCCTCCATGCGCGCCGCCACCGCCGCTGGATGCTGGACGGCCAGGCGCAGCGCCGCCAGCTCGATACCGGAGCTGCTGCCGGGCGCCTTCGGCCTCGTCCGCGTCGGGCCCGAACGCGCCGGTCCCGCCTCGCGTTCGGCCGGGGCGCTGTGGGGGGATCGGTCCGATTCCGACATCTGGCGCAGGCGCGCCGGGTCGATGCGGCAGCGGTCTGCCACCACCATGATGTACTGGTCCCGTACCAGCTGGTTGGGATGCTCGGCGATGACCGCCAACGCGGCCTGGGCGGCGCGGGCCCGCCCTTCGGGGTGGGCGAGGTCGGCCTTCTCCAACACCCGGTCGACCCGGAAGCCGAGGAACGGGAGCGCCTCCTCGACCGCCTTCTTGAGAGCCTCGGGATCCCGCCGGGCGACATCGGCCGGATCCTGGCCCTTGGGCAGGGCGGCGACGGCGATGTCAATTTCGTACCGGGTCTCCCACTCGTGGAAGCGCGCCGTGGCGGCCTCGCCTGCGCTGTCGGCGTCGTAGGCGAGAACGACCCTCCTGGCGAAGTTCTTGATCAGACGGAAGTGCTCGTCGGCCAGCGCCGTCCCGCAGGTGGCGACCGCCCTGGGGAGGCCGGCCAGGAAGAACGCGATGACGTCGGTGTAGCCCTCGCAGACCACCACCTCCCCCGCCTCCACCACTCCGGCCTTGGCCCAGTTGAGGCCGTAGAGGGTGCGGCGCTTGGAGTAGATCGGCGTGTCGGGCGAGTTCTTGTACTTGGGGCCGTCCGCGCCCTGTTCGGGCAGCACGCGACCGCCGAAGGCGACGGGGCGGCCGCCGGGGTCGAAGATGGGGAACATGATGCGGGCCCGGAAGGCGTCCTGGCGCCGGCCGCGGCGGTTGACGAAGCCGAGCCCGGTGTCGCGCAAAACGTCGTCGCTGAGCTTGAGCCCGCGGGCCAGGGCGTCCCACTCCGACGGTGCCCAACCGAGGCGGAACCGCCGCACGACTTCGCTGTCGTAGCCCCGAACCTGGCGCAGGTACCGTCGGGCCGCTCCGGCGTCGGGGCTCTCCAGCAGGCGGCGGTGGTAGAACTCCACCGCCTTCTCCATCGCCTCCTGCAGCGGCTTCTGCCGCCGGCGCTCGGCCCCGGCCGCCTCGTCGTAGCGCAATTGGATGCCGGCCTTGGAGGCCAGCGCCTCGACCGCCTCCACGAAGTCGAGGTGCTCGACCTCGCGCACGAAGGTGATGACGTCGCCGGAGGCCTGGCAGCCGAAGCAGTAGTACAAGCCCTCCTCGGCGTTGATGGAGAAGGACGGGGTCTTCTCGGCGTGGAACGGGCACAGGCCCACCCAGCGCTGGCCCTGGCGGCGCAGGGCGATGTGCTCGGTGGCCAGAGCGACGAAGTCGGTGGCCGCCCTCACCCGGGCCACGTCCTCGTCAGCGATCGCCACAGCCGACGACGGTACATCGCTGCTGGCGCCGCCCCTCCGGTTGTGACTAAGTAGGTGGGTGGATCTGCGCGGCGCCGCCCGCCTCCTGGGCGTCCACTACCAGACCGCCTACCAGTGGGTGCGCGACGGGACCCTGCCGGCCATGAAGGTGGGCAACTCCTACGAGCTGGACGAGTCCGACGTGCGCCGGCTGGCCGACCAGCGCGGCCGGCCCACCCCACCCCCGCGTCAGGCGCGGGTGCGCAGCTGGTCCAGCCTGGTCGAACGCTTCGCCGCCCACCTCCTCGACGGCGACGAAGCCGCCGCCAGGGTGGTCGTCGAGCGTCTGCTGGCCGGGGGCGCCACCCCCGTCGAGCTGCTCGACCTCCTGCTCGCCCCCGCCCTGCGCCGGATCGGCGAGGAGTGGGCGACCGGCGAGGTCACCGTGGCCGAGGAGCACCGGGCCAGCGCCATCTGCGAGCGGATCGTGGCCCGCCTCTCCATCAGCCCGAGGGGGCGCCCCCGCGGGGTCTGCGTCGTCGCCACCCCCGAAGGCGAGGCCCACTCGCTGCCTGCTTCGATGGCGGCGGTGGCCCTCCGGTCGGATCGCTGGCACGTACACCACCTGGGCACCGAGGTGCCCCAGCCCGACCTGGTCCGCTTGGCGGCCGGGGTGGGGGCCGGCCTCGCCGTGCTGTCCGTGGCCCGCCGGGAGGCGCTGGAGCCGGGCGCCGCCACCGCCGCCGCCCTGGCCGCCCGGGGCGTGCCGGCCCTGGTGGGCCGGCCGGGGGCGAGCCTGGCCGAGCTGGTGGAGAGAGCCAGGAGCATGGCGCGCTCCCCCGGCGCCGCCCGCCGGGGACCGGCTCAGGCAGTGGTGGAGCCCGACCCCTCCCCCAGGACCGCCTGAGCGGCGGCCAGGCGGGCGATGGGCACCCGGAACGGCGAGCAGCTCACGTAGTCCAGGCCGGCGCCGGCGAAGAAGGTGATCGACTCCGGATCGCCTCCGTGTTCGCCGCATACGCCGAGCTTGAGCTCGGGACGGGTGCGCCGCCCCCGCTCGACTGCCAACCGGACCAGTTCGCCGACGCCGGCCTGGTCGATGGTCTCGAACGGATTCCGGCTGAGCAGGCCCAGCGACAGATAGGCGGACATCATCCGGCCCTCGACGTCGTCGCGGGAGAACCCGAAGGTCATCTGGGTCAGGTCGTTGGTGCCGAAGGAGAAGAACTCCGCCTCCTCGGCGATCTCGCCGGCGCGCAGGGCCGCCCGCGGCGTCTCGATCATGGTCCCGATGGTGACCTCGATCGGGTTCTTGACCGACTTGACCGCCTCGTCGATCGCCCCCTGGACCCAGGATCTGGCCAGCGCCATCTCCTCCCGGCTGACGGTGAGGGGAATCATGACCTCGACCACCGGGTGGCCGCCGGCCCGGGCCCGGGCCACGGCGGCCTCCATCAGCGCCCGCACCTGCATGGCGTAGAGACCGGGCTTGACCACGCCGAGGCGCACACCCCTGGTCCCTAGCATGGGATTGGCCTCCCGCCACGCCTTGGCCGCCTCGTAGAGCCGCTGCTCCTCCTCGTTGAGGCCCTCGGTCGCCTCCTTCACGGCCATCTCCTCGGTGTCGGGCAGGAACTCGTGCAGCGGCGGGTCCAGCAGCCTGACGGTGACGGGCAGTCCGTCCATGGCCTCGAGGATCGACTCGAAGTCGGCCTTCTGGGCCACCCGCAGCTCCTCGAGGGCGGCGGCCTCCTCGTCGGCACCCTCCGACAGGATCATGCGCCTGACGATCGGCAGCCGGTCCTCCCCCAGGAACATGTGCTCGGTGCGGCACAGGCCGATCCCCTCGGCCCCGAAGCGCCTGGCGTTGGCGGCGTCGGGGCCGTTGTCGGCATTGGCCCTCACCGCCAGGCGGCCGGCTCGGATCTCGTCCGCCCACGCCAGCACCTTCTCGAACTCGGCGGGCGGCTCGGCCGCCGACAGGCGCACCTCTCCCAGGACCACGTCGCCGGTGCTGCCGTCGATGGAGATGAGGTCGCCCTCGTTGACGGTGACGCCGCCGACGCTGAAGCGGGTGCCGGCTATGCGAAGTGACTCCGCCCCGACCACGGCCGGCTTGCCCCACCCGCGGGCGACTACGGCGGCATGGCTCACCAGACCGCCGCGGGCCGTGAGGATGCCCTCCGACACGATCATGCCGTGGACGTCTTCGGGAGAGGTCTCCGAGCGGACGAGGATGACCCGCTCTCCCCGATCGGCCGCAGCAGCGGCCCCGTCGGCACTGAAGTAGGCCCGCCCCACCGCCGCCCCGGGCGACGCCCCGAGGCCCTTGGCGATGATCTCGAGGTCCCCCCCGGCGAACTGCGGATGCAGCACCTGGTCGAGGTGTTCGGCGGTGACCCGCTGGACCGCCTCCGGCTTCGACAGGCGGATGTGGCGGTCCTTGGTCATGTCCACCGCCATGCGCAGAGCGGCGACCCCGGTGCGCTTGCCGACCCGGGTCTGCAGCATCCAGAGCTTGCCTTGCTCGATGGTGAACTCGGTGTCGCACATGTCGCGGTAGTGATGTTCGAGGCGCTCGAAGATGGCCATGAGCTGCTTGTAGATCTTCGGGAAGCGGCCCTTGATGGCCGACAGCGGCTCGGTGTTGCGGATGCCCGCGACGACGTCCTCGCCCTGGGCGTTCACCAGGAAGTCCCCGTACGCGCCCTGGGCCCCCGTTGCCGGGTCGCGGGTGAAGCCCACGCCGGTGCCTGAGTTGTCGTCGCGGTTGCCGAACACCATCGCCTGCACGTTGACCGCCGTGCCCAGGTCGTGGGCGATGTGCTCGCGGTTGCGGTAGGCGATGGCCCGGGGCGAGTTCCAGGAGGAGAACACCGCCTCGATGGCGCCCCGGAGCTGGGCCTCGGGCTCCTGGGGGAAGGGGCGACCGGTGCGGCGCTCGACGATCTGCTTGTACGAGCGCACCAGGTAGCGGAGCAGCTCGGGGGGCACCTCGGCATCCGAGCGGGTGTTGGCGAGCTCCTTGGCCGCTTCGAACAGGGCGTCGAACTCGTCGCCCTCGATCCCGAGGACGATCCTGCCGTACATGGCGATGAAGCGCCGGTAGGAGTCGTAGGCGAAGCGCTCGTCGCTGGTCTGCTTGGCCAGGCCCTCGACCGACTCGTCGTTGAGGCCCAGGTTGAGCACCGTGTCCATCATGCCGGGCATGGAGAACTTGGCCCCCGAGCGCACGCTGACGAGGAGGGGATCGGCCGGGTCCCCCAAGCGCTTGCCCATGGCCTTCTCCAGCTTGGCCCGGTGCCTGTCGACCTCCCCGCTCAGCCCGTCCGGCCACCCGCCGGTCATGTAGGCCCGGCACGCCTCGGTGGAGATGGTGAAGCCCGGGGGCACGGGCAGCTCCAGGACCGAGGTCATCTCCGCCAGGTTGGCCCCCTTGCCGCCCAGGAGGTCTTTCATCTGCATCGGCGGCCGACGGTGTTTGTGGTCGAAGGAGAAGACGAACGGCAACGGGGCCTCCCTGCTCTGGCCGGATAGCTGAAGGAAGCCTAATGACCTGGGCGGGCCGCCCTCACAAGGCCAGCCGGTCCCTCACCTCGTCGACCAGCTTGTCTATCGGGACCCGGACCTGCTCGGTCGTGTCGCGGTCCCGAACGGTGACCGCCTGGTCGTCGAGGCTCTCGAAGTCCACGGTCACGGCCAGGGGGGTCCCGATCTCGTCCTGGCGCCGGTAGCGGCGGCCGATGGACTGCGTCTCGTCGTACTCGCAGAACCAGTGGGCCTGGAGCCGGTGCAGGACGCCCTTGGCCAGATCGACCAGAGGCTCCTTCTTGGACAGGGGTAGCACGGCCACCTTGTAGGGGGCCAGGCGGCGGTGGAGGCGGAGCACCGTCCGCGCCTCGCCAGCGACGACGTCCTCGTCGTAGGCGGCCAGCAGGAACGCCATCATGGTGCGGGTGGCCCCGGCCGCCGGCTCGACGACGTGGGGCAGGTACCTCTCGCCACTGGCCTGGTCGAAGTACTCGAGGCGGACGCCGGAGTGGTCGCTGTGCTGGCGTAGGTCGTAGTCGGTGCGCTGGGCGATCCCCTCGAGCTCGCCCCAACCCCAGGGGTAGGTGAACTCAACGTCGGCGGTGCCGGAGGAGTAGTGGCTCAGCTCGTCGGGATCGTGGTGGCGCAGACGCAGCATGTCCGCCGGCATGCCCAGATCCGAGTACCACTGCATGCGCTCGTTGCACCAGTACTCGAACCACCTCGGGCCGTCCCCGGGCGGGACGAAGTACTCGAGCTCCATCTGCTCGAACTCCCGCGTCCGGAACACGAAGTTGCCAGGGGTGATCTCGTTGCGGAAGGACTTGCCGACCTGGGCGATGCCGAACGGCGGCCGCCTGCGGGTCGTCTGGACCACGTTGAGGAAGTTCACGAACATGCCCTGGGCCGTCTCCGGGCGCAGGTACGCCACCGACGACTCGTCCTCCACCGGGCCGACGAAGGTCTTGAACATCATGTTGAACGCCCGGGCATCGGTGAGGTCGGTCGACCCGCAGTTGGGGCACACCCCGCTGATCTGGTCGGCCCGCCAGCGCTCTTTGCACTTGCGGCAGTCGACCAGCGGGTCGGTGAAGCTGGCCAGGTGCCCGGAGGCCTCCCAGATGCGCGGCGTCGACAGGATGGACGCGTCGAGTCCGACCACGTCGTCACGCAGCTGCACCATGGACCGCCACCAGGCGTCCTTGACGTTGCGGAGCATCAGGACCCCGAGCGGCCCGTAGTCGTAGGTGGAGCGGAAGCCGCCGTAGATTTCGGCCGAGGGGAAGATGAACCCGCGCCGCTTGCACAGGTTGACGACCTTCTCCATCAGATCCTCGGCGGGCATGCGCCGAGGTTACCGGAGGCCCGGAAAGGCCCCGGCGGGATTGGGATCAGGCCCGGTCCAGCACCCCGAAGCTGCGCAGTCGGCGCTCGAGGTGGTGCTCCATGGCCCGGGCGGCGAGGTGCTCCACCTCGGTACCGGCGGCACCTACGGGCTCGGCCAGAACCCGGGCCAGCTCGCCACCGAGGATCCGACGCATCAGCTCCAGCGCCCCCGGGCTCACCGCCAGGCCGCGCCGGCACCCCTGGCACAGCGTCCCTCCGGAGTCGAAGTCGAAGGCCACCAACTCCCCGGCGCCCTCGCACAGCGCGCACCGGTCGAGGACCGGCTCGAGGCCCTCTAGGGCCAGCAGCTTCAGGAAGAACGCCGGCGCCACCAGGGACGATCCCCCGGCCGACAGCGCCCTGAGCGCCCCCACCAGCATCGTGTAGAGGGCAGGGCTGGACTGGCGCTCCTGGGCGATGTGGTCCACCGCCTCCAGCATCGAGGTCGCCCGGGCCATCAGCTCGAGGTCCTCCCGCAGCCGGGGGAACCGCTCGATGGTCTCCGCCTGGGTGACCACGTCCAGCTCGCGGCCCTGGTAGAGCAGGAGGGCCACGTTGCCCAGGGGCTCCAGCCGGGCGCCGAAGCGGCTCTTGGTGCGGCGGATCCCCTTGGCCACGGCCCTCACCTTGCCGTGCTCGCTGGTCAGGAAGGTGACGATCCGGTCGGCCTCGCCCAGCCGGATGGTCCGCAGCACCACCCCCCGGTCGCGGTAGAGGCTCACGCCGTCCCCGCCCGGCCCCGGACGTCCCCGAAGCGACGCTCCCTGCCCTGGAACTGGCGGATGGCGTCGAAGAGGTCACCCCGGCGGAAGTCCGGCCACAGGGTCTCCACGAACACCAGTTCGCTGTAGGGAATCTCCCACAGCAGGAAGTTGGAGAGGCGGTACTCCCCCGAGGTGCGGATGACCAGGTCGGGGTCGGGGGCGTCGGGGTAGTAGAGGCGGGAGCTGATGGCCTTTTCGTCGACCTTGTTGGCGGGAACGCCCTCGGCCACCAGCCGGCGAACGGCGTCGACGACCTCGGCCCGGCCCCCGTAGTTGAAGGCGATGGTCAGGGTCAGGCGGCGGTTGGCCCGGGTCAGCTCCTCCGACTCCTCCATGTGGCGCAGCAACCGACGCGGCACCCGCCAGTCCCGCCGACCGGAGAAGCGGATCCGCACCCCCTTGGAGTTGAGGTCGTCGCGGTGACGGGTGAGGATCCCCTCGTTGAACCGCATGAGGAAACGGACCTCGTCCGCCGGCCGCCGCCAGTTCTCGGTCGAGAAGGCGTAGACCGTCAGCCAGCCCAGGCCGACCTCCAGGGCACCTTCGACCGTGTCGAAGAGAGCCTCCTCGCCCGCCGCGTGGCCCTCGGTCCGGGCCAGTCCCCGCCTCGACGCCCACCGGCCATTGCCGTCCATGACGCACGCCACGTGCCTGGGCAGACGGCTGCGGTCGATACCGGGCACGGCCATCGCGGTGAAGCTACTGCGGCCGCCGGGCCCCGAACCCACGGCCTCGACCGCTATCCCCGGTCCCGAGAAGGGACCACGGGAACGGCTCATCAGCCCACGCCGGTCGCCGGCGGAAGCAGGCGGCCCAGCTCGGCCAGGCCCAGGTTCCGGTCCGCCGTCACCTGGTGACGGCTGGCCAGCGACACTCCCTCGTTCCGGAGGGCCGCCCGAAGACGGGAGGACTGCGGCTCCCCCAGGAACTCGTCGACCAGGTCGACCCACAGCCGCACGAACTGCGGCCCGTGGGGGCGGGCCCACACGATCGGCTCAGCGGCGACGTGGGCCATCTCGTGCAGGACGGTGAGGGGGCGCCGGGCCCAGCGCGGCAGGTGGATCCTGTGTTCGAGCCCGCCGGAGGTCAGCTCGGCCGCATGCCAGGCCGGGCTGTCGGCGCTGCCCCCGCCGCAGCCGCACACCAGCACCGACCGGCTCGAGGAGCAGGTCTGCGACCACCATGACGAGGCGACCACGGCGTGGACGTAGGACTGGGTCGCGGCCACCGTCCTGAGCGACGGGCCTGGGTCGACCTGCGCGGCCGCCCGGTACAGCCGGCGGTCGCGGGCGGTGATGAGGGAGGGGGCCGGGGGCCGGCGCCGGCGATGGGCGACCGGACCGAGGAGGACCCCGATGGGGACGTCGAGGACCTGGGCCAGGCTGATCAGCTCGCCCGTGAGGGGCCGGGTGCGCCCGGAGAGGCGGTCGGCCAGGGCGCGTCGCGACAGGCCGACGGCGGCCGCCGCCCCGGCGACGTCGATGCCCCGTTCGTCCATGAGCACCAGCGCTGACTGGGCCCACGAGGGCCGGGTGGCCCTGACGACCATGGCAACAGTGTGGTCGGCCGGCGGCGCCCGACGGTGCATCTGCGTCCCCGCAGGGGCCACGTCGCCCGGCTGGGGAGGACGCCAGGGTCCTTGGTATCTTGGGGTGCCCCCCCACGAGGAAGCACCCTGACATGGCGTCGCGCCCCGACATCAGAAACATCGCCATCATCGCCCACGTCGACCACGGCAAGACCACGCTGGTCGACGCCATGCTCTGGCAGTCGGGCGCATTCCGCTCGAACCAGGACGTCGCCGAGCGGGTCATGGACTCCATGGACCTCGAGCGGGAGAAGGGCATCACCATCCTGGCCAAGAACACCGCCGTTCGCCACGGCGGCGTGAAGCTCAACATCGTCGACACACCGGGCCATGCCGACTTCGGCGGCGAGGTGGAGCGGGCCCTGGCGATGGTCGACGGGGTGCTCCTCCTCGTAGACGCCAGCGAAGGGCCGCTCCCCCAGACCCGCTTCGTCCTCCGCAAGGCGCTAGAGCGCCGCCTCCCCGTCGTCCTCGTGGTCAACAAGATTGACCGGGCCGACGCCCGGCCCCAGCAGGTGGTCGACGAGGTCTACGAGCTGTTCCTCGACCTCGACGCCGACGAGTCCCAGATCGAGTTCCCCATCATCTACTGCAACGCCAAGGCGGGCCGGGCGTCGTCCTCGCCCGAGGGGCAGGGCACCGACCTCGAGCCGCTGTTCGGGGCCATCTTCGACCATGTCCCCCCGCCGGCGTTCGATCCTGACCACCCGCTGCAGGCCCTGGTCACCAATCTGGATGCCTCGCCGTACCTGGGGCGGCTGGCCATCTGCCGCGTGCTGCACGGAACGGTGCAGCGGGGCGCACAGGTGGCGTGGTGCCGGTCCAACGGCAGCGTCGAGCGGGTGAAGGTCAACGAGATGTACGTGACCGAGGCACTGGATCGGGTGAGCGCCGACGAAGCCGGACCGGGCGAGATCATCGCCGTGGCCGGGCTGGCTGAGGTCACGATCGGCGAGACCCTCTCCGACCCCGAGGATCCGCGGCCGCTGCCTGTCCTCAGCGTCGAGGAGCCCAGCCTGTCGGTCACCATCGGCATCAACACCTCGCCCCTGTCCGGTCGGGACGGCACCAAGCTCACGGCGCGGCTGATCAAGAACCGGCTCGAGGCCGAGCTGGTGGGCAACGTCTCGCTCCGGGTGCTGCCGACCGAGCGCCCCGACGCCTGGGAGGTGCAGGGTCGGGGCGAGCTGCAGCTGGCGGTGCTGGTGGAGATGCTGCGGCGGGAAGGGTTCGAGCTGACGGTGGGCAAGCCCCAGGTGGTGACGCGCAGCGAGAACGGCCGTATCTACGAGCCGGTCGAGCGGGTGTCCATCGACGTTCCCGAGGACTTCCTCGGCGTCGTGACCCAGCTGCTGGCCCTGCGCAAGGGCCGGCTGTCGGACATGGTCAACCACGGCACCGGCTGGGTCCGCCTGGAGTACCGGGTTCCGTCCCGCGGCCTCATAGGCTTCCGGACCGAGTTCCTCACCGAAACCAGAGGGACGGGGATTCTCCACCACGTGGTGGACGGCTTCGAGCCATGGCACGGCGACATGCGCGTCAGGCCGACCGGCTCACTGGTGGCCGATCGCTCAGGCCTCACCACGACCTACTCGCTCCTGACCCTCCAGGACCGGGGCTCGCTGTTCGTGGGGCCGGCGGTGGAGGTCTACCAGGGGATGATCGTCGGGGAGAACGCCCGCTCCGAGGACATGGACGTGAACCCGACCAGGGAGCGGAAGCTGACCAACATGAGATCCTCGACCGCCGAGGAGCTCGTCCGGCTGATCCCGCCCCGCCTGCTCAGCCTCGAGCAGGCCCTCGAGTTCATCGCCGATGACGAGTGCGTCGAGGTCACCCCGGCCCAGGTCCGATTGCGCAAGACCGTGCTCGACCAGGCCCAAAGAGGACGACAGGCGGCCAACGCCAAGCGGGCCCGGCTCGCCGGCGCCTCCCAGTAGCGTCCTCCGGCCGGTCGCCCCCGTGAGTCATGGGAGTTACCCCCCTGAGTCACGGGCGTTAATCGTCACGAAACCAACCAGTAACAAGGCCGCGACCCTCGGAGGATGAACTCGACGGGACAACCCGTCGCCCGACGCAGCATCCGAGGAGGAGACCATGGCCATCCGGGCCGAGTACATCTGGATCGACGGAAGCGAGCCCACCGCCCAGCTCCGTTCCAAGACCAAGATCCTGCCCGGGCCGACCAGCTTGGGGGAGCTTCCGATCTGGGGCTTCGACGGCTCCAGTACCAACCAGGCACCGGGCAAGGCATCGGACTGCGTGCTGCAGCCGGTCTTCTCCTGCCCCGACCCGGTGCGCGGCGGTGACGACCTGCTGGTGCTGTGCGAGGTCCTTCTCACCGACATGACCCCGCACCGGAGCAACACCAGGTCCGCCCTGCGGGAGGTGGAGCTCCAGTTCCGCGACCAGGAGCCGCTGTTCGGTATCGAGCAGGAGTACACCCTGTTCCGCCAGGACCGCCCCCTCGGCTTCCCCGACGGCGGCTTCCCCGGGCCCCAGGGTCCGTACTACTGCTCGGTGGGGACCGGCGCCGCCGTCGGTCGGCCGGTGGCGGAGTCCCACCTCGACGCCTGCCTCCGGGCCGGCCTCTCCCTGTCGGGGATCAACGCCGAGGTCATGCCCGGCCAGTGGGAGTTCCAGGTGGGCCCGCTCGGACCTCTCGACGTGGCCGACCAGCTCTGGGTCGCCCGCTGGCTCCTGCACCGGGTCGCCGAGGACGACGACATCGCCGTCAGCTTCGATCCCAAGCCGGCCCCCGGCGACTGGAACGGGGCGGGCGCCCACACCAACTTCTCCACCGCGTCGATGAGGTCGGACTACCAGGCCGTCATCACCGCCGCCGAGGCCCTGGGCAAGAACGCCGAGCACCATGTGCTCAACTACGGCGAGGGGATCGAGAACCGTCTGACCGGGTCGCACGAGACCGCCCCCTACGACGTGTTCAACTACGGCGTCTCCGACCGGGGGGCGTCGGTAAGGATCCCGTGGCAGGTCGAGCGCGACCAGGGCGGCTACCTCGAGGACCGAAGGCCCAACGCCAACTGCGATCCGTATGTCGTAACCCGCCTGATCCTGGAGACCTGCTGCGGCGCCCTCGCCTGAGAGCACCCGGCGGACGGCACGTTCGGCCGGTGCCGGTGCCGGCACCGGCCGGGGACAGGGCGAGGGACCGGTATGAAGTCGCCGTCCGGGTCCGAATTCAGCTGGCTGAGACCAGGCACGGCGTGAGAGCCTGGGCATCGGCGCGACTGGCGGAACGGAGTGGATCACCACCTGGAGCGGCATGAGCACGGGTCGACCGCCTGGGCCCGGCTCGGGAGATCGCCATGCCCTTCTCGCAGGTCGACGCCAGCCCCGACCCTGAGTTCCTGATCGACTACCTCGAGCGGGCCGCGGCCGCCCTCGAGCCGGTGAAGGCGGACCTGCGCTCGCTGGCCGCCGCCGGCGGGAGGGGCCCGGTTCTCGATCTGGGGTGCGGGATCGGACACGACCTGGTGGCCTGGGCCGGAGCCGGCATCACCGCGGTCGGCGTGGATGCGTCGCTCCTCATGCTCGACCGGGCGGCCTCGAGGGCGGCGCACGCCGGCGCGGTGCTCCGCCTGGCCGGCGCCCGCGGCGAGGGCCTCCCGTTCCGGTCCAAGTCCCTAGCCGGCTGCCTGGCCGACCGGGTGCTCCAGCACGTGGCCGATCCGCTGGCCGTCCTCCACGAGGTCGAAAGGGTCCTCAGGCCCGGCGCCCGCATCGCCATCTTCGAACCAGACTGGGGATCGCTGACCCTCGACGCCGACGACCATGAGGCCGTGGTCGCCTTGTCGGCGCAGCTGGCTGCCTCGGCTCCCCAGCGCCGTGTCGGCCTGCACCTGCGACGCCTGTTGGTCAACGCCGGCTTCGTGGGCGTGGAGGTCACCCTGGCACCGGTGGCGGTCACCTCGTTGGAGGGCCTTGGACGCCTGACTGGGGTCGAATCGGCCTTGCAGCGGATCGCCGACCTCGGCGTGCTTGGGGTCGCGAGGATGGAGGCCTTCAGGGACCAGTTGGAGCAGCGCTCGGCCCAGGGCACGTTCTTCGCCACGCTCAACCGCTTCATCGCCCGGGCCGAGGCCGGCGCCCGGTGACGGCCCCTACGCTGGCCCGGTGGCAGCGGTGCCGTTGAAGGGCCTCTACGTTCCGGTGGTCACCCCCTTCGATGCCGATGGCGCCGTCGCCATCGACGCCCTCGAGCGGTTGGCGGACGGCTGCCTGGAGGCCGGAGCCGCTGGCATCGTGGCCCTGTCGACCACAGGCGAGGCGACGGCGCTCTCCCCCGACGAGGCATCGGCGACCGTGGCCGCCTGTGCGCGGGTCTGTGGTCGGCGGGAGGCCGGTCTCATCGTCGGAGCCGGCACCAACGACACTCGCACCACCATCGACCGCCACCGGGCCCTGGCCGAGGTGGAGGGAGTGACGGCCTCGCTTGCGGTGGTGCCGTACTACGTCCGGCCCTCCGAGTCGGCCATCGTCGCCCACTTTCAGGCGGTGGCCGCCGCCTCGCCCGTGCCGCTGGTGCTCTACAACATCCCCTACCGCACCGGTCGAGGTCTGGGCGCGCCCGCCCTTCTCGAGCTGGCCGCCACCGACAACATCGTGGGACTGAAGCAGGCGGTGGGCGGCATCGACGCCGACACCCTCACCCTGCTGGCCAACCTCCCCTCCGGCTTCGCCGTGCTAGGCGGCGACGATCCGTACCTCTTCCCGCTCTGCCTCATGGGAGCCGCCGGCGCCATCGCCGCCTCGGCCCAGATCCGCACCGAGCGCTTCGTCGCCATGATCGACCACGGCCTGGCCGGTCGCGTCGAGGACGGCCGCAAGCTGGCCGAGGTCCTCCTGCCGCTAACCCTGGCGCTGTTCGCCGAGCCGAGCCCGGCGGTTATCAAGGGCGTTCTGGAGGCTGAGGGACGCATTCCCACCCGAACCGTGCGCATGCCGCTGGCCGACGCGTCCGACGCCGCCGTCGAGGCCGCCCTGGCCGCCCGTCCGTAGCCGGCCGGGCCCACCGGCAGGCCTCAGCGGTCGGCCGGCGGCACGACTCGGGCCCTGGAGGACCTGGTCTCGAGGCCGCGGAGAGCGTCGGGCCCGAAGATCGGCTCCACCAGGGGCCGGATGTCCGGCCCGCGTCGCAGTGAATGGCCGCCGTCGGCGTTGATGGTCTGTCCGGTGACCCAGCTCGACTCCGGTCCGATCAGGAACCGGGCCAGGTCGGCGATGTCCTCGGGCTGGCCGATCCGGCCGAGGGGCGTGCAGGCCAGGTAGTCCTCCAGCACCGCCTGGTTGCCCATCAGACCGGTGACCAGCCCGGTCTCCACCAGGCCGGGCCGGATCGAGTTGACCCGGATGCCGCTGGCGCCCAGCTCGTCGGCCGCCAGCATGCACAGGTGGTCGATGGCCGCCTTGGCCACCCCGTAGGCGCCGAACCAGCGGTGGGTGTTCGAGCTGGCGATCGACGAGATGCCGATTATCGAGCCCCCACCGCCGGCCGCCATGAGCGGGGCGGAATGCTTGATGGCGAGGAAGGTGCCGGTCAGGTTGGTGGCCAGCGTCCGGTTCCAGCGGTCGAGGGCGGTCAGGGTAAGCGGACCGATGGTCTCGCTGCCGCCGGCGCAGGCGATCACCCCTCGGAGGCCGCCGCCGTTCGCCTGGCCCAGCTGGTGGGCCACCGCCACGGCCTCGGCGACCCTGGCCTCGTCGGTCACGTCGGCCGCCGCCAGCCCGACCCTGCCCGGACCGGGGGACGCCTCCTCCAGCTCGGCCACCGCCGCCTTGAGCCGTTCCTCCGACCGGCCGGCGACCACCACCGCCGCGCCGTCAGCGACCAGCCGCCGGGCGCAGGCCAGCCCGATGCCCGACCCGCCCCCGGTCACGAGCACCCCGTAGCCGTCGAGGGTTCCGGGGTCAGCCACGGGCTCACCCTAGGGACCGTGGCGGAGCGTGGTCACATCCATCAGAAGGGCCACCGCCGCCGCCATCGGCCGAACTGTCGCAGACGGCCAGTACCGTCCGAGGGGTGGTCTCAGACGGTGAAGTCGCCGCCGCCCTGGCCCGGGTGACCTCAGCGCTGCCCGGCGGTGGCGAGAGCCGGCCGGGGCAGGTCCGGATGGCCCTGGCGGTGGCCGGGTCCATACGCCAGAAGAGGAACCTGGTGGTGCAGGCCGGCACCGGAACGGGCAAGTCGCTGGCCTACCTGGTGCCGGCCATCCTGCTCGGGCGCCGGACGGTGGTGGCCACCGCCACCAAGGCCCTCCAGGACCAGCTGGCCCGCGACCTGCCGTTCGTGGCCGCCCACCTCGGCGTGCCGTTCGCCTTCAGCCTCCTCAAGGGTCGCTCCAACTACCTGTGCGTCCAGCGATGCCGCGAGACGGCCGGCGGGACCCAGCTGGACCTCGGCGAAGAGGCCGAGCCCGAGGGCCTGGGCGAGCTGGGTCGCCAGGTGCGCCGGCTGCTCGGCTGGGGCCAGACCACCGCCATTGGCGACCGGGCCGAGCTCGACTTCGAGCCCCGCCCGGCCGCCTGGGCGGCGGTGAGCGTGGCCGCCACCGACTGCCCCGGAGCGGCCCGCTGCCCCTCCGGGTCCGACTGCTTCGCCGAGGCGGCCCGCCGCCGGGCCGAAGAGGCCGACGTCGTCGTCGTCAACACCCACCTCTACGCCGCCCACCTCGCCAGCGGGGGCGCCCTGCTGCCCGAGCACGAGGTGGTCGTCTTCGACGAGGCCCACGAGCTGGAGGACGTCGCCGCCACCAGCCTGGGCCTCGAGCTGGGCCCTGGCCGCCTGCGCGCCCTGGCCCGCAACTCGCGACCCCTCGTGGCCCCCGGTCTGGTCCCGACGACCGACGCCGTGTCCGACGCCGCCGACCGGTTCGAGTCGCACCTGCGGGGCCTGGGGGGACAGCGGCTGCCCCAGTCCCTCGACGGCGAGCTGGCCGCCCTGGTGAGCCTGACGGCCAGCCGGGTCTCGAGGCTGGTGTCGGCGGTTCGCGAAGGTGACGACGACAACCCGGCCCGCGCCCGGGTGCTGCAGGCGGGAGGCCATCTGAGCGGCGACCTGGCCGTGCTGGGGGCCCTGGGACCCAACCAGGTGGCCTGGGTGGAGGAGGGCGACCGCGTCCCCCTCGTCCGGGTGGCGGAGGTGGACGTGGCCGGCCAGCTGAGCGAGCGCCTGTGGGGCCAGGTGACGGCGGTGCTGACCAGCGCGACCATCCCGCCCCGGTTGGCCGAGCGGGTCGGGCTGGCGGCGGAGGAGACCGACCAGATGGACGTCGGGAGCCCCTTCCCCTACCAGACCAACGCCATGCTCTACTGCGCCGCGCACCTCCCCGACCCCCGGGCGCCGGGGGCGGAGGCGGCCGTGCACGACGAGCTGACCGAGCTCATCCGGGCCGCCGGCGGCCGGACCCTCGCCCTGTTCACCAGCTGGCGGGCCATGCGGGCGGCGGTGGACGCCCTGCGGCCCCGCCTGCCGTACCGCATCCTCAGTCAGTCGGACCTGCCCAAGCCGGCGCTGGTGGCCGCCTTCACCGGGGAGGAGAGCTCGTGCCTGTTCGCCACCATGGGCTTCTGGCAGGGGGTCGACGTGCCCGGGGCCACCCTGTCGCTGGTGACGATCGACCGGTTGGCCTTCCCCCGCCCGGACGAGCCGCTCATGCAGGCCAGGCGGGACCGCGCCGGTCCCGCCGCCTTCCGCACCGTCGACCTGCCCCGGGCGGCCACCCTGCTGGCCCAGGGGGTGGGCCGGCTGATCAGGAGCGAGAAGGACCGGGGGGTGGTGGCCGTGCTCGACCCCCGCCTGGCCAAGGCCGGCTACCGCTGGGAGCTGGTCAACGCCCTGCCTCCGATGACCCGCACCCGCCACCGGGCCGAGGCGGTGCGGTTCCTCGGCGAGATCTCCGGGGCGGTCAGTAGCCCAGCCGCTGGAGCGCCCCTGGGCGATGCTGCCAGTCGCGGTCGACCTTGACGAACAGCTCGAGGTAGGCGCCTTCAGGCAACTCGTGGCGTACGGCGGAGCCCACGTCCTTGAGGACCGAGCCCCCCCTGCCGATCACGATGCCCTTCTGGGAGTCCCGCTCGACGAGGATCTCGCAGCGCACCCGGGGCCACTCCCACTCGGTCACCCTGGTGGCCAGCGAGTGGGGAAGCTCGTCCCGCAGCCGGGCCAGCAGCTGCTCGCGGACCAGCTCGGCGACCCAGAACGCCTCGGGCACGTCGGTGACCATGTCCTCGGGAAACAGGCGAGGCCCCTCAGGCAGGCGCGCCTCGAGGGCATCGAGCAGCTCGGAGACGCCCTCGCCGGTGGCGGCCGACACGGGCCAGTACTCCGAGCGTTCCAGCTCGGCCGCCTCGGCCAGGCGCCGGAGGAGCCGGGCCGGGTCGACCAGGTCGATCTTGTTGACCACGACCATGGCGTCGGCATCGAGTCGCTCGGCGATGAAACGGTCGCCCCGGCCCACCTCGGCGGTGGCGTCCAGCACCAGCAGAACCACGTCCACCTCGCTGGCGGCCTCCGTGGCGGTCTCGTTGAGCCGCTCCCCGAGGGGCGAGCGCGGCTTGTGCAGACCGGGGGTGTCGACGACCGCGATCTGCGAGCCCGGACGGTTGATCACCCCGGTCACCCTGGTCCTGGTGGTCTGGGGCTTGTTCGACACGATCGACACCTTGGTGCCGACCATGGCGTTGACGAGGGTCGACTTGCCGACGTTGGGCCGGCCGACCAGCGTCACGAAGCCTGAGCGCACGCTTTAGGCGCCTTGGCCGGTCGCGGCGCGGCCGGGCTCGTCACCGCTGGGACCGATGCGGACCCGTCCGATCCGTCGTCCCTGGACCCGTTCGGCCACCAGTCGGTGACCGTCGGCCACCACCGACTCCCCCTCGACCGGTACGTGGCCCAACAGGTTGAACACCAGACCACCGACGGTGTCCCAGTCCCCCGCCGGCAGCTCGGCGTGGAGCAGCTCGTTGAGCTCCGTCACAGGCATGCGGGCGTTGACCCGGAACTGGCCGTCGGGCAGGGGCTCGATGAGGGGCTCCTCGAAGTCGAACTCGTCGACGATCTCGCCCACCAGCTCCTCGATCAGATCCTCCAAGGTGACCAGGCCGGCGGTCCCGCCGTACTCGTCCACGGCGATGGCGATGTGGTACTTCTCGCCCTGCATCTCCCGCATGAGCTCGGCCACCCGCTTGGTCTCGGGCACGAAATGGGCCGGGCGGGCCAACGACCGCACCGGCTGCTCGGGCCCGCCGCCGTTGCGACCCTGGGCCGCCTTCATCAGGTCCTTGGTGTAGACGACCCCGACGATGTCGTCGACGCCCTGGTCGTAGACGGGCAGCCTCGAGTACCCGGCGGCGATCGCCGTCTCGATGACGCTCGAGACCGGCTCGTCGGCGGACACCGACACCATGTCCGGGCGGGGCACCATCACGTTGCGCACCACGGTGTCGCCGAAGGTGATTATCGAGCGGATCAGCGCCCGCTCCTCGCCCTCGATCACGTCCTCCTCGGCGGCCACGTCGGCCATGGCCAGCAGCTCCTGCTCGGACACGAACGGCCCCCGCGGGAGTCCCTTGCCCGGAAGCAGCACGTTGGTCAGCCGGATGAGTCCGGAGGTGGCGATGCGCAGCGGCGGGAAGCGCAGGATGGCGGCCACCAAGGGGGCGGAGAACAGGGCGGCCCGCTCCGGGTGCTGTATGGCCCAGGTCTTGGGGGCGGCCTCGCCGAGCACGAATATCACCACCACCTCGAACACGGTCGCGATGGCGACTCCCAGGGCGCCGAACAGGCGGGCCGACAGCACGCCGACCAGGGTGGCGGCGACCAGCTGGCACACCAGGACCACAAGCAGGACGGTGTTGAGGAAGCGCTCCGGGTGCTCCACCAGCCGCAGGAGCAGGTGGGCTCCCCTCCGCTTCTGCTCCTCCAGCGACATGGCCTTGGCCCGGCTGGTGCGGGTCAGGCTGGTCTCGGCCAGGGACAGCAGCGAGGACACCGCCACCAGGACCACGATCGTGACGAGGATGATCACGTCCGTGGCCCGCAGGCCGGAGGTAGCCAGGGCGGCCGGGGTCATGGCGCCGGCGAGCGGTAGAGCTGGTCGAGCAGCTCCTGCTCCCGCCGCTCCATCGCCTCGGCCTCCTCCTCGTCGACGTGGTCCATGCCCATGAGGTGGAGGATGCCGTGCACCACCAGCAGGGCGAGCTCGTCCTCGTAGGTGCCGGCGTGGCCCGGCGCGTTCCGGCGGGCCACCGCCGGGCAGATCACCAGGTCACCGACCAGGGTGGGCATCTCCGCCGGCTCGGGCGGGACCCAACCGGGGCCGGTCCCGCCGGAATCGGGGGAGCGCCCCCCCTCGACCGGCTCCTCGTCGAGGGGGAATGCGAGCACGTCGGTGGGGCCCTCCTTGTCCAGGAAGCGCTTGTTGAGATCGGCCATCGACGCCTCGTCGACGAAGAGAACCGACAGCTCGGCGTCGCCCTTGACACCCTCGGCGGCCAGGACCGCCTCGGCCAGCCGCATCCAGCGGACGGTGTCGACGGGGTGAGCGGACTGCTCGTCCGCCACGAAGACCTCGATGGTCACGAGCCGGCGCCCGGTCCCAGCTGGCCCGCCGCCTCCGAGCGCTCGTAGGCCGACACGATGTCGGCCACGATCTTGTGGCGGACCACGTCGCGGTGGCCGAGGCGGACGAAGGCGACCCCGTCGATCTCGCCCAGGATGCGCTCAAGACCGACCAGACCCGAGGGCCGCCCGGCCAGGTCGATCTGGGTCACGTCGCCGGTGACCACCGCCTTGGACCCGAAGCCGATGCGGGTCAGGAACATCTTCATCTGCTCGGGCGTGGTGTTCTGGGCCTCGTCCAGGATGATGAAGCTGGAGTTGAGGGTGCGCCCCCGCATGAACGCCAGCGGGGCCACCTCGACCGTCCCGCGGTCGAGGAGGCGCTGGACCCCCTCGGGCTCGAGCATGTCGTAGAGGGCGTCGTAGAGGGGGCGCAGGTACGGATCCACCTTGGCCATCAGGTCCCCGGGCAGGAACCCGAGCCGCTCCCCCGCCTCGACCGCCGGACGGCACAGGATGATGCGGTTCACCGCCTTGGCCTGCAGGGCCTGCACGGCCAGGGCCACCGCCAGGTAGGACTTGCCTGTACCGGCCGGCCCGATGCCGAAGGTCAGGATGTTGTCGGCGATGGCGTCGGTGTAGCGCTTCTGCCCCTCGGTCTTGGGCCGGACCGCCCGGCCCCGACTGGACCGCAGCACCTCGGCCGTCAGCACCTCGGTGGGCCGCACGTCGGCCTTCACCATGTCGATGGTCCGTCCCACGTTGACGGCGTCGAGGGCGTGACCCTGTTCGAGCAGCTCGACCATCTCCTCGAACAGCTTGCCGACCCGCTCGGCCTCGTCGCCCTCGACGGTGATCTCGTTGCCCCGCACATGGATGCGGACCCCGCCGAAGGCCGCCTCCACCAGGCGTAGCAGCTCGTCACGCTGGCCGAGTAGGCCAACCATGAGGTGGTTGCCGGGTACGAGGATCTTTACCTGGGTCGGTGACACGGATGCCGGGCCCAGGGTACTAGGCCCGCCGGGAACGGAGTCGCCCAAGGCTCACCCCGGGGGCCATCCCATGCGCCGGCCACCGAGGAGGTGCAGGTGAAGGTGGGCGACGCTGTTGCCGGAGTCGTCGCCCACGTTGAACACCAGCCGGTACCCGCTGGAGGACACCCCCTCCGAGCGGGCGATGCGGTTGGCCAGCGAGTACATGTCGGCCAGCAGCTCACCGTGGTCGGGGCCCAGCGCCTGGGCGTCGGTTATGTGGGCACGGGGAACCACGAGGACATGGGTGGGGGCGCCGGGGTTGATGTCGCGGAAGGCGTAGCTCAGCTCGGTCCCGTCCACCTCGGTGGAGGGCAGTTCGCCGGCGACGATCCGGCAGAACAGGCAGTCGGTCATCGGGGCGAACCTACTGCCGCCGGAGGGGTGCCCCGGAGCCGGCCGGCGTAGTAGGCAATGCGGCGTGAGGACGGGGCGGGCATGAGGGTGGCGTTGGGCTCCGACCACGCCGGCTTCCCGCTCAAGGAGGCGGTGGCGGCCCACCTGCGGGAACGGGGCCACCAGGTCAGCGACCTGGGCACCGATTCGACGGAGCCGGTCGACTACCCGCCGTTCTGTGCCGCCGTCGCCCGGGCGGTGGTCGCCGGCGAGGCCGACCTCGGGGTGGTCATGGGGGGCAGCGGCCAGGGCGAGCAGATCGCCGCCAACAAGGTCCACGGCGCCCGGGCGGCCCTGTGCCCCGACGAGTTCACCGCCCGCCTGGCCCGCCGGCACAACGACGCCAACATCTGCGCCCTCGGGGCCCGGGTCACCGCCACCGAACACGCCCTGGCCGTGCTCGACGTGTTCCTCGCCACCGCCTTCGACGGGGGCCGCCACGTCCGCCGGCTGGAGATGCTGGCCGAAATCGAGGCCGAGGAGTGCGAGCGGGAATAGGGCCGACCCCCGCAACCGCCGGCCGGCGCCGGCCGGGTCGGCCCGGCCGTCAGTCCGGGTCGGGGTCGGTGGCGAGCATGGCGGCGTAGGCGGCGGAGGCCTTGGCCGTCACCGGTCCGGGGTCGGCGCCCAGCGGGCGGCCGTCGACCGATCGGACCGGTTGCACGTCGCGGGTGGCGGAGGTCAGGAAGACCTCCTCGGCCCGCTCCAGGGCGCTCATCGGCACCGGCCGCTCCTCGACCACCAGCCCGCAGCGCTCGATGAGCAGGCCCCGCGACACGCCGGCCAGGCAGCCCGACGACAGCGGCGGGGTGACGAGGTTTCCCTCGAGGACGAGGAACACATTCGACCCGCTCCCCTCGCACAGATCGCCCACCGTGTTGGGGAACAACGCCTCACTGCCGCCGCGCCGGCGGGCCTCGGCCAGGGCCAGGACATTCTCGGCGTAGGAGGTGGTCTTGATGCCGGCGACGGCCGAGCGCTCGTTCCTCGCCCATGGGACCGTCACGACATCGGCGGTGGGCGGCCATCCGGGGGCCGGTCCCAGCATGGCCACCACCGTGCACACGGCCTCGCCCCTGGTCGAGCCGAGCGGCCCCGGCCCGCTGGTGACCACCACCCGCACCACGCCGGCCACCGCCTGGTTGGCCTCGATCAGCCCGGCCACCGCCGCGTGCAGACGGGCCGGGTCGGGGCTCGCCATCCCGAGGCCCTCGGCCGAGCGCACCAGGCGGCGCAGGTGCCTGGTGGCGGCCACCGCCCGACCGGAGCGCACCGAGATCGTCTCGAAGACGGCGTCGCCGACGGTGAGACCGTGGTCGAAGACCGACACCTTGGCCTCGGCCTCGTCAACCAGGCCGTCGTCCAGCCACACCCTCATGGACACCCGACATTACGGCCGGCAGAATCCGCCGGTGGCGGAGGACGACGAGCTGGCCCGCCTGTTGTCGGCCTGGACGGCGGATCACCTGGAGGCCGAGTCGGCCCGGTCGCGGTCCCGCCGCCACTGGGCCGCCCGCATGCTCGCCGAGGAGTCCGACCTCGCCTCGGTGCTGCTCGACCTGGCCGACTCCGGCGCCGAGGTGACGGTCCGGACCAGAGGCGGCCGCTGCCATCGGGGCCGGATCATCGGGGCCAGGCGGGACTACCTGGCGGTGCAGGCGGCGCCGGGGACGGTGCTAGTGCGCCTGGCGGCGGTCACCACCGTGGAGCCCGGGGGCCGGATGATGCCCGGAGGGCGCAGGGACCCGGCCGACGGGGACCTGGCCGCCGCTCTGGGGGCGTCGGCCGGCACCGGTGCCCCGGTGGTGGTGCGCCTGGCCGGAGGGGAGGAGGCCCGGGGGGAGATCGCCCTGGTGAGCGGGGACTTCGTCGCCCTCGAGCCCTGGACCGAGGAGCGGGCCTGGCTCTACCTGCCCCTCGAGGCGGTGGAGGAGGTGCTCTTCATCTCCGGATAGAGGTGCTCGAGGGAGCCCGGCACGATCTTGGACCGCTCGATGAACTCGTCCAGATCGGACTCCCGGACCCGGATCACCCGTCCGAACCGGTAGGCGCTGAGGGAGCCCTCGTCGATGAACCGGTAGAGCGTCCGGAGGGTGACCCCCAGCCGCTCGGCGGCCTCCTTGGTACCCAACCAGGGGCTCGGATGCATCGATCAGAGGCTACCTGTCGGGTCTCACGAATCGGTGAATGGGCCCGCTACCCCGGGCCCGGCAGCTCGAGGATCTGACCGGGGTAGACCAGGTCGTAGTCGCCGGGCCGGACCAGGCGGGAGGAGTTGGCCGCCTCCAACCTCAGCCAGTAGCGGGCCACCCCGGCCGGGCCGGCGGGACCGGGGCCGGCGGCTTGGACGACCCGCTGGGCGATGGACCACAACGAGTCCCCGACGCCGACCACCACGGTGAGAGGCGCCGGAGTCCCCGGCGAGCCCGGCGGGGACAACCGGGGCCCCGGCGCCGGGGCCGGCGATGGCTGGGCGGGCGGCGGCGCCACCCCGGCGCTGAGCCCGGGCGGAGGGGCGGCCGGGCTCAGGAGGCGGGCCGAGCCCACGGTCGAGCAGGCGGCCGTGGCCGCCGCCACCGCCACCGCCGGCACCCCGAGGCGGGCCTGGCGGGGCAGACACACCAGGGCGGCCGCCGCCAGGCGGGCACCCCGGCGCCAGCCGAAGCGCCCGGCCACCACCCCGGCGGCCGCCAGAAGCGAGGCCGCCCACAGGGCACCGGTGTACGCGAGCACGGCCCAGCGCAGGCCCCGCATGGCCAACTCCACGGCGGCGGGGGCGGCCGCCGCCGACGCCGGCGGCAGCCACCGGCCCGACTCCCACAGCCCGGCGCCAACCAGGGACAGCACGAGCATCCAGGCCGCCCATCCCCGCCACGGCCCCTTGTGCATGAAAAGCATTCAATCATCATGAAGTGATATCGGGCAAGGGAGGCGCCGGGGGGCCGGCCCGTAGCATGCGGGCACCCATGGC
The DNA here is from genome assembly GCA_035653595.1 of Acidimicrobiales bacterium. Lineage (GTDB taxonomy): Bacteria > Actinomycetota > Acidimicrobiia > Acidimicrobiales > JAJPHE01 > DASRBO01. Next base: position 7,694 of record DASRBO010000040.1, on the reverse strand, counting down.
CAAGAGCGTGCTGACCCCCCAGGCATCGGACTTCCCCCGCTGGTACCAGGACCTGATCGCCCGGGCCGAGCTGGCCGACAACGGCCCGGTCAGGGGCACCATGGTCATCCGCCCCTACGGCTATTCGATCTGGGAGCGCATGCAGGCCGAGTTGGACCGGCGCATCAAGGACGCCGGTGCCGACAACGCCTACTTCCCCCTGTTCATCCCCGAGTCGTACCTGCGGCGGGAGAGCGAGCACGTGGAGGGGTTCAGCCCCGAGCTGGCGGTGGTGACCCACGGCGGGGGCAAGGCGCTGGAGGAGCCGGTGGTCGTGCGCCCCACCAGCGAGACCATCATCAACTCCTTCTTCGCCAAGTGGATCCAGAGCTACCGCGACCTGCCGCTGCTCATCAACCAGTGGGCCAACGTGGTCCGCTGGGAGCTGCGTCCCCGGCTGTTCCTCCGCACCACCGAGTTCCTCTGGCAGGAGGGCCATACCGCCCATGCCAGCGAGGAGGACGCCCGCCGCTACGCCCTGCGCATCCTCAACGAGGTGTACCGCGACTTCATCGTCGAGGTCCTGGCCATTCCGGTCATCACCGGGCGCAAGACCGAACGGGAGCGCTTCGCCGGGGCCACCACCACCTGGACCTGCGAGGCGATGATGGGCGACGGCAAGGCCCTGCAGATGGCCACCAGCCACGAGCTGGGGCAGAACTTCGCCCGCGCCTTCGACATCACCTACCTCGACGACCAGGGCGCCTCGGTGCACGCCTGGCAGACGTCGTGGGGCGCCTCGTCGAGGCTGATGGGGGCGCTGATCATGGCCCACGGCGACGACGGCGGTCTCCGCCTGCCACCCCGGGTCGCCCCCGTCCAGGCGGTGGTGATGGTGGTGCGGGAGGGCGAGGGGGCCGGCGAGGTGGCGGCCCGGCTCACCGCCGACCTCGGCGCCGCCGGCGTGCGGGCCCGCCTGGACGCCGACACCGGCACCGGCTTCGGGCGCCGGGCGGTGGACTGGGAGCTCAAGGGCGTCCCCGTCCGCCTCGAGATCGGACCCCGCGACGTCGCCGCCGGCACGGTGAGCATGGCCCGGCGCGACCTGGGCTCGAAACAGACCGTCGCCGTCGACCAGGCGGTGGCCTCGGTCGTGGCCGTCCTGGAGGAGGCCCAGGCCAACCTCCTGGCCGAGGCGGCCCGCCGCCAGGCCGAGCGCACGGTCGTGGTGGCCGACGTGGCCTCGGCCGAGGAGGCGGCCCGCACCGGCTTCTCCGTCCTGCCCGCCCGGCTGGTGGCCGGCGAGGGCGAGATCGCCCTCAACGCCGCCGGGGCGTCGGTGCGCTGCCTGCGTCAGGAGGGCGAGCTCACCACGGTGGAGAGGCCGGCCGACTCCGAGCTGGTGGCGGTGGTGGGGCGGGCCTACTGAGCCTGGTCGGTCACGCCCGGCGCAGGGCGGGCTGCCGGGCTCCGGCCAGCTTGTAGACCCCGTCCGGGGACCGGAACAGCACCCGCTCGGCCACCATCTCGCGCCTGAGGGTGGCGACGTCCTCGTGCACCGAGGCCAGCTCGGCGTTGAGCTCCCGCTCGGTGTAGGTGCGCCCCGCCTCCAGCCCCCGCCCGATCCGGCGCAGCACCGGCAGGCGCTTGGACCGCTGGGCCGGCAGCGACCGCAGCCGGCCGTCCGGGCCGAACCAAGCCTCCGGGCCCTTGTCGACCCGGTTGGAGTGCTGCTCCAGCCAGGCCAGCAGCTGACCGTGCTCGACCCGCCACTCCCGCCCCAGCCGGTAACCGGGGATCTCGCCCGCCTGGAGCTTGCGCTGCACCACCTGGTGGTTCAGCCGCAGCAGGTCGGCCACCTCGGCGGCGGTGTAGAAGCGCAGCGGTTCCACTGGACCGACTCTAACGTAGCCGGACGTATTTCGAGAGATATTCCCGCGGGGACGCCGGCGGTAATGTCGGCGGCGATGGCTCTCGACCATTCCGCCCTCGAGGAGGGCTCCGACGCCGTGCTCGACTTCGCCAAGCTGGCCAAGGTCGGCGCCGGCGCCGAGCCGGTGCTGCCGGTGGTGCTGCAGGACGCGGAGAGCGGTGAGGTCCTCTTCGTCGGCTACGCCAACCAGCTCGCCCTCGAGGAGACCCTCGGCAGCGGCATCGCCGTGCTGTGGTCGACGTCGCGCCAGGAGCTGTGGCGCAAGGGGGCCACCTCCGGCGACGAGCTCGCCCTGGTCGAGGTGCGGGTCAACTGCGAGCAGAACTCGCTGCTGTACCGGGTGCGGCCCCGCACGGGGGGGGCCTGCCACACCCACGACGGCTCCGGCGGCGCCCGCCGGACCTGCTACTACCGCCGGCTGGTCGGCGGCCCGGGCGGGACGAGGCTCGAGTTCGTGGAGGGCTTCCGCCCGGCCCGCTGATCGGGGCGCAGGGCGGCCAGCAGCGCCGCCACCCCCGCCACCCCCGCCAGCACCAGGGCGGACGCCTCCAGGCCCCGCTCGGCCGACCGGCCGCCGGCCGTGCCGGCCCACAGCCCGAACACCAGGCTGGTGACCGCCAGCCCCAGGGCCGTCCCCGCTCCCCTCGTCATGTTCAGGATGCCGCCGGCCATGCCCGAGCGGTCGGGCGGGGCGGCGGCCATGATCGAGGCGTTGTTGGGCGGGGTGAAGATCCCGAGTCCCAGGCCGAAGGCGGCCAGCTCCCCCACCACCGCCGCCAGGTTGCGGTGGTAGGCGGTGAGGAGGACGAGGGCGACGCCGGCCACCACCATGCCCGGTGCCGTCAGTGGTCGCGAGCCCAACCGGTCGGCGGCCCGGCCGGCCAGCGGGGCCGCCAGGCCCAGCGCCATCGGGACCGCCGTAAGCACCAGGCCGGTGCGGCCGGTGCCGTAGTGGAGGGAGCGCTCGAGGAAGAACGGCATAACGAAGAGGACCCCGAACAGGGTCAGGTAGGAGAGGAGGCCGCTGCCAACGCCCGAGGAGAAGGCCCGGCGCCGGAACAGGTCGAGATCGATGACGGCGAAGGGCCGGCCCCGCTCGAAGGCCACGAAGACGCCCGCCAGGACGGCGGCCGCCGCCAGCAGGAAGACGATGACCGGCGAGGTCCAGCCGACGTCGTTGCCGAGCGAGACGCCGGCCAGGAACGCCGCCACCGCCGGCACGAGCAGGAGGAGGCCCAGCCAGTCGAAGGGCAGGCGGCCGCGCAGGTTCCGGCTGCGCGGGATCAGGAACCATCCGAGGGCGCCGCCGATCACGCCGACGGGCACGTTCACCCAGAACACCAGTCGCCACCCGCCGAGCGCGATGAGGGCCCCGCCTACGGTCGGGCCCAGGGCCAGGCCGAGGGCCTGGGCCGCCCCCTGCACGCCGATGCCCCGGCCGAGGCGGTCCGCCGGCATGACCGCGTAGATGATCGCCACGCTGTTGGCCTGCATCATCGCCGCTCCGACCGCCTGCAGCCCCCGGCAGAGATCCAGCACCACCAGGTCCGGCGCCAGGGCGCACAGCGCCGAGCCGACGGCGAACACGGCGAACCCGTAGACGTAGAGCAGCTTGCGCCCGACCATGTCGGCGAAGTGCCCGACGGCGGCCACCAGCGACACCAGCACCAACAGGTAGGACAGGCCGACCCAGGTGACGGCGCCCAGGCCGGAGTGGAACTGGCGCTGGAGGGTCGGGAGGGCGAGGGTGACGATGCTGGCGTCGAGCTGACCCATGAAGGCCCCTATGCAGACCGACGCCACCGCGAACCAGTAGGCGTCCGGTCGGTCCCGCAGCCATGGGGGCCGACGAGGCTCGACCAGTATGGAGACCGGCCGGGGCACGGGCTCAGTCTTGCATCAGGCCTGCGCCGGCCTCACGCCCGCCGGCGGTAGACCGCCGCCGACCACGAGCCGGTCAGGTCGAGCGGGCAGAGGACCTCGCCCGCCGTCATCAGCCACTGGAGCAACCGGTAGTTGGTCTCTTCCACCCGCACCTCGAGCACCAGGCCGCGCCGGGGGTGGTCCTGGGCCACCCACCATCCGTCGGGCGCCGGGTGCCCGAGCTGGGCCAGGCGGGCGACCACCCTCGGTCCGGTGGCGTGCTGGATGCCGACGGAGGGCGGGATCCGTCGGCGCCGGCGGGGCGCCGCAGGCATCCACGTGCAGAGAGGAACCTGCGGTCCCCTGGCGGAGAGGAACGGGAAGACCCCCGGACCGCTGATCGTCTCCTCCGCCACCTCCGGGCTCAGGTTGATCCAACCCTGTTCGGCCCGGCTGAGCTCGTCCATCAGGCCGAGCACGACCTCCGGATCCTGGCGGTGGAACCGCACGCTGGCATCGGGCGGGGGCATGGCCGGCGATGGTATGTCCCGACCTACGATCGCCGGATGGTCAGCGTCCGGACCGAGGAGGAGACCCGTTGCCGGCTGGTCAGCCGGGCCATGGGCACCGACCCGGTCGGCACCGCCGGCAGCTACAACGCCTTCGTGCTGGTCCAGCGGCCGCTGCCGTGGCCGGCCGACGCCGCCGATGACCCCGAGCTGACGGCTCTGGTCGACGCCATCGCCCGGGCCCGGGCCGGTGGTGCCAGCTGCCGGCTGCAGCTGGTCCTCCCCTCCTCCCCGGAGGCTCCGGCGGTGATCTTCTACCGCCGGCCCGGCGGCCTGGCCGCCGCCTACCAGCGGGTCGAGCTGGCGCCGGGGGGCACCGTCAACCCCGTGGAGGCGGCGGCCGAGGCGCTGCCCGAGGTGATCTCCGGCGTCGCCCCGGCGGCGGACGACGATCTCATCGACCTGCTCATCTGCACCCACGGCCGGCGGGACATGTGCTGCGGCACCGCCGGCATGCGACTGTGGACCGCCGTCCTGGAGCGAGGGCCGGCCGACAGGGTGCGGCTGTGGCGGACCAGCCACACCGGCGGCCACCGTTTCGCTCCCACCGCCGTCGTCCTCCCCTACGGTCAGATGTGGGCCTGGCTGGAGCCGGAACTGCTGTGGGAGGTGCTGGAACGGCGCCTCGATCCGCGCCTGATCGCCGGCCACTACCGCGGCAGCACGCTCATGGACAGCCCGGCCCAGCAGGCGCTGGAGCGGGAGGCGTTCGCCGCCCGGGGCTGGGCGTGGCTGGACCGGCCCAAGGCGGGCGCGGAGACCCGGGCCGACGACGGCCGGGTGCGCGCCGTGGTCCGCTTCGACGACGACTCCGGGCGGAGCGGGCGCTACGAGGCCACCGTCAGGGTCGGTCGCCGTCTGCCCGTGCCTGAGTGCGGCAGGCCGGTAGCCGAGGCGGTCAAGTCCCAGGACGAGCTGGTCGTCGAGGACATCCGGCTGCTGGGCGCGAGGTGAGGTGGATGCCTGGCCCTCCCCGCCACGTGATCTGGGACTGGAACGGCACCCTGGTCGACGACTTCGGCCTGATCCTGGAGGCGGCGTCGGCGTGCTGTGAGGCGCTGCGCGGTGCCCCGATCGACGCCGACGAGTACCGCACCCACTTCACCCGGCCCGTGCAGGCCTTCTACGAGAGGGTGGTGGGCCGGCCCCTGAGCGCCCTCGAGTGGGAGCAGGTGAACCAGACGTTCCACCAGCGCTACCTCGACCGCCTCGAGGACCTCGTCCTGGTCCCCACCGCCGCTGCCGCCCTCGAAGGTGTGCGGCACCTCGGGATCTCGCAGTCGGTCCTTTCGATGTGGCAGCAGGCCAGCCTGGTCGGCGTCATCGACCGCCTGGGGATTGCCGAGTTCTTCGTCGCCGTCCGGGGCAAGTCGGGGATGGATGGCGGCGACGACCACAAGGCGGAGCACCTGGTGTCCCACCTCGGCGACCTCGAGGGGGCCGGGGTGACCGTCGACCCCGCCGAGGTCCTGCTGGTGGGCGACAGCCTCGACGACGCCGCTGCCGCCGCCGCCGTGGGGGCCCGCTGCGTCCTGGTCGAGGGAGGCAGCCACCACTCCCACCACCTGGCGACCGCCGGGGTGCCGGTGGTCGGGAGCCTGGTGGCCGCTCTGCACGTCGCCGGGCTGCCCGTCGCGCCCGACCACCAGAGGGCGGCGACGGGCCAGTAGCTATCGTCGGGCCCGTGCCCATCGATCCCCGACTGCCCGTGGTCGTCGGCGCGGCCCAGTTGATCCAGCGTCCCGAACGGTTGGATGACGCTCTCGAGCCGGTCGAGATGATGAGGGAGGTGGCCCTCGGCGCCGCCGAGGACGCTGGCGCCCCTGGTGTCGCCAAGCGGGTGGAGCTGGTGGTGGCGGTCAAGGGGGCGTGGAGCTACCTCGACCCGGCCCGGGTGGTGGCCGATGCCATCGGAGCCTCCGGCGCTCGCACCGCCATCACCACCGACGGAGGCAACACCCCGCAGTCGGTGCTCAACACGATCTTCCGGAGGGTGTCGGCCGGGGACCTCGACGTCGCCCTGGTGGTGGGAGCGGAGGGGATCTGGTCCCGCCGTCGCATGCGCCGGGCCAACCTCGAGCGCCATGTGCTCGTCCAGCCCGAAGCGACGACACCCGACGAGGTGCTCGGTGCGGACCTGCAGATGAGCAGCGAGCACGAGCGCCAGCGCGGATTCGAGATGCCGGTGCACTTCTATCCGACCTTCGAGAGCGCCATCCGGTGCCGGCGGGGCGAGAGCATCGACGCGCACCGCCGGCGCATCGCGAAGCTGTGGGCCCGCTTCAACGCCGTGGCGGTGGGCAACCCGTACGCGTGGACCAGGACGCCGATGACCGCTGAGCAGATCGGCGAGGCGTCCCCCGACAACCGCATGGTCGGGTTCCCGTACACCAAGGCGATGAACTCGAACTGGGACCTCGACCAGGCGGCCGCCGTGCTGGTGTGCTCCGCCGGCACCGCCTCCTCCCTGGGCGTCCCCCCCGATCGCTTCGTGTTTCCCCATGCCGGCACCGACGCCCACGACACACCGCTGGTGTCCAACCGCTGGTCCCTGGCCGAATCGCCCGCCATCGCCGCGGCCGGCCGGCGGGTCCTCGACCTGGCCGGAATCGGCGCCGACGACCTCGCCCACGTCGACCTGTACAGCTGCTTCCCCTCGGCGGTGCAGGTCGCCGCCGAGGCCATCGGTCTGGGCGAGGACCGCGACCTGACCGTCACCGGAGGGCTCACCTTCGCAGGGGGTCCTCTCAACAACTACGTCACCCACTCGGTGGCCACCATGGCACACCGGCTGCGGGCCGACCCCGGCGCCCGGGGCCTTGTAACCGCCAATGGCGGTTACCTGACCAAGCACGCCATGGGCGTGTATTCGAGCGCGCCGCCGGAGGTGTTCCGTTACGAGGACGTCCAGCACGCCGTCGACGCCCAACCGGTCAGGGAGTGCTGCGAGACGCCAGACGGGACGGTGACGGTGGAGGCCTACACCGTCATGCACGGCCACGATGGCCCTGAGCGGGCCCTGCTCGCCTGCCTGCTCCCCGACGGACGGCGGGCCTGGGGAGGCACCTCGGACCGGGCGACGATGGAGGCGATGATGGCCGAGGAGTTCATCGGCCGCGAGGCCGTCATCGACCGCGGCGGCAACGTGCGCTTCCCCTGAGGGAGCCCGGCTCCGCTCGCATCCGAGCGATCGGCTGGCAACCGGACCGGCCTGGGCCGCCGGTGCCGGCGTCTAGGGAAGGGTGGTCGGCGGGTTCGGGAGCGTCGGCAGCGTTGTCGGCGGCAGGGTCGTCGGCGGCACGGTCGTCGGCGGCAGCGTTGTGGGAGGCAGGGTCGTGGGGGGCAGGGTC
>DASRBO010000039.1:0-43252 GCA_035653595.1 Acidimicrobiales bacterium | reverse complement strand
GCATGAGCCCATCATACTTGGTACAGATACCTTGCGCACCAAGTATCCCATACCAGCCACGCAATCGACCAGGGCACCTATCCCAGAACGCCGGCATGGAGCGCCGCCCGTCAAGATGTCGCCGGCGTGCTCGCAGGCACGAGACACCACGGCTGTCACTGCCTCCTGGCCGCCACCACGACGTAGTTGGGGATGTGGACGAGGACCTGCTGGTCCGGCTCCTCGACCTCGTCCGCCGCCAAGGCTGGTTCCACCAATTCTGTGAGTGCGCAGCCCAGGGCTATCACCTCGTTGATGTAGGCCGAAAGAGGCCGGTGGTAATTGACGCCTCCACCGACCCCGCCGGCGATTTCGTAGTCATTCAGGTATTCACGGAGTTCCACCGCGCCCCGGGTTGACCAGGACTCGGAGGCCCCTGGGCCCCAGGTGGGATGGAGGAGGGAAATGACCAACAGGCCACCGCGTCTGAGGGCCCCGACGCAGGAGGCCAGGGCTGCCCGCCAGTCAGCGATGTCCAGGAAGACCATGTTGGCGATCACGGAATCGAAGGGCTGGCCGATCTGGCCCAGTCGGGACAGGTCCCGCTGGTGATAGCGGATGCCGAGTGGCCGTCGGGCTTCCAACCCCTCGGCGTAGTCGAGCAGACGACGGGCGGGGTCTACTCCGGTTACCTCGGCACCGCGGGCGGCCAGGAGCCGGCACAGGTAGCCCTGGCCGCAGCCGGCATCGAGTATCCGTGTGCCCGACGCCTCCCCGAGGAGGCGGAGGATCGCCGGGTTCAGGAGGAGCCTGCGCCCGGCGTCACCTTCGGGGTCCCAGGCGGCCATGGCTTCCTCTGAGAGGGCGTCGAAGGAGCCGATCGTCCTGCGGTTGTCCGGGCTGACCTCCACGGGCACAGCATGCACTACGCGGCCACGAAAGCTAGCGCCTCCGGCGGTCGGCGTGGCGACCAGAGACTCGACGCCGGGGCGGATGTCCCCGAAGGCTCGGCCAGATGCTCGCACAGACCGGCCCCTACCGCCGGCTCGTGGGCCTCGCATCGATCGGCCTCGGCCGCTGTGGTCCGTGCTCACAGGCCCGGAGCCTGACCAACGGCCAACAGGTGGCTGGAGGCCGCCATCATCGCTGGCTCCCTCTCCACCAGCCGGGCTGCGTCTAGCAGTGCCTCTCGCCGCGGCGGATCGGCCCAGCGCTCGGCGAAGTCGGTCACCAGGAAGCCAGGTCCCTCGATGTTGTACACCTCAACGGCCTCGAAACCCGCTCCGGACACCTCCGCCATCAGATCGGCCGGGAGGTGGAGGTACGCCGTCGTAAACAGACCCTCGGCGTGGCCCCTGAACACGCCGGACGCCACGGCCTCCTCCACCCGAGCGGAGACGTCGGGTTCGTGGAGGCGGTCCAGGCGGACGAGCAGGTCCAGTAGGGCGGCATAGCGAGAGATGGCCGCGGCGAATAGAAGGCCGGAGCACGCGACGTGCCTCGCCCAGGGCCCGGAGGCGGTCCTGATAGCTGGTCAGGTGGTACAGCGGGCCGAGCAGGAGTACGACGTCCGCCGAGGCGTCGGGCTCGCCGAGGGGACGGGCATCGCCCAGGGTGGCGGTTATGCCGGGGTGCCGGCCAGCCGCCTGCTCGACGTGGAGGGTCACCGGATCAATCAAGCGGACGCGATGGCCCTGGCCGGCCAGCCACTCGGCGTAGACACCGGGCCCTCCGCCGACGTCGAGGACATCGAGCGGGCCGGTCGAGATATACCTGAGGATGAGCTCCTGGGTGCGAATGAGCTCCAGTGGACCTGACGGAAACTCCCCCGCGAGGCGGCCCGCTTCGCCACCCCGCTCGTAGTACTCCTGGATCTCGGGTTCCAGGCCGGCCACGATCACGATCATGCCGGCACGGCGTCGGGGAGGCCACCGAGTTCGTCGCCGCAGACTGGGGGCCCGGGATACCCGCTCGGCTAACTAACTGTCCCCGAAGACCGGCCGGGCTCGCCGCCGGGAGTGTCCTCTACCGCCGGCAGGCGGTCCCCCGAGAAATGAGCAAGGCTGAGTAATGCCCCACGTGGTGGACGACTTGGTGCTTGCCCTGGGGTTGGCCGATCAAGCTGACGCAATGACGATGGCAGCGTTCTCCCAGCCGGCGACCTTCATGACCAAGGAAGACGGTACGCCGGTTACCGAGACGGACCGTGCGGTGGAGGTCACGCTGCGTGACAGCTTGCGGCTCCGTCGCCCGCTCGACGGGTTCCTAGGGGAGGAAACCGGTCTCGCGCATGGCGGTGGGCGATGCTGGATCGTCGACCCCATCGACGGTACCAGGAGCTTCGTCGCCGGCGGTCGGGCATGGGCGACCCAGATCGCGCTCGAGGAGAAGGGCCGGGTTGTGCTGGGCGTTACCTCCGCCCCCGCCCTCGGCTCTCGGTGGTGGGGCGCAATGAGCGTTGGGGCGTTTCGGTCCGCTGCAGGCAGCGACGTTGCCGAACCAATCTGGACTACTCGGACTCCGAAGGACTCCACGACCCGGTGGAGTTGCCATCCACCCTTTGATGTCCTACCCGGACGGTGGCGTGAGCTTGCGGAACGACTGACCGTGCTGGGCGGGCCGACCGCGAACACGTCGCACCCCGCGATAATGGTGGCGGAGGGCGAGCTGGACTTGTGCCTGCAGCTCGAAGGCGCTGCATGGGACTACGGCGCGTTCGCTGGGATCGTGCAGGCCGCGGGGGGGAGGTTCTCCTACCTCGACGACTCCGTCCGCCTTGCTGGCGTTCGGCCCGCCCTCTTCAGCAACGGCTCACTCCACGCTACAGCGTTGGCCCTGCTGAATGATGATGAGTGAACCTCACTCGAGCCGATCCTCTGGCCGGCGCTCTCCCGGGCCAGCCGTAGAGATCGGTCGAGTCTGCCAGCTCGGTCGTTCACATCCTCAGAACGTCAGTGACCACCTCTCGCCCTGGTGCCCCCGACCGCCGGTTGGCTGACCCGACAGACTAGGCCGCTTCAGTTTGGGCTCCGGAGTGCCCGCGCTAGTCAGTGAAAGGGGTGCCGGCGTCTCGGAGCCGGGCCAGCAACTCCTTATCGCTGTAGCAGGCATCCTTGGCCGGCCGGCTCTGCATCTCCGATACGAATGCATGCATGTAGCGGTTGACTTCCCGGTAGCGCTCTAGCTCGGTGAGATAGGCGGCGTCGAGTCCGAGCACGTCGGCCAGGTCTTCGGCGCGGTCCACCAGCCCCATGATGACTTGGAGCCTCCCCGAGCCAGCTCCGATTCCGCAGCGACGGTCGATCTCGGTCCGAGTCTCCGGTGTGGCCCGACTGGCCTCAAAGGTCAGGAACAACCCCAAGTTTGCCAGGACCAGTCCCACGTCGTAGTAACGGTGGTTGTCCAGGAACTCTGCCTCGCCGGCGCCCAGCTCGAAGGTGTCTGCGCAAACCAATCCGAAGTCAGCTAGGACTGCCAGGGCGCCGTCGGTCACCACATTGCCGAAGTGGGCATCGAAATGCACCAGGCCATGGCGACGAAGCTCAGCGGCGGCTCCACAGAGGTGGGCAATCATCCGGGGGATCTCGGCCTGGTGGGAGCCGAACCAGTCGTCGCCGGCGCGAGGGAAGTACTCGAGGAACATCCACAGTTCCTGGGGGGCGACCTGCCGGGCTCGCATGTAGCGATCTATGGCCTGGTCGCCGGCCCAATACTCGACGTAGGCCTCGAGGGTCATCCTGCCGGTCCAAGGCCTCGGGCTGCCGGGCAGTATCCGGTGATGGTAGAGGAGCGGGAAACCTGCCGCCGAGCCGTCGAGCACCATGGCGGTGGTCTGGACGAGGCCGGCCAGCTCGCGGAAGGCGCCGTAGCCGGCCGAGCCGACCCCGTAGTGGTAGCAGTTCGGTAGGCCGAAGTGGTTCCCGGTGGAATAGGGATGACCGGCCTCGAGCGCCGTCACCGGGACCCGCTTTATGAACACCGGCATTGCGTCGACTTGGATCGTGCCCGTCGTGCTCCACACGCTCCGGGGGCCGCCCTCCCTCGGCAGGGCCAGCACTTCCTCGTCGCTCAAGGCGGACAGGTGGGCGGCCACGGCCCCATGCTTGGCACGGCGGTCGTCGTAGGTGGTCGGCGCGGCCCTGGAGTGGCTTCGGACGACCTCGGGGCCCGGTTGAACACTCATCAGGACCGCCGACCTCGAGACGTCAAGAGCCGACGGCTCCGGTTCTTCCGGTGCGCAAGCCCGACCACGCCAGCACCCCCAGGGCGGCCACGGGAGCGGCAAGGGCCCTCCGGAGGCGCCCACCGGTCGATGCCGTCAGCACGGCCACGAAGCAGCCGGCGGTGAAGATCGGTCCCACGAGGTAGCGCGCCGCGAAGGGTCAACGTCGCACCATGGGTGTGGTCCGAACGCGAACCGCGGTCGCACCCAAACCAACTTAGGCGAGTGGGTCGCACGCCGGACCGACCGAGTGCCGGGCGCCAATTATGGCGGCTGGATGCCCGTCCCCTCTAGGCTGTCCGCCGAATCGAGGAGGCTTGAGGGCCCTGAGCGACGCCATCATGCCTCCGGCGGCGGCGACGCTCGCTCGCTCGACGTGAGGCAGGACGGCTTGGCGCAGGGGGTATCGGCCGCGACTTCAGCGAGCCATAACCTCTGCGTTCGCTCGGTCCCCTCGGCCCAGGTGCCCAACCACCCGTGCCCTCTGGGTCGATGTCGAGGACGATCCGCTCGTACGGAGACGCAGAACAAGTGGACGAACCCCACGCACCCTCGGCCGCCTCGGCGGCTTTGATCCAACGACACGGACCGGGGACGGAGGCCTCCAATCGTTACTGATTTTGTCCGCAGTAGAGCGCCACAAACTGAGCTGGGCCATTCCCGTTCTGCGCCAGAGCTGCAGCACTGTTTTGCGCGATCGCCGTCTGCGCAGTGCTCACCGTGGCGCTTGCTTTGGACTGAATTGAGCTAGGCAACGCGGAGACCTCCGTGGCGAGCTGAGCGATTTTAGCCTTGTTGGCAACGAGCGCCTTCAGCTTGTCGGCCGGAGTATTTGCATTGCCGACTGCTTGGAAAATGGGCAGGAACCCGTTGCAGAAGGCCGTTCCCTTGCCGGTCGCAAAATATGAAGGCAAACGATTGCCGTTGCCGTCGACGCCGCAGTAGGTGTCAAGGTCGCCGCCTGAAGGCGCGTTGTTGAGAGCGTTCGTGCTGTTCTGGGCGATCGCTTGCTCTGCGGCGTTAACTAGTTGGCGTGCCTTGGTGCCGAGCGAACCTGGTGGAAGATTGTTCTTCATAGTGTCCAATTGGGGCCGGTGCGTCTTTAGCACCGCCAGGAAGCCGGCATCCGAGTTCACATTGGCACTCGCCTTGTCGATCGCGTCATTGGCGCCGCAGAACGCGGACTTCTGTGCCTGCGATCCAGTTGAGGTCGAGGAAGTCCCGCAACCTGCGAACCCGATTGTGGCCACAACGACGAGGAACGTTATGCCTGGCAACTTGCGCATCACTTCGGCCCTCCTAAGCGGGGCAACACTCCTTGGACTCGTATAACCGCGAACTGCTCAATCGGACTGCAGTCAACTCGCCTTTCGAAGGATGGTCAACCTTGAGGAGTCGCTAGCGAGTGGATCGATATCCTGGCCCATACTTATCCGCATCCCAGATTTCGCCTTCGTCGCGAATAGGTCCGCCGTGCGATAGCCGTCGATCTGCTCGCCTCATGTCAACTTTCACGAAGGTTTGAGACCCGCCTCGGATTCCCCGATCGGTCAGCCAGCGCCTCGAGCAGGCAAAAGTAGAACGGCCCGAGTTCATCCCCGAAGTCGACGTGAATCCATTCGCAACCGGCGGCTGCGGCCTGCTGCACGGCGACCTCCCTCGATGCTGGTGGGTGCCACGGGTCTTGGTGTCCAGAAGAAAAGCATGATCGCTCCCGTCCCAGGCCAGGTTGACGAACCCGACCAGGGCGCCGTCCGCCGTCCTGGCCGTGACCCAGCAGAGACTGTGCGTGCGGATGCGATTCCACCAGCCCGGTTCTGGCCGACCACCGTGCGACATGACGCGGTCGACCATCTCATTGTCGGTCACGCCGCCTCGCCACTCATAGGAGTAGTCCTCAGCCACGACAACCAGAGTGCCCGTTATTGCCAGCGAACGAAGACCTCGGGTTGGGGATCGGTCGAGCGCCCGGGCGGCGGGCAGGTGTCGAGATAACGACGAGCATCGCCAGGTGACGACCTATCACAGACGTCCTTTGATGGGTTGGCGTCGATCAAGCCGCGCTTTCGAGGCAACTCGAGCGCTTGGGCGAGGATGGTGGCGTTACGGCGGATATGGGCAGCACCACTTCCCCGTGCTCTCATGGCGGCGTACAGGTGTTCAATGTCTTGCCAGGTCAAGCGGCTCAATCGAATGTCGCCGAAGCGCTGGCCGTTGGGCAGCTCGACATTGCTCAGCAGGTTCACCGCGCCTCGGACCATCAGCACGGTGCTGGGCGCCAGCTCGATCTGGCCAAGATCGGCCGCCCGTTGGTACAGCTGGAGGGCAGCGGCCACGGACCGGGCGGCGGTACCGCCGGTGGGGAGCCGCTTCTCGTGATCCGCCACCTTGAGACGGGCCAGCGCCAGCTCTGCGTCCTCCAACGTGCGGTGGATGACCCTGGCCACCCGGCGCCTCGCGCCGGTAATGGGATCGCGACTGACCTCCAGGTCCACCCGCCAGACCCCTTGCCGGACGGGGAAGATGCCACCGGAACCCCACTTGCGCCGGCGCCCCGGCTTGGGTGAGGTCGGGGGCTGTGTAGACCGGCCCCGCTTGGTAGACCTACTTAGTACACCGGGTCCCCCGGCACCGCCGTGGAGCGTACCCGATATGCCCTCTGACCAGGGCTTTCATTGGAGCGGCAGACGGGATTCGAACCCGCGACCCCGACCTTGGCAAGGTCGTGCTCTACCAACTGAGCCACTGCCGCGTGACGGGCCCAGGCTATCAGCCGTGCTGGCGGGCAGCGCCCCCGCCGGCCCCCGCCCGGGCGAGGGCTCAGCGACCGGAGTGGCCGAAGCCCCCGGCGCCCCGATGGCTGTCGGCCAGCTCCTCCACCGCCACGAAGCGCACCTCCTCGACGGCCTGGACCACCAGCTGGGCGATCCGGTCGCCCCGGTGCACCTGGTAGGCCTCGACCGGGTCGGTGTTGACCAGCAGAATCTTGAGCTCGCCCCGGTAGCCGGAATCGATCAGGCCCGGGGTGTTGAGACAGGTGACCCCGTGGCGCAGGGCCAGGCCGCTGCGGGGCTGGACGAAGCCGGCGTATCCCTCCGGTATGGCCACGGCCAGGCCGGTGCCCACCAGCGCCCGGCCCCCGCCCCTTGGCAGCAGGGCGTCCTCGTTGGCGACCAGGTCGGCGCCGGCGTCACCGGGCCGGGCGTAGGAAGGGCTGGTGGCATCGGGATCCAGGCGGACGAAGGTGACCTCGATCACCGGCCCAACTTACGCGGCCCCCCTAGCATCGGGGCTGATGCTCGCCTGGCTGGATCTCGAGATGACCGGGCTCGACCCGGGCCGCAACTCCATCGTGGAGATCGCGACCCTGCTGACCGACGACGACCTGGACATCGTCGCCGAAGGCCCCGACCTGGTCCTATCCGCCCCGGCCAGCGAACTGGAGGCCATGGAGTCGGTGGTGCGGGACATGCACACCCGCAGCGGACTCCTCGACGCAATCCGCGCCTCGGCCACCAGTCGGGCCGAGGCCGAGGGTGCCACCCTGCGCTTCCTGCGCACCCACATCCCCGCCGCCGGAACCATCCCGCTGTGCGGCAACTCCATCGGGACTGACCGGCGGTTCCTGGCCGCCCAGATGCCGGAGCTCGACAGCTTCTTCCATTACCGATCGGTCGACGTGTCGACGATCAAGGAGCTGTGCCGGCGCTGGTATCCGGAGGCCCTCGAATCGGCCCCGCCCAAGAAGGGCGGCCACCGCGCCCTCGACGACATCCGCGAGAGCGTGAACGAGCTGCGCTATTACCGCCAGGCTGTGTTCCGGGCGCCGGGTCCACCCGCCGGCGAACCGCCCGCCGCCCGCTGACCGGATCGAAGGTCTGCTTTAGATCGGCCCCCTATAGATCGGCCGCCTACACAGTCGGCCCCTACAGGTCGGCCGCCCACGACTTGACCTGCTCGATGAGGCGGACGGGGTCGGGGCCGACCGGGGTCACCGACAGCACGGTCACCCCGGCCTCGGCGAAGGCGGCCATCCGCTCCCGTACATATCCCGCCGGTCCCACCAGGCTGGTGAGCTCCAGCATCTCGGACGGGACCGCGGCGGCGGCCTCCTCCTTCTTGCCCGCCAGGTACAGATCCTGGATGCGCTCGGCCTCGGCCTCAAAGCCG
Source organism: Acidimicrobiales bacterium (assembly GCA_035653595.1). Taxonomy (GTDB): domain Bacteria; phylum Actinomycetota; class Acidimicrobiia; order Acidimicrobiales; family JAJPHE01; genus DASRBO01. The sequence goes on along the minus strand of DASRBO010000039.1, from coordinate 34,881 downwards.
TAGCGGCGAGCCAGGTCGTTGTAGAAGTTGCGGCCCTTGGCCCCCATGCCCCCGACGTATAGGGCCACCATGGGGCGCTGCATCTCCCGCAGCCCGGTCACGTCGTCTCCCACGGCCAGAAGCCCGCCGGCCACCACCTCCAGCGGCCCCAGATCCGACGGGCGGTTGGCCTTGCCCTTGGCCAGGGGCTCGCCCCAGACCGACCTCGCCTTCTCCGGTATGAACAGGATCGGCATCCAGCCGTCGGCCACCTCGGCAACCATCTCCACGTTCTTGGGCCCCAGGGCGGCGACGTAGATGGGAATGTCGGCCCGCACCGGATGGGTGATCATCTTGAGTGGCTTGCCGAGGCCCGTGCCCCGCTCCGGCGGCAGCGGCAGGCGGTAGAGGCCTTCGTGGGTCAGGACCTCCCGCCGCCAGACCCGCCGGCAGACGTCGATGATCTCCCTCGTGCGCTGCAGTGGCTTGTCATAGGGCACCCCGTGCCAGCCCTCGATCACCTGCGGGCCGGAGGCCCCTAGGCCGAGGATGGCCCGGCCGCCGGACACGTAGTCCAGACCGGCGGCGGTCTGGGCGATGAGGGCGGGGGTTCGCGAGTAAAGCGGCAGGATGCCGGAGCCGATCTGGACCCGCTCCGTGCGGGCGGCCAGATAGCCCATCAGCGTGGCGGCGTCGAAGCCGTAGGCCTCCGCCACCCAGACGATGTCGAGGCCCGCCTTCTCCAGCGCCACGACCTGGTCGGCCGCCTCCTTGAACCCGCCGGCGTAGGCCAGGTTGGTGCTGACGCGCATCGCTCCTCCGATCGCTGGGCTGGCGCGAATCCTCCTTCCGGCGCCCGGGGCGGTCAAGCCGGTGACGAGTAGGGTCGCCGATATGACCACTATTGACGGAACTGTGGTAGCCGACCCCACCGAACTGGGGCTCGATCCCGACCGCCTGGCCGCCCTGATCGACCGGGCGCGGCGGGAGGTGGACGCCGGCCTGCTCCCCTCCTGCCAGCTGGCGGTGGCCCGCCACGGGAGGCTGGGGGCGTTCGTGACCCTCGGCGAGGCCGACAACAACAGCCGCTACGTGGTGTTCTCCTGCACCAAGGCCCTAACCGCCGGCATGGCCTGGCTCCTCCTGGGGCAGGGCGCCCTCACCACCTCAACCAGGGCAGCGGAACTGGTGCCGGAGTTCGGGACCAACGGCAAGGAGGTGGTGACCCTCGAGCACCTGCTCACCCACACTGCCGGCTTCCCCAATGCCCCGTTGGGACCGCCGGAGTGGAACACCGCCGAGGGCCGCCTGGAGCGATTCTCCCGCTGGCGGCTGGAGTGGGAGCCCGGCTCCCGCTACGTCTACCACCCCACCTCGGCGCACTGGGTGGTGGCCCACATGATCCAGGCCGCCACCGGCCAGGATCACCGGTCGTTCTTCACCGAGCGGATCGCCGGCCCGCTCGGCCTGGAGGCCATCCGCCTCGGCCTGCCGCGCTCCGAGCAGGCCAACGTGGCCACCCTCGAGATCCGCGGTGAGCCTGCCACCCCCGACGAGCTCGAGGCGGCCCTCGGCATCCGCCAGCTTCCGGTCACCGAGGTCACTGACGAGGCGCTGGTCGGCTTCAACGACCCCGCCGCCCGCGAGGTCGGGGTCCCAGGAGGCGGGGCCGTCACCACCGCTGCCGACCTCGCCCTCTACTACCAGGCCCTGCTGCACAACCCGGGTGGACTCTGGGACGCCGACGTGCTGGCCGATGCCACCGGCGCGGTGCGGGTGACCATGCCCGATCCGCTCATGGGCAGCCCGGCCAACCGCACCCTGGGGCTGATAATCGCCGGCGACGACGGCAAGGCCAACCTCCGGGGCTTCGGCCGGACGGTGTCCGGGCGCGCCTTCGGACACGGCGGGGCGGCGGGCCAGATCGCCTGGGCCGATCCGGAGACCGGCCTCTCCTTCGCCTATGTCACCAACGGGATCGATCCCCACCCGATCCGCCTCGCCCGCCGTGGCGTCGCCCTGTCCAGCCTGGCCGGGGCCTGCGCGCCTCCTTCCGCGGTGGAGTCGAGGTAAGTCATGAGCGCCGAGCCGGCCCTGATGCCCATCGCCGAGGCCGACGCCGCCCTCACCGCGCCCGGCCAGCCCTTCGAAGTGGTCGAGCAGGTCATCAGGGGCATCCCCACCCGGACCTGGAAGAACGCCGCTCCGAACCTGCCGGCCATCCTGTCGGGCTCCCGCGCACATGGCGGCGCGGTCTTCCTCGTCTACGAGGACGAGCGCACGACCTTCGAGGAGCATTTCGCCATGGCGGCCACCCTGGCCCACCGCCTGATCGAGGACTTCGGCGTGGCGAAGGGCGACCGAGTGGCGATCGCCATGCGCAACTTCCCCGAATGGGTCGTGGCCTTCTGGGCGGCGGCCGCCGCCGGGGCGGTGATCGTGCCCCTCAACGCCTGGTGGACCGCACCCGAGCTGGCGTATGGATTGGAGGACTCGGGCACCAAGGTGGCCTTCGTGGACGGCGAACGGATGGAGCGGCTGGCTTCCACGGACGTCCCCAAGCTCACCACGGTGGTGGCGCGGGCGGAGAGCGCGCTGACCGCGGGAGCCGTCCCCTTCGAGGAGGTGCTCGGCCCGGTGGACGCCTCGGCCGGCCTGCCGGAGGTGGCCATAGAGCCCGAGGACGACGCCACCATCTTCTACACCTCAGGGACCACCGGTCGGCCCAAGGGCGCCGTCGGCACCCAGCGCAACATCTGCACCAACTTGATGAGCCTGATGTTCAGCGCGGCGAGGGGCGCCTTCCGGGCCCGTGCCGGCGCCGCCGCTCCGGCCCAGCCCCCGACGTCGGCTCCAACCCAGAACGCCAGCCTCCTTTCGGTGCCGCTCTTCCACGCCACCGGCTGTCATTCGACCCTGGTCGCCAACACCGCCAGCGGCGGGAAGCTGGTGATGATGTACCGCTGGAACCCGGAGCGGGCCCTGGAGCTGATCGAGCGGGAGCGCATCACCCAGTTCGGCGGGGTGCCGGCCATGGTGATGCAGGTGCTCGACTCCCCTGACTTCGCCAAGCGGGACACATCCAGCGTGCGCGGCATCGGTTACGGAGGCGCACCGGCCCCGCCCGAGCTGGTCCGGCGAATCAAGGAGCACTTCCCGGTGGGCCAGCCCTCCAACGGCTACGGCCTCACCGAGACGTCCTCGGTCACCACCCTCAACTCCGGCCCCGACTACGTGCGCAAGCCCGACAGCGTGGGTCCTCCGGTGCCGGTGGTGGAGGTCAAGGTGGTCGACGACGCGGGCAACCCGCTTCCGACCGGCGCGGTGGGCGAGCTGTGGATCAAGGGCCCGAACGTGGTCCGGGGCTACTGGAACAAGCCCAAGGAGACCGCCGACACCTTCACCGATGGGTGGCTTCACACCGGAGATGTGGCCCGTATCGACGACGAGGGCTTCGTGTACATCGTGGACCGGGCCAAGGACATGGTGATCCGCGGCGGCGAGAACGTGTACTGCGTCGAGGTGGAGGCGGCCCTCTACGAGCACCCGGGGGTGGCCGATGCCGCGGTCATCGGGATCCCGCACCCGGTCCTCGGCGAGGAGGTCGGCGCCGTGGTGCAGCTGCGCCCCGGCTCCGCGGCGACCGAGGAGGAGCTGAGGGCCCACGTGGCGGCGCGGCTGGCGGCGTTCAAGGTCCCGGCCCGGGTGTGGTTCCGCGACGAGCCCCTACCCCGCAACCCGGCCGGCAAGATCCTCAAGCGGGACCTTCGGGAGGAGCTGGTCGGCACCTGAGCCGCTCTCTTCGAGCTGGAGCGAGCCTTCGGTAGGACCGGAACACGAAGGCCCGGCCGGAGCCGGGCCTTCGCTCTTGAGGGTGGCTGGCTGGGACCGACGGTCCCAGCGGGCTACTTGTTGGGCTGGGGGGTGAGCCGCAGGTAGGGCTTCAGGGTGGTGAAGCCCTTGGGGAACTTCTCCTTGGCCTCGTCGTCGGAGATCGCCGGGGCGATGATGACGTCGTCGCCGTCCTTCCAGTTCGCCGGGGTCGAGACGCTGTACTTGGACGTGAGCTGCAGCGAGTCGATGACCCGGAGCACCTCGTCGAAGTTCCGCCCGGTCGACATGGGGTAGACGAGGATCAGCTTGATCTTCTTGTCCGGGCCGATGACGAAGACGTTGCGGACCGTCATGTTGTCCGCCGGCGTGCGCGACTTGGCGTCCCCGCTGGTTTCGGCCGGCAGCATCTCGTACAGCTTGGCGACGTTGAAGTCGGCATCGCCGATGATCGGGTAGTTGGGCTTGGTGCCCTGGGTCTCCTCGATGTCCTTGGCCCAGGCCGTGTGGTCCTTGGCCGAATCCACTGACAGACCGATGATCTTGGTCCCGCGCTTGTCGAACTCGGACTTGATCTTGGCCATGTAGCCGAGCTCCGTCGTGCAGACCGGGGTGAAGTCCTTGGGATGCGAGAAGAGCACACCCCAGCTGTCCCCAAGCCACTCGTGGAACCGGATCTGACCTTCGGTGGTGTCGGCGGTGAAGTCGGGGGCATCGGCGCCAAGCCTGAGGCTCATGTCGTTCTCCTGTGTCGCTTGTCTGGTGCCGGCTCAGACTACCCATGGCCCGGGCAATTGTCGACCTGCGGAGTCAGGATTCGGGCGAGGTACCGGGAATTGGCTCGAGGTGCCCGTCGGTATACTTGGGCGCCGCCGGTCGGGCGGAAGCGAAGGGCCCCGGCCCGGCGCTTTGGAGTCCAGGAGGCTGGCGATGGTTGACACGGCGACGGTGGACACGCTGAGGACGGCCGAGCCCGAGGAAGCCCTCGAGGACTCGACCGATCTGGTGGAGGAAGAGCTCCTCGTGGAGGAGATCTCGATCGACGGGATGTGCGGGGTCTACTGATCCCCCTGCCGGCCTGAGCGAGCGCCCCGGAGCAGTCTTGGCCATCACCGCCGCCCCTGCCGGCCTCGACCCGTCCCGGCCCTACCGCCTGCACCCCCAGGTGGCCGTGCGGCCCGAGGAGTTCGGCGCCCTCGCCTACCACTACGGCAACCGCCGTCTGGTGTTCCTCCGCTCGCCCGCCCTGGTCGAGTTGGTCCGCCGGCTGGGCGACCACCCCAGCGTCGAGGCCGCCCTGGCCACCGTCAACGCCTCCCGCCGGCCGGCCTTCGCCGCTGCCCTGGCCTCCCTCGAGCGGGCCGAGCTGATCCAGGACGCCGGCCCGGCCGCTGCTCGGTCCCGCCCACCGAAGGATGCATCGGACGGCGCACCACCCCTGGGCTCGCCGCCGGCGAGCCCCACCGGAGCGACGTCCCGTCCGCTGGTGGCCCAGTTGCGCCCGGGCCTCGAGTCCCCGATATGTCTCACGTGGGAGCTGACCTACGCCTGCAACCTGGCCTGTGTGCACTGCCTGTCCAGCTCGGGGCGGCGGGACCCGGCCGAGCTCGACACGGCCGAGGCGCGCGCCGTAATCGATGAGATGGCGGCCATGTCGATCTTCTACGTGAACGTCGGTGGGGGCGAGCCGACCATCCGGCCCGACTTCTTCGACCTGGTCGACTACGCCGTCGATCGGGGGGTCGGGGTCAAGTTCTCCACCAACGGCACCAGGATCGACGCCGCCCGGGCGGCGGCCCTGGCCGCCAAGGACTATGTCGACGTGCAGGTCAGCCTCGACGGAGCGACCGCCGCGGTCAACGACGCCGTCCGGGGCGAGGGCTCCTATGCCGCCGCCCGCCGGGCCATGGACCACCTGGCCGCAGCCGGCTTCGGACCGTTCAAGATCAGCGTGGTCGTCACCCGCCACAACCTCGGGCAGCTGGACGACTTCGACGAGATCGCCCGGTCCTATGGCGCTCAGCTCCGCCTCACCCGCCTGCGGCCGTCGGGCCGGGGCGCCGACACCTGGGACCAGCTGCACCCGACCGCCGAGCAGCAGCACCAGCTGTACCGGTGGCTGCTGGACCGACCCCACGTCCTCACCGGTGACTCCTTCTTCCACCTGTCGGCGCTGGGCGAGAGCCTTCCAGGGCTCAACCTGTGCGGGGCCGGGCGGGTGGTGTGTCTGATCGATCCCGTCGGCGACGTCTACGCCTGCCCCTTCGTCCTGCACCCGGACTTCCGGGCCGGCAACGTCCGCCAGCCCGGCGGGTTCGCCTCGGTGTGGCGCCAGTCGTCGCTGTTCGCCGACCTGCGCCGCTCGCAGTCCGGCGGCGCCTGCTCGGCCTGTGGCGCCTTCGACGCCTGTCAGGGCGGGTGCATGGCGGCCAAGTTCTTCACCGGCCTGCCCCTCGACGGGCCCGATCCGGAGTGTGCCCTCGGACACGGCGAGCCGGCCCTCAGCCGGGCCGGAGTCAGGCCGGCCACCGGCCCGGGCCACTCCCGCCCCAGCCCGGTGGCGGTACCGCTCCGACTGCGACGGGGGGCAAGGTCGTAGGCGAACCCACCGGCGCCGCCCCGGCGCCAGGCGACCCGTCGACAAGCCCCCTCCTCTCCCCCCTGACGCTGGGAGGGCGGGTGGCCCGCAACCGGATCTTCTTCGGGCCCCACGAAACCAACCTGGCCCGCGGGCGGGCCCTGTCGGACCGCCACGTCGCCTACTACCGGAGACGTGCGGCGGGGGGAGCGGGGGTGATCGTGGCCGAGGAGGCTTCGGTCGAGCGCTCCGATTGGCCCTACGAACGGGCGCCCCTGGCCGAGGAGGCATCCACCGGCTGGGCCCGGATCGCCGACGCCTGCCGGGCCGAGGGCGCCCTGGTCGTCGCCGCCCTGGGCCACGCCGGAGGCCAGGGCTCCAGCGCCTACAGCCAGATGGCCCTGCTGGCCCCGTCGCGGGTGCCCGAGGTGTCCACCCGCGAGGTCCCCAAGTGGATGGAGCAGTCCGACATCGACGCGGTGGTGGCCGGGTTCGGCCGGGCGGCGGCGGCCGCCGTCGCCGCCGGGCTCGACGGGGTCGAAATCAATGCCGGCCAGTACAGCCTGGTGCGCCAGTTCCTCTCCGGGCTCACCAACCACCGCTCCGACCCCTATGGCGAGGACCGGACCCTCTTCGCCCGCCAGGTGCTGGCGGCCGTCAGGGACGGCATGGGCGACGCCGTGCTCGGCCTGCGGCTCTCCTGCGACGAGCTGGCCCCGTGGGCGGGCATCACCCCCGACGCCGCCGTCGAGCTGGCGCTGGCCTTGGCGGACCGCCTCGACTACCTGGTGGTGGTGCGGGGCTCCATCTACTCGGCCTCGGCGACGAGGCCGGACAGCCACACGGCCCCCGGCTTCAATCTCGAGCTGGCCGCCCTCCTGCGGGCCGGACTGCCCGCCGAGGTGAAGGTGGTCGCCCAGGGCTCGATCGTCGACCCGGCCCAGGCCGAAGCGGCGGTGGCCGCCGGCGAGGCCGACGCCGTGGAGATGACCAGGGCGCAGATCGCCGAGCCGGAGCTGGCCTACAAGTTGTCGGTTGGCGTCCCCGTCCGGCCGTGCATCCTGTGCAACCAGGCGTGCCAGGTCCGCGACGCCCGCAACCCGCTGGTGAGCTGCGTGGGCGAACCCCGGTCCGGACACGAGCTGGAGGATCCTGAGCCGGCCCCTGCCCCCGCCGCCCTCCGGCTGCTGGTCGTTGGCGCTGGACCAGCCGGGCTGGAGTGCGCCCGGGTGGCCGCCGGCATTGGCCACCGGGTGACCGTGGTGGAGCGACGAGCGTGGTCCGGCGGCATGCTGAGGGTGGCGGCCCAGGGCACCGGCCGCCAGCGGCTGGCCGCCCTGGCCGACTGGCTGGCGCAGGAGTGCGAGCGACTGGGTGTCGAGGTGGTGCTGGGCGCCGACGCCACCGCGGCCGACGTCGCCGCCCACGACGGGCCCGTCGTCATCGCCACCGGCTCGGCCCCGGGCCGGCGGCTCTACCATGTGGAGCCGGGCGCCCGGGTGCTCACCGCCGCCGAGGTGCTCGAGCCCGGCGTCGGCGGCGGGCCGGGGGCGGCAGGCCTCGCCGGCCACGAGGGGCCGGTGGTGGTGTGGGACCCCGTCGGTGGCCCGGTCGGGGTGTCGGTGGCCGAAACCGTCCGCCAGGCCGGCGGCGAGGTGAGCCTGGTCACCCCCGACCTGATCGTCGGCAACGAGCTGTCCCGCTCCGGCGACCTGGCTCCGGCCAACGTGCGCCTGCAGGCGGCCGGGGTCGGTCTGGTGCGGCGCTCGCTGCTGCGCCGGGTGGAGGCCGCCCAGGTCGTGGTCGAGGACCGCTTCACCGCCGCCGCCGTCGCCTTTCCGGCGACGGTCCTTGTCGACGCCGGCCACCGGCTGCCCGAGGACGGCTTGTGGCGCCAGACGGGGTGCCGGCTGGCCCGCATCGGGGACGCCGTCGCCCCCCGCAGCGTTCACGAGGCGGTGCTCGAGGGCCGGCGGGCGGCCATGGCCCTGTCCCTGACAGCGCCGGTGGGCGTGAGCGCGTGAGCCGCTACCGGCTGCTCTTCCGGCCCCTCCGGCTGGGACCGGTGACGGTGGCCAACCGCATCGTGTTCGCCGCCCACCTCACCAACTACGCCGAGGAGGGCCTGCCCAGCGAGCAGCACGCCGCCTACTACGGGGCCAGGGCCGCCGGCGGCGCCGGCCTGGTGATAACCGAGGAGCACTCGGTCCATCCGACCGACTGGCCCTACGAGAAGCTCATCCACGGGTTCAACCCCGAAGCGATCCCCGGCTACCGGCGGATCACCGAAGCGGTCCACCGCCACGGGGCCCGGGTGTTCGCCCAGATCAACCACAACGGTGGCCAGGCCTCGGGCATGTACAGCCGCCTACCCGTGTGGGCTCCGTCGCCGGTCGCCGACCCGCTGTTCCGCGAGGTACCCAAGGAGATCGAGCCCCACGAGATCCGCCAGGTGATCGACGGCTACGCCCTGGTAGCCGAGCACTGCGCCCGCGGCGGCTTCGACGGAATCGAGTTGCAGTGCTCCCACAGCTCGATCGTGCGGGGCTTCCTCTCGCCGGCGACCAACCTGCGCAGCGACGGCTACGGCGGACCGCTGGCCGGGCGGGCCCGCCTCCTGCTCGAGATCGTCGCCGCCGTGCGGGACGCCATCGGCCCGGCCATGGCGCTGGGCGTCCGGCTGTGCGGCGACGAGTTGATCGAGGGCGGCACGACCATCGACGACGCCGTGGAGGTCGCCAGGCTGGTCGAGGACCAGGGGCTGGTGGATTACATCAACACCTCCATCGGGGTGGCGACGGCGTCGTTGTTCATGATCGAGGCGTCTATGCACGTCCCGCCCGGCTACGCCCTGTTCATCCCCTCGGCCATCCGCAAGGCGGTGGACCTTCCGGTGGTGGGGGTCGGTCGGTTCAAGGATCCGGTCCAGGCCGAGCGGGCGCTGGAGGAGGGTCACTGCGATCTGATCGGCGTGGTGCGGGGCCAGATCGCTGACCCCGACTTCGCCGCCAAGGCCCGGGCCGGCCTGGTCGAGGACATCCGCCTGTGCCTGTCGTGCAACCAGGAGTGCGTCGGTCGCATGGGCCTCAACCGGTGGTTGGGGTGCATCGAGAACCCGGCCGCCGGTAGGGAGAGCCGGGCTGCGCCGCCGGCCCCTCGGCGCCAGCGTCAGGTGGTGGTGGTCGGGGCGGGACCGGCGGGCCTGCAGGCGGCCGCCTCGGCCGCCTCCCGCGGCCACCGGGTGACGGTGCTGGAGAGGGACACCCAGGCGGGGGGCCAGGCCCGGCTGGCCGCCACCGTCCCCAATCGCGCCGAGTTCGGCGACATCGTGCGCAACCAGCTGCGCCAGTGCGCCCGGGCCGGCGTGGACATCAGATACGGAGCCCACGCCGACGTGGCCTCCGTGCTGGCTCTCCACCCCGACGTGGTCGTGGTGGCCACCGGCGCTCGGCCCTCACGGCCCCCCTGGGTGCCCGAACCCCTCCCTCCTGAGGCGCCGCCCGTCGTCGACGCCCGGGCGGTGCTGAGCGGCGAGGTGGCGCCCAGCGGGGAGGTGGTGGTCGTGGACGAGACCGGCTTCCATCCGGGCACCAGCGTGGCCGAGCTGCTGGCCGACCGGGGCTGCCGGGTGGAGATCGTCACGCCGGGCATGGTGGTCGGTCAGGATCTCGGTGTGACGCTGGACCTGGAGAACTGGAACATGCGCGCCGCCGCCAAGTCGATCCGACAGAGCCCGGATCTGGTGCCTATGGGCGTCGAGGGCCCGGTCCTCAACCTGCTGCACCACCCGACCGGCGTCAATCAACAGCGGCGCCCGGACTGGGTCGTGCTCTCCATGCCGGGCGAGCCGGACGACGGCCTGTACTTCGCGCTGCTCGGCCGGGGAGTCGAAGTGGTGAGGATCGGGGACTGCGTCGCCCCCCGTCGTGCCCACGCCGCCGTGGTCGAGGGCCAGCGGGTGGGCGAGTCGCTGTGATCGCCGTGGTGCCGGTGCGAGCCGGCGAGCTGCCGGCGGGGGCCGACGAGGCGGTGGCCGAGGCCGGTGGCCGGGCGTTGCTGATCGGCGACGGGGTCGCCCCGGCGGCGGCCGCCCTCAGCACACCCACCACCGAGCTGTCCGGGGCGGAGGTGGGCCCGTTCGCCCCTGGCGCCTGGGCCGAGCGCCTGGCCGCCCGCCTGGCGGGCGAGGCCGTGGTGGTGCTGGCGGGCTCTCCGGACGGGAGGGACCTGGCCCCCCGGCTGGCTCACGTGCTGGCCCGCCCGCTGTACACCGGAGCGCTATCGGCCCGACCCCTGGTGGTGGTCCGCCACGGCGGCCTGGTGTGCGAGGAGCACGAGCTCGACGGGCCGGCGGTGGTCACCCTCGTCCCCGGTGCCCGGGGCGCCGACACCACGGGCGCGGAGCAGCCTCGCCTCGAGATGGTTGACCTGCCCACCCCGCACTCCACCGAGCCCGATGCCGAGCTGGTCGAGCTGTGCCCGCCCGACCCCGCCACCATGGATCTGTCCGAGTCGCCGTTCATCGTCTCCGGCGGTGCCGGCCTGGGATCGCCCGAGCGCTTCGCCACCCTGGCGACAGTGGCCGGGGCGCTGGGGGCTTCGGTGGGCGGCACCCGAGTGGTGACCGACGCCGGCTGGCTGCCTTTCGAGCGCCAGATCGGCACGACCGGGGTGGCGGTCGACCCGCGCCTGTATGTCGCTTTCGGGATATCGGGGGCCGTGCAGCACACCAGTGGCCTGGGCGATCCCGACCACATCATCAGCGTGAACCGCGACCCCAGCTGCCCGATGATGGCCATGGCCGACCTGGCCATCGTGGCCGACGCTCCCGCCACCTTGGAGGCGCTGGCCGCCCGCCTCGGAGCTGGCAGCGGTGGCTGAGCGCTTCGAGGCGGTCGTCGTCGGCGCCGGCCCGGCCGGCTCCGCCGCCGCCCTGCAGCTGGCCAGAGCGGGCCGGGCCGTCGCCCTGGTTGAGCGGGGGCCTTACCCGGGCTCTAAGAACATGTTCGGCGGGGTGGTCTATGCCCGCGTCCTCGACACCCTGATTCCCGGCTGGTGGGAGGAGGCCCCGGTCGAGCGCTGGGTCACCCGGCGGGCGACCGTGGTCATGACCCCGACCCAGAGCCTCACGGTGGACTTCCGTACCGTCGACTGGGGCGAGCCGCCTTACAACGGGGCCACCGCCTTCCGGGCCGACTTCGACCGCTGGCTGGCCGACCAGGCGGTGGCGGCGGGAGCCGAGCTGATCTGCTCCACGACGGTCACCGGTCTCGAGCGCGACAGCAGCGGCCGGGTGCACGGCGTGCGCACCGACCGCCCCGACGGCGACATCGAAGCGTCGGTGGTCATCGCCTGCGACGGGGTCAACTCCTTCCTAGCCAAGGAGGCCGGCCTCTACCCCGAGCGGGACGCCCACTTCTTCACCCTCGGAGCCAAGGAGGTGCTGGCCCTGCCCAGGGCGGAGATCGACGCCCGCTTCGGGCTGCGCGACCGCCAGGGGGCCGACTTCGAGATCATCGGGTGCACCGGCGACATACCTGGCGGCGGGTTCCTCTACACCAACTGCGACAGCGTGGCCGTGGGAGTGGTGCTGCAGCTGCCTGGCCTGGCCCGCTCGGGGCGGCGGCCCGAGGATGTCATCGCCGGGTTGAAGGCCCACCCGTCGATAGCGCCCCTCGTCGATGGAGGCGAGCTCAAGGAGTACTCCGCCCACCTAATCCCCGAGGGGGGATGGGAGATGATGCCCGCCATGGTCGGCGACGGGATTCTGGTGGCGGGCGACGCCGCCGCCCTGTGCCTGGCGGCCGGAATCTGGCTGGAGGGGGTCAACTTCGCCATCGGGTCGGGAGCGGCGGCCGGCGAAACCGCCGCCGAGGCCCTGGCGGCCGGCGACACCCGGGCACCGGCCCTGGCCCGATATCGCCGGCGGCTGGAGGAGAGCTTCGTCCTGGCGGACCACCGGCGCCTGCGGCGGGCCCCGGCGCTGGTCCTCTCCGACCGGGTGCAGTCGCGCTATCCGGACCTGGCCTGCAACCTGGTCCAGTCGCTGTTCACCGTCGAAAACCCGGCCCCCAAGCCCGGGCTTCGCCGGCTGCTGCGCCAGCAGGCCAGCCGTTCCGGGGTGGGTCTGCGGCATCTCGCCCTCGACGGATGGCGGGCCCTCAGGACCTTCGGATGACGACGGTCGGGGTTCCGGCCCAGTCCTTCGAGGACCGCATGGACACGGTGGAGTTCCGCGTGTCCCCTGTCGCCCACATCGTGGTGGACGGGGACCAGTGCCGGGGCTGCACGACCCGCGAGTGCGTGACCGCCTGCCCAGCCAACCTCTTCGTCCCCGTCGCCGACGGCGGGATCCTGTTCAACTACGAGCAGTGCTTCGAGTGCGGCACCTGCTACATGGTCTGCAACCGCCGGGGCGCCATCCGCTGGAGCTATCCGGAGGGCGGCCACGGCGTCGTCTTCCGCCGGTCGTGACCCGCCCGACCGGCGCCGACTCATGAGCCGCATCGGCGTGTGCCTCAAGTGGGTGGACCGCCGTCCCGAGGTCGACCCGCTGACCGGCCAGGTCACCACCGATCCCCGCAGCTCGGGGGCGTCCGACGCCGACCGGGCCGCCCTGGAGTGGGCGCTGCGGCTGGGCGAGGCATGGGGCTGGGAGGTGGTTGCGGTCTCCGCCGGCGGCGACCGGGGCTGCCGGGCGGTGCTGGAGGAGGCGCTGGCCGCCGGCGCCGATTCGGCCCGCATGGTCGAGCTCGATCCGCAGCTGCCGAGCCGGGCGGTGGCCGCCGGGCTGGCGGGCGCCCTCGAGGACGCGGGGCTGGTCCTGTGCGGGGACTGGAGCCTCGATCGGGGCAGCGGCTCGGTGCCGGCCTTCATCGCCGCCGAGCGGGCGGCGGCCCAGGCCCTCGGCCTGGTCGGTCTGGAGCCGGCCGGCCCGGGCACCGTCCTGGTCGAACGCCGCCTCGACCGGGGCCGGCGGGAGCGGCTGCGGGTGAGCGCTCCGGCGGTGCTTTCGGTGGAGGGAGGGACCGCCCGGCTGCGCCGGGCCGGCCTGCCGCGGGTTCTGGCCGCCGAGCGGGCCGAAGTCGTCTCCTACCGGACCCCGTCGGTCGCCCCCGAGCGGCCTCCGAGGCGGGTGGGCCCCTACCGGCCCAGGGCCCGGGTGCTGGCCGGGCCCCCGGCCGAGTGGCCGGCCCTGGCCCGCATAGCGGCCCTCACCGGGGCCAGCTCGGAGCGCTCCGCCCCCCAGAGCCTGGTGCTTGACCCCGATGCCGCCGCCGCCCGCATCCTCGAGGCCCTGTCCGAGTGGGGGTGGCGGAGCTGACCGGGCTGTCCGAGCTGTCCTGGCCTGAGGTGGAGATGTCCGGCCGACCGGTGCTGGCGGTCCCGCTGGGCTCAACCGAGCAGCACGGACCGCACCTGCCCCTGGGCACCGACACCGTGGTGGCCGAGGAGCTGTGCCGGCGCCTGGCGGACCTCAAACCGGGCATCCTCATCGCCCCGGCCCTCCCCTACGGCTCGAGCGGTGAGCACGCCGGGTTTGCGGGCACGCTCTCCATCGGCCAGCAGGCCCTGGAGACGGTGGTGGTCGAGCTGGTCCGGTCCTCCGACCGCTTCGCCGGGGTGGTGCTGGTGTCGGGCCACGGGGGCAACGCCGAGCCCCTCGCCCGCGCCTGTCGACGGCTGACCGGCGAGGGCCGCCGGGCGATGGCCTGGTGGCCGACGGTCGGGGACCTCGGCGATCCCACCGACCTGCACGCCGGCCGGCTGGAGACATCGATGATGCTCGCCCTCCGCCCCAGGCAGGTGAAGCTGGCCGCCGCCACCGCCGGAGCTCGCGTCACCATGACCGAGGCGGCATCAGGCCTGCGCTCGGGGGGGGTCCGGGCGGTGTCGGCCAACGGGGTGCTCGGCGATCCGGCCGGGGCCAGCGCCGAGGAGGGCGGGCGGATCCTTGACGTCATGGCGAAGGACCTGGTGAGCCGGGTGCGGGCGTGGGCGGGTGAGCGGTGAGCCCGGTCGCCCTGATCACCGGTGCCGCCCGCGGCATCGGCGCCGCCAGCGCCGCCGCCCTCGCCGGCGCCGGATTCTCCCTCGTGCTGATGGACCTCTGCGCCGACGAGCCGTCGGTGCCGTATCCGCTCGGCACGCCCGAGGAGCTGCAGGCCACCGCCGAGGCGTGCGGAGGGGTGCCGGTGCAGGGCGACGTTCGCCGTCAGGACGATCTCGACCGCGCCGTGTCGGTCGCCCTCGAGCGCTTCGGCGGGCTCGACGTCGCCGTGGCCGCCGCCGGCGTGGTGGTCGGCGGGATGGAGGGGTGGAAGACCGACGACCAGCACTGGGACACCGTCCACGGGGTCAACGTCGCCGGGGTGTGGAGGCTGGCCCGGGCCGCGGTGCCGGCGATCCTGTCCCGCCCCGAGCCCCGGGGGGGCCGGTTCATCGCCGTCTCGTCCGTGGCCGGCTCGACCGGACTCCCGCTGCTGGCGGCCTACTCCTCCTCCAAGCACGCCGTGGTCGGGTTCGTGAAGAGCCTGGCCGTCGAGCTCGGCCCCACCGGGGTCACCGCCAACGTGGTCGCCCCCGGATCGACAGCGACGGCGATGCTGCGCGCCAGTGCCGCCGTCTACGGCCTGGCCGACGAGAACGAGTTCGCCGTCCACCACCCCACCGGGCGGTTGGTTTCCCCGGACGAGGTGGCCGCCATGGTGTCCTGGCTGGCCGGGCCGGACAGCTCGGCGGTCACCGGGGCGGTGCTGCCGGTGGACGCCGGCATGTCGGCCACCAACTGAGCGGCGGCCGAGCGCCGGGCGAGAACCGTCGGCCAGTCCACCGGGGTCGACCGGCGGGTGAGGGCATAGGTCGACGGCTGCGCCGGTCGGCCAATTGGCGGAGGGCCCGACGGCGCCGACTTAACATGCGCTGGTGAGCCTCACCGATCGGCGCCTGGCCGAGTCGCTGCGCCACATGGTGGTGGGGCGCCGTCGCGAGATCGAAGTGGTCGCCGCCGCCCTGGCCGCCGGTCGCCACGTCCTGCTCGAGGGTCCCCCGGGCACGGGCAAGTCGACCCTGCTGCGCGCCATAGCCACGGCCGCCGGCGTCGGGTTCGAGTTCGTGGAGGGCAACGCCGAGCTGACCCCGGCCCGCCTGGTCGGGCACCACGACCCCAGCCGGGTCATGGCCGAGGGCTACAGCGACGCCATCTTCGTCGACGGCCCCCTGGCGGTGGCCATGAAGGCCGGGTCGCTCCTCTACATAGAGGAGATCAACCGGGTGCCGGAGGAGACCCTCAACCTGCTCATCACGGTCATGTCCGAGGGCGAGCTCCACGTCCCCCGCCTGGGCCGGCTGGTGGCGAGCGAGGGCTTCCGCATGGTGGCGGCCATGAACCCATTCGACGCCGTAGGCACGGCCCGCATCTCCTCGGCCATCTACGACCGGACCTGCCGCATCCTCATGGGCTACCAGGGAGCCGACGAGGAGGTGGAGATCGTGGCCCGTGCCGTCGGCGACGCCGACCCGGCCTGGGTCCGCCGGGTGGTCGAGGTGGTGCGGGCCACCCGCACTCATCCGGACATCCGCATCGGATCCTCGGTCCGGGGGGCGGTCGACACCGTGCTGGTGGCCGGCAGCCTGGCCACCCTGCGGGGGACGGGCCCCGACGACGCCGAGGTGGGCCTCGATGCCGCCCTGGCCGCCCTGTCGGGGCGGGTGCGCCTGCACGAGGGAAGCGCCCGCACCTCCGAAGAGGTCATCACCGAGCTGTGGAACCGGGTCTTCGGCGCCGGGGCCGAGGCGGGCGGAGGTGGTGGGGAGGGAAAAGCCGGTCCCCCGACCGGCTGAACCCGGCCGGGGGCCGCATCCGCGAGGGCGAGGACGCCCGCCAGGCCATGGCCGACTCCCGCCGGCCGAGCACGTCGAGGCAGGACCTGGCCGCCACCCGCTCCTTCGCCAAGGTGTCGCCTTCAGTGGGCCGGCTGGACGAAGGCGCCTTCGACGCCCTGCTGGGCGCCAGCCCGGACGAGGCCCTCGAGCTGGTCGCCCGCATGGGCTCGGCCACCGACATCGAGCTGCGCCGGCTGGCCCGCAAGCTGGCGGCCCGGATCATGGTCAGGATGGCCCGCTCCGGTCGGGCCCGGAGGGCGGGGGTGGCCCGACTGAGCGCAGCCCCACCGTCGGTCGGCGAGGACCTCGACGTCGACGCCAGCCTCGATGCCCTCGTCGCCGCCGCCTCCGGCCGCCATCCGGCCCGGGTCGAGGACCTGCGCTGGCGGGGCTGGAGCCGATCGACGACCTCGCTGTGCCTGGTGGTCGACCGCAGCGGATCCATGAGCGGCCGGCGCCTGGCCACCGCCGCTCTGGCCGCCGCCGCCGTGGCCTGGCGGGCACCGGACGACTACTCGGTGGTGGCCTTCGCCGACGACGTCATCGTGGTGAAGGCCCAGGACGAGGCCCGTCCGGTCGAGGCGGTGGTGGACGACGTCCTCTCCCTCCGGGGCCACGGCACCACCGACATCGCCCTCGCCCTCCAGACGGCGACCCGTCAGCTGGCCCGGTCACGCTCGGCCCACCGACTGGCCCTCCTGCTCTCCGACGGCCGGGCCACCACCGGGGCCGACCCGGTACCGATCGCCCGGGCGCTGCCCGGCTTGGCCGTGCTCGCCCCGAGCGAGGACTGCGACGACGCCGCCGCCCTGGCCTCCTCGACCGGGGCCGCCTTCGCCACCTTCAACGGGCCGTCGGCGATCCCGGCGGCGCTGGCCAACGTGGTCGGGTGAGCGCGGCCGTCCTGCCTGCGGGCACCCACCTCAGCCTCGACCCCGCCACCCGCAGGACCGACGCCGGCACCGTCCTGATCGGGGGCGCCCCGCTCAGGATGCTCCGGCTCAGCGCCGCCGGTGCTGAGGCGGTGCGGAGGTGGGAGAACGGGGCAGCGGTGGCCCAGGCCGGGCCGGAACAGGCCCTCGCCCGGCGCCTCATCGAGGCGGGAATGGCCCATCCCCGCTTCCCGGCCCAGCCGAACCCGGCGGTCACCCTGGTGGTGCCGGTGCGCGACAACCCCGACGGGCTGGGAAGACTGCTGGGGTCGCTCGGCCCGACCGGGGGTCGTCTAATCGTGGTCGACGACGGGTCGCTGGAGGCCGCCCGGGTGGCATCGGTGGCCGCCGAGCACGGGGCCGAGGTCCTCCGGCGCCCCGTGCCCGGCGGGCCGGCCGCCGCCCGCAACACCGGCTGGCAGGCGGCGGACACCCCCCTGGTCGGCTTCGTCGACTCGGATTGCGTAGCCCGGCCCGGGTGGGCTGACCCGCTGCTGGCCTGGTTCGCCGACCCCACACTGGCCGCCGTGGGCCCCCGCGTCGTCTCCTGCGCCGGCCGGGCCCCCCGGTGGCTCGCCGACTACGAGCGCGCCAGGGGCTCGCTGGACCGGGGCCCGGTCGGGTCGCTGGTGCGACCCCGGGGCCGGGTGCCGTTCCTGCCAGCGGCGGCCCTGGTGGTGAGGCGGGCCGCCCTCGAGGAGCTGGGTGGATTCGACGAGTCGATGCCCGTGGGCGAGGACGTCGACCTGGTATGGCGGGCGGTGGAGGCCGGCTGGACGGTGCGCTACGACCCGGAGGTGACCGTCGGCCACGAGGTGCGCCCGTCGCTGCGGTCCTGGCTGGCGCAGCGGTTCCGCTACGGCTCCTCCGCCGCCTCCCTCGACCGCCGCCACCCCCGGGCCACCGCCCCGGTCGCCGTGTCGGCCTGGACGGCACTGGCCTGGGCGATGGCGGCCCTGGGCTGGCCGGTGGGCGGGGCATCGGTGGCGGCGGCGACCACGGTGGCCCTGGGGGGCCGCCTAGGAGGGCTTGAGCACCCGTGGACCGAGGCCGCCCGCCTGGCCGGGGTCGGCCATCTCCGCGGCGGGGCCCTGATCGCCGACGGGCTGCGGCGCTCGTGGTGGCCGGGGCTGGCCCTGGCCATGACCAGGTCGAGGCGGGCCCGTCGGATTGCCGCCGCGACCCTGGTGCCGCTGGTGCTCGAGTGGGCCAACGGCGACCGCAGAGCCGACCCGTGGTCATGGATGGGCCTACGAGTGGCCGACGACCTCGCTTACGGCGCCGGGGTCTGGTTCGGCGCCCTGGGTCAGGCCCGGTGGGGGCCCCTTGTCCCCGACCTCTCCAACTGGCCGGGTAAGCGGCCCCCGGTCGAAGCTGCCACCGGGGACACCGACCCCGGTGGCAGCGCTGACCGGATCTCTACCGCACGGCCGACCGGTTGATCGGCGCCGGCCGGCGCATTGGCTGCCGGACGCCTACTTCACCCGGCATAGCCACCCCTCGGTGTCAACCGGACCTGCCGTGGCGGGACGCACTCGTCCGGATGAGGGTGGTCTGATTTCGATCTGTGTCGGTTGAAGTTGTGCCGTTGAAGTCGCTCGTGATGCCGCTCGATCGACTCGTACCCAGCCGGCATGCCAACCGACCTTGTGTCGGTCTCCCGTAGCCGTCCGTCGACGTGGCTGTATGTCGACGTAGGTGTCAGTCGACGCTGTTAGTCGACGTAGGTGTCGCGCACCATGCGCCGGCGGGGGGCGGCGGCGCCATCCTCGACGTATGTCGTGCGCCGGAAGCCGCCCCAGCTCCCGATTCCGCCGATCATGAGGGCGGTGAGAAGGCCAATGGCACCGACGATCATGAGAATGATCCCGATTGTGTTGACGTTGAAGCCGCTCGTGGTCACGTGAACGGCGAAGGCGAGAATCGCGCCGATGGCGATGAGCAGGACGCTCACTCCGATGCCCATACAGGTCACCTCCAGTTATGGACCGTCCAAACGGTCCGGTGGCCTGAACGTTCCCTCCGAACGACCTTGTCAATCCCCCGATTGCCGCAAGGCGCGGTACAAACCGCTCATTCAGTGGTCGGATCGGCGGCCGCTGACCGGATGGTTGGCCCCGTGGCGCCGCACGAAGTCGTTGACCTCGTAATAGGCCTCGATGGACTCGCCGGCGTCGCCCCAGTAGCCCTCGATCACGTCGTAGCTCATGGTGCCGGCGTCGACGTACCAGTTGTTCACGTCGGTGATCTCCAGCTCACCCCGCCCGGAGGGGACGAGGGTGCGGATCACGTCGAACACCCCGGCGTCGTAGAAGTAGATGCCGGTGACGGCGTAGGGGCTCGGCGGGTCGGCGGGCTTCTCGACGATGCGCGTCACCCTTCCGTCCTCGAGGGCGGGCACACCGAGGTGGCGCAGGTGGGTGGGATCGCCCAGCTCGGCCAGGAGGATGCGGGCCCCTGTGCCCTGCTCGGCGAAGGCGGCCGCCGAGGCGGCGATGGAGCGCTCGAGGATGTTGTCGGCCAGGAAGACGACCACCGAGTCGTCACCGACGAAACGCTCGGCCAGCCCCAGCGCCTCGGCGATCCCGCCGGGGCGGGCCTGGTAGGCGTAGAAAAGGCGGTCGATCCCCCACTCGTCACCGTTGCCAAGCAGGCGCAGGAACTCACCGGCGTGGGTGCCTCCGGTCACCAGCATGATGTCGGTGATGCCGGCCTCCACCAGCGACTCGATGGCGTAGCTCACCATGGGCCGGTCGTAGATCGGCAGCAGGTGCTTGTTGGTGATGGCGGTGAGCGGGTTGAGCCTGGTGCCCGTGCCACCGGCCAGCACCACGCCCTTGATCCGGGTGCCCACGGCGCCAGACCCTACAAGCACGCCCCGCCGATAGCGTCGGCGCATCGAGAACGACCGGCTGCGGGTGCTGACCCTCAACATCTGGAACCTCTCCGGCCCGTGGCGGGCTCGGCGGGAGGAGATCGGGGCCTGGCTGCGCCTGCTCGACCCGGACCTGGTGTGCCTCCAGGAGGTCGTCGAGGCGGCCGACGGCCGCAACCAGGCCCGGTGGCTGGCCGAGGCCCACGCCGGCGCCGGCGGGGCGGCGGTCAATGTCGCCTTCGGCGCCTCCGCCGACCTGGGTGGCGCCCGTTTCGGCAACGCCGTGCTGAGCCGGTGGCCGGTGGACGCCAGCGCCACCACCGCCCTGCCGGGGTCCCCGTTCGCCGACGACGTGGCCCGGGGGGTGCTCCACGTGCGAACCGGCGGCCTCGACGTGTTCTGCACCCACCTGGCCTGGCGCCTCGACGACGCCACCACCCGGGCGAGGCAGGCCGTGGCCCTGGCCGACTGGGTGGCCGAGCGCAGAGACGACGCATCGCCCTTCCCGCCCATCGTCTGCGGCGACTTCAACGCCGAGCCCGACTCGGACGAGATGCGGTTCCTCACCGGCCTGGCCGCCCTCGAGGGCCGGGGGGTGTTCTTCCAGGACGCCTGGCGGGTGGCTGGGGGACCGGGCCCGGGCCACACGTGGGACAACCGCAACCCCTTCGCCGCCACCGAGTGGGAGCCCGACCGGCGCATCGACTACGTGCTGGTGGGCTGGCGCCACGGCGAGGGAGCCGCCCTCGTCCAGTCGGCCCGCCTGGTGTGCGACCGGGCCCTGACGGGCACCTTCGCCGCCGACCACTTCGGGCTGCTGGCCGAGGTGGCCCGCCGGCCCGCCGTGGGTCCCCCGCCGGCGGGAGCAGGCCCGGCGACCTGATCCGGCGGATCGCCGGGCCGGTCCGCCTTACGCCCGCCCACCGAGCCCGGCGCCAGGGCCGCTGCCGCCGGGTGCCGATGGCCCGAGGGCCCCATGGGCCCCATGGGTGGAGTTGGCAGTACGCTGCGCCGCCATGTCCATATACGACACCGACATCCGGTCCCTGGACGGGGGCGACCTCGACCTGCACCAGTTCAAGGGCCGGGCCACCCTGGTGGTGAACGTGGCCTCCAAGTGCGGCCTCACCCCCCAGTACGAGGGGCTGGAGAAGCTGCACGAGCGCTACGCCGACCGGGGCTTCGCGGTGCTGGGGGTCCCGTGCAACCAGTTCGGCGCCCAGGAGCCAGGCAGTCCGGAGGAGATCTCCACCTTCTGCTCCACCACCTACGGGGTGACCTTCCCCATGACGGAGAAGGTCGAGGTCAACGGGCCCGACCGCCACCCCCTCTACCAGGCCCTGACGGCCCACGCCGACGCCGAGGGCAAGGCCGGCGACATCGCCTGGAACTTCGAGAAGTTCCTAGTCTCCCCCGAGGGCGAGGTGGTCGCCCGCTTCCGGCCCCTCACCACCCCCGAGGCCGACGAGCTGGTGGCGGCCATAGAGGCGGTCCTGCCCCACTGACCCCCATACCGGCAAAGGCCCCCAACCGGGCCCTTAACCAGCAGCAGGAAGACCGGTTTCCAGGTAGAATTAGACGTGACCGTCCCTCGCACGAGGGTTGGCCACTACTCGCCGCGGTTCCAGCCGCATCCTAGGCAGTCCGGAGGCAACTTGCCCACCGCTCATCGCTCCGAGCGTGAAGAAGAGGATCTGGTACACCTCTACCTGGTCGACATCGGCCGCCACGAGCTGCTGACCAAGGACGACGAGGCCCGGCTGGGAGAGACCATCCGGGCCGGCGCCCAGGCCCGGGTCGACCTCGAAGCCAAAAAGGACCTCACCCCCGCCCGCCGGCGGGAGCTGCGTCGCCTGGTGTCGCGGGCGGACGAGGCCACCGACACCTTCGTCAAGGCCAACCTGCGCCTGGTGGTCTCGATCGCCAAGAAGTATCAGTCCTCGGGACTGCCCCTCCTCGACCTCATCCAGGAGGGCAACCTGGGCCTGATGCACGCGGTGGAGAAGTTCGACCACCGCAAAGGGTTCAAGTTCTCCACCTACGCCACCTGGTGGATCCGCCAGGCCATCACCCGGGGCATCGCCAACACCGGGCGCACCATCCGCCTGCCCGTCCACGCCGGCGACCTGGCCACCCGGGTGCGCAAGGTGGCCGCCGAGCTGGAGCTCCAGCTGCACCGCCAGCCCCGCATCGACGAGCTGGCCGAGGCGTGCGAGATGGACGTGGCCCAGCTCACCGAAATCCTCCGCTACGGCTCGGAACCGGTCAGCCTCGACGAGACGGTGGGCGAGGACTCCGACACCGAGTTCGGCGAGCTGGTCGCCGACCAGAGCGCCGCCAACCCGCTGGAGGAGGCCATTACCGCCGCCCTGCCCCGCGAGGTGGAGCGCATGCTGCGCCCGCTGGACGACCGCGAGCGCCAGATCCTGCGGCTGCGCTTCGGCCTCGACCGGGGCGAGCCCCGGACCCTCGAGGAGGTGGGCGAGCACTTCGACCTCACCCGCGAGCGCATCCGGCAGATCGAGTCGAGGGCGATGTCGAAGCTGCGGCACCCCTCGGCCGCCGTCGACGCCTCGGAGCTGGTCGGCGGGTGAGCCCCCGGGGGCGGCCGTCGTGACCGACACCTCGCTCAGCCCCACCACCGTCGACCCCGCCCTCGACGGGGACCACGAGCGCCTCTCTCACATCGTGCTTGAGGGCTTCAAGCCGGAGGGGGGCGACTTCGTCCCCGCCGGGCCCTCCGTGGTGGAGGGCATGGTCAACGGCACCCCGGTGCGGGCCCTGTGCGGGAAGGTGTGGGTACCGGGGCGCGATCCCCGCCGCTACCCGCTGTGCGGTACCTGCCGCGAGATCGCCGAGCGCATGGGGTGGGCGGTCCCCTCCGTCTAGGAGCACCCCCGCCCCTGGTCAGGGCTGGAGCAGGACCTTCACCGCCCCGCTGCGGTCGCGCCGGGCCAGGGTGAGCACGGCCCGGTCCCACTCCCCCAGCCCGAAGCGGTGGGTTATGACCGGGGTGACGTCGAGGCCCTCGCCGACCAGGTCGAAGTAGTGCTCGAAGGCGTGCTTGGTCACCCCCCGGAGGGTCTCGACGCCGAAGGCGTTTGAGCCCACCACCCGCAGCTCCTTGAAGTACAGCGGGGTCCACTCGAAGCGGTGGGGCGGCTCCACCCCGCTCACCACCAGCGTGCCCCCGGTGGCCAGCAACCGCAGCGAGGTCTCGACCGTCTCGGTGCTGCCGACGGTGTCGTAGACCACGGCCGGCGCGTCCTGCAGCCAGTCCCTTCCGCTCCACGGGGTGAGGGGCCGGGCGCCGGTCCTGCGGGCCACCTCGGCCACCAGGTCATCGGGCCTGGTCGGCAACAGGGCGTGGGCGCCCAGGGCGGCCGCCAGCTGGGCCCTCCGCCCCGGCCGGCAGGCGATCCACACCTCGTTCTCGGCGAAGAGGTGGCGCAGCAGGGCCACGGCCACCAGGGCGAGGGTGCCACTGCCGTAGACGAGGACCGCCGCTCCCGGCGGGGGCGGGGCCAGCAGCACCGAGCGCAGTGACACCGACACCGGGTCGGCCAGCACGGCGGCGTCGTCGCTGATCCCCTCGGGCACCGGATGCAGCTGGGTCACATGGGCGCAGAAGCGCTCGGCGTGGGCCCCGGCGGCGCCGGCGCAGTTGCCCAGGTGCAGGGCGGGCGGGAGGTCCCCGGCGGTGAAGTTGCGGCACCACGGGAACCGGCCCTCGGCGCAGGCGGGGCAGGGCGGATCGATCCCCCGGGGGGCGCAGGAGAGCCACGGGTTGAGCACCACCCGCTCGCCGGTGTCGCAGCGGCGGGCCAGCGCCTCGTGCCCGAGGACATGGGGGAACGACACCACCGCCGTCAGGGGGTTGTCGCGGGCGCCGTTGAGGAAGATCTGCTTGACGTCCGAGCCGCACACCCCGCTCTGGACCGTCTGGCAGGCGACCCAATCCGTTCCGGGGGGCTCCGGTTCGGCCACCTCCTCGAGGCCGACCGGGGCCCACCGTCCCACGAACCCGGCCGGATGCAGGGTGCCGCCGATCTTGGCGACCGCCTCGCGGGTCAGGTTGTGCCGGAAAACCAGCGCCTTCATTCGATCCTCCGCTGCCGCCGGCGCTCGGCGCTGGCACGGGTGGTGGCCGCCGGGCAGCGATCCTCGCACCGGCTGGCCGGGGTGGGCCAGACTGACCCCCTCGATCAGGGAGGCCCGATGTCCGACCGCGTGACGATCTCGGTGGAGGGTGGGGTGGCCGATGTCCGGCTCAACCGCCCCGACAAGATCAATGCCCTAGACCCGGCGATGTTCGCCGCCCTGGCCGAGGCGGGCGAGACGGTGAAGGCCGACCGCCGGGTGAGGGCGGTTGTCCTCTCCGGGGAGGGCCGGGGCTTCTGCGCCGGCCTCGACTTCTCCAGCTTCCAGGCCATGGCCGGCCAGCCTTCGGAGTCGAGCCGGGGCTCGGAGGGCATCGGCGAGACCAAGGGCCGGATCACCCATCTGGGCCAGCAGGTGGCCTGGGTCTGGCAGGAGGTCGAGGTGCCCGTCATCGCCGCCGTCCACGGGGTAGCCCTGGGCGGCGGCATCCAGATCGCCCTGGGCGCCGATCTCCGCTACGTCGCCCCCGACGCCCGCCTGTCTGTGCTTGAGATCCGCTGGGGCCTGGTCCCCGACATGACCGGCACCCTTATGCTGACCCGCCTGGTGGGCCTCGACGTGGCCAAGGAGCTGGCCTTCACCGGGCGCATGGTGTCAGGCGAGGAGGCGGTACGGATCGGGCTGGCCACCAGGGTGGCCGACGACCCCCGGGCCGAGGCCCTGGCCACCGCCGCCGAAATCGCCGGCAAGAGCCCCCACGCCGTCAGGCAGGCCAAGGCCCTGCTCAACCGGGCCCTGCTCGAGGCCGCCCCGGCCCAGTTCGCCGCCGAGCGGGCCGGCATCGGCAGCCTCATCGGCAGCCCCAACCAGCGGGAGGCGGTCCAGGCCTACTTCGAGAAGAGGGACCCCGTCTTCGAGGACTGATGCCCCGGCGACGCCCGCCGGCCGGTCAGGGCACCTGGTGGTGGGGGGCCGTGGTGGTCGTGGTGCTGGCCTCGGTCGTGGTGGTGCTGCGGGGCTCCGTCGTCGTGGGGCTGAGCTCGCTGGTGGGGGGACCCGACCGGGAGGTGGTGGTGGTCGAACCGGTGGTCGTCGTGGTGGTCGACCCGGGCCTCGAGGTCGAGCCGGACGGCGGGGCGGTGGCCGGGTAGCGGTGGCGCAGGTAGGTGGTGGTCGGGCCGGCCGCCTCCACTGGGGCGGTGTAGGCCGGCACCGTGCCCGGTGTGGCCCCCGCCGGGGCCAGGGCCATCAGCTGGGGCAGCAGCCACGGGGCCAGCCACCGGGCGGCCTGGGGGGTGAAGTGCACCCCGTCGTAGCGCATGTAGATGCCGTCTACGTAGGCGCTGTAGTGGTTGCCGACCGAGGTGCGCCCGTTGAGGTCGACCACCGTGACGGTGTCGGGGTGGCGGGCGGCCACCGCCCGGATGAGCTGGTTGAAGGTGTCGACCCGGGCGGGGTCGTCCTCCGGCCACCGGCCGCCGTCGGGGCGCTCGCCCCGGAGGTAGTAGGGCGCCGTGGCCAGGGCCACCTGGGCCCCGTGGGCTGACAGGATCCCGACCGCCAGGTCGAGCTCGGACTGCAGGTAGGCGTCGAAGGCGGGGTCGCCTATACGGGTCCACTGCCCGGCGTGGACCCGGTCCATGACCTCCCAGCGGCCCACGATCATCAGCACCACGTCGGGGTTGTCCCGCTTGACCTCGGTCGCCCAGCGGGACGGCCATGTCTCGCACTGGGGCAGCTCCTGGTCGATGGCCCCGAAGTAGCGGTAGGGGCCGCCCCGCACCACCCCGCAGCCCAGGGTGCCCTCGTTGGTCATGGCGAACCCGTCCAGCCTGGCGGCGGTCGACAGGCCCTGGCCCAACGTCTCGGCCACCGAGTCGCCCACCACCATCAGCTTGACCGGCTGGCCCGGGGCCAGGGGGGGCCGGGTCGAGTGGTGGCTGGTGGTGCGCACGGGTACGGCGGCCGCCGCCACGGTCCTGATCGGCACGGGCACGGGCAGTGCGGTGCCGGCCAGAAGGGCGGCCACCACCGCCGCCACCGAGAAGGGCAGGACCATGGTCAGGGTCCGCTGGCCCAGCGCCCCCCGGCGCAGGGGCATCTCCACCAGGTGGTAGGAGGCCACGGCCGTAGCGAAGGTGGCGGCGAAGCGGACCCCGAGCAGACGGGCCCCCAGCAGCCCGGTGTGGGCGTGGTTGATGACCAGGTAGAGGGGCCAGTGCCACAAGTAGAGGCCGTAGGAGATGCGCCCCACGTAGCGCAGGGGCGCCAGCGAGAGGGCCCGGGCCAGCCCGCCCCCGGGCGACACCACCGTGGCCCCGATCACCACCGCCACCCCCAGGGCCACCGCCAGGAGGCCGCCGCGGTAGACCCAGGAGTCGGTGCCCACGGCGCGGTACATGGCGAAGCCGACGCCGGCCGACGCCACCAGGCCCGCCCCGGCGGCCAGGGCCGGGGGGACGGCCCGGACCCCGCCCGGGCGCCGGCGCCAGCGGGCCACGATCACCGCCAGGGCGGCGCCGACCATGATCACCTGGGACCGGGTGTCGGTGCCGTAGTAGGCCTGGCTCGGGTCGCGGCTGGGGTCGTAGACCAGGACCATGGCCACCACCGAGGCCGTCATGCCGGCGGCGGCGGCCACCCCCACCTTGGCCAGGGCGTTCCTGCCCCGGCCGACGAGCAGCACCACCACCGGCCACACCAGGTAGAACTGCTCCTCGATGGCGAGGGACCAGGTATGGGCGAGGGGGGACGGGTCCCCGGTGCGTGCGAAGTAGCTGGCCTGGTTGGCGATGAAGTGCCAGTTGGCCACGTAGCCAAGCGTGGCGGCGGCGTCGGAGCGGATACCCGCCAGCGACTCGGGCGAGGCGAACAGGGCGGCATAGGCGGCGGTGCCGGCCAGCACCAGCAGCAGGGCGGGCAGCAGCCGGCGGGCCCGCCGGGCCCAGAACTGCCCCAGGGAGATCCTTCCAGTGGTGCCCAGCTCCTCCAGCAGCAGGGAGGTGATCAGGAACCCGGAGAGAACGAAGAAGACATCGACGCCCAGGAACCCCCCCGGCAGCCAGCTCACCCCGGCGTGGAAGGCCATGACCGCAAGCACGGCCACGGCCCGCAGCCCGTCGAGGGCGTTCAGATGGCCGAAGGGCCGGGCCGGGGAGGGCTCGGGCGCCGGGGCGGAGGCGGCCACGGCAGGGGCTGTCCTAGTCTCCGCCGTCACCAGGTTCCGGTCCTCCGAGGCATGGCCCAAATCCGTCCCACTCAAGGCCCCGCCCGTCCTGACGATACCGGTGCCGGTACCGAGAGGGCGTGATGGGCGCAGATACACCGATTCGACCTGGACGGCTCGTATCCTCGCTACGCGTGCGCCTCCAACGAGGATTGGCCCGCAGACGTTCGCGGGAGCGGACCGTGCACCTGGCCCGGCTGCTGGCGGTCGCCTCGGTGGCGGTGGCCAGCTGCGGGGTGGTGGCGGCGGCCGGCACCAGCCGGGCCACGGTGGACCCGGTGGCCTATCGGCACCCCCGGCCCGCCCCTGTAGCGGCCTCCCCCCTCGCCCACCTGCCCGCCGGGGCCCTGTCGGCCCTGATCACCACCGTCCTGCGCCCGGCGCCCCCGCCTCCTCCCCCACCTCCTCCCCACCACCGGGCCGGCCAGCCGGTCACGATCATGTTCATCGGGGACTCGGTGGCCCAGACCACCGCCGCCGGTCTCGGCCCCCTGGCCAGCCAGTACGGCGGGGCCATCGCCAACGAGGGGATCATGGGCTGCGGGGTGGTGACCGCCTCCCCCTACCGCTACTTCGGCCAGCAGCAGAACCTGCTGCCCCAGTGTGAGTCCTGGCAGGCCACCTGGCGGGCGGCGGTGGCCCATGACAACCCCGACCTGGCCGTCATCATGGTCGGCCGCTGGGAGCTGATGGAGCGCTTCTACGACGGGCGCTGGACCCATGTGGGCGACCCCGCCTACGACGCCTACATCGTCGCCCAGCTCCAGCAGGCGGTGGCCATCGCCAGCGCCCAGCGGGCCAAGGTCGCCCTGCTCACCACCCCCTACTACCTGCGGGGACTCACCCCGACCGGAGGGCTCTTCCCGGAGGACCAGCCCGCCCGGGTGGACCTGGTCAACGGCCTCATCCGCCAGGTGGCGGCCAGCCATCCGGGGCTGGTGTCGGTCATCGACTTCGGCGCCCACCTCTCGCCCGGCGGCAAGTTCGCCATGGCGATCGACGGGGTGCAGGTGCGCAGCGACGGGGTGCACATGACGCCCCAGACCGGCCCCTGGCTGGCGCCCTGGCTCATGCCCCAGCTGGTCGCCCTGGGCGCCAAGGCTTGAACGCCAGGGCGGGCCCCGAGGCGCCCCGCCTGCCGGCCCGGCCCGAGCGGGTGGAGGCATCCGACCTCGAGGCCGGCGAGGAGCTGGAGCAGGCCGAGCTGGTCGGGGAGGACCTCTCCCTCGCCTCGCTCGCGCCCCTCGATTTGTCCGGCTGCTGCCTGAGTGACGTCAGGCTGACCGCCGCCCACCTCGAGGGCTCCACCTGGAGGGACGTGCGGGCCACCGGCTGCGAGCTGTCGGGGGCCGATCTGTCCCACTCCCGCTGGAAGCGGGTGGAGCTGGTCAACTGCCGGATGAGCGGGCTCACCATCTCCGACGCCCGCCTCGAGGACGTCTCTGTGACCGACTGCCGCCTCGACGAGGCCAGCTTTCGCTTCTCCGTGGCCGAGCGCATCGCCTTCTCCGAGTGCGTCCTCAACGACGCCGATTTCACCGGGGCCAGGCTGGTCGAGGCCAGCCTCCGTCGCTGCGACCTGCGCTCGGCTCAGCTGTCCAAGGCCGACTTCAGCGGGGCCGACCTGGGGGGCACGCAGCTCGAGGGGGTCAAGGGGGCGGCCAGCCTGCGGGGGGTGCGCATCGAGATCGACCAGATCATGCCCCTCGCCCTGGGGCTGTTCGCCGAGCTGGGAATCGTGGTGGAGGACCTGGGCGAGCGCTGAGGAGGGTCAGCGCCCCGGCCGCCGAGGGGCGAGGAAGACAAGAGCCTCCTCCCGCTTGCAGGCCCGGCCGCCGCACTCGTCCTCGACCAGCGCCCGGGTGGCCTCGGTCAGGGCGTCGCGCTCCTCGGGGGCCAGGGCCAACACCGATCCGTAGGTGGACTGGGTGGCGGCGAAGGACTCGGCGTCGAGGGTGCGCTCGAAGGGGATGCGCCAGGTGGCCACCGGCCCGAACAGACCGCTGTCCTCCATGCGGGCTCCCCACTGGCCGAAGTCGATCTCCGCCGAGCCCAGGGCGGATGGATGGATGCCGGCGGCCAGCTGGGCCAGGCGGCGGCCCAGCCAGGGCGGGTCGTAGCCGACCAGCACCGTCCACACCAGGGCGAGCGAGCCCCCGGGGGCCAGGACCTCGGCCGCCTTGGCCCAGCCGGCGGTGGGCTCGACCCAGTGCCAGGACGTCGCCGCCAGGACCAGATCGGCGGAGGCCGCCGGGCCATCCCAGTCCTCGAAGCGCGACACCACCACCTCGACCCGCGGATGGTCGGCGAACTTGGCCGCCGCCAGGGCGGCCAGGCTCGCTCCGGGCTCGATGCAGACCACCGAGGCGCCCCGTCGTACCAGCCCCTCGGTGGCGATCCCAGGACCCGACCCGACCTCCACCACCCGACTGCCCGGGCCCAGGCCGGCCCTTTCGGCCAGCATGTCGAACATCGCCTCTGGATAGCGGGGGCGATGGCGGTCGTAGGCCACCGCCACGGCGTCGAAGCGGGCCCGACGATCGTCGGCCAGCAGGTGCAGTTCCTCCTCCACGACCGGCCATCATGGCCGAGCGGGGAGGACGCCGTTCGGCGGCTCAGTCCTGGCGGCGGGCTATGGCCTGGGCCAGCTCCATCTTGTTCATCTTCGAACGGCCGCTGACGCCGAGGCGCTGCGCACGTTGGTACAGCTCGTGCTTGGTGTGGCCCTCGACGTCGACTCCGCCGGCCGTCTCGCCCCTGCTGCCGTGGGGCCACTTGCTCCGTTCGTCGGACGGTCCCTTGTGATCCTTGGGCTCCCAGTGGTCGCCCACCTTCTCGAAGCTGTGCTTCAACGCCGCGAAGGCGGTGCGGTGGGCGATCTCCTCGCTGTCGTACTCCTCGTGGGCGTTCTCCAGCACCTCGGCGTAGGTCCGTTGCGCCTTCGCCGGCGAGCGCTGGATGGTGCCGGGCAGGTCTTCCTTCCTGTCCTTGGGCATCGCTGCCTCCTCCTCGGTCGTTTCGGTGCTGCCCCGCTGACTTCCGGGCCCTCGCAGCGCGTCCGGCATTCGCGCTACCCGACCGGCCCGCCGCTCACTCCCATGGCTCGCGAGTCACCGAGTCCCCACCGGTGCGGTTGGGTAGGCCGGCGGAGACGACGGGTAACGCCACCGCAGAGGGAGGAGCCAGCGTGAGCAGCAGCGAGGAGATCCAGATGCCGGCTATCGGGTACACCTTGTCATGCGAGGAGCATCGCCCCAACGACCTGGTCCGCTTCGCTGTGCGGGCCGAGGAGGCGGGCTTCGACTTCGCCACCATCTCCGACCACTTCCATCCCTGGACCGACTCTCAGGGCCAGAGCCCCTTCGTGTGGTCGGTCATCGGAGCGGTGGCCCAGGCGACCTCGGAGTTGAAGCTGGGCACCGCCGTCACCTGCCCTTCGCGCCGGATCCATCCGACCGTCATCGCCCAGGCGGCGGCCACCGTGGAGGCGATGATGCCCGGCCGCTTCTTCCTGGGGGTGGGCAGCGGTGAGAACCTCAACGAGCACGTGGTCGGCGAGTACTGGCCGCCGACAGGTATACGGCTGGAGATGCTGGAGGAGGCCGTCGGTCTCATACGCCGGCTATGGGAGGGCGAGGTGGTCACCCACGAGGGCCGCTACTACCGGGCCCACACGGCCCGCATCTACACCCTGCCCGAGCGCCCTCCGCCGATCATGGTGGCGGCGTCGGGACCCAAGGCGGCCGAGCTCGCCGGTCGCATCGGCGACGGCCTCATCAGCACCGCCCCCAAGTCGGAGACCGTCGAGCAGTTCCGCGCCAACGGCGGTGGCGGCGACAGGCCGACCTACGGGCAGGTGCACGTCTGCTGGGCGCCCGATGAGTCGGAGGCCCGAGCGCTGGCGCACCGCCAATGGCCTAACGCCGCCATCCCCGGCGAGCTGGGCCAGGAGCTGCCCACACCCACGCACTTCGAGCAGGCGGCCACCACCGTGGGCCCCGAGGACGTGGCCAAGGCGGTGGTGTGCGGGCCCGACCCCGAGCGCCATGTCGAGGCCATCCGCCAGTACGTCGACGCCGGATTCGACCACGTCTTCGTGCACCAGGTGGGTCCGGACCAGGAGGGCTTCTTCCGGTTCTACGAGTCCGAAGTCCTGCCCAAGCTGCGCTGAGGTGACGGGCGTGAGAGGGACCCGACTGGCCGGTGCCATGGGCGGGTGCCGGTGAACTGGACGTGGTCCATTCGCAGCGGCGACGGGGGCATGAACGGCCTCGAGTTCACCCTTGCCCTCACCGCCGGTGACCTCAGCACCGTTCTCGTGCACGCCGCCCCCCGCCACATGCAGGTCGAGGTGCGGGCTGGCGACCGGCTGGTCGCCAGCGGCGACGCCGAGCGCCAGGGGGAGTACTCGCCGATGACCCTGCTGCAGCTGACCGGCGACGGGATAACCCGCGGCGAGGTGTGGCCGGACGAGAGCCACCTTGGCCTGCCGGTCCTTCTGGCCGGCGGCGAGGTGGGCGTGCTGCTGCGCTGGACCCACGCCCCCGACCGCAGCTGGTGGCAATGGGCGGTCGAGTTCTCCAACCACAAAGGAAGACCTCCCGACTGGTCGCCGCCGGACAGCCCGCTGCGATCCTGGTCGCCGCCCACCTGCCCCTGACCCAGGCCGTGCAGGCCCCGTTGCCTCGCCCGGCGCCCGACTGGATCGGGTGTAGCAATACAAGTACCATACAAGTGTGACAACCAGAGACGCTGCGCTCGAAGAGGTGGCAACCGGAGAAGGGGCGACCAGAGGAGCCGCGACCAGAGGAGCGGCGACCGGAGGCGTGGCCACCGGGGAACCGCCCGGGCGGGGCACCGCCCGGACAGACGGCTGGGACCCGAACACCTACCAACGCTTCGCCGCTCAGCGGGCCCAGCCGTTCTTCGACCTGCTGGGCCTGTGCCGGCCGGTGGCCGGAGGGACCGGCGCCGACCTGGGGTGCGGCACCGGCGAGCTGACCGCCGAGCTCCACCGGCGGATGGGCCTGTCCCAGACCATCGGTCAGGACACTGTCCCAGACCATCGGTCAGGACAACTCCCCCGCCATGCTGGAGCAGGCCGGCGGACACGCCGGGGGGGGCCTCGGCTTCCGCACCGCCGACATCAGCCGCTTCGGCACCGAGCCGGAGGACGCCGGCCGCTACGACCTGGTGTTCTCCAACGCCGCCCTGCACTGGGTCGGGGGTGACCACGCCGCCGTCCTGGCCCAATGGGCGACGGCGCTCAAGGCCGGTGGACAGTTGGCCGTCCAGGTACCCGCCAACGTGGACCACCCGTCCCACACCACCTCGGCCGAGCTGGCCCACGAAGAACCGTTCCTGTCGGCCCTGGGGGCAGCGGTCCCCCCCGATCCGGTGAGCAGCGTCCTGCGTCCGGAGCAGTACGCCGAGGCGCTCCACGCCATCGGCTTCGCCGACCAGCACGTGCGCCTGCAGGTCTACGGACACGTGCTCGAATCGGCGGCGGACGTCGTCACCTGGGTGTCAGGAACCTCCCTCACCCGCTTCAGGTCCCGCCTGGCCGGGGACACCTACGACGAGTTCGTCAAGCGCTACACCCGGCGGCTGGTGGAGCGGCTCGGCGACCGGCGACCCTATTTCTACGCCTTCAAGCGCATTCTCCTGTGGGCCAAACTGCCCGACTGAGACACGAGTCGCCGGCCCGGCGGCGGCAGGAGCACCCCAGCGACCAGGAGTAACGTGTCGGGCTTTCCTGATTCCTGAGCGAGGCGAAGTTGACCACCTCCCCAGTCGAGCCCCGCGGGCGGACGTTGCTCGCCCGTATCGCCCGCACGGTGCTCCGCCATCGCCGAGCGGTCATGGTCGCCTGGCTGGTGGCCTTCCTCGCCGGCGGGGCAGCGGCCGGCCAGCTGACCAAGCGGCTCAGCGTTGACTTCTCCCTCCCCGGCCAGCCCGGCTACGAGACAGCCCGCAAGATCGTGGCCATCTACGGCAGCGGCGGGCAGTCGGCGCCGATCGTCGCCACCGTCACCGCGCCGGCGGGCCACACCGTCGCGCACGACTCCGCCGCCATCGGCGCCGCCTACCAGCGCCTCGATGCCAGCCTGCCCGACACCCGCCTCTACGACCTGGCCAACACCGGCGACACCCGGTTCGTGACCAGGGACGGACGGAGCACCTTCGCCCTCATCTTCGGACCGCCGGCCCACGGCTTCGCCGACCTGCAGACCCCGGCGCGGGCCCGCTCGGTCCTGCGCTCCTCGCTACCCGGCTACCAGGTCGGCATCACCGGGCTTGACCTGCTCTCCTCCGGCGGCGAGGCCAAGGGGCCCGGCGTCCTGGCCGAAACGATCATCGGGGGCGTCGGAGCGCTCGCCATCCTCGCCTTCGTCTACGCCTCCTTCCTGGCCGTGCTGCCGCTGGTCATCGCGGCGGTGTCCATCCTCACCACCCTGCTGGTGATCATGGGCCTCACCTATCTGACCGAGGTCTCCTTCATCGTGCAGTACCTGGTGTCACTGATCGGCCTGGGCGTGGCCATCGACTACTCCCTGCTCTTCGTGACCCGCTGGCGCGAGGAACGGGCCCACGGCCTGGGCAACGAGGACGCCATCGTCGCCGCCGCCTCCACCGCCGGCCGGACCGTCGCCCTGTCCGGGGTGACGGTGGCCATCGGCCTCCTGGCCCTGGTGGTCCTGCCCGTGCCAGGCATGCGCAGCGTCGGTCTGGGCGGGCTGCTCATCCCACTGGTGTCGGTGGCGGTGGTGCTCACCCTGCTTCCGGCCCTGCTCGGTGGGATCGGGCTGCGCATGGACTGGCCCCGGGTGCGGCGGGAGGTGCACGCCAGCCGGGCATGGTCGGCCTGGGCCCGGACGATGGTGCGCCACCGGGCAGCAGGCTTCGCCGTCGCCGCCGCCATCCTGATCGTGCTGGTCTCCCCGGTGTTCTCCCTCCGGGTCGGACAGACCAGCATCTCCGCCCTGGCCCAGACCGGCGAGGCCCACGCCACCCTGGCCCGTCTCCAGTCCGGCGGCATCCCCGACGGGATCCTGACTCCCATCCAG
This sequence comes from Acidimicrobiales bacterium, assembly GCA_035653595.1. Taxonomy (GTDB): domain Bacteria; phylum Actinomycetota; class Acidimicrobiia; order Acidimicrobiales; family JAJPHE01; genus DASRBO01. Next base: position 407 of record DASRBO010000039.1, on the reverse strand, counting down.
GTGCTGGTGGCGCAGCCCGACAGCCCGGCAGCCGTCGCCCACCTCCGGTCGGCACCCGGGATCGACACGGTGGCCGTGGCCGCCGGCCCCGACGGGACCCGCCTCGGCACCAACGACGTGCTGGCGGTGCCGGACGAGGCCAGCCTCAACAACACCAGCCTGGCTCCGGTCAAGGCGGCCAAGTCCTCGGTGGCCGGCGTGCCCGGGGTGGTCGGCCTCACCGGCCAGGGCGCCGTCCTGCAGGACTTCAGCCATGCCGTCTACGGGCGCTTCCCGCTGATGTTCTCGGTGATCGCTTTGCTCTCGTTCCTGCTGCTGACCTTCGCCTTCCGCTCGGTGGTCCTCTCCCTCAAGGCCGTCGTGCTCAACCTCCTCTCCCTGGGGGCCACCTTCGGCTTCATGACCTG
>DASRBO010000038.1:0-77760 GCA_035653595.1 Acidimicrobiales bacterium | reverse complement strand
CCGCTCGGGGCGGGCAGCAGCCACGGGCTCGATCGCCTTGGCCCAGTAGGTCACCCCGGAGCGTCCGGAGCGCCTGCTGGTCCAGGGCTCGATCGACAGCCCGGTCACCTTGGCCTGGGTGTTGGTCACCAGGCCCTGGGGTTCACCGGCCACCTTCACTGGGATGACCTCGCCCGGTCCTTCGGCGATGGCCAGCAGCGAGACCCGGTAGACGGGCCGGCCCGCCTCGTCCGTCTCGGGCTTGGTGCGGTCGTCCCAGTCCATGACCGCCTCGGGGGCACCGGCGCAGGTGAACACCACGCCGGCGGGATCGATGGGCAGCTTCATGGGAGCTGTCCCCTTTCTCCGGGCGGAGGGCCCGGGGTCGGTGACCCGGGTACCTCCCGGGCCACACCGGTTGCTCCACCAACCACTGGCGGTGGCGCGCGAATCGGACAAAGCTCTGGAGGAAGAGCTGGGGGAGCAGGAGGTGGGGGGATGCTGGGGCGTTCCCTGAGAACGCGGGCGGCGGCCGGAGCAGCGCTGGTCGCACTCGTGGTCTTGGTGGCGACTTTCTTCGTCCACCCGGCACCGTCGGGCAACGTGCTCGATCCCGGGACCGGACCCCATGTCCTCAACGCCGACCCGGGGGTGGTCCTCACCCACCCGGCCGACGACCGAATTCAGGGCCTCTACTTCACCGGGCGGATCACCGGGTCGGGCCTGTACTCGGCCATCGGGGCGGGCACCGACCGTGCTGTGGCTCCCTCGGGTTACGTCATCGCCGTGGTGGGAGTGGCCCTCCACGTCGATGTCACCGCCTACCCGCTGAACCAGGGGCTGTCGGCGTCGATGCTCGTGGGCACCAAGCGCTGGCCGCTCGACATGGCCTCCTGGACCGGCGACGCCTCGTTCATGTGGGCGACGGCCGTGCCCAAGGGCGCACCCGTCCTGCTCGAGCTGAACGACAGCGGGGCCAACCTCGACTACTCCGTCAACTACGCCAAGTTGGTGGGACCACTGCCGGTGGCGTCCTGGCGCGCGCCGGGGACCGTCTTCGTCGATGCCGCCGCCGGACAAGCGAACGGGACGGTGGGCATCGACGACCCGTACGGGACCTACACCGACGCAAATGCCAAGGCGACCTACACCGTGAAGACGGCGCAGCTGTCCTGGTACGGGCCGCGCTCGACGACAGAGCACCCCGCCGCCGGCGACGCCTACCTGATCCTGCAGCCGGCGGTGAGCGCCGGCCCAGCCCAGGCCGAGATCTCTCCCACCTGGCCCCCCGACCGCCTCGATCTGGTCGTGCCGGGCAGGCCGCCTATGGCTTCCCGGTACCTGGAACAGTCTTGGCTCGGCGGCGGCTTCGGGCTCTATTACTGGGAGGTCCCGGCCAGCCTGGCCTACGCCCAGCTCCGCTTCGAGCCGGCCAGCTTCAATGACGAGCGCGACGGGGTCGGGATCAGCTCGTCCACCCCGGCCACGCTGAGCCTCGACTTCCCCGAAGCGGGCTCGCCCCCGCCCACCGTCAGCGCCGATGCGGCGGCCCATCCACCGATACCGGGGGGATCGAACCTCGTCTGGCTGGCCCGACTCGGGCTTCTGGCCGTCTTCCTGACCGTCGGCACCCTGGCCGTCGCCTGGGAACGGGCCGACGCCGTCCGCCCTCTGCGGGTGCTGGTGATGGTCGAAGGCGAGGAGGGTCCCAAGCTCGTCCCGGCCGAGGCAGCCGAGCCGGCTGTCATGACTCCGGACCCCGTCGAGGAGGCACCGATCGAAGTGGTCGACTTGCGGGCGCCCGGAGGCGGAGAGATCCGCTTCCCCCAGGGAGACGACGAGGACCGGGCTCCCGATCTCTCCGAGGGCGGAGAGCACGCCGCGCTGTACCTCATGCGTCGCAAGCGCGCCGCGGTAGGACGCCTGGGCGCCTTGGACGAGCGCCACCTGCGGGTGCTTCTCATCATGGCCCTGGCCGGGGGTGGGGACGTGCCCCTCGACGGGGAGGGCATCCGTGCTCTGTACGGGACCGACCTGCGCGAGCCCGGGGTCAAGACCATCGAGAACTACGCCTCCGAGCTGCGCTCGTTCCTCCCGGCCGGGGCCGTTCCCCGCTACACCCAGAAGGAGGGCTACCGGGTGGGAGACGCCGTCCGGGTCGACGTGGTCGAATTCGAGCGCCTGCTCGCTCGAGCCGCCGGTCTGGCCGGTCCCGGGCGCGCCGAGCTGTTGGCCCAGGCCCTCGACCTCGTGTGGGGCCCTCCCTTGGCCGCCTTTGGTCGTTGGGAGTTCGCCCTGCGGGAGCGCAGCCGGCTGGAAGCCGTCATAGCCCGGACCGCCGCCGAGCTGGCAGCCTACCGCCGAAGTGACCGGGACCTGGTCGGGGCGGACGCGGCACTGCGGGCGGGGCTGCGTGGTTACGAGTTGTCCATCCAGCTCTGGGACGAGCGGGTGCGGATCGCCAAGGAGGGAGGACCTGTCCCCCGCGAGGCGGTCCGCGACGAGGCCCGCGCCACCTTCGGGGAGCTGTTCGGCCTGCTCGAAGAATCGGGCCCAGCCCGTCCCGACGAGCCGGCGTAGAGCGGCCCGGGCGGCCGTGGCAGCGCATCGCATGGGGGCGATCGTGCGCCCCCGGCTTCCCAACGACCCTCCCAGCCAAGTTCCCAACCCCCGGATTTCTCCGGCCCGCAGCGGCCCCCGCCAGCGGGACGAACGCCCTGGTCAGGAGGGGTGCAGCCGCGGTTGGGAACTCAGTTGGGAACTATCCGGAGCAAGAAATTCCGGTGCCGGGGGCGCCTTGGTCGGTTCCGATGGCTCGGGAGGGCCGGAGCCTCAAGGGGCGGTCGCACCGGGCCGGGAGGTGCTGGCGCAGAGTCGGCGGTCTGCTTCCTGCCCCTTGACCCCCCGTCCCTCCCGAGCAGCCTTGCGCTCAGGCCGGTCGGACGGAGCCGCCCGGCCGGGGACGACGGCCAACTCGGCTTGTCAGCGGGTGGTGATCGGGGTGCAGACCGTCGGGCCGGCGCCGGCCTCCTCAATCAGGTGGCCCGGGAGTACTGGATGCCGGCGGCGATGGTGTCGGCCAGGCTCTCGCCGATCTCCGAGGTGGTGAAGGAGACGACGATGTCAGCGCTCGGCTGCCAGTAGATGTGGATCCGCCCGATCTCGTGGCTCAGCGCCCTGGGCACGACGGTGGGCGTGGTGGCCAAGAGGCCCTGATGGCTCTGGACCATCACCGGCCGGCTTACGAGGCCCGGCGGGACGAACGAGCCGAGGACGGCGGCGGGGAGGACCTCGAGGGTGACCGTTGGGCCGGCCTCGGTGTGGAAGGCCGACGGGGGAAGGCCGTACACCACTGGGGCAGAGCGAGGGTCGGATTCGCTGCCTGGGCCCAACACCAGGTGCGTGGGCAGATAGGTGGCCCGGATCGACTCCCCGACCCGCACGGGCCCGCCGATCGGGTGGCAGGGGGCAGCGGCCTCTGTGCCACCGCCCCCAGGCAGGACCAGCAGGAGGGTGACACCGAGCACCACCAGTGCCGAGAGGACCGCGGCCACGACCGCCAGCCGTCTGCCACGGAGATGGGGCGCCACGGGCCCAGCCTGCCTGCTGCCGCCGTCGACCACAGGTGCGTCAACCTCCGTGGACGAAACCGATTTCCCGGATCAGCACTTCCGGTTACCCGACGACCGCTCGATCCCTTGGGCCCCTTGCTCTTCTTCCGGATCAGTGTCCAGGCCCGGCGCCTTCGGCGCCGGCCTGGCTGTCTGGAACGGCGTGATCCTCGTGTGTGACAACCTTCTTCACGGGTTCAAGAGCGCTGGCCGGCATCCTCCACCAGCTCGACTTCCGCAGCTCCACCGGCCCGAGACCGAAACGTCGCCACAATTCGCCGGACGGCTTCAACAGCCGCGGTTCCGACGACGCCCGCCTCGACGTCGGACGCAATTCTCAGCAACACATGCACTACGTCGGCGCCGGCTCCCCGACTCTCCTGCGGGGGGTCAAAGTCGACCGTTAGGCCGGCATCGCGCAGCTGCCTGGCCAGCACATGCACGCCACGTATCGAACCCCTGTAGGTAATTGTGGTTGTCATGAGCCTCCTTCCGCCGGGGTGATCCAGTCACCCGAGCAGGTCAGCGTCAGGGTGGTTCTCGAGCGCTGAGTGGGCTATGACATCACTGTCGCACCACCCCGTGACAGAACTTCCAACTCCTGAGGTGGGCGGGCTCGGGTCCCGCTCGTCAACGGCCGCTGACGCGGAGTCCGAACCCTTCCGGGTCCGGCCCCTCCTCTGCCACACTCGGCGGCATGCCCCGCCGCCGCAGCCTCCGCTCCCAGCTCTACCGGGCCGCCCGCGACCTCGGCAACGCCCAGGCCGCCACCCGGGGTCCGTCCGCCTTCACCAAGCGGGTGGTCCGCCGCTCGGTCTACCGAACCACCAACCGCTGGACCCGGCGGTTCCTCCGGGGCTTCGGGTTGTAGAGGGGCCGGCCGACCAGCTCGCGCAGGTCTGGGCGAGCCCGCCCATTGGCCAGCGCATCATCAGACGGCTGGGTACAGTGGGACCAGGCGTGGGACAAGAGGAGGCGGCATGGCCCGGACGCACGTGATCCTCTCCGACGAGGTGATCGCCGCCATCGACGAGCGGGTGGGCGAGCGGGGGCGCAGCCGGTTCCTGGAGGACGCCGCCCGGGAGAAGCTGGAGCGCCAGGACCTCGAGGCAGCCATCCGGAAGGGCGCCGGCATCCTCAAGGACAAGGACTATCCCCATTGGCGGGACACCGGGTCGGTCCAGGAGTGGGTCCGGTCCTCACGGCGGGGAGTTGGAACCTGACGACCTACCTGCTCGATAGCACGGTCCTGATCGAATGGCTCCGGGGCCGGCCCGAGATCGAAGCGACGATGCTCCACCTGGTGGGCGCCGGCCACAGCCTCGGCACCACATGCGTGAACCTGGCCGAGGTCGAGGCCGGGCTCGGTCAGCGGGAGCGCCAGACGGCTGCGGCCGTGCTCGGGCGCCTCCGCTTCCTCGCCACCGAACGAGAGGCCGCCCACCGGGCCGGCCGCTACCAGGACGAGTGGGCCGGCCGGGGTATCACCATCCAGATGCCCGACGCCCTGGTGGCCGGAACGGCCCGGGCTCACGATGCCGTGCTCGTCACCCACAACGCCGACGACTTCCCGATGTCCGACGTCCGGGTCGTCCATCCCCGTGAAGCCGCTAGTGCCCCCGTCGGGCCTCGGGGGGCTCACGCCCAGCGACGTCCCTCCGTAGGGAGGAAGTAGTGCCCCGGGCCCAGATCGTCATCGAGAACCCGATCCTCAACTCCCCGTACGAGGAGCCCGGGCGCCACTTCCGTTTCGACGACGACGGGATCACCGACGAGATCGTCGACGCCCGACGGGTCTCCTCCTATTTCATCCCTATTCCGCAGGCCAAGAAGCGCTCAGGCCAGCTCGTCTTCGATGAATGGACCGGGGACCGCATCTCCGAGAACGCCTTCATCAATCGCATCCGGAGCAAGGTGGGAGTTTGGCGGGCAGGCGGGTGGCAGGGGGTCACGCCGACCACCCGGTCACTCCTCGAGTACTGGACCGGCCCTGATCGGGAGCGCCCGCTCTTCTTCTGCCAGATCGAGGCACTCGAGACGGCCGTCTACATCACCGAGGTGGCTCGCAAGTTCGGGGACAACTGGATCGAGAACGACCTCCGGCACTTCGCCCAGGACGCCAACCCCGGCCTTTTCCGAATGGCCCACAAGATGGCCACCGGCACCGGCAAGACGGTGGTCATGGCCATGCTCATCGCCTGGCACACCCTCAACAAAGCCGCCAATGCCCAGGACGGACGCTTCTCCGACGCCTTCTTGGTAGTGGCCCCCGGGATCACCATCCGCGACCGCCTCCGGGTGCTCCTGCCCTCGGACCCGGAGAACTACTACCGCCTGCGCGACCTGGTCCCTCCAGATCGGCTGGCCGACCTCGGCCGGGCCCGGGTCCACATCGTCAACTTCCACCAGTTCCGACTGCGGGAGAAGCTGAAGGCCCCGAAGCTCACCAAGGAGCTCGCTGGCCAGGCCCCTGGCGTGTTCACCGAGACCCCCGACGAGATGGTCCGCCGGGTTACCCGGGCCCTCGGCACCAAGCGCAACATCGTTGTGATGAACGACGAGGCCCATCACTGCTACCGCCGCCGGATCGGAGACGACGCCGAGCTGCCCGCCCTCACGGGCGAGGACAAGCGCGAGGCGGCCCAACGCGACGAAGAGGCCCGCGTCTGGCTCTCGGGCCTGGAGGCGGTCGCGGCCAAGACAGGTATCCGTGCCGTTTATGACCTCTCCGCCACGCCGTTTTACCTGCGGGGATCGGGCTGGCCCGAAGGGACCCTGTTCCAGTGGGTCGTTTCTGACTTCTCGCTCATCGACGCCATCGAAGCCGGCCTGGTGAAGATTCCCCGGGTGCCGGTGGACGACAATGCCGAGAAGGGCGCGTCGATGCCGACCTATCGGGGCCTGTGGCTGCGCATCCGCACCGATCTGCCCAAGAAGGGTCGGCGTGCCTCACAGGACGAGTGGCGCGAGCCCAAGCTGCCCGGACCCCTCGAAGGGGCCCTGCACGGCCTGTACGGGAACTACGAGAAGGCCTTCCGCCGCTGGGAGGAAGTCTCCGGGCAGAACGACGGGGCCGCGCCACCGGTGTTCATCGTGGTGTGCAACAACACCACCGTCTCGAAGCTCGTTTTCGACTACATCGCGGGGTGGCAGAAGACACTGCCCGACGCGTCCCAGGTTGTGGTCCCCGGCCAGCTCCCGCTGTTCTCCAACGAACACGCCGGCACGTGGTCGGTGCGGCCGAAGACCATCCTGGTCGACTCCTCGCAGCTCGACTCCGGCGAAGCCATGTCCACCGAGTTCAAGGCGGCCGCCGCCCACCAGATCGCCGAGTTCAAGGCTGAACGTGCTCAGCGGGGCCAGGACGTCGACGACGTGTCCGACGAGGACCTCCTCCGGGAGGTCATGAATACCGTCGGCAAGCCCGGCAAGCTCGGAGGCGACGTTCGCTGCGTTGTGTCAGTCTCGATGCTCACCGAGGGGTGGGACGCCAACACCGTGACCCACGTGCTCGGGGTGCGGGCCTTCGGCACCCAGCTCCTCTGCGAGCAAGTGGTCGGCCGGGGGTTACGCCGGCGCTCGTATGCGCTTGGCGATGACGGAGTGCACTTCGAACCGGAATACGCCGAAGTCTACGGAGTTCCGTTCAGCTTCATCCCCGCCTCAGGGTCGAGCCCCGACCCCAAACCCACCAAGATTCCCACCCGGGTGCGGGCCATCGCAGAGCGGGCTCCGCTCTGCGAGATCGAGTTTCCCCGCCTCGCCGGCTACCGCTGGGAGTCTGCAGACGACCACCTCACCCCGGACTTCATCGAGGAGTCCCGGATAGTCCTCGACTCCCGCCATGTTCCGACCCGAACCGAGATGGCGGCGGTGGTTGGTCAAACGGAGGAACACCGTCTCGACTATTTCGAGGCCATGCGGCCCCAACAGGTGGCGTTCCTTTTGGCCAAGCGACTGCTGGACAAACACTTCCGCACGCCACCGCCCGAGGACGGCCAGCCCGAAGGAGAACGGCCCTGGCTCTTCCCTCGTCTGGTCGAGATCACCAAGGCGTGGCTGGCCGATTCGAGCCAGGTGGTGCTCAAGGACGACGCATTCGTGGGCCTCTTGGCCATGCACCAGAACGCCGACGAAGCGGTCGAGAAGCTGCACCATGCCTTCATCTCCACCCAAGGCCCCGAAGCGCGCCTGATCCCGATCCTCAGCCCGGCAGACCCGGTCGGCTCGACCCGGCATGTCGACTTCGACACCACCAAGGACGTCTACGTCACCCATCCGGACCGCTGCCATGTGTCCCACGTGGCGTGTGACAGTGAGTGGGAATCGACTCTGGCCAGCAAGCTCGAGCACATGCCGGCGGTGCACAGCTACGTGAAGAACCAGGGACTTGGATTCGCGGTCCCCTACACCCTCGACGGACAGCAACGCTCCTACATCCCCGACTTCATCGTCCGAGTTGATGATGGCTTCGGGAGAGACGACCTTTTGAGCCTCGTCATCGAGGTGTCCGGCCAGCGCCGAAGGGACAAGGACGCCAAGGCCGCCACGATGCGCAATTTGTGGGTGCCGGCGGTCAACAACTGGGGACGCCTCGGCCGGTGGGCCTTCATTGAGGTGACCGATCCATGGGAGGCGGCGGGATTGATCGAGTCAGCAGTGTCACGACGTCCGATTGCGACGGTGAGTAGCTGATGCCACCCCGGAAGCAAGCCTCTACTGGCCCGGTGCCGGTCGAGTCGACCCGCCACGTCGACAAGCGGGTCAACATCCCGACCACCGAGCTCTCGAGCTTCGTTGCCGAAGACGAGAAGGCTCCGAAGACGGTCCTTTACCCACGGGACCCATCACTGGACCCGCAGCTGGTGTGGAAGGGCAAGGATCAACAGGACCTGGCCGAATACCTCTCGGTCGCTTCGGTCCCGGTTTACATTCAGGAAAAGATCGACCCCCGGGCACTCGTTGAAAACCTACGGGCTACAGCCTCCCGTCCCGAGGACGAGCCCGAGCTGAGGCTCTTCGAGGATTTCGACGGTCTGCCCTTCGAGGACCTGGTCGATTTCTACAGCCACGAGGGCAACTGGTCGAACCGCATGATCCTCGGGGATGCCCTGCTGGTCATGAACAGCCTGGCCGAGAAGGAGGCGCTGCGGGGGAAGATCCAGATGATCTATTTGGACCCCCCCTACGGAATTAGGTTCGGATCGAACTGGCAAGTCTCCACTCGCAGGCGGAATGTCAAGGACGGCAAGGCGGCCGATGTCACGCGCCAACCTGAACAAATCAAAGCCTTCCGAGATACCTGGCAGGAGGGCATCAACTCGTACCTGAGCTATCTACGTGATCGGCTGACCGTCGCTCGGGAGCTGCTAACAGAGTCCGGATCCTGCTTTGTGCAGATAGGCGATGAGAACCAACACCTTGTGCGAAGCATCATGGACGAGGTCTTCGGGACGGATAACTTCGTTAGCCTCATAACCGTATGGAAGACAGCGGGCTCGACGGGTGCTTACCTGCCCGGAGCAGCTGACTACTTGCTTTGGTATGGAAGGAATCTTGAGCTGCTGAAATTTCGCGAGGTTTGGCGTTCGGGTGCCGATCGGACGGGTTACCGCTGGCTCCAGCTTCCGACCGGCGAAACGCGAGGAATGAGTGCGGCAGAAGTTCGTGGTGATGTTGGCCTTCCAACTGGGGCCAAAGTCTACAAGCCGGGCGACCTCACGTCGCAGACAGTGCGGGAAGCAGCAACCACGGTCTTCCCAGTGGGAGTTGATGGACGCCGGTTCATGCCGGGCACTGGCGGATGGAAGACGAACCCTGAGGGAATGGAGCGACTGCGCGCAGCCCGTCGTCTACACGTCGCCTCCAACAGTCTTCAATACGTCCGCTACCAGGATGACTTTCCATATGTCGGTCTGAACAACGTCTGGACGGACACGGGAACAGGTAGCTTCACTGATGAGAAGGTTTACGTCGTCCAGACGCCCACAAAGGTGGTTGAGCGGTGTCTCCTGCTGTCGACGGACCCTGGTGATCTCGTGCTCGATCCGACCTGTGGTGCAGGCACGACGGCCTTTGTCGCTGAGCAATGGGGTCGGCGTTGGATAACCATCGACACCTCAAGGGTCGCTCTGGCCCTGGCCCGCACTCGCCTGATGTGCGCGCGCTACCCCTACTACCTCCTCGCCGATTCGGAAGCTGGCGCCCACAAGGAAGGAGAGTTGACAGGGCGGCTCCCTCCCGGGCCGTACAACGGTGACATCAAGAAGGGCTTCGTGTACCAGCGGGTGCCCCACATCACCCTCAAGTCGATCGCCCAGAACCCGGACATCAAGGAGGGCATGTCCCGCCAGCAGATCGATGCCGCCATCGCCCGACACGCCGAGTCCGAGCTGCTCGTCGACCAGCCGTATGAAGACCGCAAACGGGTCCGCGTCACGGGCCGGTTCACGGTCGAGAGCCTGTCGCCGCATCGGGTGCTCGATGAGGAGCGGCCCCCGCCGGCCAACGGCCAGGCTGCCGCCATGGGCGACGCCGCTTCTCCGAGCTACGAACAGACGATTCTGGACAACCTGCGCAAGGCGGGCATCCACAACACCTATAAGGGTGAGGACATCCGCTTCGACCGCCTCGACCTCTTCGCTGGGTCGTGGGTGCAGGCCGAAGGGGAGTTCACCGACGCCGACGGCACCGGCCGGCGGGTGGCGATCAGCCTGGGCCCGGAGCACGGGACGGTCGGCCCGGACCAGATCAGAGAGGCCGCCAAGGAGGCTATGCGCGGCGCAGGCGTCGACCTCCTTGTCATCTGCGGTTTCGCGTTTGACCCCAGCGCGGGGGAGACCACCCGGGAGTTCGCCCCCGACGGAGACGGGTTCACGGTGGCCGCCGAGGAGCGAAGGATGGGCCGGCTGCGCATCCTGCTGGCCCGGATGAACCCTGACCTGGCCATGGGAGCCGATCTCCTCAAAAAGACCGGGGCTGGCAACCTTTTCATGGTCTTCGGCGAGCCCGACCTCGACATCAGCCGGGATGGCGACTTTCTGACGCTCGAGCTTCGGGGTGTCGACGTGTACGACCCGACCACGGGTCAGGTGCGCTCCGGATCGACCGACGATGTGGCCGCCTGGTTCATCGACACCAACTACAACGGAGAGAGCTTCTTCGTCCGCCACGCCTACTTCACCGGCGCCAACGATCCGTACGCCCAGCTCCGCCGATCCCTGCGAGCGGATATAGACGAGGCCGCCTGGGACACCCTTTACTCGACCACCAGCAGGCCCTTCCCAGCGCCCGACGGTGGCCGTATTGCTGTCAAGGTGATCAACCACTACGGGGACGAAGTCATGCAGGTCTACGACGTGACGAAGGCATCCGCATGACCGGGCCAACTGGCGCCGCCCCGACGGCGCCATCTCGTGATGACGTGCTAGCCGAGGCAGTGGCCCGCCTAGTGATGACGTGCCGCCCGGTCAAGATCATCCTTTTCGGTTCGACCGCCCAGGCCCGGGCCCGCTCCGACAGCGACCTCGACCTTCTTGTCGAAATCGAGGACGAAGAGCTCTGGGAGAAGTGCTCGAAGGATGCGATCAAGGCCGTTGCCCGCCTAGCGCTCGACGTCGACGTCATCGTGACCACGACGGCCCGTGTCTCCCAGGCGCGCGGCACACCCGGGAGCGTGGTCCGCCGAGCTTTGCGCGAGGGGACGGTTGTCTACCAGCGAGCTGCCTGAGCACGCCGCCGAGGCGGCCATGGCTTGGATGTCACGCGCCCTCGCCGACCTGGAGATGGCACAAATGCTGCTCGAAGGTGGGGCGGCGTCTTGGGGCGTGTGTTATCACGCCCAACAGGCGGCAGAGAAGGCCCTCAAGGCCTATTCGTGGTCCGAGGGGTTGATCCCGATCGGACCCACAGCCTCGTTCGATTGAACGCCGACCTGCGGCCGTCCCTCCTCGGCCCTGAGGATGACGACTCGCTGGCCGCGCTCACCCTCTGGTCGGTTGAGCAGCGATATCCGGCGGACAACCCTGAGCCGACAACAGCGCAGGCCCGTAGCGCGGTGGAGTTCAGCCGTCGGATCCTGGATGAGGCCAAACGGCGGCTCGCCAGTCTCCAGGAGGACTGATCAGCCCGGAGGTCACTCGGGTGACGGAGCGCCTCCACTCCGTGCCTTAGTTGATGCAGTTGCCGGTCGGAAGCGGCATGCGGGGGAGCCACTATGGGACCTCTTGGCACGGAGAAGGAACCCTTACGCCAGCCCCGCGGAGAGCAATCAGAAGGTTGGTAAGAAGGCTGGCCTCCGTGCCATTCCGTGCCGAAAGTCGCGAGAAGCCGCCAATTCCTGACCTGGGCCGCCACCAATCCGTCATTCAAATGTGCCCTGTGACCAGGGCGTTCGTGTCCGACCGGTCCTCGCCGGTCACGCCCTGTCAGGACCCACCCGGCCCTACGGATCAGAAGGTTGGGGGTTCGAATCCCTCCGAGCGCGCGCAGAGTCCCTGGTCACAGCGTTGCAGTGCTTGACCGGGTCTTCCCTCGTCCGGCTTGGTCCGCGTCCATCCGTGACCACCTTGTGACCGGCGCGCTGATCGCGGATCAACTCGGTGAGCCTCCTTGCCTCCGTGACCCTGAAGGTTCTCGATGCCGCGGACGGCGGGGGCCATCTGGCGTGCGATCAGATGTCGACCATGACTGCGGTTGAACCGAACTGTTGTTGCGGTTCACGGCCGGTAGATGTCCCGACGGTGGGCGATCCGGACCACCTGCACAACCAATCGATCGTCGAAAATCTCGTAGACGATGCGGTAGTCACCAACCCGGACGCGGTAGGCACGCCGTTCGCCCTTCAGCTTCGTCGCGCTGGGTGGTCGGGGCTCCGCGGCCAGGAGCTCGATGGCGGCCCGGATCCGTTGCTGCTCCGGTCGGGGGAGGCCGGCGAGCATCCTGACAGCGCGGCGCGCTACCTCGACGCGGTACCGCCTCATTCGAGGCCGAGGTCAGCCTTCACCTCGGCCCAGGGGACGTACTCGCCCTCGGCTCTTGCCGCTCTCAGCTCGGCTCGATCTGCCGCATCCTCGGCGGCTTCGACCAGGGCGTCATAGGCCCGGGCGTCGACGATGACGGCCACCCGCTTACCGCGTCGGGTGACGTAGACCGGCTCCCCGGCTCGAGCCTGATCGATGGCGTCGGCAAGTCGCTCGCGGGCCTCACTCACCGCCAATTCGCTCATGTACGAATTGTACATGAGCCTCGGACAACTCTCCTCCTGTCCTCGTCTCCTGCCGAGGATGCCCGAGGCGATCTGGTGAGTCAACGCCGCCCACCGGGTGATCCGGACAATCTGCTCAGCGGTGGTGGGTGGCAGGCCATCGCGAGTGGGCCAGGGGTCTGGCTGAAGCTAGACCGGTCGGACTGGCCTGCCATCACCAGTTCGGGCTATGGCGGACAACAGGCCGTACCGGCACACTTGCGACACAGGTCAAGGTCAGGACAAACGATGAGCGGATGCCGGGCAGTCCTGCGCCTACTGGTGACCCTTGGCCTCCTGGCAGTCGGCCTGTGTGTCAACCCGATCCCGGCGAACGCCTCGGCCGGCGGATCCCATACCTGGGGTGGGTCGATCGTGATCAGCCCGTCGACCGCTGTCGCAGGTAGCACCGGCAACAACCTGGCCTTCCTGTACACGGCGCCTGCCGGTGCAGACTTCAACGGCGTCGTAACCGTCGTCGTTCCTACCTCGTCGCGCCCACCCTTGAACACGACCGGTTACAGCCCCGTGCCCGCCAGCAACAACGTTGTCGTCCAGACCTCCACCTGCAAGATGGCCAGCGTGTCGTCGTTCAGCACGGCCACACCGGCGTATCCGGGCGACCAGCCCGGCACCCAGATCAGCATCCGGGCCAACTGCAAGGGGGGGACACAGTTCCGAATGACCTATGGTCCGGTGACCGTTCCGCAGGCCCCGCAGACCTACACCTTCTATGCCACCGCTGGGACGGCGCTAGCGCTGCAGCCGACGCAAACAGTCATCCCCGGCCCCGCTTTCCGTTTGACGGTTGCGGCGTCGACCTCGAGCACCACGGCTGGCACGGCCTTCAGTGTCCAGGTGCGCGCCCTGGACGCGTACAACAACGTCGCGACCTCCTACGCAGGCACGATCCACTTCACGAGCACGGATACCCAGGCAAGCCTGCCGGCCGACTACGCCTTTCAAGGGACCGATCACGGCATTCATACCTTCGCAGCCGGTGCGATGCTCAAGACGGCAGGGAGCCAGACGATCAGTGGCGCCGATACCGTCAACCCTCTAGCAGGCTCCACCCCGCCAATATCGGTAGCACCGGCACCGGCTTCTCATTTCGACCTGTCCGCACCGGCTACCACCAACGCCGGTGATGCGGTCAGTGTGACGGTGACGGCCCTTGACCCGTACGGCAACACGGCCACGTCGTACGCCCAGACGATTACCTTCACGAGCTCGGACAATCAGGCATCGCTCCCGCCCGACTACACCTTCGATCCGAGTACGGACGCTGGCGTCCATGCGTTCACCAACGCCGCCGTCCTGCGATCATCGGGGTCCCAGACCATCAGCGCGACCGACACGGCTGATCCCACTGTCACCGGGACCACTGCCGGTACAACGGTGGCGCCGGGACCTGCGACGCAGATGTCAGTGGTCATCCTCGGCGGCGCCAACGCCGGGCAGCGGATCATGGCGGTACACGTCCGCGCTCTCGACGCCTACGGGAACCAGGCATCGGGATATGCGGGCACAGTGCATTTCAGTAGTACTGACCCTCAGGCGACTCTCGCCGGCGACTACACGTTCCAACCGGGTGACGGCGGAGGCAAGGTCTTTTCGAACACCTTCATCCTCCGAACCGCGGGGAACCAGACCATCACCGCCACCGATACGGTTGACGCCTCCATCACGGGCACGTCCGATCCGGCCTTGGTTCGGCCCAGCTCTGCGACACACCTGAGCATCTCGGCTCCGGCCAGTGCCGCCACCGGCGTGCCGTTCAGCCTGACCGTCACGGCCCTGGACGCCTACGGGAACGTTGCCAGCGGCTACGGCGGGACGGTGACCTTCACCAGCTCAGACGCCCAGGCGACGCTCCCCCCGGACTACACCTTCGATCCGACCACGGACGCAGGTGTCCACACGTTCCAGGGCGGAGCGACACTGATCACCCCGGGCCCGCAGACGATCACCGCCTCCGACACAGCCAATTCAGCCGTATTTGGTACTGCGACCATCGACGTCTTCTAGGGCTGGTAGGCGATTTCGCAAAGGGATGCCTCCACCCGGCCACACTGCGTCCCTCCTGGCGGCTCACCGCCTCAGCAGATCGGGGTGCCGACGAAAGGGGAGCGCCGAGGTTCCCGTTTCGGGCCCTCCGGCCCAGGCCGACTGGAGCGTATCCGGCGGCCGCCCGTAGATTCGGCCCAGGATGTCTGTCGGCGTTGGGCCCTCTGGACCGGCGGTGGTCGTGGCCGACGCCATCTCCCCCCCTGTCCAGCTCCACCACGTTCTGGTGGGGTTCCAGTTGGGTGCCTGGAGCGCCGACCTCGCCCTGGGTCTGCAGGTCCTGTCGGGCGTCCTCTACCTGTGGGGGGTCGCCCGGTTGGCCCGCCGGGGCCGGCCCTGGCCGGCCGGGCGCACGGCGGCGTTCCTGGGCGGTCTGGTGGTGCTGTTCGTGGCCGTGGTCTCGGGGCTGGCGTCCTATGGCGACTCGGTCTTCGCCGTCCACGTGGTCCAGCACCTGCTGATCATGATGCTGGCCCCGCCGCTGCTGGCCCTGGGAGCGCCGATCACCCTGGCCCTGCAGGCGGCCCGCCGCTACACCCAGACCCGTCTGCTGGCCGTCCTGCACAGCCCTCCGATGGCGGTGCTGAGCTCGCCTCTGGTCGCCGGCTGCCTGTTCTACGTCTCCATGTGGGTGGACATGGAGTCGTCCTTCTACCCCTACTCGCTCCGGCACCCCCTGGCGCACGACGCCAGCCACCTGGTGCTGTTCATGCTTGGCTGCCTGTTCTGGTGGCCGGTGTCCGGGGCCGATCGCATGCCGAAGGCCCTGCACCCCGGCATCCGGCTGGCCGCCCTGGGCCTGGGCATGCCCTTCGAGTCGTTCCTGGCCATCGCCCTCATGAGCTCCCGCCAGACCATCGCCCCCCAGCACACACTGGCCGATGTGCACGCCGGAGGCGAGGTCTTCTGGATCGGGGCGATGATGCTCACCCTTATGCCCGCCGGCCTGCTGGCCTGGCGGTGGCTGGCGGCCGAGTCGCGGGCCGAGGCCCGGGCCGCCAGGGCGTCCGCTGCGGGCGGGGTGGGGTCGGTCCGGGCCCGCCAGGACGAGTCGGCCTGGGAGGCCGAGTGGGTGCGCCGCACCGGCCGGGTGCCCCCTACCGTCGTCGAGGCCGAGTCGGCCTGGGCCCCTGACGCCGCCGCCGGTCCGGCGCCCGGTCGGCGGGGCTGACCGGGGCCGGAGCCCCACCGACTGCCGGCGCACCCACGAGGGTGGTGACGCGGGGGTCGCCCGGCCCGACCGGTCCGGTATGGGCGCGGACCTTGGCCTTGCGCAGCAGCGCGGCCACGTCGCGGGTCTGGTCGGGGGTGACCACGGTGACCACGACCCCGGCGGCACCGGCCCGGGCCGTGCGCCCGGAGCGGTGGAGGTAGGCCTTGTGCTCGGCCGGCGGGTCCACGTGCACGACCAGGGCGATGTCCTCGACATGGATGCCGCGGGCGGCGATGTCGGTGGCCACCAGCACGCGGGTCGTGCCGGCGGCGAAGGCCGCCAAGTTGCGCGCCCGGGCCCCCTGGGTCAGGTTGGCGTGCAGCTCGACGGCGGGGATGCCGCGGGCGCCGAGGTGGCGGGCCAGCTTGCGGGCGCCGTGCTTGGTCCGGGTGAACAGCAGGCTGCGCCCGGCGCCGGAGGCGAGGTCGGCCACCACGGCGGCCTTGTGGGCGGCCTCGACGGTGAAGACATGGTGCTCGAGGCTCACCGGGGTCGCCTCGGGGGGGTCGATCGAGTGGGTGGCCGGATGGCGCAGGTAGCGCGACGCCAGGATGTCCACCGCCCCGTCGAGGGTGGCCGAGTACAGGAAGCGTTGGCCCGTGGGCGGGGTCTGGTCCAGCAGCCGTCGCACGGCAGGCAGGAATCCGAGGTCGGCCATGTGGTCGGCCTCGTCGATGACGGTGGTGCGGACCCGGTCGAGACGGCAGTGCCGCTGGGCGATCAGGTCCTCGAGGCGGCCCGGCGTGGCCACCACGATGTCCACCCCCCGCCGCAGCGAGGCGACCTGGGGGGCCGGGGAGACCCCGCCCTGGACCGTCACGCAGCGCAGCCCGAGGGCTCGGGCCAGGGGGGCGATGGTGGCCGACACCTGGGTGGCCAGCTCGCGGGTGGGCACGAGGACGAGGCCACCGGGCCGACCGGGGAGCGGAGGGCGGTCCGCCGACGCCAGCGCGGCCACCAGGGGGATGGCGAAGGCGATCGTCTTGCCGCTGCCGGTCCGGGCCATGCCGAGGACGTCCCGCCCGGCCAGGGCGTCGGGCAGCGTGGCCGACTGGATGGGGAACGGCACGGTGGCGCCCATCGCCGTAAGGGCCGCAGTCATTGCCGCGGGGACCCCCAGCTCGGCGAAGCCGCCCGGGGCCGCGGCGATGGCCACGTCCGTCCCTTCGGTGCGGTGAGGCTCGGCGGGCCGAAGGGTCCGGCGCTCAGGACGCGAGCGACGGCCCGCATGGGTGTTGGTGGGCAACAGGTTTCCTTTCGAGACGAGCGTGGCCGTGGATGCTGCGGCTACACGCTCTTCGAGCAGGAACCGTGGGTCGCCAACTGCGATCGCACTTCAGGCCGCCTGCGCCGACAGGGCGAGGCAGCACCAAATTAGCAGAACCCAACTCCGGCCCCCCTAGGGATGGATTTGGGGGCATTGAGCGTTACGGAGTTGCCTTCTTTAGAGGACACCAACCGAACGCGCCCGGGACGGCGATTTCGACCACGGCCAGTGGTGGTCCGATCCGATTTCAACGGCTCGAAAATTGCCTCTAGCAGCGGCCCGGTGCGGGAGTAGTATGAGCAGTGCTGCTCCCTGTTAGGGCGGCCCAGTGCGACCCCAGTCCCCGGTTTCGCGGCGAACGAGGCGAGGATCGGAGGCCACTGTGGCATACGGCGAGCAGGACTCCCGCGACGGCGTGCGCCGCCGGCTCTCCTCGGAGTCGATGCGCAAAGCCGCCGACCTCCTGAGCGTGGGGGTGATCGTGGCCGACCCTGACGGGTCGGCGATTTTCGCCAACCGGACCTGGATGCACCTGACCGGGCAGGGCGATCGCGACTGGCGGGGAACCGCCTGGCTGGACGTGTTGCCTGAATCCGATCGCGGCTCGCAGCGCGCGGCCCTTCTGGAGTCGTCGAAGTCAGGTGACACCCACCGAGCCGAATGGGCCGTCACCGGCCCGGACCTACAGGCCCGCACCCTTCAGGTCCACGCCGCTCCCGACCTCGACGGCGACTCGCTGCGGCGAGTGGTGATCACCGCCATCGACGTGACTGAGGACCGTGCCCATGCGGAGCGCCTGGGTCACCAGGCCACCCACGATCCCCTCACCGGGCTCTACAACCGCGCCGCCTTCACCGAGTTCGTGAGCCACGCCCTCGAGCGTCAGCGGCGCGACCGGCAGCGCCTGGCGGCCGTCCTGTTCATAGACGTCGACGGGTTGAAGGCGACCAACGACCGGTATGGCCATGATGCAGGCGATCGCCTCCTGCGGGCGGCGGCCGCCAGGATTTCGGCCAAGGTCCGGCCTTCCGACGTCGTGGCCCGCTACGGCGGAGACGAGTTCGCCGTGCTGTGCGACGACCTGCGCGAGGAGGGCGAGGCCGAGGTGATCGCCGACCGCATCAGGCAGGGCGGCACCGCCGACAACAGCGCCCCCGAGGCCCTCAGCCTCAGCGTCGGAATGGCACTGGCGGACGACCCTCACCTGGAGCCGGCGCAGGTGGTGGCCAAGGCCGATCAGTCCATGTACGCCGCCAAGGCGCGTCCGGCCGGCGGCGCCGACGCACCGGTCAGGTCGAGGCGGAGCGGGCCCGGAGTGGGATCGTTCCACGATCCGGAAACGGTGATGGCCGTTGTGGCGCACGAGCTTCTCAGCCCGTTGACCGCCATCGCCGGCTTCTCCAGCCTCCTGCATCATGACCGCCACAGGATGTCCGCCAACGAGGTCGAGGAGGCGTTCAGCGCCCTGGAGCGCCAGAGCGCCAGCCTGACCGGGATCCTCGAGGACCTGCTCGAGTTGGGCCGCAGCCACAGCGGGGTCATGCCGGACGGCGAGCCGGTGGTCCTGAACGAGGCCATCTGCGATGCCCTCGAAGTCGCCCCCCCTCCTGAGGGCAGGAGCGTCGCCGTCCACTCCGACTCAGCGGCGCTCAGTGTCCTCGCCAATCGACGTGATCTCGCCCGGGTGGTCGTGAACCTCCTCAAGAACGCCTATCGCCACGGCGGGTCCCACGTCACCATCGGATGCGAGGACCGGATGGGCGAGACGGTCCTGGTCATCGAGGATGACGGGCCGGGCGTCCCCGAACACCTCGTGCCCACGTTGTTCATGCCCTTCACCCGGGGCCGCTCACGCGATGGCGGGGTCACCGCCGGGGCCGGGGTGGGACTGGCACTGGCCCGCGAGATGGTGGGAGCCATCGGAGGCCGGATCGAATACGACCTGGCCGCGCCCCACGGCGCCCGCTTCACGATCACCCTCCCCGCCACCACGCCCGCCGACGACCGATCCGAGCAGACCGCGGAGGCGATGGGGTTGGACTAGGGGGTCTGTCTAGGAGGCCCCGGTCTCCCATGCCGTGGCATCGAGGGTGCCGTCGATGGCCGACTGCGCCACCTCGGTGAGCCGGAGGTTGTGGCTGCGGGCGAAGGCGCGCAGCCGCCCGAATGCCTCGGACAGGCTGATGCTGGCGCGCTCGGAGATGACCCCCTTGGCCTGTTCGATGACGACGCGGCTGGTTAGGGCGGTGGACAGCTGCTCGTTCAGGCGCTGGGCCTCCGTGGCTGCGCGGTGCTGGATTATGGAGAGGGCGGCGAGGTCGGCGAAGGCCTGGGCCAGGATGACATCGGCCGCGTCCATCGGTGACTGGCTCAGCCGGAACAGATTCATGGCCCCGATCGTCGTGTCCCGCACGCGCAGCGGTAGGGCCGACGCCGATTGAAAGCCGGCCTCGAGCGACGCGGTGGAGAACCTGGGCCAGCGGCCCTGACCGGCCTGCAGGTTCTCGTGGGCAACGGGCTTCCCGGTCTGGAAGGCGTCAAGGCACGGGCCCTCGTGGGCCTCGAGCTCGAAGAGCTCCAGCAGGCGCATGGCCTCACTCGACGAGGCCACCAGGCGGAGGTCTCCCTGGGGAGAGGCCAGCATCACGCCGGCGGCGGACGCTCCGAGCAGGTCTACGCATCGGTCGGCCAGGCCGGTGAGCAGGTCGACGACGTCGTAGTCCTGCACCAGGATGTCGGCCATCTCGACGAGCGCCTGGACCACTTCAGTCTCTCGCGTCATGTTCCGCAGCCTCCTGAATCGCCCACGAACCGGGCACGGGAGTCGACGGAAGGTGGGGGCTGGATCGTGGGGCGGAGTCTACCTACTCCCCGCCCAACTCCCTACCGGCCAACCAGTGCCCATGGGCTCAAGAAAGTCGTTCTGGCTCGGAGCGCCCGGGGCCTGCTCCGGTTCGTCGACGATGGGCCTGCTCCGGTTCGTGGACGATCTGGTTCTGCCTCATACCTGGGCCTGCCTGCACTCTTGGACTGGGAGCCGGCACCATGGGCCTTGCCCCGTCCGGAGCCCGTGTCTAGCCTGGTACGAGCGGCCCTCCACCGCCGCACCCGCCCCGGACCTCGGCGGCCACCAACGTGGATCCCGGAGGCTCGTGTGGATCGTGGTGAGGTCGCAGGGGAGCGCAAGCTCGGAGGGCGGATGCTGGTCGGAGGGGCTCCCGTCCTGGTGAACGTGAGGAACCGCTTCGACGGGCACTGGTCGGCCGGATTCCAGATCGTGGAGACCCTCGCCGACCATGACGACGGACCGAGCTTCAAGCTGCGGCGGCTCTCCGACGGCCGCGTGCTGCCCGGCCTCTTCCACGCCACGGAGATCGCCATCGAGTAGACCCCCCGTGCTGGAGAGCCCACGCTTTCGGACGCAGACCCGCCGTGCTCGTCATGGTCGGGCCTGCGGCCGCTCGACCCGGTGCAGGCGTTCGAGCACCCTCTGCAGGTAGTAGTCAGGGGATCGGGGGACCTCGGGGTCCACCTCGCCCGTTCCGTCGGCCCCGATCCGCCTCACCCAGCGCTCGACCCACCACAGGGCGGAGCCCAGCAGCGTGACCGGTAGCCACCAGTCGACCCGCGCCGCCACGTGGTGGAAGAGCTCCGGTTGTTCGCTGCCGGTCCGGTAGCCGGTCCAGAACACCTCGCGCTGGTCTGCGGAGAGTCCGTTCTGGTCGAACAGATAGGCGATCTCGTCCGCCGGGTCCCCCAGGCGGGAGTACTCCCAGTCGATCAGCACCGGGTCCGGGCACCACAGGACGTTGCCCGGACCGACGTCTCCGTGCAGCAGCACCAGGGGCTCGCCGGTCAGGAAGCCGGCGGATCGTCGCGCCGGCTCCCATCCCGCCCTCAACGAGTCGGCGATCCGACGCAGGCCGGTCTGGACCGGGGAGGGAAGCGGGTCGCGCACCCAGGCCAAGCGGTGGAGGATCGACTCGAGCCGACCCTCGGCGTACGACACCAGGTCCCCGGCCTCGAGGCCCCGGTCGGCCAGCCCGACCGCGGGCCGGCCGTGGACCCAGGCCAGGGTGGAACCGAGCGCCCGGATCTCGTCCGGTCGGGCCGAGCTCAGCTCGATCGGGTGCCCGTCGACGAACTGCATGCACATGGTCGGGGTGTCGAACCAGGGGCCGGACGGGCTGAAGTCGTACAGCCGGGGGGCGGCGGTGCCGGCCACCGCTTCGAGCACGGCCGCCTCCCGCCCGGCCTGGGCCCGATCCTGGGGCTGGTGACCGTAGGAGACCCGGACGACGACCTGCTCCAACGCGCCGTCGGCGCCCGCATAGGACACCTGGTAGACGGCGTGGCGGTTGCCCTCCTCGAACCGGGTGGCGGCCCCTATCCGCTCGGGGGCACAGCCGACCACCGCCGACACGTAGCCCCGGAGGCGGCCGAGGGGGATGTCGTCGCTGGGTTCGGCCATCGGGGCCAATCCTTCCCCGGCACGACCGACGCCCTCCCCAGGGTGACCAAGCTCCCGAACGACCGGGCCGGGGCGTCGTTGCCTGGGGGACATATGCAGGTAACGGAGGCGGCCCTGTTCGCCGAGGTGCTGTCCGACGACGCCGGGGCGAGGAGCAGGAAGGTCCACCTGGATCAGGGCAGCGAGAGCTCCATCGGCCTCGCCGGCGGACGCACGTCGTAGTACCGGGCCAGGTCGGCCGGCATCACGTGGGTGGGGTCGCGGTCGAAGATCGCCCCCGTCCGCTCCTCCGCCCGCGCCACCAGTCCCGAGCAGATTTCGGTGCCGTCCAGCTCGAAGCTGAGGCGGGAGCCGGTGGCCACCGTGAAGAGGATCGACACCATGGTGAGGTGACCGAAGCGCTGGTGGCTGGCCGCCGCCCACTCGGCGAAGGCCACCGCCTCGGCCCGGTCGTGGTCGTCGGCGTCCACGTGCACCACCCGGTACTCGACGTCGCGGTACTCGGACGCTGACACCCGTTGCACGCCGCGGTGCACCGCCTCGATGAGCTCGCCCTCGGTCGACACCACCAGAGCGGCGTGGCTCCAGAAGGCGAACTCCTTGTCCTCGCCGCTGAGCATCCGCCGCTGGCAGACCCGGATGAAGCGTGACAGGAGCGCCTGACGATGGGTCAGGAGGAAGTCCCCCGGCCGCCACTCGGTCGCCTCGGCGCCCGGCGGGTACCTGTCCACTCCCAGGTGCCGGACGGGGGCGAAGTTGGGATGCCTGCTCATCGGCGGGGTCCTCCTGGTGCTGGGGTCTCGCTACCGGCCTCGACCTCGGCGAGGTCGATGGTCGGACCGGTGTGTGCCGGCGGAGTGGTGTGCGCCGGCTGGTGGCGCTCCAGCGTGGCGAGGCCCGTCTCGGTCCACTGCAGCCACGCCGCCGCCCCCATCCGCCGATGGATGACCCGGGCGGAGCGGAACGCCTGTTGGGCCCGTTCCCAGTCGCCCGTGGTGACGGCCAGCTCGCCCACGACCCGGTCCACCGCTCCCAGGCAGGCGAACCCGGCTCCCACGACCACGTTGCGGCCGGCGGCCGGGGCGAGTATGGAGAGCAGGTCGGCCGCCTTCCTGGCATCGCCCGAACGTGACACCGCCTCCCCCAGGAGAGTCAGCGTCACCAGCCAGTTGGTGTCCCGAGGCACCGACTTGAAGCCGTCGCGCCCCAGCTCGGCCACCATGGCGGCGCTGGCTTCGTGGCGCCCCGAGTGGGCCAGCGCCAGGGCCAGGGCCGCCCGCCAGGCGGGCACGAACGGGGAGGCGGCGGCGTAGTCCCACAGGGCCGGCTCCAGCTCGGCCAGGCGTCCCTGGTGCAGGCGCAGGACGAAGAGTTGGGCGGCGTAGGCGTTGAGGGCGTTGTCGGCCTGCGAGCGCTGGCCGGTCTCGAGGGCCTCGGCGGCCAGGTGCTCGGCCTCCTCCAGCCGGCCAGCCAGCAGGGCCCGCATAGCCCGGTACACCGCCACCTGCCAGAGGTAGCGGGGTTGGCGGAGCTCCGCTACCAGCGCCTCGAGCAGCCTCTGCTCCTGGTCGACGCCGCCGATGTCGGTCAGGGCCAGCCGGTCGAGGAGGTGGTAGTGCCGCGCCGTCACCTCAGACTCGCGGTCGCCCGTCTCCACCGCTAGCGCCAGCATCTCCGAGGCCAGGGCCTCCTGTTCGACCAGGCGGTCGGGACCGAGGACGAAGTGCCGGTTGCCGAGGACGGTTATGAGGGTGCGGGGATCGCCGGCCTGCCTGGCCGCCGCCACCGCCCGGGCCGACAGGGCCTCGGAGGAGGCGAAGTCGCCGAAGCAGCGCTCCATGGCCAGTCGGGCCAGCACCCTGGCGGCCACACCCGGGCGGCGGTCACCGAGGGCGGCCAGGGCCGCCTCCAGCGCCATGACCACCTCGGGGTCGGGAAGGCTCAGCGTCGCCGGCCCGGCAAGGGTGAGGGCGGCTTCCGCCTCCCAGACCGGATTCCCGACAGCGCGCGCCGCTTCGATGGCCGCCGGCACGACCTGGCGGGCGCCTGCGGTCTCCCCGGCCCGGGCGAGGGCGTCGGCGAGGTGCACGAGGACCCTGGCGCGGGCCGACGGGTCGGGGGCTCCAGCGTCGATCAGCTCGCAGGCCCGGCGGTAGTGGAGGGCGGCGTCCTCGTAGGCGAGCTGGTGCAGGGCCTCATCGCCGGCCCGCTCGCAGTACCGGGCCGCCCGGGCCGGACCCGCCACCGAACGGGCCTCGTACCAGTGGTGGGCCAGCGCCCCCGCCGGCGCCTCCCCCTCCTCGAGGTGGCGGGCCAGCCGCTCGTGCAGGCGCACCCGCTCGAGGGTGGGTACGGCGGCGGCGATCGTGTCCCGCACCAGCGGGTGTGAGAGCACCAGCCCGTTGCCCCCGTCGTCGGCCACGACGAGGTTGGCACCGCCCGCCTCGGCCAGACCGGCGACCACGTTCTCGCGGTCGATCCCCAGGACGGCCGACATGGCGTCGGCGTCGATCCTCGCCACGGCCAGGCTGAGCAGGTCGACCACCCGGGCCGCCGCCGGGCTCAGGCCGGCGATGCGGGAGCGGATGAGGCTGTCGACCCCGGACGGCGCGCCCATGCGCTCCAGCACGGCTGTGTCCCCGAGTGGCGGGGCGTCGTCCCCCCCGTCGAGGAGCTGACCGATGATCTCCTCGACGAAGAAGGGATTGCCGCGGGTCTCGGCCTCGATCGCCTGCAGGAACTCCTTGGGCGGCTCCTGGCCCGCCTGGGACCTGACGAGGTCGCCGATGTCCCGCATGCCGAGGCCGGCCAGGGTCACCTTCTCCAGCCGTCCCTGCCGGTCGAGGTCCGCCATCATGTCGGCCAGCTCGGCGGAGAGCTCGGTCGGGGCGTCGCGGTAGGTGAGCAGCAACAGGAGCGCAGACGGCTCGGGGTGGCAGGCCAGGTGGTGGAGCAGGAGGACGGTCGACCGGTCCGCCCAGTGGGCGTCGTCGACCACCAGCACGAGCGTTGCCCCGGAGGCGATCGAGGCCAGCGTCGCCGACACCGCCTCGAAGAGCCGGAACCGGTCCTCTCCCTGCCCGGCCGCCGGCTCGGGCCATCCGCCGTCGTCGGGGAAGAGCGATGGCAGGACGCGGGCGAGCTCGGACCGGCGGCCTCCGGCGTGGCTCGCCAGCCGGTCGGCGCCCTGGCTGGCGGCGAACCCCAACAGCGCCTCGGCGACCGGCTCGTAGGGGAGCACGGCCTGGCGCCGGCAGCGCCCGGCCATGACGCTGCCGCCGTTGGCCACGACCGCCTGGGCCAGCTCACCGGCCAGCCTGGTCTTCCCGATGCCCGGCTCACCGCTGATGCCCGCGACCTGGCGCCGGCCGGTGCTGGCTCTCTGCCACGCCGCCTCGAGGGTGGCCAGCTCCGAGCGCCGGCCGGCCAAGGCCACCCGCCTCCTGGTCTGCAGCGCCGGTGGGGGCGGCCCGGCCGCGGCAGGGAAAGGTCGGTCCGCCGGCGCGGGTACGCCCGCGGCGCTCGGCGGCTGGGACGGAGCGGGACCGGCGCTCGCCGGTCCGGGGTGGTCGGCTTCGAGGGAGGGGTCCTGGGCCAGGATCGCCGCCTCCAGTGCCTGCAGGCGACGGGAGGGGAGAAGCCCGGCCTGGTCGGCCAGCCGGAGGCGGAGCGACTGGTAGGCGCGCAGGGCGTCGGCCTGGCGACCGCTGCGGTAGAGGGCCAGCATCTCCAGCTCCACCACCGACTCCCGTAGCGGATGCAGGCCGGCGAGGCTCGCGATGTCGATGGCCGCCTCGGCGGGACGGCCGAGGGCCAGCAGGGCCTGGGCGCACAGCTCGGCCGCTCCGACCCTCAGCTCGGCGAAGCGGGCCGACTCGGTGACGGCGAAGGGAAGATCGCCGAACTCGGACAGTGCCTCGCCCGACCACAGCGCCAGCGCCGAGCGCGCCTTGACCAGCGAGTCCCCGGCCCGCCCGGCGTCGAGGAGGTGCCGGGCCTCGTCCAGGGTCTCGACCGCGTGCAGCGCATCGACGCAGCCGCGAGGGACCGCAAGCAGGTAGCCGTGGCCGGTGCTCACGAGGACCGACTCCCGGGCGCCGCCGGTCAGGGGGGCCAGTGCGGCCCTCACCGAGGACGCCGCCGTCTGCAGGGAGGCCCGGGGCGATGCCGGCTGGTTGTCGGCCCAGAGGCATGCGACCAGCCGATCGATGTCGACGGCGCGACCGGCCTCCAGGGCCAGCACGGCGACGAGGGCGCGCTGCCTCAGGCGCCCCAACTGGACTCGGCTTCCGTTCGCCTCGACCGCAAGGCGGCCGAGGAGCTGTATTCGGATGTCCATTGCGAGCGGGCTTGTCCGGTAGTTGGAGGATAACGACCCCCGGGCCGATCGCATAGGACGTGCATCAGGGGGGTCGCCCCGCTGGCCGTCCACCCCGGGCCGTCGACCTGGTCCCTCGGGTTGGCGGTCGGCTTCGTCCGTCGAGCGGGCGCCTGTCGCATCCCGCGTGTTGAGCCGGTGTGAAGGGGACTGTTGAGCACGGCGTCGCACCATGGCGCCATGACCACCACAACCGCCCCTGAGATCCGCACCACCAGGTTCGGCCGGCTCCTTTCGGTGTACCAACCGATCGTCGACCTCCGCACCAGGACCGTCCTGGGCTACGAGGCCCTGGCCCGCTTCTCCGATTCGGCACCGGATGCGGCCTTTGCC
Organism: Acidimicrobiales bacterium; assembly: GCA_035653595.1. GTDB lineage: Bacteria > Actinomycetota > Acidimicrobiia > Acidimicrobiales > JAJPHE01 > DASRBO01. Next base: position 51,197 of record DASRBO010000038.1, on the reverse strand, counting down.
GAGGCTGAGCGGTGTGGGCAGCTGGTGGAATTGGAGAGCCAGGCCCTGCAGGCCGCGCTGGCCGGTCTCGACGATGTGCCCGAGGGCTGCTTCCTCAGCGTCAACGTCTCGCCCGCCACCGTCCTGTCGGACGGCTTCGGCGCCCTGTTGGCCGGTCGGCCCGTGCGCCGCCTGGTGGTCGAGGTGGTGGAGACGACACCGGTGCCCTGTTACGACGCCCTGGTTGATGCGCTCCGGCCCTGGCGCGGCGCCGGCCTGCGAGTGGCGGTGGACGACCTCGGTTCGGGCTTCGCCCGTCTGAGCCACCTCACCCGTCTCCGCCCCGACGTCGTGAAGCTCGACCGGGCGTTGGTGTCCGGGCTGGACGGGCGTCCGCTGGCCCAGGCCATGGCCGCCACTCTTTCCCGCTACGCCCGCACCTCCGGGGTGATGCTGGTCGGCGAGGGGGTCGAGGAGGAGGCCGAGGCGGCCGCCCTCACCCTCGCCGGCGTTTGCGTCGGACAGGGCTGGCTGTTCGGCCGACCCGGTCCCCTTCGGTCCCGGTGAGCTCCGGCCCGGACGGCGAGGGTCTGGTGCCGGGTCGGGCGCCCCTTTTCGTAGCCGGGCCCGCCCGGATGATCAGGTGTTGGGAGCGATCAGGTACTTCTGGCCGGTGGCCTGGCGGCTGTAGGTGGCCACGGCGTCGAGGTCGAGCGCCCCGGCGAGGGACACCGTCCGGTCGAAGCGGCTGGCGAAGGTTGTGGTGATGCCGTCCGCCACCCGCCGGCGCATGGCGTCGACCTTCTCCGGACCGACCTTGAGGAGGAACGGGGTCAGCAGCCAGCCGCCGACGCCCCAGGCCATGCCGTAGGTGCGGGAGAGCTCGGTCGGGGTCCGGTCCAGCCCGCCGTATATGTAGACCTGCTTGTGCACCGAGGACCCGTAGCGGCTGAAGGCGGCCCCGGCACTGGCCGCCGCCTCCATGGCGGTCAGGACGCGGCTGGCCATGGTTCCCCCGCCGATGGCGTCGAAGGCCAGGGTCGCCCCCGTCCTTCTGACCGCCCCGATCAGCTCGTCCATGAACTCGGCCCGGCTGGAGTCGACCACCTCGCTGGCACCGGCGTCGGTTAGGAGCTTCGCCTGGGCGTCGGATCTCACGATGCTGACCAGGGGGACGTCCTCCTCGAGGGAGAGGCGGTTCAGCATCTGGCCCAGGTTGGATGCGGCAGCGGTGTGCACCAGGGCCCGGTGGCCCTCCATGCGCATGGTCTCCACCATGCCCAGGACCGTCATCGGGTTGACGAAGGCGGCCGCTCCTTCGGCGGCCCTGGTCCCCTCGGGCAGCTCGAGGCAGGCGGCGGCGTCGACGGTGCGGTACTGCGAGTACATGGCTCCACCGGCGACGGCGACCACCTTGCCCATCAGCGCCTGGGCGCCGGCACCGGGTCCGGCTGCCACCACCGTTCCTGCCCCCTCGTTGCCCACCGGCAGCGACTCTCCGACGCGCGCTGCCGAGGCCCGGGCCGCCGCCTCGGGCAGCGGGGCGCTGAGCACCGGCCGGTCGCCGCTTCCGGTGAGCTTGGCCCCGCCCAGGTCGGCGCCGGCCAGCAGCAGGCCCAGATCGGACGGGTTGATCGGCGCCGCCTCCACCCGGAGCACCACCTGGTTGGCCTCGGGGGCGGCCACGTCGACCTCCTCGACCGACACCTCGACGGTGCGCGAGGCGGTGACGAGCGAGCGCAGCTGCAGCGCCCGCCGTGGTAGCTGGTCGGCCATGTCGGTCCTCCGATCCACGGGCGCCCGACCGTAGTGGGCGGGAGGGGCGGAGCTCCGGTCGCCGCCAAACCGGCTCGGCGAGCTGGGCGGCCGCGCCGCCGGAGCCGGCGGGCCGGTTGGCGCCGGGGCCGGCGCGGGGGAAGGGGATCCGGTGATCGGGGAGGCGGCGACGGTACGTTGCGTTGATGGGCCGGGCCCCTGCTCACCCGGTGGTGGTGGATGCCGACCGGGCACCCGACTACGCCGGCCTGCTCGAGCGCGCCCCGGCCGTGCTGGTCAGGGGCGACGCCGCCACCGCCCTGTCCGAGTTCCCCGCCGGCCGGGTCCAGACAGTCGTCACTTCTCCGCCCTACTGGTCGCTGCGGGACTACGGCATCGCCGGCCAGATCGGTCTCGAGGGATCGGTGGACGAGTTCCTCAAGTCGCTGGTGAAGGTGTTCGACCAGGTGTGGCGGGTGCTGCGCGACGACGGGACGCTGTGGCTGAACATCGGCGACTCGTACACCTCGGGCGGGCGCACCTGGCGCGCCCCCGACCGCAAGAACCCGGCCCGGGGCATGGAGGTGCGCCCGCCCACCCCGGACGGCCTCAAGCCCAAGGATCTGGTCGGCATCCCCTGGCGGCTGGCCCTCGCCCTGCAGGCCGCCGGCTGGTACCTGCGGGCCGACATCGTCTGGTACAAGCCCAACTGCCAGCCCGAGTCGGTGCGGGACCGGCCCACCCGCAGCCACGAGTTCGTGTTCCTCCTCACCAAGTCCGAGCGCTATCGCTACAACCTCGACGCCGTGCCCGGTCCCAACGGCCGCCGGCTGCGCACGGTATGGGACATCAACACCCGGGCCCGCTCCGACGCCCATTTCGCCGCCTTCCCGCCCGGGCTGGTGGAGAACTGCATCCGGCTCGGCACGTCGGGCGGGGACCTGGTGCTCGACCCCTTCGCCGGCTCGGGCACCACCGGTGAGGTGGCCGCCCGCCTGGGCCGGGCCTTCGTCGGGGTGGAGCTGAACCCCGACTACCTGGCCATGGCCGAGCGCCGCATCGCCGCCGCCTCAGTCGAGGGCGCCGGCGGCCCTTAGGGCGGCCACCTCGGCGGCGGGGTAGCCGAGCAGGTCCACCAGGACATGGTCGGTGTGCTGGCCGAGGCACGGCGCCGGGGCGTGGGGCCCCGACGCCGAGCCGGCGAAGGCGGTCGGCTGGGCCTCGTAGTGGCAGGGACCCATGGCCGGATGATCGTGGGCCACGAAGAACCCCCGCTGCCACAGCTGGTCGTCGGCCGCCGCCTCGCTGGTGCGGGCCACCACGGCGGCCGGTATCCCGGCCCCGCACAGCCGGGCCTCGAGGGCGGCGCCGTCGTGCTTCTTCGTCCACTCCGACAGGGCGGCGTCGATGCCGTCGGCGGAGGCCCGCCGGCGCTCCAGCTCGTCGAACTCGGGCCCCGAGAAGTCGGACAGCGGCGCCATGCCGCACAAGGCCCGCCACTGCTCGGGGGTCTCCACGGCGACGGCTATCCAACGGCGGTGGCCGGCCACCGGGTAGGCGCCGTGGGGTGCGGCCACCGGGCTGTCGAGGCCGACCGGCGTCGCCGTGCGGCCGTTGACGGTCTGGTCGAGGACCAGGGGCTCGATGAAGCGGATGGACGCCTCCACCTGGGCCAGGTCGAGGTGCACGCCCCGGCCCGTCTGCCGGCGCCGGTGGACGGCCGCCGCCAGGGCGGCGATGCCGTACTTGGGCGCCACCACGTCGGTGTAGGCGCCCAGGTTGATCGGCCGGCGGCCGGGCCAACCGGTGACGGTGGAGATGCCGGCCAGGCCGACGCCCTGCTGGCCGAAGCCGGCGAAGTCGGCCATGGGACCGCTCTGGCCCAGAAGGGAGGCGCTGAGCATGATCAGCTCGGGGCGGCCGGCGCTTACGGTGGCGTAGTCGAGGCCGAGCTTGGCCATGGTGCCGGGGGAGAAGCTCTCCAGCACCACGTCGGCCCAGTCGACCAGCCGCTGGCGACCTGCCTCCCCTCGGCCGTGCCCAGGTTGAGCGACAGGCCGAGCTTGCCTGCGTTGAAGTGGGCGTACCAGTGGCTGTCGTCGATGCCCTTGGCGTCGCCCTTGAACGGAGGAAGGACGCGGGCCACGTCGGTGCGCTTGGACGACTCCACTCTCACCACGGTGGCGCCGTGGTCGGCCAGGGCCCGCCCGATGGTCGGACCCACCGCCACCCAGCTGAAGTCGGCCACCTTGAGCCCGGACAAGGCGCCCGGCCGGCGACCGTCGGACCCCGTCCGGGGACCTGCCGGCGGGGCGGAGGCCGGCCGGCCCTCGGTGGCCTCGGCCCAGGCCAGCGGGCGGCCGCGGTCCTCCCCCAGGGCCGGCGCCGGCGCCGGGGGCCGGTCGAACAGGAGCGGCCTCACCGCCGGGCCGGGATGGGTGCGCCCGCCGATGTCGGACCAGAACCCGCGGGCGGCCAGGTGCGGGTCGGCCACCAGGTCGGCGGTGGTCAGCAGCGGGCCCATGCGGAAGTCGCCCTCGTGCGCCAGCCGGTAGAGCTCGGCCTTGGTATGGCGCCGGAACCAGCCGGCCAGCAGCTCGAGGGCGGCCCTCACCACGTCGTCGTCGCAGCGGCCCCGGAGCACGTCGGCGGCCAGGCGCGGCCAGTCGATGGCGGCGACGGCCGGATCGAGGGGCCCTTCGGCGGCCAGCTCGCCCATGATGTGCTCGGCCAGGGGCAGGGCGCCGGCCCCGAGGGGTGCGGCCACGAAGCCGTCGGCGCACTCCCACATGTCGGGCAGCAGCTCGAGGCGCCGGGCCCGGCGTTCGAGGCCGGCCGCTTCGGCGTCGGCGTCGACCTCGGGATCGAGCAGGGCGCCGGAAACGCTGCCGAAGAGGGTGTGAACCATCACCGCCTGCACCGACACGTCGAGGTGCTGGCCGGCCCCCGAGCGCTGCCGCTCGACCAGGGCCACCACTGCGTCGGCGGCCGCCTGCACGCCGGCGTGGTAGTAGGCCTGGGGATGGCCGATGGGGATGGGCGGGCGGTCGCCGTCGACCTGGGAGACCATGCGCCCGGAGGCGGCCTCGGCGGTGAGCTCGGTCGCCGGCCAGCCGGCCTTGGGCCCGGTGGACCCGTAGGCCGTCACCGACACGTGCACCAGGGCGGGGTTTAGGGCGGCCAGACGCTGTGGGCCCAGGTCCCAGGCCTCCGTCGTCCCCGGCCGGAACGACTCGACCATCACGTCGGCGGCGACGACCAGCTCGGCCAGCCGGGCCCGGCCCTCATCGGAGGCCAGGTCGAGGACGAGGCTGGCCTTGCCTGCGCCGACGGCGGCCCAGTACAGCGACTCGCGGCTGCGCTCGTCGAAGGGCGGCCGCCGCCGGGCCACGGCCCCTTCGGGTGGCTCGACCTTGAGCACGTCGGCGCCCAGCTCGGCCAGGGTGCGTCCGGTGAGCTCGGCCTCGACCCCGGCCAGGTCGAGCACCCGGACACCGTCGAGGGGGCCACCATCGGCGTGCATCGATCCCCTCCGTCCTCGCCCGTCGGTGGTGGCGGGACGAAGCCGCCGCCGCCAGGGGCCGGACTCTACCGGCGCGACCCGCCTGGACACCGGGCCCGATGGTCGGCCCGGCTGCCCAGTTACCGGCCGCCGGGCCGGGGCCGGCGGGGGGGCGGGCCACGACCTCGTCCCAGGACCCGGACCAGGCCTGCGTAGTCCGTAGAGGCCAGGCCTACATGGTCCGAACGGGTCCTTGTCGCCCTCCACCGACCCCAGGAAACTCTTGTGTTGTGGCCCCCGCCTCATGGTCGAGCAGTTCCGAGCTGAACGAGGCGCCGGCGCCAGGCCGGGGTGATGGCCCCCTCGAGGAGGTGCTGCTCGGCCTGCTGGAGCGCCATCCCGACGCCCGTCTGGCCGCCCTGGCCGGCGACAGGGTGCCCGAGCTGGTCGACCTGCCGGCGAGCGTTCCGGTCGACGGCCGCCCGGTGGTGATCGGCCAGCAGGTGCGCCAGCTGGTGGCGCCGGTGGACCGAGCGGCGGTGGTGAGGCTGTGGGCCGAGGCCAGGGCCCGGGGGGCCGGTGTCGCTCCGGTCACCCTGCAGGGCGAACCGGAGGTGCCGGGCTCGTTGTACATGCTCGACCTGCGGGCGACCCACGGGGCCATGGTGCTGGTCTTCCACCCGGGCCCGCCGGAGGAGGCCGATCGCGAGGCCGTCGCATCCGTCCGGCTGCCCGTCCTGCCGGCCCGCTTCGCCCGGGCCCGCAAGGACGCCACCGCCATGTTCGTCGCCGTGGATCCGGCCCTGACCGAGATCCTCGGCTGGACCGAGGACGAGCTGGTCGGCCACCGGGCCATCGAGTTCATCCACCCCGACGACGTCGACAACGCGCTGGCCAACTGGATCGAGATGCTGGAGCGGCCGGGGCCGGCGCCGTCACTGCGCCTGCGTCACCGCCACCGCGAGGGGTCCTGGGTGTGGATGGAGGTGACCAACGTGAACCTGCTGTCCAGCCCCGACGCCGGCTACGTGGTCGCCGACATGGTCGACATCTCCGACGAGATGGCCGCGCACGAGGCGGTGCGGGCCCGCGAGCAGCTGCTGGCCCAGGTGACCGAAACCGTTCCGGTGGGCCTCTTCCACGCCGACACCACCGGCAACCTGCTGTTCTCCAACCGCCGCATGGCCGAAATCACCGGCGTCCCCCTCGACGCCCACCTCGACCAGCTCGTGGCGGTGGTGGCCAAGGCCGACCGGCCCCGCCTGGAGGGGGCCCTGCTGGCGGTGTCCAAGGGGGCCGAGGCCGACCTCGAGCTCTCGCTGCTGCCACCCGACGGGCACACCCGCTTCTGCGCCGTCAGCCTCCGTCCCCTGCGGGGCTCGACCGGCGCGGTCACCGGGGTGACCGGCTGCCTCGAGGACACCACCGCCGTGGTGCGAACGAGGCGCGAGCTGGAGGCCCAGATCGCCCGCGACGGCCTCACCCGCTGCCTCAACCGGGCGACCACCCTGGCCCGGCTGCAGGAGATCCTCGACAACCAGGAGGACGGGCAGGCCTACGGCACGGCGGTGATCTTCATGGACATGGACCGGTTCAAGCCGGTCAACGACAGCCACGGCCACGCCGTGGGCGACGAGGTGCTGGTGCGGATGGCCGAGCGCATCCGCTCCTCGGTGCGCGCCGGCGACCTGGTCGGTCGCTTCGGGGGGGACGAGTTCGTGGTGGTCTGCCCGGGGGTGAGCGGCTCCGAGCAGGCCCTCGACATCGCCCGGTCGCTGGCGGCCCGGGTGCTCGGCCCGGTGCGCATCCGCGACCGCAGCGTGGACGTGCAGGCCAGCTTCGGCGTGGCCTTCACGGTGGCGGCGGGGATGGAGGCCGCCCGGGTGATCGAGGAGGCCGACGGGGCCATGTACGACTCCAAGCGGCAGGGCCGGGCCGAGCCGGTCATGGCCGTGGTCTCCTAACCCTCAGCGCCGGGGGCGGGCGGCGGCCCAGGTCGGGCCCACTGTCCCGGCCGTTGTCAGTGCCTACCCATACCCTCGGAGCCAGAGGCGGACTGGCCAATGCTCTACGTACACCGCTCGGAACGGGCCGACCACCTGGTCGAGGCCCTGGGCGACCTGCTCATCGATCCGCTCGCGGATCCCATGGAGGCCGAGGTGGTGGCGGTCCCGACCCGGGGCGTCGAGCGCTGGGTCACCCAGCGGCTCTCCCACCGGCTGGGGGCGGCCGACGGCGACGGGGTGTGCGCCAACCTGCGCTTCCCCTTCCCGGGCGTGCTGGTGGGCTCGGCCACCGCCTCGGCCTGCGGGTTCGACGAGGAGAGCGACCCGTGGCCGCCGGAGCGGTCGGTCTGGCCCCTGCTCGAGCTGGTCGACCGCCACCTGGGCGACGCCTTCCTCGCCCCCCTCGAGGCCCACCTGCGCCACTCCTCCCCGGCGGGCGAGGTGCGCCGCTTCGGGGTGGTGCGCCATCTGGCCGACCTCTACGACCGCTACGCCGTGCACCGGCCCGACCTGGTGCGGGCCTGGCTGGACGGCGGCGACTGGGCCGGAAGGTCCGATCCGCAGCGGGCGTGGCAGGCCCAGCTGTGGGTCATGCTGCGCGACCGCATCGGGGTCCCCAGCCCGGCCGAGCGCTTCGAGACGGCCTGGGCCAGGCTGGCCGACGAGCCCGGCCTGGTCGAGCTCCCCGAGCGCCTGTCCCTGTTCGGCCTGACCCGGCTGCCGGCCAGCCACCTGCGGGTGCTCGAGGCGGTCGCCGTCCGGCGCGACGTCCACCTCTTCCTCCTCCACCCCTCGGCCGCCCTGTGGGACGCGGTGGCCGGGCGGGACCCGGACCGGGTGGTCATGGCCCGGGCCGGCGACCCGACCACCGACCTGGCCTCGCATCCGCTGCTGCGCTCCTGGGGGCGCGACGCCCGCGAGATGCAGCTGGTGCTGCGGGCCCACGGGGTGGCCGACGGCGAGCACCGCCCGGTGGCCGACCGGCCCGACACCCTGCTCGGCCGGCTGCAGGCCGACATCCGGGCCGACCGCCGCCCCCCCGGCTGGCATCCGCCGGCGGATGGGGCAGACCCCCGCCCCGTCCTGTCCCCCGACGACGACAGCCTGCGGGTGCACGCCTGCCACGGCCGGGCCCGCCAGGTGGAGGTGGTGCGCGACGCCGTGCTCCACCTGCTGGCGGCGGATCCGGGCCTCGAGCCCCGCGACGTGGTCGTGATGTGCCCCGACATCGAGGCCTTCGCCCCCCTGGTCCACGCCGCCTTCGGGGCCGGCGCCCGCGGCGACGGGCCGGACGAGGCCCCGTCGGGGCCGCCGGCGCTGCGGGTGCGCCTGGCCGACCGCTCGCTGCGCCAGACCAACCCCCTGCTGGCGGTGGCGGCCCACCTGCTCGAGCTGGCCGACAGCCGGGTGACGGCGTCCGAGGTGCTCGACCTGGCCTCGCGCCAGCCGGTCGGCCGCCGCTTCCAGCTGGACGAGGAGGACCTGGCCCGGGCCGAGCGCTGGGTCGGGGGGACGGGCGTCCGCTGGGGGCTGGACGCCGAGCACCGGGCGGCCTGGCAGCTGGAGCGGGTGGACGCCAACACCTGGGCCGCCGGGCTGGACCGGCTCCTGCTCGGCGTGGCCATGACCGAGGAGGGCCAACGGCTGGTCGCGGACGTGCTGCCCTACGACGACGTTTCCGGCACCGAGGTCGATCTGGCCGGGCGCCTGGCCGAGCTGGTCTCGAGGCTGGGGCGGGCCCTGGACCGGCTGTCGAGCGCCCAGACGGTGTCCTCCTGGGCCGAGGCCCTGGCCGAGGCAACCGAAAGCGTGGCCGCCGCCGCCCCGGCTGACGCCTGGCAGCACGAGCAGCTGCACCGCGTGCTGGCCGAGGCGGTGCGGGAGGCCACTGCCGGCGCCAGCGGCCGGGCGGCGGGGCCCGGCGGGTCGGCCCTCTCGCTGGCCGAGGCCCGCGAGCTGCTGGGCGAGCGCCTGCGGGGGCGTCCCACCCGGGCCAACTTCCGCACCGGCGACCTGACCATCTGCACCCTGGTGCCGATGCGCTCGGTGCCACACCGGGTGGTCTGCCTCCTCGGCCTCGACGACGGGGTGTTCCCCCGCCACCCGGAGCTGGACGGGGACGACCTGCTGGCGGCCGAGCCCCGGGTCGGCGACCGCGACGGGCGCAGCGAGGACCGCCAGCTGCTGCTCGACGCCGTGCTGGCCGCCACCGAGCACCTGGTGATCACCTACTCGGGACGGGACGAGCGCACCAACCAAGAGCGCCCGCCGGCGGTGCCGGTGGCCGAGCTCCTCGACGTCATCGACGCCACCGTGCGGTCGCCCGAGCCGGGCCGCCGGGCCCGCCAGGACGTGATGGTGCGCCACCCCCTCCAGTCCTTCGACCCCCGCAACTTCGGCGCCCCCGAGGGGCCGGGCCGGGGCGGCCCCTGGAGCTTCGACCCGGTGAACCTCGACGGGGCGCTGGCCCTCAGCCGGCCGCCGGCGCCGGCCCGGCCCTTCCTGGCCGGCCGGCTGCCCGACCGGGTGCAGCCGGTCATCGAGCTCGAGTCGCTGGTGCGCTTCGTGGAGCACCCCGTCAAGTCGTTCCTGCGCGAGCGGCTCGGCCTCTACCTCAACGGCTCGGTCGACCGGCTGCACGACGAGCTTCCCGTGGAGCCCGATCCGCTGGAGAAGTGGGGCATCGGCGACCGCATCCTCGAGGCCCGGCTCTCCGGCGCCGCCCTCGACCGGGCGCTGGCCGCCGAGCGGGGCCGGGGCCTGCTGCCCCCCGGCGCCCTGGCCGACCAGGTGCTGGAGGAGATCGTGCCCTGCGTCGAGTCGCTGGTGGCCGCCTTCGAGGCCCTGCCGTGTGCCAAGGCCGAGCCCCGGTCGCTGGAGGTCAACGTCACCCTGCCCGACGGGCGCTCGCTGGTGGGCACGGTGCCGGGGGTGCGCGACGGGGTCGTCCTGCGCTGCGTCTACTCCCGCCTGGCGGCCAAGCACCGGCTGGCCGCCTGGGTGCGGTTCCTGGCCCTCTCCGCCGGCCGGCCCGAGCTGGCGGCCGGGGCCCACACCCTGGGCCGGGGCCACCGCCGCCGCGACGGCACCTACGCGGTGGGCTCGGCCGAGCTGGGCTCTTTCGGCGGCGACGACGGGCGGCGGGCCGGCTCCGCCCTGGCCGCCCTCGCCGTCGTGGTCGACCTCTACGACCGGGGGATGCGCGAGCCGCTGCCGCTGTACTGCGACACCTCGGCCGCCTGGGCCGAGGCCGCCGCCGGCGCCAAGGAGCCGATGGAGGAGGCCGGCCGGTGCTGGCGCTCCAACTACGACGGGTTCAAGGGCGAGGACTCCGATCCCGAGCACGAGCTGGTGCTGGGCCCCGCCCGCCCGCTGTCGTCTCTCACCGCCGAGGCCCCCCTCCCCGACGAGGCCGGTCCGGGCTGGCCCGAGGACGAGCGCACCCGTCTGGGCCGCCTCGCCCGCCGGCTGTGGGATCCGCTGCTGGCCCACGAGCGGGCCGGATGACCGGCGCCCCGCCGCCGTTCGACGTTTGCGGCCCCATGCCCGGCCCCGGCATCACGGTGCTGGAGGCCAGCGCAGGCACGGGCAAGACCTTCACCATCGCCGCCCTGGCCACCAGGCTGGTGGCCGACGGCACGCCCCTGTCGGAGATACTGGCCGTCACCTTCACCCGCATGGCGACCGGCGAGCTGCGCGACCGGGTGCGGGCCCGCATGGTCGGCGCCGAGGAGGCCCTCGGTCGCTTGGTCGAGGCGGGCGAGGCCCCGCCGGCCGGCGACGACGTGCTGGCCCTGCTCGCCACCGGCGACGCCGACGAGGTCCGGGCCCGCCGCCGGCGGCTGGCCGAGGCCCTGGCCTCGTTCGACTCGGCCACCATCACCACCACCCACGGCTTCTGCCAGCTGGTGCTGGCCGGCCTCGGGGTGTGCGGGGCGGTGGCGGTGGGGGCCACCCTGCTCGAGGATCCGAGCGACCTGGTGGAGGAGGTCGTCGACGACCTTTTCGTTCGGGGGTGGCTGCGCTGGCGCCAGCTGCCGTTCAAGCGGGCCGAGGCCCTGCGCATCGCCCGGGCCAGCATGGCCAACCCGTCCACCGAGCTGGTGCCCGAGCCGGGCGACGACGCCGCCGGGTTGAGGCGCCGCTTCGCCGACGGCGTGCGCCAGCAGGTGGAGAGGCGACTGCTGGCCGCCAACCGCCTCACCTACGACGACCTGCTGGTCCGCCTGGCCGACACCCTCGAGGATCCCGAGCGGGGGGAGGCGGCCTGCGCCCGGCTGCGCCAGCGCTACCGGGTGGTGCTGGTGGACGAGTTCCAGGACACCGACCCGGTGCAGTGGAAGGTGGTGGAGCGGGCCTTCGGCACCGGCGCGACAACCCTGGTGCTTATCGGCGACCCCAAGCAGGCCGTCTACGCCTTCCGGGGCGCCGACGTGTACGCCTACCTCGAGGCGGCCCGGATGGCGGCCCGGCGCTTCACCCTGGTCTCCAACTGGCGCAGCGACGAGGACCTGCTGCGGGCCTTTGACGCCCTGATGGGACACGCCCACCTCGGCCATCCCGACATCCCCTACCGCACCGTGCGGGCGGCCGACGTCCACCGCCGGCCCGGCCTCGAGGGGGCACCCGTGGCGGCTCCGCTGCGGGCCCGCATCGTGCACAGCGCCGACCACCGGGGCCTGCGGATGACGGCCAAGCAGAACACCATCGTCAAGCCGGCGGCGGTGGACTTCGTCGCCGAGGACCTGGCCGGCGAGGTGGTGCGCCTCCTGTCGTCGGGGGCCGAGCTGGTCCGCTGGAGCGCCGGCGGCGAGGAGGAGTCCCGCCGCGCCCTGACCTGCGGCGACATGGCCGTGCTGGTGCGCAAGAACAGCCAGGCGGCGGTGGTGCAGCGGGCGCTGCGGGCGGCGGGGGTGCCGGCGGTCCTCTCAGGGATCGACTCGGTCCTCGACGCCCCCGGCGCCATCCACTGGCTGCGGCTGCTCGAGGCGCTGGAGCAGCCTGCCTCGCGGCCGCGGGCGGTGGCGGTGGCCCTCACGCCCTTCGTTGGCCTGAGCGCCGAGGAGGTCGCCTCGGCGGACGAAGCGTTGTGGGAGAGCGTGCACGACCGCCTGCACCGGTGGGCCGACGTGCTCCGCCGCCAGGGGGTGGCGGCCCTGTTCCACGCCGTCAATGCCGGCGAGGGGCTGCCCGCCCGCCTCCTGTCCGGCCCCGACGGCGAGCGGGAGCTGACCGACCTGGGCCACGTGGCCCACCTCCTGCACGCCGAGGGATCGGCGGCCCAGCTGGGCCCGCCCGCCCTGCGGGCGTGGCTGGCCCGCCGCATCGGCGAGGGCGACGAGGACGGCTCCGACGCCGAGGAGCGCAGCCGGCGGCTGGACTCGGACGCCGACGCCGTGCAGGTGCTCACCGTGCACCGGGCCAAGGGCCTCGAGTTCCCGGTGGTCTTCTGCCCGTTCCTCTGGGACGCCTGGACGCCGGCTGCCGGAGGCCCGGTGGTCTTCCACGACCCGGCCGACGACGACAGGCGCAAGCTCGACGTGGGCGGAAAGGACTGGCCCGGCTACGCCGGCCACCACCAGGCCGAGCTCAACGAGTCGCGGGGCGAGGACCTGCGCCACCTGTACGTGGCCCTCACCAGGGCGAAGCACCAGGTGGTGCTGTGGTGGGCGAGGGTCAAGGACTGCGAGGACTCCCCCCTCGGCCGGCTGGTGATGTTCGCCGGCGCCGACGGCACCATCCCGCCCCGGGGGCGCTTCGTGCCCCCGGACAACGCCGTGGCCGCCCGGTTCGAGGAGCTTGGCCAGTACGCGCCCGGCCGGATCAGCGTGGAGCGGGCCGGCGGCCTCGCCCTGGTGCGCGGAGGCCGCGACCAGCGCGGAGGCGGCGGCGTCGAACGGGGCGAGGCCGAGGCGGATCTCTCACCGCCCGAGGGGGATGGCGGCGCCGCCGGGCTGGGCCAGGGGGGAGTGGCGCTCGCCACCGCCGCCTTCGACCGCCCCCTCGACCTGGCCTGGCGGAGGACCTCCTACACCGCCATCACCACCGCCGCCCACGACGAGGCGGTGGGAAGCGAGCCCGAGGACCCCGGCCTGCTCGACGAGCCGGCGCCGCCATCCCCGGGCCCAGGGACGCCGGCGGCGGCCGCTCCTGCCGCTCCGTCCGGGCCGGGCGCCCCGAGTGGCGCCCCCGCCCCCGCTACGGGCCGGGGCTCCGACGCCGAGGCGCGCCAGCGGCCGCTCCCACTGGGCGAGACCCCGGCCGGGCCGGAGGTGGGGACCTTCGTGCACCGGGTGCTGGAGCGGGTGGACTTCGCCGCAACCGATCTCGACGCCGAGGTCGAGGCGGCGGTTGGCTCCGAGCTGCGCCACGGGCCGGCCGACATCGGTGAGCGCCTCCGCCTGCAGGCCGGGCTGGTCGCGGCCCTGCGCACCCCCCTCGGCCCTCTCGCCGACCACCGCAGCCTGGCCGGCCTGGGCCGGGCGGACCGGCTCGACGAGCTCGCCTTCGAGCTCCCGCTGGCCGGGGGCGACGACCCGGCCGGGCAGATCCTGATGGGCGACCTGGCCGCCCTGTTCGCCCGCCACACCCCGGCCGGCTCGCCGCTGGAGGGGTATGCGGCCCGGCTGGCGGACCCGGTGCTTGCCAGCCACCTGCGCGGCTACCTCAACGGCAGCCTCGATCTGGTGCTGCGGCTGCCGGCCGGCCCCGGCCGTCCCCCCCGCTGGCTGGTGGCGGACTACAAGACCAACCGGCTGGTCGACGGGGGCCAGCCCCTCACCTCCTGGCACTACCGGCCCGAGGCGGTGGCGGTCGAGATGCAGCGGGCCCACTATCCACTGCAGGCCCTCCTGTACACGGTGGCACTGCACCGCTACCTGCGCTGGCGGGTGGGCGACTACGACCCCGAGGTGCACCTGGGCGGGGTGCTCTACCTGTTCCTGCGGGGCATGGCCGGACCGGACACGCCGGTGGCCGACGGCCAGCCCTTCGGCGTGTTCGCCTGGCGGCCGCCGGCGGCGATGGTGGTGGAGCTGTCGGACCTGCTCCACCGGGGCTCGGTGGCGGCGTGACCGCGACCGACACCAGCCCGGCCGGCGCCGGTTGGGACCGGGACGCCGCCTACGTGCAGGATCTCGACGGCAGCGGCCTCCTGGGAGCGTTCAACCGGGCCGGCATCCTGGCCCCCGCCGACGTGCACGTGGCCCTGCGGCTGGCCCGGCTGGTCGGCGAGGACAGCGAGGAGGTGCTGCTCGGCGTCGCCTTCGCCGTGCGGGCGCCCCGGGTCGGCCACGTCCGGGTGGAGCTCGGCCTGGTGCGCGACACCGCAGCGGTGGACGTGGAGGACGCCGTCGACGTCGACGCCCTACCGTGGCCGGCCACCGCCGGGTGGTGCGCCGCCCTGGCCGCCAGCCCGCTGGTGGCGGTGGGCGCCGACGGTCCGGACGACCGGCCCCTGCGCCTGGTCGGCCAGGCGTTGTATCTCGACCGCTACTGGCGCGACGAGGGCGAGGTCGCCGACGAGCTGGGCCGGCGGGCCTCCGCCGGAGCGCCCCCGTTCGAGCAGGACGTGCTGGCCGACGGGCTGGGCCGGCTCTTTCCGGGCGAGGGGAGCTCGGACCAGCGGGAGGCGGCCGCCGCCGCCATTGGCCACCGCTTCAGCGTCATCGCCGGCGGCCCGGGCACAGGCAAGACGACCACGGTGGCGCGGGTGATCGCCCTGCTCCACGAGCAGGCGGCCGCCGCCGGATGGCGCCCGCCGCTGGTGGCCCTGGCCGCGCCCACGGGCAAGGCGGCCAACCGCATGGAGGAGGCGGTGCGGGAAGAGGCGGGGCGGATGGACGTCGCCCCGGCGATCGCCGCCGCCGTGGCGGCCTCGCGGGCCTCGACGTTGCACCGCCTGCTGGGCACCCACCCTGGCAACGCCAGCCGCTTCCGCCACCACCGGCACAACCGCCTGCCCCACGACGTGGTGGTGGTGGACGAGACCTCGATGGTGTCCCTCGGACTGATGGCCAGGCTGGTCGAGGCGGTCCGCTCCGACGCCCGCCTGGTCCTGGTGGGCGATCCCGAGCAGCTGGCCTCGGTGGAAGCCGGCGCCGTGCTGGGAGACATCGTGGGGCCGGCCCCGGACCTGCCCTCCGGCGGGACGCAGCCCCCGGCCGATGCCCCGCCGGCCACGCCGGACGCCCCGATCGCTTCGGCCATCCACCTGTTGTCGTCCAACTACCGCTTCGGCGGGTTGCTGGCCCGGCTGGCTGCCGCCGTCCGGGCCGGCGACGGGCCGGCGGTGCTGGAGGTCCTGTCCGCCGGCGACCCCGCGGTCGAGTGGCTTGATACCGACCCGGCCACCGCCTCCGACGCCGGGCTGGCGCCGCTGCGGGAGACGGCGGTCACGGCGGCGTCCTCCGTCGTGACGGCGGCCCGGGCGGGCGACGGCCCGGCTGCCGCCGCCGCCCTGGGGGGCTTCCGGCTCCTGTGTGCCCACCGCCGGGGCCCGGCCGGGGTCAGCCAGTGGAACCCGCGGGTCGAGTCGTGGGTGGCGCAGTCCGACGAGGCCTTCGGGGCCGACGGCGCCTGGTACGTGGGCCGGCCGGTCATCGTCACCGCCAACGACTACAGCCTGCGCCTGTTCAACGGCGACACCGGGGTGGTGGTCGCCCGCCCGGACGGCGGCGTGGGCGTCTCCTTCGCCGCCGCCGGGCCCCCGGCGCTGGTGAGCCCGTCCCGCCTCGCCGACCTCGAGACGGTCTTCGCCATGACCGTGCACAAGGCCCAGGGCTCCGAGTTCGACTCGGTGGCGGTGCTCCTGCCCGCGCCGGACTCGAGGATCCTGACCCGCGAGCTGCTCTACACCGCCCTGACCCGGGCCCAGCGGCGGGTCATCGTGGTGGGCACCGCTGACTCGGTGCTCGCCGCCGTGCAGCGCAGGATCGCCCGGGCGTCGGGCCTAACCGACCGGCTGTGGCGGGCGGAGCCGAACGCGTGAAGGCCTAGGCCGGCCCCGGGCGCTACCTGTCGGGCCCGGCCCTCCAGTCGGCCAGCACCGCCTCGACGTCGACCGGCATGGTCGACGACGGCGGTCCGTCGGTCGCGGTGCGGTTCACCTTGCGGATGCGGGTGTTGAGCTCCTCGAGGGCCCGGCGCGCCTCCGCCTCGGTGGCGATCGACCCCAGCCGGGCCAGGGTGTCCTGCAGGTCCTTGCGGATGGCGAGGGTGGGCGGGAGGAACGAGACGCCCTCGTCCCTGAGCTTGCGCTTGACCCACCACATCTCGTCATGGGGCTGGTCGAGATCGGCGATGGGCCGCCCGGAACCGGGCAGGTCGTCGAAGTCCCCCCGCTGCCTGGCCTTCTCGATCTGGCGGTCGATCCAGGACCCCCAGCTCACCCCGGCGGGCTTGCGCTCGGTCACGGGCCGACGGTAGTTCCGCCGCCGCTGCGCCGACCAAGCGGGACGCCGGACCTCGTGCCCGGAGCCGGCATCGTCGATGACCGTCGATGACCGCCGGCGCCGTCGGCTGCTGTTTTGGTGGGGCGCCCGGCTCAGCGCCGACGGGCCCGCACCGTCTCCTTGAGCTGGTCGATCTTGTCGCGGGCGAGGGTCGAGCCGATGGTGATGCGCCGGGGGGTGCCCTTGAGGAACGACTCGGCGAACTTCTTGGCCTCGTCGTAGTGGATCTTGGGCGGCAGCGGCGCCTCGTCGGCGTTCACCACCACGTCGAGCAGGGCGGCCCCGTCGTAGGCGAGCCACTCCTTCACCGCCGGCTCGAGGTCGCCCGGCTTCTCCACCCTTATGCCGCGCCCGCCGCAGGACTCGGCCCAGGGGGCGAAGTCCATGTGGGTGGGGAAGCGCACGCCGTGCTCGGGGTAGCCGAGGGCCATCTGCTCCCACAGGATCTGGCCCAGCAGGCCGTTGTTGCACACGCAGATCTTCACCGGAACCCTGTGCCACACGGCGGTGTGGAACTCGGCCATCAGCATGGCGAATCCGCCGTCGCCCACGAAGGCGATGCTCTGGCGACCGGGGAAGGTGAGCCCGTGGCTGATGGCGTAGGGCAGGCCGGGGGCCATGGTGGCGAGGTTGCCCGACAGGTAGAACTCGCGGTTGGCCCGGATGTGCCAGTGCCGCGCCGCCCAGGTGGCGATGGTGCCGGAGTCGCAGGAGAGGATGGCGTCGTCGCTGGCGTAGCGGTCGATCAGGCTCATGAGGTACTGGGGCTGGATGGGGTCGCGGTTGGGGTTCTCCAGCGCCGCCATCTGGGCGTCCCAGCGCCCCTTGCGCTGGCGGTACTCGTCGATGAAGGAGCGGTCGGCCTTGCGCTCCAGCATCGGGATCAGCAGCTCAAGGGTGCCCTTCGCCTCACCGACCAGCCCGGTGGTGAGGGGGATCCGGTTGCCCAGCCGGGCCGGATCGAGCTCGATCTGCACCGCCTTGCGGTCGGTCGGCAGCCAGCGGGTGTAGGGGAAGTTGGTCCCGACGAGGAAGATGGTGTCGGCCTCCTCCATGGCGTCCTCCGACGGCGCCGAGCCCAGCAGGCCCAGGCCGCCCACCACGTAGTCGTTGTCGTCGGGCACGACCATCTTGCCCGGCAGGGTCTTGACGATCGGCGAGCCGAGCAGCTCGGCGGCCTTGACGATCTCCTGCCTGGCGTCGCGGGCGCCCACCCCCACCAGCATCACGACCTTGCGGCCGGCGTTGAGGACCTCGGCCGCCTGGCGGAGGGGCGGGTCGGAGGGGACGATGCGGGCCGGGGTGTACTTGGCCGGGGCGATCTTGGGCGGCCGGGCGGTGTCGAGGCCGCCCTCGTAGCCGGCGTCCTCGGGGTCGGCCTCCTGCATGTCCACCGGGAAGGTGAGGTGCGACACCCCCCGCTGGGACAGGGCGGTGCGGATGGCGATGTCGGTGAGCGCCGGTATGGACACCGGGGCGTGGAACATCTGGTTGTACACGCACAGGTCCATGAACACCTTGTCGAGGTGGACCTCCTGCTGGTACTGGGTGCCCAGCTGCGTGGTGGACTGCATGCCGGTGATGGCCAGCACCGGCACGTGGTCGAGCTTGGCGTCGTAGAGGCCGTTCATCAGGTGGATGCCACCGGGGCCCGAGGTGGCCAGGCACACCCCGATGCGACCGGTGGCCTTGGCGTAGGCCGTGGCCATGAAGGCCGCCGCTTCCTCGTGGTGGACCAGCACGAAACGGATGCTGTCCTGGTGGCGGCGCAGGCCCTCCATGATCCCGTTGATGCCGTCCCCCGGAAGCCCGAAGATGGTGTCGACCCCCCAGTCGATCAGCCGCTCGACCAGCAGCTCGGAAGCAAGCTTGGACATTGGCGTCTCCTTCCCAGCCAGGGGATACCCGGCCCCGTCGTCGGGGGAAACGGGCGCTACCGGATGTCGACCCGGGCGGTGGCGGCCCCGCTGCCGGCGGGCGCAAGCCGCTCCTCCGGCTTGCCGAAGCCGGGCCCGGCCGGACCCTGGGCCAGGGCGAGCTGGATCACCTCGGCCAGGTGCAGGGCCCGGCGCTCGGTGTTCTGCTCGATCTGGGTGCGGCAGCTGAAGCCGTCGGTGACGATGAGGGTGGTGTCGGGGGCCTCCCGCACCGCCGGCAGCAGCACCCGCTCGCCGGCGGCGATCGACACGTCGTACTTCTGGCCCTTCTCGAAGCCGAAGCTGCCGGCCAGGCCGCAGCAGCCTGAGTCGGGCATCTCCACGTCGAGGCCCATGCGGGCCAGCAGCCGCTCGTCGGTGTCGAGGCCCATGACCGCCTTGTGGTGGCAGTGGCCGTGCACCACCGCCTTGCGGTGAAGTCGCGGCGGCTCCCACTCCGGCGCCCTGGATTGAAGCAGCTCGGCCAGGGTGAAGGACTGCTCGGAGAGCCGGCGGGCGTCGAGGTCGTCGGGCAGGAGCTCGGGCAGCTCGTCGCGGAACACCGCCAGGCAGCTGGGCTCCACCCCCACCAGGGGTACCCCGGCCTGGATCAGTGGCCGCAGCTCGCCCACGGTGCGCTGCAGCAGCCGGCGGGCGGTGTTGAGCATCCCGTAGTCGTAGAGGGGCCGGCCGCAGCACAGGTCGGCCGCCGGCACTATCGGCTCGAAGCCGGCCGCCTCAAGCACCGTGAGGGTCGCCCGGGCGGCAGCGGGGTGGAAGAAGTTGTTGAACGTGTCGGGCCACAGGATGACCGGCCGCCGCCCCGGCCCCGAGCCGTCGGCGCCGACCCCCGGGCCCCAACCGTTGCCGTGGCCGCTCGTGTGATCGACGGCGTCTGCGTTGGCGTGACCGTCGAGGCGGCCTTCGCCGTTGACCCCGGGCCCCGATGCAATCACCGGTCGGGGGTACGGATCGCCGGCCGACCAGAGCGCGCCCGGGTGGGCGTCGGCGAACCACCGCCGGAAGGTGGTGGGGGCGAACTTCGGCGCCGGCCGGCGGGGATCCACCCCACCCAGCCGCTTGATCAGCCCGGCCAGGCCCGGGGTGGCCATGGCGGCGTTGGCGGCCCGCGGCACGCGCGAGGCCATCCGGGCCCACCAGTGGATGAGGCCCATGGAGTAGGCGGCCCGGGGACGCAGCCGGCCCCGGTAGTGGTGGGACAGGAACTCGGCCTTGTAGGTGGCCATGTCGACGTTCACCGGGCAGTCGCTCTTGCAGCCCTTGCACGACAGGCACAGCTCGAGGGCGTCGCGGACCTCGTCGGAGCGCCAGAGCTCGATTTCGGAGTCGCGCCGCATCATCTCGTGCAGGATGCGGGCCCGGCCTCGGGTGCTGTGGCGCTCCTCGCTGGTGACCATGAAGCTCGGGCACATGGTGCCGCCGCCGATGTGACGGCATTTGCCGACCCCGACGCACCGGGTGGCGGCGTGGGCGAAGCTGCCACCGTCCTTGGGGTAGGAGAAGTGGGTCTTGACCTCCACCGGGGCGTAGTGGGGCCCCAGGCGCAGGTTGGAGGTGATGGGGTAGGGGTCCACCACCTTGTGGGGGTTCATCCGGTTGTCCGGATCCCAGACCGCCTTGAACCGGCGGAACAGCTCGACCATCTGCGGGCCGTACATCTTCTCGAGCAGCTCGGCCCTGGACTGGCCGTCGCCGTGCTCGCCCGAGAGCGATCCGCCGAAGGACAGGACCAGGTCGGACGCCTCGTCGAGGAAGCTGCGCCACCGGCGCACCCCTTCGGCGGTGTGGGGGTCCCAGTCGATGCGGGTGTGCACGCATCCCTGGCCGAAGTGCCCGTAGAGGGAGCAGCCGTAGTCGTACTTGTTGAACAGCTCCCGCAGCCCCCGTAGGTAGTCGGCCAGCGCCTCGGGGGGGACGGCCGAGTCCTCCCATCCCTCGTAGGTCTCGGGCTTGTCCGGGACGTAGGCGGTGGCGCCCAGCCCCGACTCCCGGACCTCCCAGATCTTTGCCTCGGCCTCGGGGTCGTCGTAGAGCTTCTCCCCGCGGTAGCCCTGAGCCTTGCGCATGTGGGCCATGAACGCCTCGGCCTTGGCGTCGGACTCCGCCTTGTCCTCGCCGCCGAACTCGGCCATCAGCCAGCCGGCCCCGGGCGGGAGCATCCTGAGCTCCTCGGTGTGCTTGCGCAGCTTCATGTTGTCGCCGATGAGCACGGTGTCGAAGCCCTCGAGAGCAAGCGGCTGGTGCTCGCGGGCCGCCATCACCTGGGCGGCGGCCAGGTACACGTCCTCGAAGCCCACCACCACCAGGGAGCGGGCCGGGGGGCTGTCGACCATATGGAGAGTGGCCTCGAGGACGGTCACGCAGGTGCCCTCGGTGCCGACCAGGGCGTAGGCGAGGTTGAAGCCCATCTCCGGCAGCAGGCCGTCGAGGTTGTAGCCCGACACCCGGCGGGGGAAGCTCGGCATGCTGGCGCGGATCAACTCGGCGTTGGCGTCCCGCAGGTCGCGCAGGTCGCGGTAGATCTGGCCCCGCCGGCCGCCGGCGGCGATGATCCGCTCCAGCTCGGCCTCGTCGGTAGGCCCGACCCGCAGGCGCAGGCCGTCGTAGGTGAGGACCTCCATCGACGCCACGTTGTGGGCCATCCGGGGCCCGGCGCCGTAGAACTCCGACATGATCGAGTAGTTGCCGCAGGAGTTGTTGCCGATCATGCCGCCGATGGTGCAGTGGTCATGGGTCGACGGGGTGGGGCCGAAGGTGAGCCGGGGCGTGCCCGCTTCGCCGCGGTCGCGCAACACGTCGAGGATGAGCCCGGGCTGGACCCGGGCCAGCCGGCGCTGGCGGTCGATCTCCAGGATCGAGTGCAGGTGCTTGGAGAAGTCCATCACCACGGCGGCGTTGCAGCACTGACCGGCCAGGCTGGTCCCTCCCCCCCGCGACAGGACGGGCAGCCCGTGGCGCCGGCAGGCAGCCACCGTCTCGACGACGTCGTCGACGGTCCGGGGCACGACCACGCCGATCGGCAGCTGCCGGTAGCTGGAGCTGTCGGTCGAGTACATGGCCCGGTCCCCGTCGGAGAACCGGACCTCGCCCTGTATCCGCTGGCGCAGGTCCTCCTGCAGGGCGAGGGCTTCGGGGCTGCGGCTGTCGCCGTTGGCGTAGTGGAGGATCGACTGCTCGGGCATCGCCGAGTCATCTACCCACTTGCCCCGCCCTGACCCGCTCCCGGGCCGCCCGGACCCGTGGTGGCAGGTGGCCCGTCCCCGGCGCAGCCGGGTACGTTGCCGGCGTGTCCGACTACGTCATCCCCGAGCCGGAGCCCAAGGAGATCGACGAGAAGCTGTCGATCGAGCTCCGCCACCTGGCCGACAACGCCGTGCTGCGGGGCCAGCCTCAGGGCGAGGAGAAGTGCGAGAACTGCCGCTACTACCTCGAGTCCTACAAGGAGATCTCCTACTGCTGGCACCCGAAGCTGCGCATCCTGGTCGGGGCCCCCTGGTGGTGCCAGTGGTGGGAGGCCGAACCCGAGGGCTCCTGAGCCCGGGCGCAGCGGAGCCCGCCCGCTGATCGCCCGCCCGGCCGTCTGGGCGTCGGAGGGGCTCGCATATATATCGTTCGGCCACCTTGAGGCCCCGCCCAGCGAGGATCACCGAAATTGTCCCAGCCGCCGACGCCCGGTGAGGCCCCCCGCCTGTCGCTCACGTGGTGGGTGCGCCCCCCAGCCCGCCCGGCGCCGGCGCCGGTGGTCGTCACCGGGGTGTTCGACGTCCTCCACGCCGGCCACGTCCGCTTCCTGACCTGGGCCCGGGCCAGGGCCCGGCCCCTCTTGGTCGGCCTCGAGGCCGACGCCCGGGTGCAGCACTGGAAGGGCCCGGGCCGGCCCCTCAACCCCCTGGCCCTACGGGCCGAGGTCATGGCCGCCCTGCGGCCGGTCGACGGCGTGTTCCTCATCGACGGGCCGCCGGAGGCCACGGCGCCGGAGGACTACGTCACCCTGCTGGCCGGGCTCGGACCGGCCGCCCTGGCCTTCACCGCCGGCGACCCCCACACCGGGGCCAAGCGGCAGGGGGCGGCCGCCCTGGGCATCGAGGCGTGGGAGTTCCCCACCCAGGCCGGGCTGTCCACCTCGGCGGTCGTCGAGCGGCTGCGCTGAGGGAGGGCCTTCAGGCCGTCCGGCCCAGCCGGCCCCGGAGCAGGCGGCTCTGGTTGGCCGCGGCCACCTGCTCGTAGACCCGAAGGTGGGCCTGGACCATCCGCTCGGCCGAGAAGCGCTCGACCACCGACGCCCGGCACGCCGATCGGTCGAGCTCGGCCGTCCGCCGCAGGGCGGTCACCAGACCGGCCTCGTCTGCGGCCAGGTAACCGGTGACCCCGTCGGTGACGATCTCCGGGGCCGCCCCCGACGGCGTGGCCACCACCGGCGTGCCGGTGGCGAGGGCCTCGATCATCACCATCCCGAACGGCTCCGGCCAGGCGATCGGGTTGAGCAGGCACTGGGCCTCGCCCAGCAGACGGATCTTCTCGTCGTAGCCCACCTCGCCGATGAACTCGACGTCCCCGCCCAGCAGGGGCTCGACCCGGCGGCGGAAGTAGTCCAGCTCGGCCGCCTCGGACATCTTGGCGGCGATGCGCAGGGGCACCCCGGCCGCCCGGGCCGCCCGGGCGGCCACGTGGACCCCCTTGTCGGGGCTCATCCGCCCGAGGAACAGCGCGTACCCCCCCCGGCCGGCCCCGACGGCGAACCGGTCGAGATCCACCCCGTGGTGGATGACCCCGGCCAGGTTGACCCCCCGGGCGCTGGACGCCTGGTGGTGGGAGATGGCGATCACCGGCACGCGGTCGCTGATGGCGCTGTAGAGGGGGCCGAGGTCGCTCTCGAACGGGCCGTGGTTGGTGGTCACCACCGGAAGCCACGGCAGCCGGTCGGCGTAGACCGGGCCGACCAGGGTGTGGTCGTGGACGATGTCGAAGTCGGCCACCCGGTCGTAGGCGTCGATGGCGTGGCGCAGCTCGGCCGCCGCCCCGCTGGTGCCCACCCCCAGGGCCGACTTGAAGCTGAAGTCGAGGGGCACGGGGCAGGTGCTGTCACCGGTGGCGTAAAGCAGGACCGAGTGCCCGGCGGCCACCAGGCCGCGGGCCAGGGTGTCGAGAACCGTTTCGGTGCCGCCGTAGGCCGGCGGCGGCACCGGCACCCACGGCGGGGAGATGATGGCAATGCGCACGACGGTCTCTCCTCGTGAAGCTCGTAGAGGGCAACACGTGAGCGAGGGACCCGAAGGCTGCGCCTGGGGTCCCCGCCGCGGCGCCTTGGGCCACCTCGACCGCCGCCATTCTACTTAGGGGTCGCCGCCCGAGGAAGGGGTCCGCTGGCGGCGCCCGACCTTTTCTCGCCGCCCTGGCCGCTGGCCGTGCCGGCGCCCCCACCGCCCGTCCCCCGGGAGGTCCGGGGCGGGCCCCGGCGGGCGATCAGGACGGCTGGACCGGATCCGCCTCCGGGCCCCCGTCTGCCTCCCCTCCGAAGGCGACACCCATGTCGTGCTCGACGAAACGGTGCACCGAGCTGCCGATCAGACCGCCTCCGATCACCAGGACCCCAAGCACGACCAGGGCCACCCGCTGTCCGGCGCCGTTGATCAGCGGCCCCACCACCGCCACCTGCAGGACTATGGCGCCCAGGGCGTACCACAGGAGGGACCAGCCGTAGGCCTGGGCCCGCAGGCGGGGGGACGCCACGAAGGCGACCAGGGTCGTGTAGGCCGGCAGGAAGCCGAAGGCGCCGACGGTGAGGGCGGCGGTGGCGGCGATGGACAGGCCCAGGTAGGGGACCACGCTCATCACCAGGATGCCCACCCCACAGCTGACCACCAGGTAACCGCTGATCTGGGCCAGTCGCGGGATGCGCCCGCTGTTGAGGGCCCGGTTGGTCAGCCGCCCGCCGTAGACGATGCCCACCAGCCCGCCCAGGCCGTACAGGAGGCTGACGTTCCCGCGGGCGGTGTCGCCCAGGTGGTAGACGTCGTGGAAGAAGTTGTTGAGCACCGTCTGCAGGGGCAGGGTGCCGGCGCCGAACAGGAACGCCGCCATCCAGGTGCGGCGCAGCGATCGGATGGCCCTGACCCGCCGGAAGCCCTCGGTCACCGAGCGCAGGGGCTCGCCGAAGGACAGGCCCATCGACGCCCCCCGGGCCGGCTCGGTGAGGCGGGACAGCCAGGCGGCGAAGGCGAAGGTGGGCACGGCCAGGGCCACGAAGGCGACCCGCCAGCCCAGCAGGGCGGCGATGAACCCGGCCAGCGGCCCGCCGACCAGGCCCAGGCCCTGGCTGATCCAGCGGTAGCTGGTGAACACCGACCCGAGGGCGCCCGATCCGTAGTAGTCGGCCAGGAGGCTGGGGTAGACGGTCTCGGTGGTCAGCTGGCCCACCCCGCCGACGGTGCGGGCGAGGATCAGCACCACCAGCACCGGCGCCAGCCCGGTGAGGATGGCGGTCACCCCCCACAAAAGCCCGCACATGACCGACAGGCGCACCCGGTTGGTGCGGTCGCCCCAGTAGCCCAGATGCACCGAGAAGACCACCGGAACCGCCCCGGTGAGGGTGGCGATGGAGTCGATGGTGGCCACCGACAGGTGGAAGGTGTGGCGGATGTCGGGGGCCAGGATCCCGAAGGCGTTGAGGTCGAAGCTCTGCACGCCGGCCAGGCCGACAAGGACCCCCAGCGGCACCCACCCGGTAGGGCTCAGATGGCCGGACGCCCGGGCGACGAGCGCCCTCGCCCGTCCCGCACCCTCGGTCGCGCCGGCACCGTCTGCCGCCCGGCCAGGCGCCGGCGCCGCCGCCGGGACCGCCGGCGGCGGAGCGGGACTCAGCCGCTCGTCGGGTTGGTTCGCCATCAGCGGAGGCTACGTCTGTCCCCCGGGAGCCCGCCGGGCCCGTACCCTCTCCTGCGTGGAGCGCAAGTGGTGGACCCTGTTGGCGGTGTCGATCGGCACCTTCATGCTGCTGCTCGACATCACCATCGTGAACGTCGCCCTGCCCGCCATCCAGCACGCCCTGCACGCCACCTTCGCCGACCTGCAGTGGGTGGTCGACGCCTACGCCCTGACCCTGGCCGCCCTGCTCCTGACGGCGGGATCGCTGGCCGACATGTACGGCCGCCGGCGCCTCTTCGCCGTCGGGCTCGGGCTGTTCACCGCCGGCTCCCTCTTGTGCGGGCTCTCCAACAGCGCCCTGTTCCTGATCATGGCCCGCGGTGGGCAGGGGTTGGGCGGGGCGGTGATGTTCGCCACCGCCCTGGCCCTGCTGGCCCAGGCCTTCCAGGGCCGCGACCGCGGCACCGCCTTCGGGGTGTGGGGCGCGGTAACCGGCATCGCCGTGGCGATCGGGCCGGTCCTGGGCGGGGTCATCACCACAGGCATCAGCTGGCGCTGGATCTTCCTCGTCAACGTTCCCATCGGCGTCGTCGCCCTGGCCGTCACGCTGCTCCGCCTGGAAGAGTCGCGGGAGAGCCGGGCCCGCCGGCCGGACCTGCCCGGGTTCCTGTTGTTCACCGGGGCTCTGGGCGCCCTGGTCTACGGCCTCATCCGGGCCAACCAGACCAGCTGGACCGACGCCGGCGTGCTGGCCTGCTTCACCGCCTTCGTCGTGCTGATCGTTGCCTTCCTCGTGGCCGAGCGGGTCGGTCGCCATCCGATGTTCGACCTAGGCCTGTTCCGGGTGCCCACCTTCTCCGGCGGAGCGGTGGCCGCCTTCGGCGTGTCCAGCTCGATGTTCGCCCTGATCCTGTTCATCGTGCTCTACATGCAGAACGCCCTGGGCTACTCGGCCCTGGGCACAGGCATTCGTCTGATCATCCTGTCCGGGGCGAGCCTGGTCACTTCGGTCGCCGCCGGCCGGCTGAGCGCCCGAATGCCCGTGCGCTGGCTCATCGGGCCCGGGCTGATGCTGGTCGCGCTCGGTCTGGCGCTGATGTCCGGCCTGCACGCCACCAGCGCCTGGACCCATCTCATCCCCGGCCTGATCCTGGGCGGCCTCGGCATCGGGATGGTCAACCCGCCCCTGGCCTCGACGGCCGTCGGGGTGGTGCACCCTCCCCAGGCCGGCATGGCCTCGGGCATCAACAACACGTTCCGTCAGGTGGGCATCGCCACCGGAATCGCCGCCCTCGGCTCCATCTTCGCCACCCGGGTGCACCACGACGTCGTGAGCTCCCTGGGGCGGCTCCCTGGCGTCGGGCCCCACGCCGCCCAGATCGCCACCGCCATCACCCAGGGCAACTCCGGCGCCGGGCAGGTGCCCCCCCAGGCCGCCGCCGCCATCCGGTCGGCCGCCCGGGCCGCCTTCGTGTCCGGCCTCAACGAGATCCTGCTCATCGGTGCCGCCGTTGCGGCCGTCAGTGCCGTGCTGGCCACCCTGCTGATCCGCAGCCGCGACTTCGTCGGCCACCAGCCCGGTGGCGCCGGTCAGGGGGGTGCAGCGGCGGCCACCACCTCCCGCCGCCCCGAGCCGGCGCCGGCCTGAGTCTCCTCCGGGCCGGCTGGGCCGCGGTCGCCCCGAGGGTCGGCTCGGCCATGATCGCCCCGTTTGTCACAGGGCCGGGCGATCATGGGACTCCATGACGAGCACCGAGGAGACCTTCGAACAGGCGCGGGCGAAGCTGGTGGAGCGGGTGAGGATGCTGCTGGCTCACGCCGAGGACCCGTCGATCACCGCCGAGGAGGCCCAGGCCTACACGGCCAAGGCCCAGCAGCTGATGACCAAGTACGCCATCGACCTGGCCATGATCACCGACGTCGAGCGGCGGGACCGGGTGGTCCAACGAGACTGGATCATCGAGGCGCCGTACGCCGCTCACAAGGTGTCGCTGGTCAACGCCGTGGCCCGGACCAACGACTGCGCCGCCATCTACACCGACCTGGCCGGCGGTCACAAGCGCATCGATGTCGTCGGCTACCCCGAGGACGTGGAGTGGGTGCAGACGCTCTACTCCTCCCTGGTGGTCCAGCTCACCGGGGCCCTCGGCGCCGCCCGCCGCCTCAAGCCACCCGGTGTGCACGGGCGTACCTTCGCCGTCGGCTTCGCCGAGGGGTTCGTCCACGAAATCTCCGACCGGCTCAAGGCCGCCCGCCGGGCGGCGGTGGCGGCGGCCGAGGTGGAGCGCTCCGGCCCGGGCGCCCCTTCACCCGGTGGGCCGTCGGTCGCCCTGGTGCTGGTGGCAAAGAAGCAGCGGGTGGACGACGAGTACCGGGTGCGCTTCCCGGGCGCCCGGTCGGTGCACCGCTACACCCGGCTGTCGAGCTGGTCGGGTTATCAGCCCGGGCGTGACGCCGGCCGCCGGGCCAGCCTCGCCCGGGGGGCGGTCCGCACCCGCCGGGCCCTCAGCGCCTGATCGTGGCCCGGGCAGCGCTGGGCCGCTGGCAGGCGGCGGTGTACGCCGCCGAGCAGGAGGCTCTGGTCGGCGTGGGCCGGCGCTGGCGCCGCCTCGGCGAGGCCCAGGACTACGCCGACCGGCTGGTGGAGAGCGAGTGGTTCGCCGCCCGCTGGGGCCACTTCGTCGCCTGCGCGGTGGAGCGGAGGGGCAGGGGGTCGCGGTGGTCGCTGGCCCGGTGCCTCGAGGCCGGCCCCGGCGGACGGGCCAACGAGGGGGTGGTGCTGCTGGCTCCCCAGGACCTCTGCCAGCGGGCCTTCCTCCACGAGCTGTCCCACCTGCTGGTCCCACCCGGCTCCGGCCACGGCCCGGCCTTCATCGAGGTGCACCTCGAGCTGGTGCGACGGGAGCTCGGCTTCGTCGCCTACGCCGACTACCGGGCGGCCCTGGGCCGCCGGCTCGGGGAGCTGGGCGAGGGCGTGGCCTGACGTGACCGGGGTGGCGGAGGTGGCGTCGCGCCGGCGGCGGGGCGCCCCCGAACCCACGGCCGGTCCGGGCGGGGTCGCCGCTCCCGACCCGACCGCCGGCCTCGGCGCCTTCCTCCACGCCGTGGCCGCTGCCGGGGCCCGAGTGGGATCGGAGGGTCGTCCCGACGCCGAGCGGGTGGTTCTGGCCACGCTGGCCCGCCGGCTCCTGGCTCGGGAGGGCGGTGGGGCCCCCCCGACGGCGCCGCTGACTTCGCTGTTGAGCGCCCCGGCGCACCCGGTTGACTTGCCTGAGCCCCCGTCGCAGTGCCCCGCCCCCGAGCTGATGGGCATTGCCCGCCAGGCGCTGATGTCCCCATCGAGGAGGCGGCGCTCGGGCGCCCACTACACCCCGGCCGGGGTGGCGGCCGGGGTGTGCCGCCTGGTACTCGACGGCCTGGGTGCAGTGGCGCCGGGGCCGCCGGCGGTGTGCGACCCCGCATGCGGTGGCGGCGCCTTCCTGGTGGCGGCCGGCCGGGCGCTGCACCGGACCGGCTGGCCGGCAGACCAGGTGCTCGCCAACCTCTACGGCGCCGACACCGACGCCCTCGCCGTCGAGGTGACCGAAGTGGCGCTGTGGATGCTTGGCACAGAACTGGGAGCCGCCGTCCCGCCGGCTCGGCTGCGGGCGGCCGATGCGTTCGACATCGACTGGCCGGAGTGGCGCCCGGGTGGCTTCGACGCCGTGGTCGGCAACCCGCCGTTCCTGGGCCAGCTCCGCTCCGCCACCGCCCGGGGCCGGGCATCGGCCGCCCGGGTGCGGGAGCGCTTCGCGCTCGGCGGCTACGTCGACACCTCGGCCCTCTTCGTCCTGCTGGGGCTGGATCTGGTGCGGACCGGCGGCCGGGTGGGGCTGATCCTGCCCCAGTCCTTCCTTGCGTCCCGCGACGCCGGCCCGGTGCGGAGGAAGGCGGCCGGCCGGGGACGCCTGGTGGCGCTGTGGCAGGGCGACAGGGTCTTCGAGGCCCAGGTGCGCACCGTCGCCGCCGTCCTCGAGCGGGCCGAGGCGCCGGCCGGGCCCCATCCGGTGGCCCGGTGGAGCGGGGCCGACTTCGCCGCCGGGCGCCCGGTGGAGGCCAGCCCGGCCCGCCTCGCCGGGCCCACCTGGTCCTGGCTGGTGGACGACGGGGCCGCTCCCCGTTCCCGAGTGCTGCACACCGACGGCCTGCTGGGCGACCACTGCCGGGCCACCGCCGACTTCCGCGACCAGTACTACGGGCTTCGGGGGCTGGTGGGGGAGGACCCTGCCCCCGGCGCCCGTCTGGTGACGGCCGGGCTCATCGACCCGGCCCGGTGCCGGTGGGGAGAGCGCAGCACCCGCTTCGCCGGCCGCTCCTACCGGGCCCCGGTGGCGGAGGTGTCCCGCCTGCCCGGCCGCATGGCCGCCTGGGCGGAGGCCAGGCTGGTGCCGAAGGTGCTGCTGGCCACCCAGACCCGGGTGCTTGAGGCGGTGGTGGACGCCGACGGGGCCTGGGTGCCTTCGGTGCCGGTCATCACCATCGAGGCCGAGCGGCTCTGGCACGTGGCCGCCGCCCTCACCTCTCCGGTCCTGACCGACCTGGCTCGGCGGGAGCACGCCGGCGCCGCCCTCTCCAGCGACGCCATCAAGCTCAGCGCCGCCCAGGTGATGGCCCTGCCGGCCCCCGGCGACGCCGAGGCCTGGGACGAGGGGGCGGCCGCCTTCCGGCGGGCGTCGGAGGCGAGCGGGGCCGAGGGGTGGATGGCCGAGCTCCGGGCCTGCGCCCTCGCCATGACCTCGGCCTACGGGCTGGACGGCGCCGGCCGGGCCGAGCTGGTCCAGTGGTGGGAGCGGCGCCTGCCCCGGCCCCGGGCCGGAACGATCTCCTAGGAGTGCCGCTTCACGAAGTCGAGGATCCGCCGCCAGGAGTCCTCGCACGCCTCCTTGTGCTGCTCGAAGCCCCGGTCGAAGAAGCTGTGGGGGGCGTCGGGATAGACGTGCATCTCGACATCGACCCCGGCCCGGCGGGCCGACTCGGCGAAGGACTCGACCTGGTCCACCGGGGTGAAGTCCTGGCCGGCGGCGAGGATGAGCAGCGGGCTCTTCATGTCGGGGATGCGGTCCTCGACCCGCGACGGGACCCCGTAGAAGCCGATGCAGCCGGCCAGGCCGTGACCGGCGGCCGACTGCCGCCACGACAGGCCCCCGCCCATGCAGAACCCGACCGTGAACACCGACCGGACCCCGGCGCCGGGCAGGTCGCGCAGCCACTGCACGGCAGCGGCGACATCGGAGTCGGTCTGCTCGGGCTGCATCTGGGCCACGTGGTCGCGGAACGGGAAGTCCTCGCCCCGCTCGCCGATGCCGGCGGTGCGACCGAAGTAGTCGATGGCCACCGAGTGCATGCCGGCCTCGGCGAAGCGCACGGCCAGCTCCTTGTAGAAGCCGTGCAGGCCCCTCACGTCGGGCAGCACCACCATGGCCGAGGTTGAAGCCTGGTCCGGGTGGGCGTAGTAGGCGCCGAAGCGGGTGCCGTCGGCCGAGGTCAGCTCGAGCTCGCCCCGGTCGTCAGCCCCGCCCCGCACCGGGGGCAGCGGCGGCCGGGCGTCGTCTCCGTAACACATGGGTTTCCCTCCCCCAAGAGTCGGTCCGCCGGACGTTACCGGCGCCGGCGCCGGCCCGGCCCGGTGCTCAGGCGACCAGGGTGCGGGCGGTGGGGGAGGTCTCCACCTCGCCTCTGTCCGGGTTGGTGCGCAGGACCCGGTCGCCGATGTTGGTGGTGATCCCGAACCAGTAGCGCTCGTTCTTGAAGTGGTGCAGTCGGTGGGCCCGCCAGATCGAGCGGTAGAGGGACCGGCGGGGCCGGTAGGGGGAGTGGATGAGGAAGTGGGTCCACTCGTAGCCCAGCAGCAGGGCGAAGCCGGTGACGCCGGCGGTCACCCCCTGGGGGTTGCGCCCGAACAGGGCGATGGCGGCCCCGGCCCCGGCGATGAGGGTGACCACGGTGGGGAGGGGCACCAGGACCAGCTCGATGTCGCGGGGGTCGAGGTGGTGGCGGCGGTGCTTGCGGGCCACGCCGAGGTCGACGGTCAGACGCCCGAGCCTCCGGGGGCGGGCGTGCAGGACGAAGACATGAGTGACCCACTCGGTGAAGGGCTGGGCGGCGACCATGACGGCCGCCACGAGGAGATCCCGCCATCGCCACTGGCCCAGCCACAGCCGGGCGGCCAGGGCGGCGGCCAAGGCGGCGGCGATGAGACGGGGACCGGTCCGGGTGCTGAACAGCCGGGCCCAGCCGGCCAGGGCGGTGGCTCCGGTGCGGCTCGGGTCGACGGCGGCCCCGGGGTCCCCGAAGCGCACGGGCGCCGTGGCCACCGCCATCACGCCAGGTTACCCCGCGGTATACGCCGCCCAATCAGGGGCGGAAGGCGCCCGAGGGGCTGTTCAAGCCCGTTATCGCCGGATCCGATAGAATGTCAACAGCATTTCCGGTTGTGCCGACCCGCCCTTTCCTGGCGGGCGCTGCCCGGAAGGCCGCCAGCAGGGCTCCTCACTCGATGCCGGCTGGCGCCCGACAGCAGAACGGAAGACGACGAATGACAACCTTCGGCGAGCTCGGCATATGCGAGCCGCTCGAGTCGGCCCTGGCCCGCACCGGGGTCCACTCCCCCTTCCCGATCCAGGCCCTCGCCATCCCCGACGCCCTGGCGGGGCGGGACGTGTGCGGGAAGGCCAAGACCGGTTCGGGCAAGACCCTGGCCTTCGCCCTGCCCTCCATCCAACGGACCGCACCCGGGGCGGCGCCCAAGGCGCCCCGGGTGCTGGTGCTGGTGCCGACCCGCGAGCTGGCCGCCCAGGTCCACGGCATCCTCGACCCCCTGGCGTCCGAGGTCGGCCTGCGCTCGGTTGTCACCTACGGCGGCCAGCCCATCCGGCCCCACATCAAGGCCCTCGCCGACGGGACCGACGTCCTCACCGGCACCCCCGGCCGGGTGATCGACCTGGTCGACCAGCGGGCCCTCAGCCTGCACGACATACGCACGGTCGTGATCGACGAGGCCGACCGCATGGCCGACATGGGCTTCCTGCCCCAGGTGGAGTGGCTGCTGCGCAAGGTGACCGCACCGCACCAGACCATGCTCTTCAGCGCCACCCTCGACGGCGACGTCGGCTACCTGGTGCGCCGCTACCTCGCCGACCCCGTGTTCCACGAGGTGGTGGCGTCGGAGCCCACGGTGGAGTCGATGACCCACCGCTTCCTCGCCGTGCACCAGATGGACAAGGCCAAGGTCGCGGCGGCGATCATCCGAGCCCACCGTCGCACCATCGTGTTCTGCTCCACCAAGCGGGGCGCCGACCGGGCCCGTCGGGATCTGGCCGATCTGGGCGTCAAGGTCGGGGCCATCCACGGCGACCTGCGCCAGCAGCAGCGGGAGCGCTCGCTGGCCGCCTTCGCCGGCGGTCGGCTGTCCGCGCTGGTCGCCACCGACGTGGCCGCCCGCGGCATCGACGTCGAGGGCATCGACGTGGTGCTCCACTACGACGCGGCCATCGACGAGAAGGAGTACCTCCACCGCTCCGGGCGCACGGCCCGGGCGGGAGCCTCGGGGCTGGCTGTGTCCCTGCTGCTGTGGAACGAGCAGGTCCTGGCCGAGCGGATCTGCCGCCGCCTGGGGATTGACCAGCCGGTCGTCGAGGTGTTCTCCAACGATCCGCGCCTCAGCCGGCTCAACGACTGGGACCCGGCCAGCGGCGACGCCATGGCAGTCAGCGGCTGAGCGCCACCGCCTCGGGCGAAACGTCGCCCAACTCGATCGGCGCCCTGACCCTCCTGCTGCGCAGGTCGACTGCCATCACGTCACCGGAGCCGGCGTCGCTGATCCAGGCGACATCGTCGGGGTCTATCGCCACTCCGTAGGGGTCCTCCCCCACGGCCACGTTGGCCACGGCCCGATCGTCGGAGGCGTCGATGACCGCCACCGAAGCGATCGCCGCCTCGGTGACGGCCACCAGCGTCCCGTCGGGTGACACCGCCACCCCCAGCGGGTCCGCCCCCACCGCGACGGTGGAGGTGGTCCGCCCGGCGGCGAGGTCCACCACGCTCACCGTCGAGGACGCGCTGTCGGTCACCCACGCCCGCCGGCCGTCGGGGGAGACGGCGATGGACGACGGGGCCCCGCCGACGGCTATGGGGGGCCCGAGGTGGCCGTCGCCGAGGGCGAGGGGGTAGAGGCGGTCGCCGGCCCGGTCGGCGATGTAGGCGGTCCCGCCTGCCACCGCCACCGCGACCGGCACCCCCGGCAGTGGCACCGTGCGGCCGACCCGGTGGTGGGCCAGGTCCACGGCGGTGACGTCGGCGTCCACACTGTCGACCACCAGGGCGGCGTGGCCCGAGTCGAAGAGGGCCAGCGCCGTCGGACGACCGCCGACCTGGATGGGGGTGCCGGCGGCGCCTGTGCGCAGGTCCACCGGTATGAGGGCACCGGACAGCGACGCCGCCACCCAGGCGGTGCCGCCCGCCACCGCCACCGCCACCGGGGAGAGTCCGGAGTCGGCCACCGGACCCGGGTGCCCGCCGGGCACGGCGATGGTCGCCAGCTTGCCTGCGCCGACCTCCACCACCGCCAGGGTCCCCCGAAATGGCGGGCCCGTCGCGTTCGGGGCGCCCGGCTCGGAGCTGCATCCGCCCACGCCGACCAAGGCGGCGATCGACAGCGCCACGCGGAGGGCGCGGCCCAGTCGACGGGAACGCAGGGGGACCATGCGCCGTGGCATCACGCTGGCGATGGTGTCGGCTTTCACTCTTCGGCGCATCCGGGCCGCCGCGGCCCCCCGGTAACCTCGCCGCCGAGTGAACCTCGTCGACGTCATCCTGATCGTCCTCGTGCTGCTCTCCCTGGTGCGAGGGCTGAGGCTCGGTGCCGCCGTCCAGGTGCTCTCCTTCGGCGGGTTCTGGATCGGCCTGCTGGCCGGAGCGGCCATCGCCCCCAGCGTGGCCCGGCTGGTTTCCGGTCCGGTGGCCAAGGCCATCCTCTCCCTCGTCGTGGTGTTCGGGGCCGCCTCGGTGGTGGGCGGCCTGGGCCGGCACCTGGGCGTGCGGGTGTGGCGCGTCATCCGCCGGGTCCACCTGGGCCCGGCCGACTCAGGCGTCGGAGCGGTGGTGGCGGTGGTCGCCAGCCTCCTGGCGGCCTGGATCGTCGCCAGCATGCTGGCCACCGCCCCGGTGTCGCGGGTGTCGAGCGCCATAAACGGATCCAGCATCCTGCGGGGCATCGACGCCATCCTGCCTCCGGCCCCCACCGTGTTCTCGCGCATCCAGAAGCTGCTGGACACCCACGGCTTCCCGCAGGTCTTCGCCCAGCTGGCGCCCCAGTCCGTCGGGGCCGCCCCGCTGCCCACCGATCCCACCCTGCGCGCCGCCGTCCAGTCGGCATCGGCGTCGACGGTCAAGGTCGTGGCCGAGGGCTGCGGCGAGCTGCTTGAGGGCTCGGGCTTCGTCGTCGGGCGCGACACGGTGGTCACCAACGCCCACGTGATAGCGGGCACCCACTCCATCACGGTCCTCGACCAGGGGGGCCGCCACTTCGCCGTCCCCATCTACTTCGATCCCAACTTCGACCTGGCCGTGCTGCGGGCGGGCCCGCTGTTCGGGCCTCCGCTCAACATCCTCGACTCGACGGTGTCCAACGGGACCCAGGGAGCGGTGCTCGGCTACCCCGGCGGCGGCCCCTTCGACGCCGAGCCGGCCGCCGTCGACCAGGAGTTCGAGGCGTTGGGGCGCGACATCTACGGGAGCGGACTCACCCGCCGGTCCGTCTACGAGGTGCACGCCAACATCCGGGCCGGCAACTCGGGCGGCCCGCTGGTGGAACCGAACGGGACGGTGGTGGGCGTGGTCTTCTCCCGCTCGGCCTCCCAGCCCGACATCGGCTACGCCCTCACCACCCCGCCGGTCGTGAGCCGCATCCAGTCGGCCGAGCGGACCGACACACCCACCGGCACCGGCTCCTGCGCCGAGTGATCGAGCTCCTGCGCCGAGTCGGCGGCCCCGGCACCGGGTGATAGTGCGCCTCGGCGCCCCGAGATGGCCGCCCGACCCTGGCCGGGGTCTCCGGCCGGCCTCGTCGCACCGCTGAACCGGGGTCAGCGGTTGGCCAGCAGCTCGACCTCCTCAGGGCCGAGGGCGGCCGAGAACAGATAGCCCTGGCCCCGTCGGCATCCCAGCTCGAGCAGCACGTCGCGCTGCTCGGTGCTCTCCACCCCCTCGGCCACCACGCTGAGCCCGAGGTCCGACGCCAGCCTCACCACCGCCCGCACGATCGCCCTGTCCTCGGGGAACCGGGCCACCCCCCGCACGAAGGACCGGTCCACCTTGATCCCGTCGATGGGAAAGCGGCGCAGGGCCGAGAGCGACGCGTAGCCCGTGCCGAAGTCGTCGAGCACCAGCCCTACCCCCAGCGCCTTGAGGGCCCGCAGGGCCGACATGGTGGCGGCCGGATCCTCGATGACGGCGTTCTCGGTGATCTCCAGGTGGATGCGAGCCGGGTCCACCCCCGAGGCCTCGATGGCGGCGCCGACCGAGCCCACCAGCTCAGGCCGGGTGAGCTGGCGGCCCGACACGTTCACCGATGAGCTGAGTCCGGTCCCGCTCCAGCGGGCCTGCTGGGCGAAGGCGGCATCGATGGCCCATGAGCCGACCGCCACGATCAGGCCGGTCTCCTCGGCCAGGGCGATGAAGCTGTCCGGGTTCAGCAACCCCCGCTCGGGGTGGTCCCACCGCACCAGGGCCTCGACGGCGTCGATGCGCCCCGAGGCCAGGTCGACCACCGGCTGGTAGGCCAGGCGCAGCTGGCCCGTCTCCAGCGCCCGCCGCAGGGCGGCCTCGGTCTCGAGCCGCTCAATCGCCCGCTCCCGCATGCGGCGGTCGTAGGGCTCGCACCGGCCCCGGCCGGCCTCCTTCGCCCTGAACATGGCCGTGTCGGCGTCGGCCAGGATCGACTCGGCGTCGTAGTCGTCGCTGCGGGGGAAGGCCACCCCGAGACTGGCCGACACGTAGACCTCGTGGCTCTGCACCACGAACACCCGCTCGAGCGCCTCGCGGATCCGGTCGGCGATGCCCATGGCCTCGATCTCGCCGATCAGTCCCTCGCAGATGACGACGAACTCGTCGCCGCCGAAACGGGCCACCGTGTCCGAAGGCCGGATGACGGACTGGATCCGACCGGCGGCGGCCACGAGGAGCTCGTCGCCCGCCCGGTGGCCGAGGCTGTCGTTGACCTTCTTGAACAGGTCGAGATCGAGGAAGATCACCGCCACCGTCTCCTCCCGCCGGCGGTGGCGGTCGAGGGCGGCGACCAGGCGGCGGTCGAGCAGGCTCCGGTTGGGCAGCCCGGTCAGAGGGTCGTGGGTGGCGGCATAGGCCAGGGCCTCCACCGGATCCTCGTCGTCACTCCGTTCGGGTACGGCGCTGGGGTGGCGTCGGCGCTCGGCCGCCTGCTGGTCGCTCAAGCCGGTTCCGGTCCACCGGCGGCGGCCCTGGCGGTAGTGATCAGCTCGCCGGCGTCCCTGGATCCGGCCCACCCGACCACCTCGGTCCCCTTGCCCGGCTCCAGCTCCTTG
Source organism: Acidimicrobiales bacterium (assembly GCA_035653595.1). Classification (GTDB taxonomy): domain Bacteria; phylum Actinomycetota; class Acidimicrobiia; order Acidimicrobiales; family JAJPHE01; genus DASRBO01. Next base: position 14,105 of record DASRBO010000038.1, on the reverse strand, counting down.
TAAACGGCGAAGAAGTGGCGGATCTCGTCGAGCTGGTGGGCGGAGAGGTCGTCGATGTCACTGACCTCGCCCCACCGGGGGTCGGTGGCGGGGACGGCCAGCACCTTGCAGTCCTCGCCCTTCTCGTCCCGCATGCGGAACACCCCGACCGGCCTCACCCGGATGTGGCAGCCCGGAAAGGTGGGCTCGTCCAGCAGGACCAGCACGTCGAGGGGGTCCCCGTCATCGGCCAGGGTGTGGGGGATGAAGCCGTAGTCGGCCGGGTACTGGGTGGCGGTGAACAGGAGCCGGTCCAGCCAGATCTCCCCGGTGCCGTGGTCGATCTCGTACTTGTTGCGAGAGCCCCGGGGGATCTCGATGATCGCCTCCACGTCCACCGTGCGGATGCTAACCATTACCCGGTGAGCACCCGGATAGAGGACTACGCCCTCATTGGGGACACTCACACTGCCGCCCTGGTCTCCCGCCAGGGCTCGATCGACTGGCTGTGCGCCCCCCGCTTCGACTCGGGAGCGTGCTTCGCCGCCCTGCTCGGGGAGCGCAAGCACGGCCGCTGGCAGATCGCCCCCGTCGGCGGGGTCAAGTCGGTCACCCGGCGCTACCGCCCGGGCACGCTGGTCCTGGAGACGGAGTGGGAGACCGACGAAGGTCGGGTGCGCCTGATCGACTGCATGCCGCCGCGGGAGGCCCATCCGGAGGTGGTGCGGGTGGTGCAGGGCGTGCGCGGCAAGGTGCGCATGCACATGGATCTGGTCATCAGGTTCGACTACGGCTCCACCGTGCCCTGGGTCCGGCGGGTCGACGGCTCGCTGCGGGCGATCGCCGGCCCCGATGCGCTCAGCTTCTGGTCGGTGGCCAAGACCCGGGGCGAGCACCTCAGCACCGTGTCGGACTTCACCGTCGCCGAGGGGCAGGAGATCCCGTTCGAGCTGGCCTGGTTCCCGTCCAACGAGGAGCCTCCCCGTCCCCTCGCCGCCCGCTTCGTCATGGACGACACCGAGCGGTTCTGGGCCAGCTGGTCGGAGCAGTGCACCTACGAGGGTCCCTACCGCGACCAGGTGCTGCGCTCGCTCATCACCATGAAGGCCCTGACCTACGCCCCCACCGGAGGCATCGTGGCGGCGCCCACCACCTCCCTGCCCGAGGCGCTGGGGGGCAGCCGCAACTGGGACTACCGCTACTGCTGGCTGCGCGACGCCACCCTCACCCTGGTCGCCCTGATGGGTGCGGGCTACTACGACGAGGCCCGGTGCTGGCGGGACTGGCTGCTCCGGGCGGTGGCGGGCGACCCGTCAGAGCTGCAGATCATGTACGGGCCGGCCGGCGAACGGCGCCTGGACGAATGGGAGGTCGACTGGCTGCCCGGCTACGAGGGCTCCCGGCCGGTACGGGTGGGCAACGCCGCCGCCGGCCAGTACCAGCTCGACGTGTACGGCGAGGTCATGGATGCCCTCCATCAGGCCCGCACCATGGGCTGCGAGATATCCGCCGCCGCCGGCGGGGTCATCGGACCATCGGGGGTGCGTCGACCCCAGCGCGCCGAGGACTCGGCCTGGGACCTGCAGGTGGCCCTCATGGAGTTCCTGGAGACCGGCTGGGAGCGGCCCGACGACGGCATCTGGGAGGTGCGGGGCCCCCGCCGGCACTTCACCCACTCCAAGGTGATGGCCTGGGTGGCGGTCGACAGGGCGGTGCAGGCGGTCAAGAACATGGGCCTGCCCGGCCCGCTGGAGAGGTGGGAGGCGCTGCGGGACCGGATCCACGCCGAGGTGTGCGAGAAGGGCTGGAACTCGGATCTGGGTGCGTTCAGCCAGTACTACGGATCCGGCGACCTCGACGCCAGCGTCCTGTTGATCCCGCTGGTCGGCTTCCTTCCCCCCGACGACGAGCGGGTCGGCTCGACTCTGGCCGCGGTCGAGCGCCGCCTGGTCCAGGACGGCTTCGTTCTGCGCTACCAGACCTCCGAGGACGGGGCCGTCGATGGCCTCGCCGGCCGGGAGGGCGCCTTCCTCGCCTGCTCGTTCTGGCTGGTGGACAACTACTCCATGGTCGGGCGCCAGGACGACGCCGTTGCGCTGTTCGAGCGGCTGGCCGGACTGGCCAACGACGTCGGTCTGCTTTCCGAGGAGTACGACCCGGTGGCCGGGCGCATGGTGGGCAACTTCCCCCAGGCCTTCACCCATCTGGCCCTGGTCAACTCGGCCCGCAACCTGGCCACTGGAGGGGCCTCGGCCCGCGGCCGCCGCCACGGCCGGGCCGCCCCCGTGCCCGACCATCGCCCGGGCCGGGGGCCGGCGGCCCGGAAGCGGGCACCTCGGTGACGGACAAGGATCGACCGGTGCCCGGTGGGGGCCGGATCGGGAGAGGAGGCCAGCGTTGCAGGCACTGACGGTGGAGCCGGGCAAGGCGGGATCGGCCCGTCTCGATCACGTCGATGAGCCGCCCGAGTCCGACGGCGAGGTGGTGGTCGAGACCCTGGCCATCGGGGTCTGCGGCACCGACGCCGAAATCGTGAGCGGCGCCTACGGCTGGGCTCCCCCGGGGCGGGACCGGCTCGTGCTCGGGCACGAGTCCCTGGGCCGGGTGCGGTCGGCCCCGTCCGGGTCCGGGCTCTCCGCCGGGGACCTGGTGGTGGGGATCGTGCGCCGCCCCGATCCGGTGCCCTGCTCGGCCTGCGCCGTGGACCAGTGGGACTTCTGCCGCAACGGCCAGTACACCGAGCGGGGCATCAAGGCCCTGGACGGCTACTGCTCGGAGATCTACCGCATCCAGCCCAAGTACGCGGTCAAGGTCGACCCGGGCCTGGGCCGGCTGGGGGTGCTCCTGGAACCGGCGAGCGTGGTGGCCAAGGCGTGGGACCAGGTGATGATGGTGGGCGGCCGCCAGGGGGGATGGAAGGCGACCAAGGCGCTGGTCACCGGAGCGGGCCCGATCGGCCTGCTCGCCGCCCTGATCTGTCGGCAGGCCGGGCTCGACGTGCACGTCCTGGACCAGGTCAGCGACGGACCCAAGCCCCGTCTGGTCGCCGCCCTGGGCGCGACCTACCACACCGGCACCGTCGAGCAGGCCGCCGCCGACGCCGACGTGGTGATCGAGTGCACCGGGGTGGGCCAGCTGGTCTTCGACGTGATGAGCCACGTGGCCCCCGGCGGGGTGGTCTGCCTGACCGGGGTCTCCTCCGGCGGGCGGGAGCTGGGCGTCGACGCCGGCACGCTCAACCGCAACATGGTCCTCGAGAACGAGGCGGTGGTCGGCTCGGTCAACGCCAACCGTCGCCACTACGAGATGGGCGCCGCCGCCCTGGCCAAAGCCGACCGCGACTGGCTGGCGGGCCTGATCACCCGGCGGGTGCCCCTCGAGGACTGGTCCGACGCCCTCGAGCGCCAGCCCGACGACGTGAAGGTCGTCATCGAGGTCAACCAGTGACCGAGGTCCAGCCGGTGGAACCGGTGACCCTCGCCCCCGGCATCCTCCAGATCGACACCCTGCTCGGGGGGTGGGAGCGGGTGACCGCCGGCTATCTGGTGCAGGGGCCCCGGCCGGTGCTGGTCGAGACCGGCAGCCAGAGCTCGGTGGCGGTGCTGCTGGAGTCGCTGACCCGCCTCGGCGTGAGCGCCGGCGAGCTGCCGGCGGTGGTGGTGACCCACATCCACCTCGACCACGCCGGCGGGGTCGGCGACGTGGCCGCCGCCTTTCCCGAGGCCACCGTCTACGTGCACGAGAAGGGGGCGCGCCACCTGGTCGATCCCTCCCGTCTGGTGGCCTCGGCCGCCCAGGTCTACGGGCCGCTGCTCGACTCCCTCTACGGGAGGCTGGACCCCACCCCGGCCGACCGGGTCAGGGTGCTGGCCGACGGTGAGCAGATCGAGGTCGGCGGAGGCCGGTCTCTCACCTGCATCGACTCGCCCGGCCACGCCAAGCACCACCTCGCCCTGCAGGACTCCGACAGCGGCATCCTCTTCGTAGGCGACGCCGTCGGCGTGCGCCTGCCCGACGCCGGCGTGCTGCGGCCGTCGACCCCGCCGCCCGACTTCGACCTGGAGACGGCGATCGACTCGCTGCACAAGTTCGCGGCCCGCCGGCCCACCGGGGTGGCCCTGGCCCACTACGGGCTGGTCCCCGAGCCGATGGCGACCCTCGAGGAGGCCGAGTCCATCCTGCGGCGCTGGGCCGAGGTGGCCGAGGCCGCCTGGCGGGAGGGCCGCGACATCGCCGAGGCCCTCGACACCACCTTCGGCGCCGAGCTGGCCTCGGTGGACCCGGCCCACCGGGACAAGCTGGAGACGCTCAACGGGGTGCACTCCAACGCCGCCGGCTTCAGGCGCTGGCTCGAGACCAGGCAGAAGGGCGAGGCCCAGCCGTCCCCCTGAGCCCGCCGGTGCGCCCGGGCCCCCGGCCGGGCTGGGTGACGGTGTCGAGTAGCGCCGCCGAACGGCCGGTTGACAGGATGGCCGCCATGCGAAAGGTCGCCCCCCTGCTGCTGTGCGTCGCCGCCCTCGTCCTGGCCGCCTGCGGCGCATCGGTAACCCTTCCCACCGGCACGGGGATACCGGTGCTGCCCCCGGGTCACAACGTGGACGTGGCCCACCTGTCCTTCATCCCCCAGGTCATCAGGATCAAGGCCGGCGAGTCGGTCACCTGGCGCTGGGACGACGGCGTGGTCCCCCACAACGTGACCTTCGGCGACTTCCACAGCCCCACCCAGAGCCGGGGCTTCTTCACCCACACCTTCGACTCCCCCGGCACCTACTACTACGTGTGCACCATCCATCCCCAGATGCACGCCGAGGTGATCGTCACCTCCGGCTGAGGTGGTCCCCCCCCCGACCGGCCACCGGTCGGGCACCGGGTCAGCCGGACTCGGCGTCGTGGCCCCGGTGGGGGCCACCGTGGTGCGGCGGCGGGGGCGGTGGGGCGGGCTCGGTGGTGACAACAACGGCCACGGTGGTGGGGGTGGTGGACGTGGTGGTGGCCGTACGGCCCACCGTCTGGGCCGGCGGGGAGCGGTGGCCGACGAGCAGGCTCGCCAGCACCACCGCGGCGGCCAGGGCGGCCACCAGGGGGTGGGGCCGACCCGGCGGCGCCTCCGGGTGTTCCCGCCCGCCCCTGGTCCTTGGCGCGGCGGCCCGAATCCCCTCCGCCCCCGCTGCCGCCGGGGCCGCCACCAGCACCTGGGTCGCCTCGGGACGGCCGGCCCCGGAGCGCTCCTCGGGATGGCCGGCACCCGAGGTGGCCGCCGGGCCGCCGCCGCCGCCGCCGACCGCAGAGTCCCCGAGGGCGGTCAGGGCCACGGTTGGGGCGTCGGGGCCGGTGCCGGCCACCAGGGTCGGGGCCACCAGGGCCTGGGCCATGAGGGCGGGCGAGGCGAAGCGCTCCTCGGGCCGGCGCTTCATGGCCCGCTCGACCACCCCGGCCAGGGCGGGGGGCACTCCCGCCTCCACCAGGTCGGCGGCCGGTCGGATGTCGGAGTACAGGACCGCCCGGGCCACGTCGAGGGCGGTGCCGCCCTGATCGAACGGACGCCTGCCGGTCAGGGCCTCGTACATGAGCACCCCGGTCGACCAGATGTCCGCCGCCGGGCCGGCCGGGCGGCCCTCCAGCCGCTCGGGGGCGATGTAGGCCGGGGTGCCGACGACCATCTGGGCGGTGGTCCGGTCGGCGGCCGATCCCTCCTCGAGGCCCTTGGCGATGCCGAAGTCGGACACCTTGGCCGAGCCGTCCTCGGCGAAGAGGACGTTGGCCGGCTTGACATCGCGGTGCACGATGCCGGCTCGGTGGGCCGCCGCCAGGGCGGCCAGCACGCCGCCGACCACCTCAACCACCCGCCCGGGCGCCAGCCGCCCCTCGACGGCGAGGAGGTCGGCCAACGAGCCACCGGGGAGGTGCTCCATGACGATGAAGGGCGTGCCACCGTCGTCGCCGGTGTCGTAGACGGCGACCACGTTGGGGTGCGACAGGCGGGCCGCCGCCCGGGCCTCGTCCTCGAACCGGGCGAGGAAGCCGGGGTCGGTGGCCAGCTCCGGGCGCATCACCTTGACCGCCACCGGCCGGCCCAGCCTGGTGTCCAGCCCGGCGTAGACGGTCGACATGCCGCCGCGGCCGATGACGGAGTCGAGGCGGTAGCGGCCGGCCACCAGCCCGGTGGGGGCGAGCGTCACCCCCCAGTAATACCCGCTCGGACGCTCAGCCGATCGGGGGGACCCGCCAGCGCCGCTCGGCGCCGGCCCGGAACCAGATGACCAGGGCGGTCGGAGCCGCCAGGGCGGCGGCCGCCAGCGCGGCCACCTGGCCGTGGATCCCACCCTGGATGAGCATCAGGGTGCCCAGGCCCAGGGTGGCCAGCACCCCGGCCAGGCGGATGAGGCCCGACACTTCCATGACAGATCCCGAATGCCCGCCCCTGGCCAGCCTCAAACCGCCCCTAGGGGCGGGGTCCGGGCCGGCGCCACCTCCCTCGGCGACGGTAGGGGCCGCCGGGGGAGGGGCAGCGGCGAAGGACCCGCGCCGGGCTGCTCAGCTGGTGAGCGGCGACCACAGGGCCGACACCGCCGGCCGGGCCAGCCGATCGGCGGTGGTGCAGGCGCCGATGTCGAAGGCCGGCAGGTCGGCGTCCACCGCCAGAACGCGCAGGCCGGCGGCCAGTGGGCTCTGGCTGGCGACCCGCTCGGGGACCACGCCGATCCCGCAGCCGCCCGGCGCCGACTGCGGGGCGGCGATGTCCGACTTCGAGTCCCATCCCCTGCATGGGGTGCTGGAGACGTCGCACGCTTCCGGCCGTCGGTGGACATCGCCGGGGCGTGAGCACGGTCACGGATCGGGCGCGGCCAGGCGCGACTCGACGGCTTCCAGCTCCGCCCGGCCGGCGGCGAGCTCCTCGCGCAGCTGGTGGGCCCGCTCCTCGGCCTCGGCGAGGGCCCGCTGGAGGCGCTCCTGCTGGCGGGTGAGCCGGTCCCGCTCGGCGGTCAGCGCCCGCCGTTCGGCCTCCCGCCGGCGGCCGTCGGCTCCCGTGGGCGACCCTGGAGCGGCGTCCCGCCGCGACGGTGCGGCCCGGGCCGGGCCGACCGCCCCGCCGGCGCCGTCGGCGGCCTGGGGCGCCGGCTGGGGTGCCGGGGAGCTGGCCGGTCCCGTCTCCCCGGCGGCACCAGGGGGGACCAGGCCGAACCCGGAGGCGTCCATGTCAGTCTCCAGCACCCCGCGGGAGACCAGGTCGGCCACGGCCGGGTCCATCACCGCGGCCCGCAGGGTGTCGCCCAGCTTGCGGCGGGCGGCGTCGGTCGCCCTGGCTCCGAGGAACTCGACGGCGGCGTCCACCGTCGCCCGGACGGCCGCCCGCTCCGCCGCCTGGGCCTCAGCCAGCCCGGAGCGGTCACCGCCCACGGCGGCCGCGCTGGCCTGGCGCAGGCGCCCGCCGGCGGCGGCGAGGGCCTCGAGGAGGTCGGGCCGGCGGCGGGCCACCTGGTTGAGGGCCCAGGCGGTGGGCGTGGGCCGGCGCCGGCGGGACACCTCGGCCGCCTCCTCGGCCCGCCCCTCGGCCTTGAGCCGCTTGGCCATGGCGTTGCGGGCGGCGGTGAACTCCGCCGGCTCGACGGCGTAGAGCTCGGCCGGATCGGCCGCCTCCTGGTCGGCCACCGGCTCAGCCGGAGGTGGCGAAGCCGAGCGATCCCTCGCCCGGCCGGACGGCCTCGATCGGGTCGCGCAGATCGTCGATGTAGCCGAGGGCGTAGGCGCCGCGGGCGTAGCCCATGAGCCTGAGGAGGTCGGTGGGCAGGGTCGCCGCCACCTCGCGGGGCACCGACAGGTACTGGTTCTCCTCCTGGCGCAGCCAGGCCAGGCAGTAGGTGATGTTGAGGCCGACGCGGACGTCCTGGGTCCGGTTGGCCCCGCCGCCGTGGTACACGCTGCCGGAGTAGACGAGGACCGAGCCCCGTTCCATCTCCGCCGGCACGGTGTCCTCGGCGGTGAAGGACAGCCGGTCCTCGGCCTTGTTGCTGCCGGGGACGACCCGGGTCGCCCCGTTGGCCTCGGTGAAGTCGGTGAGGGCCCAGAGGGTGTTGCACTGCACCTCGTAGCCGGACGGGAAGCGGAAGAAGTCGAAGGCCCACTGGTCGCGGTGGATGGGCTGGGCCGGGGAGTCGGGGCCGATGGCGATGGCCTGGGTCAGGTGGAGCTGGAAGTTGGTGGCGTGGCCGAGGAACACACCGGCGGTGCCGAGGATCAACGGGTGGGTGACCAGCTGGCGGGCCGTCGGTGAGCGGGCGATGAGGGCGCCGGTGCGGCGGGTGTTGCGGCCGCTGAAGTCGTCGGGCCCGGTCGGGGTGGCCCTCATCGAAGGCTCGAGCTCGCCGGCGATGCGGTCCAGCTGGTCGTGGGGGGCGACGTCGTCGACGATCACCGCCCCATCGGAGGACAGCGCCTCCGCCACCGCTTCCGGTCCGCTGTCGGGGGGTAGGTGCTTTATGGTCACCGGCGCCTCCAGGGTCGCTGGACGGTAGCGCCCCCGGCGGCCGGCGGCTCAGTCGACCCGCAGGGCCAGTGCCGGCGAGAGCCGCAGCGAGCGCCGGATGGGAGGCACCGAGGCGGCCAGGGCGGCCACCGCGCTCACCACCGCCACCACCGGCACGAACGACCACGGGTAGGGCGACGGACTGCGAACCGCCAGGGTGGAGAGGGTGGCATCGTCGACGATGCCGTTGAGCAGGGCCGCCAGGACGAGGGAGAGCACGAACGCCGCTCCGCACAGCGTCGCCGTCTCGGTGAGGACCATCAGCCCGATGCCGCGGCGGTCGGTGCCCAGCGCCTGCAGCAGGCCGATCTCGCGGGTGCGGGAGATCACCGACATCACCAGGGTGTTGGCCAGGCCGAGCAGGCCGATGCCGCCGGCCACCCCCAGGACGGCCATCAGCATGCCGGCGATGGCGTTGATGTTCTGGTCGACCATGGCCCGCAGCTGGGCCATCGTCTGCCAGCCGATGCCGTAGCCGACCCGGTCGATCATCTTCTGGTTGAGCGTCGACGCCAGGACGGCGACGTTGGTGCCCGGCTGCACGACGGCGTCGACCTCGCTGATGCCGGAGGCGTTGTAGTACGTCTGGCCCTCGGCGTAGGAGAGGACGAGGCCGGGGGAGTTGATCTGGCTGATGAAGACGCCGCCCACCACGAACGGCCGGGGTCCCAGTGCCGTCTCCAGCTCGATGGGCGACCCGGCCTGCAGGTTGAGCAGGTGGGCTATCGAGGTGGGCACCAGGACACCGTTGCCCGCCTGGAGAGCGGCTCTGGCGCTCCGGGCGTCGCCGGAGGTGAAGGCGAAGCCGCCGGCGCTGAAGTAGGTGGTCGGGTCGATCAGCTGCATAAAGCTGGACTGGGTCGGCCGGGCGGCCAGGTAGTCGCCGGAGGGGACCCGGTAGATGGCCGTGGACGCGGCCACGCCGGGGGTCTGGCGCACGAGGGCCAGACCGGCCGGGGTCTGTATGCCGAAGATGCGGACGTCGGCCACCAGCTGCGCCCGGGCCTCGCGGTCGAGCACCGACCGGATCGAGGTCACCCCGCTCGCCACCGCCAACGCCATGGCCATGACCACCATTACCAGGGAGAGGGTGTAGGCCGACCGGTTGCGCTCCCGCGACAGGTGCAGCACGGCGATGGACCCGATGACGGGGGAGGCCCGTCGGGTGAGCCGTCCGACCACCGTGGCCAGCGGGCGCAGCAGGGCCGGCACCACCAGCACGGCGCCCAGGAGGATCAGGCCCACCGCCAGTAGGACGATGCTGGGGTGCAGCCCGGCCTCGGGGCGCAGGGCCAGGCCGGCGGCGATGACCGCCGCACCGGCGATCCACCACGGCGAGCGGCGGCGGTCGGGCTCGTGGTCCGCCTTCAGGGCCTCGACGGGGCTGAGGCGGCCCGCCCGCCGGGCGGGCACCAGCGCGCCGATGACGACCATCCCCAGCCCGGCCAGGATGGAGAGCGGGATCTGCACCAGCGGCACGGTGGTGTGGTTGGGGACCGAGCCGATCAGGTTCGGCGTCATGTGGACCAGGCCCGCCCCCACGGCGAAGCCGACGAGTACGCCGATGGCGCTGCCGACCAGACCGATGGCCACCGCTTCGGCCAGCACCATGCCAACCACCTGGCGGCGGGAGGTGCCCAGGGCGTACATGAGGCCCAGGGTGCGGGTGCGCTCGAGCACCCGGGTGGACATGGTCAGGTACACGAGGAACATGCCCACGAACAGGGCCACGCCCGCCGTCCCGTCCAGCGCCCCGCCCAGGGCCCTGAGGGTGTCGGCCGAGTCGGAGTAGGCGTTGGCCGACACCACCGCTTGCACCCCCGGGCCGAGCTCGCCCGAGTGGCGGTGCACCCAGGTGGTGGGATCGACGCCCGAGGCCAGACCCACCTGGATGTCGGCCAGGCCGGTGGACGGGCCACCCAGCGCCCGGGCGGGCGCCATGGGGGCGAAGGCGGTGTAGCCCGGATCGGCCAGCTCCGGCCCGCCGCCCCCGGCCAGGCCGACCACCGTCATCCGGGCCGTGCTGGTCATGAAGTGCACGACCACGGGGGTGCCGACCGAAACGCCGATGCGGGCGGCGGCGGCGCTGGGCAGCACGATCTCCTCGGCCCCGGTGGAGGGCAGGCGCCCGGCCACCAGCGGGATGCTGTCCAGGGTGGTCGAGCCCCAGTCGGCCCCCCGCAGCTCCTCGCCCAAGCCCCTTGGCACTCCGATGGGGCCTGGCGCGGGGTTGTCCACCTCCACCGCCAGCTGCATCTCCGGCTGGATGGCGTTGACCCCGGCCAGCCTTTCGATGCGGGGCGCCAGCGCCGGATCGAGGCCGGCCCGATCTGTGCTCAGGGGTCGCACCAGCACCTGCGAGTTGCCGGCCAGGGCCTGGGTGAGCGAGTGGACCATGGCAGTCGTGCTGGCGTTGGCGATGGAGACGCCGAAGTTGATGGCCACGCCGAGGGCGACCCCGGCCATGATGGCGGCCGAACGCCCCCGCTGGCGGCCGAGGCTGCGCACTGCGACCAGCCCGGCGAGGGGCCAGGCGGTCGGCCGGCTCACTCCGGCTCCCCGTCGGCCAGCCAGGAGACGATGCGGTCCACGGGTCGGCGGGCCCGGCCCCGGCGCAGGTCCAGCCGCCCGGCCACCTGGCCGTCGCGCAGGTTGAGGACCTCATCCCCGGTGGCGGCCACCTTGGGGTCGTGGGTGACCATGACAACGGTGCAGTCCAGCTCCTTCTGGGCCTCCCGCATCATGCGCAGCACCGACTGGCCGGTGGCCGAGTCGAGGTTGCCGGTGGGCTCGTCGGCCAGGAGCACCCGGGGCCGGCCCACTAGAGCCCGGGCGATGGCGGTGCGCTGCTGCTCGCCACCCGACATCTGCGACGGCAGCCGGCCGGCCTTTTCGGCCAGGCCGCACACCTCGAGGGCCTCCCGCACGGCGGCGTCGACCTTGGGACCCCGGCGGCCCCCGATCATCAGGGGAAGGGCCACGTTCTCCGCCGCCGTCAGGACCGGCACCAGGTTGTAGGCCTGGAACACGACCCCGACCACCCGGCGGCGCACCTCGGCCAGCTCGGAGTCCTTGAGGGTGTCCAGCCGCTGGCCCTCGAGGATGACCTGACCGCCGCTGGGGCGGTCGAGACCGCCGATCAGGTGCAGGAGGGTCGACTTGCCCGAGCCCGAGGGTCCCATGATCGACAGGAACCGTCCCCGCCCCACCGCCAGCGAGACCCCGGCCAGGGCCGGCCGCACGTCGGCGCCGTAGCGCTTCTCGAGATCGACGGTCACCACTACCGGCTCCACCGGAGCCTGCGCTTCCACCCCCACCGGCGCCGTCATCTCCTTCACCAGGCCAGCCATTCGCCGCCCTCCCCAGCGTCCCCTGCATACGCAGTACGTAAGTCGTCACTATGTACCTACCGAGTAGGTATAGTCAAGCGGTGCTTCGCTACGCCCTTCTCGCCCTGCTCAGCCAGGGCGACCGGCACGGCTACGAGCTCAAGGTGGCCTTCGAGGATCTCCTCGCCGGCATGTGGTCCCTCAACATCGGCCAGGTGTACACGACCCTCGCCCGCCTCGAACGGGACGGTCTGGTGATCCACCGCCTCGAGCCCCAGGAGATCCATCCCGACCGCAAGACCTACTCCCTGACCGAAGCGGGGCGGGAGGAGCTGGTCACCTGGCTGTCGCGGCCGGAGGAGGAGATCGTGAGGCTCAAGGACGAGTCGGTGCTCAAGGTCCTCCTGCACGGGGTGACCGACGCGGGCGACGTCCGCCAGCTCCTGTGGGCCCAGCGCGACCGCTGCCTCGAGGCCTTGGCCGACCTGGCCGACCTGCGCGACTCCGCCGAGACGCCGGTGGTCACCCGGCTGGCGGTGGAGGCGGCCATGCTCCACGTGGAGGCCGACCTGCGCTGGCTAGACACGGTCGAGGAGGCCGCCGCCGACCTGGCCGGCGGCGGCGACTGACCGCTTAGACGGCCGGGTGCCGGGCGAAGTCGGCGATGCTCACCGCCGCGTCGCGGCTGATCTCCGGACACATGACCGGGAAGATTTCGGTGCCGTGGATGGTGCCCATCACCTGACGGCACCGGGCCGGCACGCCCGCCCGGACGAGCAGGCGGTAGAAGTTGATGCCCTCGTCCCGCAACGGGTCGCACTCGTTCACGCTGATCACCGTGGGCACCAGGCCGCGGACGTCGTCCTCGGTGGCGAAGCCGGGCCAGGCCAGCGGGTCGCGGCGTTCGAGGGCCTCGATCCCGTAGCCGACCGCCCCCCGGTTGTTGTGCAGGTCCAGCAGGATGCCGTTGTTCTCCGTCGAGGACGGGTTCTCCGGCAGGGGCCAGCGGCCGGCGATGTAGGGGCAGAGGGCGTAGAGGCCCTTGATCAGCCCGAGCTCCCCGGTGCGCTTGAGCATCAGGGCGGTGGCGATGGTCAGGTTGCCGCCCCCGCTCTCCCCGGCGACCACGACCCGGTCGGGGTCGATGCCGAGGCGCTCGTGGTTCTCGATCACCCACTTGAGGCCGGACACGCAGTCGTTGAGCCCGGCGGGAAACGGCGCCACCTCCTCGACCGACGAGGGTGACACGGCGTTGCGGAAGTCGACCATGGCGACTGCCACGCCCTGGTGGGCGATCATCTTGCCCCAGGCCCGGTAGTTCCCGTCGTAGCAGGAGAGGCTGGCCATCCCGCCTCCGTGGATGTAGTACACGCAGGGCAGCGCCGTGTCGCTCTCCGGTCGGATGAGGCGAAGGTTGATCCGATTGCCGTCGGGCTGGGACTCGACGGTGTGGTCGGTGATGTCCAGCCCGGCGGAGGGGGCGAGCTCCTCGGAGTCGATGGTGTCGAGGAAGGCGGTGAACATCTTGCGCCGCAGGATGGCCTCCTCGGTGCTGACCTCGTCGAGGAGCTGCTGGCGGTCGACGGCATCACCGGGCGGGGGCGGGGGGTCGAGGGCCCCGAACAGCGCCTTGATGCGCGGGTCGATGCGCGGGTCGTCGGTGATCTTCGGGTTCGGCATGGTGTCCCCCCAGTGGCGCCTGAAGGGCCCGATGTTAGGTGGGGACGGTCGGGACCGTCACGTGCTGGGGCTGGTTGACCTGGGTGACCGACACCGCCATGGACACGTCGGTGCCGGCGTTGGGTCCCAGGCTGGCCCGCAGGACCGGCAGGGCCGCCGGCCGGAAGACCAGCTCCACCCAGAAGAACTGGAGCAGGTGGTCGCTCACCCCGTAGCGGAGCGAGAAGCTCCCCGAGGTGAGGTTCTTGCGCAGCACCGAGGCCGAGTCGCCGCTGACCGTGTGGAGCCGGCTGGTGGTGACCGACACCTCGTTGGCCAGGGCCACGATGCCGTTGATCGCCGCCACCGGGTCGGCGGCGGCGGTGAGCCGCACCGCCCCGTTGGCCCGGGTCGTCTTGATCGGGGGCACCCCCCAGGAGGCCACCCCCAGGGCGCCCAGGCCGACCAGGTCGGCGTTGGTGGGGTCGCCCATCTGCCGCAGGGCCTTCCCCGTCACCGGGTACACCACCCCGCCCCGCTCGACGACGACCCGGGTCCCGTCGGAGACGAGGGTGCTCGAGTTGGACCCGCCACCGATGCCCGACACGCTCAGG
>DASRBO010000037.1:0-3286 GCA_035653595.1 Acidimicrobiales bacterium | reverse complement strand
CGAGCCGGTCGACCCGGTGACGGTGGCCGAGGAGCTGCGCCGGGCCGGGCTGTTGGAGGCGTTGGGTGGGAAGCAGGCGATCCTGCGGATCCAGGTGGGGACGCCGGCGGCGGCCAACGCGGCGCATTACGCCCGGATCGTCGAGGAGCACGCCCTGCTGCGCCGGCTGATCGCCGTGGCGGGGGAGATCTCGGAGATGGGCTACGACATGCCCGACGACGTGACCGCCACGCTCGACCGGGCCGAGACGTTGATCTTCGAGGTGGCCAACCGCCGCCTCGCCTCGTCGCTGAAGGGGATCTATCCGGCCATCCAGGAGAGCCTGGAGCAGCTTGAAGCGCTCTTCGAGCACGACGGCCCGCTGACCGGGATCCCGTCGGGCTATGCGGATCTCGACCAGCTGCTGCTGGGGTTCCAGCCGTCGAACCTGATCGTGGTGGCGGCCCGGCCGGGGCAGGGCAAGACGAGCTTCGCCCTCGGGGCGGCGTTGCACGTGGCGCTGGAGACCCGCCGGCCGGTGGTGTTCTTCTCGATGGAGATGGGCTACCTCGAGCTGACCCAGCGGATGCTGGCCGCCGAGGCCGGCGTCAATTCCCGCCTGTTGCGCACGGGGCGGATCCCCGAGAGCGATTGGTCCAGGATCTCCGAGGCGGTGGGGCGGCTGGCCGAGGCGCCGTTCTACATCGATGACAACGCCCACCTCACGGTGATGGAGATGCGGGCCAAGTGCCGCCGGCTCAAGGCCCTGCACGGCGACTTGGGCCTCGTCGTCGTCGACTACCTCCAGCTCATGTCGACGCCGCGGCGGTCCGAGAACCGTCAGGTCGAGGTGTCGGAGCTGTCCCGGGGCCTCAAGATCCTCGCCCGCGACCTCGAGACCCCGGTCATGGCCCTCTCGCAGCTGAACCGGTCGCTGGAGTACCGCACCGACAAGCGGCCCATGTTGGCCGACCTGAGAGAGTCCGGCGCGGTGGAACAAGACGCCGACGTCGTGGCTTTCATCTACCGGGACGAGACCTACAACCGCGAATCCACCGAGAAGGGCGTGGCGGAGATCATCGTGGCCAAGCACCGCAACGGCCCCACGGCCAAGGTCCGCCTCGCCTTCCTGGAACACCTCACCAAGTTCGCCAACATGGCCCGGCGCTGACCGGCGATCATGATGTCCTGTGCAGCCATACCCTGCGCCGTCCGCCGTCGACATCGAGCACCAGATCAGGTAAGGCCGAGCACAGCGGCCCCGCTGATGGGTCCTGGGGCCGCAACGGGCAGGGAGATAGATCGGCCTGGCGGGAATCGACATCGGGCCGGCCGCACGGCGTCAGCGCTGCGTCCTTGAGCGCGACCGAATTCCCCACCCCGCGGGGCCCCCGCAGGATCACCAGCCGGTCATGGAGCGTCCCGCCGGCGGCATCGTGGAGGACCGGGTCCGATACCTGTCGAGTCCACCCGGCCCGGCAGTGTCGGGTCCGTCGTCGCCCCACGCCTGAGGGTCACCGATCTCAGCGGCCCGCCGCCACGGATTCATCTCCGTGAGGCGGGCTCGGATGTGGTCATCCCGCACCCTCGGCCCTTACCAAAAAGGGGGGGAGAGCATCCCCCCGAATCGTGGAGGCATGATCTAGGAGAGAGGTCATGCCAGAGATTCGACGGAAGTACGACAAGGAGTTCCGGGAGGGGGCGGTCCGGATCGTCCGGGAGACCGGCAAGCCGATCGCCCAGGTGGCGCGCGATCTGGGGATCCACGAGGGCACCCTGGGCAACTGGGTGGCCCAGGACCGGGCCGGGAGCGACGGCCAGAGCCTGTCGGTCGACGAGCGGGAGGAATTGAAGCAGCTCCGCAAGGAGGTCGCTGAGCTGCGCATGGAGCGTGATGTCCTCAAGCGCTCCGTGGTCCTGTGGGTCAAGGAGGCGACTCGGTGACGGTGGCCGGGTTCATCGCCGCCCAGAGGACCGACCATGGCGTTCCTCACACCGTCGCCTGCCGGGCGCTGGACGTCTCGGAGTCGTGGTTCTACAAGTGGAAGGACCGGCCGGCGACGGCCCGCCAGCAGCGCCGAGAACGGCTCCGGCGGGAGATCCAGGCGATCTTCTGCGGGTCGGAACGGACCTACGGGTCGCCTCGGGTGCACCGGGAGCTGCGGGACCGGGGCTGGGTGGTGACCCGCCGGACGGTGGCCGAGCTGATGGCCGCCGACGGGCTGGCCGGCCGGGCCAAGAAGCGCCGCCGTGGCCTGACCCGCCAGGACCGCAAGAAGGTCCCGTTCAAGGACCTGGTCCGACGGGACTTCAGCGCTCCGGCCCCCGACGTGAAGTGGTGCGGTGACCTGACCGAGATCCCGACGCTGGAGGGCACGCTGTATCTGGCCAGCGTCGAGGACCTGTTCTCTCGCCGATTGCTGGGCTTCGCCATGAGCGAGCACCCCGACGCTGTCCTGGCCAAAGACGCCATCCAGATGGCCGTGGCCATCCGGGGCGGCTCGGTCGCCGGCGTCATCTTCCATACGGACAGGGGCTCGACCTACACCGCCGATCTGTTCACGAAGGCCTGCGAACGGTTGGGCATCACCCAGTCGATGGGCCGCACGGGTAGCTGTCTAGACAACGCGGCAGCCGAATCGTTCTTCTCGACGTTGGAGCACGAGTTGTTGTCCCGCAACACGTTCGCCACCAAGGAAGAAGCTCGACGTCGGGTGGCCACCTGGATCGACGGGTTCTACAACCGGATCCGCCGCCACAGCACCTGCCAGATGCTCTCACCGGTCAACTACGAACTGCAGTTCGAACAGGAACGACTCGGCGAAGCCGAGGCCGCATAACCGAAGCCTCCACGCTCAGGGGGGAAGCCCACGACCGAGGAAAGAACCATTCAATGGTTCTCCGCGGCAGTGAGGCGGGTCGGCGAATCTTCCCCACGATTCCATGATCGGCGCTTTGGCCTTCGGCGAAGACCTCATGCTGGCGATTGATCCAGATAGCGCATAATGCCGGATATAGGGGCGGGTTTCGCCGCAACACCCACCACTAATCACACACCGGTGACGGCCGCACCGCGGCGAGAGTTAGCAGGTACGCCGGTGAGGTCAGTTCCGCCCGCCGCCTCACGAGTTCGCCGCCGGCTCCCTTATCCCGCGTCCATCCCGCGTCCGGTGCCGTCCTGGCAGTTCCAGCCGCTGTCGATCCCTGCCTCCGACCTGCTCAAACGACAGCCCTGTACTTCCGAGGACACCCCAAATTCAGTTCGGCAAGCTGGTGGTCAGGCCGTAGCGCCGGCGCGGCCCGGCTC
>DASRBO010000036.1:0-34860 GCA_035653595.1 Acidimicrobiales bacterium | reverse complement strand
TCGTGGAAGCCGTTGGTGAAGTCGAAACCCAGCGCAACGACGACCAGGATGATCAGACCGGCGGTCTGCATCCGGGCCCGGTGGTGACGAGCACCGGCTCACCTTAGAGCCCTACAGGCGGCGCAGCTTCCACGAGAGGGGGGCGGGGTCGATCGTGCCCGTGGCGGCCACGGGGATCGACCCGCTCTGCTCGCCCAGGCGGACATCGAGCACACCGAGCCTGGTGCCAGCCCTCACCTTCCCGCCGAGGTCGGTGCGGATGTGCAGCGAGTCGTTCACCGACAGCCCGCCCCAGCCGAGGAAGAACGCCCCCGAGGTGGTGGCCACCCCGACCTTCCGTGCCCACGGGGCGGCGATGGAGGCGACCCTCACGCCCGCCGACGCCGCCGTCACCACCTGCACCGCCGCCCCGGCGGCGTCGATGAGGGCCCGACCGACCGTCAGGGCCGTCTGCAGGATCGGGGTGGCGTGCTGGGCGAGCACGGCCCCGACGATGAGCACCGGCCTGGTCCCGACCTGCCGGCGGGCGGCGAAGAGGAAGTTGCCCCCGGCCGCGCCGGTGGAGCCGGTCTTTATGCCTACGATCCCGTCCCGCCCGACCAGGTTGTCGTAGTTGAACACCGTGCCCGCCACCGGGAAGGTCGCCTGCGGCATGGCGACGATCGAGGCCAGCACCGGAAGCTGCATCACCTTCTGGCCCAGGACCACCTGGTCCACCGCCGTGCTCACCGAGTTGGAGTCGAGACCGACGGCGTCGGCGTAGTGGGTGTGGCTCATACCCAGGGCTGCGGCGGCGCTGTTCATCTTCGCCACGAAGGCGGCGGCGCTGCCCGCGTCCCAGACCGCCAGGGCGGAGGCGATGTTGTTGGCCGACGGCACCAGCAGGGCCTCGAGCGCCTGGCGCTCGGTCAGCTGCTCGCCGGCGGCCACCTTGAGCTCCGACTCACCCTGGGCCAGCCCGGCCTGGGCCGAAGCGGCGTCCCCCGCCGACATGGTGATCGCCGGACCTTGAGCGGCCCCGGCCAGGGGATGGTCGGAGACCACCACATAGGCGGTCATCACCTTGGTCAGGGAGGCGATGGGGAGCGCCTGGTCGCCCCCCGACTGGCCCAGGCTCCCGATGCCCTCCACCGACACCGTTGCCTGGCCGCTCGGGGGCCAGGGCATCGAGGGCGCCGGTCCGGGCACGGTCAGGCGGGCAGGAATGGTCGTGGTGACGGCGAGGGCGGGAGCCGCCCGCACCAGTTGGACCACCACCCCGGCCCCGGCCAGGACCACGACGGCCAGCACCACGACCCCGACGGTCCGCAGCCGGGGCAGCCGGCGCCGGCCGCGGCCCCAGTCCATGTGGCGAGAGTCGAACGGTCGCAGCGAGGCACCTCTGGTCGCAGGAGGGGCAACAGCATGCCCCACGGCCGTCGCCCGCCCCGGGACCGGGGCATAGGGTCTGGCCGTGGAAGCCCTACGCACCCCCGACGACCGCTTCGCCGGCCTGCCCCAGTTCGACTTCGGCCCCCGCTATGTCGAGGTGTCCGACACCGAAGGCGGCCAGCTGCGCATCCACTACCTCGACGAGGGCGACCCCGACGCCCCGGCCGTGCTGTTGATGCACGGCGAGCCGTCCTGGTGCTTCCTGTACCGCCGGATGATCCCGGTGCTCACCGGCGCCGGCCTGCGCTGCATCGCCCCGGACCTGGTCGGCTTCGGCCGGTCGGACAAGCCCACCAGGCGGGAGGACTACAGCTACGCCCGCCACGTCGGCTGGATGCGGGAGGCGCTGTTCGAGCGCCTCGACCTCGGGGACCTCACTCTGGTTGGTCAGGACTGGGGCGGGCTGATCGGCCTGCGGCTGGTGGCGGCCGACCCCGACCGGTTCAGCCGGGTGGTGGTGGCCAACACCGGGCTACCCACCGGCGACCAGCCCATGTCCGAAGCCTTCCTGGCCTGGCAGCGCTACTCGCAGGAGACGCCCAACTTCCACGTCGGCGGCATCGTCAGGGGCGGGTGCGTCACCGAGCTTGATCCCGACGTCGTCGCCGCCTACGACGCCCCCTTCCCCGACGACAGCTACACGGCCGGGGCCCGGATGTTCCCGCTCCTGGTTCCGACCACGCCGGACGATCCCGCCGCCGAGGACAACCGGCGGGCGTGGGAGGCCCTGCGGTCGTGGGAGAAGCCGCTGCTAACCGCCTTCTCCGACTCCGATCCGGTCACCGGGGGCGGCCACCGCCTGTTCCAGGAGCAGGTGCCGGGGGCCAAGGGCCAACCCCACACCACCATCGGCGGTGCCGGCCACTTCCTGCAGGAGGACCGAGGCGAGGAGCTGGCCCGGGTGGTGGCCGACTTCGTCGCCGCCACCTCCTGACCGGACCTGCTCGTTCCGACCGGCCCGGCGCCCGGGCCCCGATCAGGTCGGCTCGGGGACAGCGGTCGGCGCCGCCTCGTCCAGCCACTCCGTGGCCCGCACCAGGGCGGGCCAGCCACTGTCCTCTTCGCGGATCCGGTGCTCGGCCCGGCCCCCGCCCCGCAGACCGAACAACCGCTTGGCCAGCAGGAGGTAGGCCACGATGACCAGGTTGATCACCAGGGTGATGATCTTGAGGGCGCTGGCCTTGCCGGCTATCTCGTAGAGCTCGAAGGGGACCAGCGCCAGGGTGGCGAGGAAGGTGAGGTACTCGGCCCACCGCTTGGTGAACCACAGCCCGACCATTTCCGCCGTCTCCAGGGCGCCGTAGGCGATGACCACGGCACCGGCCTCCCGCAGGTGGGTGGGCGTGATCCGGAAGACGCTGCGCAGCTTGCCCAGCACCCCGTTGTGGGACACCGGACCGCCGCCGGCGGCCTGCAGGGCGTCGACGATCCGGTTGAAGTCGCGCTGCAGGGTGTGCTGGTTTCCGGCCACCACGAAGATGGCCACCGCCAGCGCCGTCAGGATCACCACGTGGACCAGGCGGTCGACGGCGATGAGGCGCAGCACCCAGCGGTCGCGCAGCGGCCGGCCGCGGAGGGGAACCTCGATGGAGGTCAGCTCGGGCAGGCGCTCACGGGCCGGCTGCTGCGGCACCGGCTCGGGGTGCCAGGCGTCGCAGCGCAGGCAGCGGTGCCAGCGGAACCGCCCCGAGGGATCGGGCCTGACCACGATCGAGTCCTCCGGCCCGACCTGGGCGGCGTCCAGCCCGACCAGGACGTGGCCGCTCATCCCGCAGGTGACCAGCTCCCAGCCCCGCCGCCTCCTCGCCACCCGAGGATGCTGTCACAACTTCGGTCAGACGCCCGGACCCAGACTGGAGGGGACGCACACCAGCTCGGTCCTGACCTCGACGCCCGGATCCCCCAGCTCGGCCACGGCGAAGCTGACGTGCAGGCACCAGCCGGAGCCTTTGGTGATGGCCACCAGCTTGGCCATCCGTTCGAGCAGCTGGGCCCGCACCTTTTCGGCGGCGTCGCCGGGAATGTCCCAGGCGAGGAGCACACGGTCGACCAACCCGCCGGCGGAATCGTCGCCGGCGAGCTGCGGGCCCAACCACAGCTCCGACCTCTTCAAAGGGGGACCTCCGTCCGAACCGAGGCCCCAGCCCCGCCAGTCTGCCTGCTCCGGCCCCGGAATGCACGGGGTGACTCGACGGCGGGCGCCGGTGCCCGGGCAGTTGCCGACCGTTCGACCGTTTCGTACCGGCACCGGCCGCCGTTCGCCCGGTTCGGCGCCCGCCGACGGGGCGGGCCATGCTGGGGGCGTGGACACCGGGCCGGGCGAGTCGGGCGCGGGGCGGCGGGCGGCCGGCCGGGGCCGGACCAAGATCGTGGCGACCATCGGCCCCGCCTCGGAGAGCCCAGGCACCCAGGCCGCCATGGCGGCGGCGGGAATGGACGTGGCCCGGGTGACCCTGGCCCACGGCGCCACCGAGGAGGCGGTGGCGAGGGTGCGGGGCCTGCGCCGGGCCGTGCCCGACGTGGCGATTCTGGCGGACCTGCCCGGTCCCAAGATCCGCACCAGCCCCTTCCCGGTGGGCGGGGTGAGCCTCGCCCCGGGGGCGGAGGTGACCCTGGTGACCGCCGGCTCGGCCGGCGACGAGGCCTCGGCCAGCCGCATCCCGGTCTCCCACCCCGGCCTTCTCGACGGGCTGGAGGCCGGCGACCGGGTGGCGCTGGGCGACGGCGGGGTGTCCCTGAGGGTGGTGGGGAACCGCCCCGAAGGGGTGCTGGCGAAGGTGGAGTCGGGCGGGCGCCTGCAGGGCCGGCCCGGGGTCACGGCGCCGGCCGGGCGCCTGGCGCTGCAGACCCCGACGCCGGAGGACCTCGAGCGGGTGGAGGTCCTGGTGGCCGAGGACGTCGACGCCATCGCCATCTCCTTCGTCTGCTCGGCGAGCGACGTCGTGGCGGTGCGCAACGCCGCCGAACGGGCCGCCGCCCGCAGCCGGCGGGCGGTCCCCATGCTGGTGGCCAAGATCGAGACGCCCGAGGCGATCGCCGATCTCGACGCCATCGTCGACACCGCCGACGCCGTGATGGTCGCCCGCGGCGACCTCGGCGTGCGGATGGCCATCGAGGACATCCCCCACTCCCAGAAGCGCATCATCCGCTCGGCGGTGCACTACGGCAGGCCGGTGATCACCGCCACCCAGATGCTCGAGTCCATGGTGACGGCCACGTCGCCCACCCGGGCCGAGGTCACCGACGTGGCCAACGCCGTGCTGGACGGCACGTCGGCGGTGATGCTGTCGGGGGAGACGGCGGTGGGCGTCGACCCGGCCGGGGTGGTGGCCACCATGGCCCGCATCACCAGGCGGGCCGAGGCCGACTTCGACTACCTGGGCTGGGGCTCCAACCTGGGCGCCCACGCCGTCGCCGGGGGGCCCTCCTCGACCGCCCGGATCACCGCCGCCATCACGGCGGCGGCCTGGCGGGCAGCGGTGGAGGAAGACGCCGTCGCCATCATCGCCTGCACCCGCACCGGGGCCACCGCCCGGGCCATCTCCCGCTTCCGCCCGCCGATGCCGATCGTCGGAGCGACCCCGTCCGAGCGCACCGCCCGACAGCTAGCCCTGAGCTGGGGGGTCGAAGCCCTCCTCGTCGGAGAGGCGTCCCGCACCGACGAGATCGTCTGGTTCGCCGTGCAGGACGCCGTCCGGGCCGGCTTCGCCGCTCCGGGCGACGTGGTGGTGGTGCTGGCCGGCTCACCCAGCGAGGACGAGCCCACCACCGACACCCTGCGCCTGGTCCGGGTGCACTGAGCTCGCCCGCCGGACCTCAGGGGGCCGGGCTCGACGTCATCCGGCCATCACCGTCGCGGCCAGCGCCATCCGATGGTCCTTGGTCCAGGGCGGCCCCAGCCGGGCCCGGGGGCCGTGCAGCACGTCGGCCGCCCGCTCCCCCAGCAGGCGGGCCGCCTGGCCCTCCACGGCCGAGGCGTCGTAGAGGTGGACGGCCCAGCCCCGTTCCTGGCCCAGCTCGGCCAGCACCTGGAGGTACATGACCGAGTCGGCCCTCGAGGCGAAGGGCGCCCGACGCTGGGCGGCGATGTCGTCGGGGAAGTCGGGAGGCCACGAGCGCAGCGACATCGACACCACCGGCTCGGGCAGGGCGGCGGCGAGGTCGGCCAGGGCGGCCGAGGTCGCCCGCACGACCGAGGCCCGCACCTTCGCCACCAGGGCGGCGGCGCCGGCGTCGTCGAGGGCCTGCACCTCGTGCTCGACAGGGGCGGCCGGCATGCCCGGCTCTATCAGCTCGATGCGGCGCCGATCGACCACGTGGTGGCCCTCCGATGCGGTGACCGCCACCGCCCAGCCCAGGTGGTGGGCGATCCCCAGCCGCATGCTCCCCATTGTGGACCGTGTCGGGCCCACCAGGTCCGGGCGGGCGCATCCGGCCCGCCCCCAGGGCCGGCATCAGGCCGGAGCGGCGGACCCCCGGCGCTCGGACAACGGATGCACGTTTTCGGGGACGGGGCAGTTCCAGGCCTGGATCCAGTCAGGAATGAGACCGGCCGCCATGGGCCGGGCCAGGAAGTAGCCCTGAGCGGCGTCGCAGCCCATCCGCTGCAGGCGGCCCCAGGTCAGCTGGTCCTCCACCCCCTCGGCCACCACGGCCAGGCCGAGGCTGTGGGCGAGATCGATGCTGGCCTTGACGATGGCCTGGCGGTCGGGGGCCGCCGGCATGTCGATGACCAGGGACTTGTCCAGCTTGAGCTCGTGCACCGGCAGGCTTCCCAGCCGCGACAGGGACGAGTACCCGGTGCCGAAGTCGTCCACCGACAGGCGGACCCCGAGCTCGGCCAGATGCTCCAGCTGCTCGGCGCTCCGGGTGGAGTCGGCCATGGCCGCCGTCTCGGTGATCTCGAGGGTCAGCCCGGTCGGATCGGCGCCACTGGAGCGGAGGCATTCGGCGACCCGCTCGGCGAAGGCGGGATCGGCCAGGTTGCGGGTGGAGATGTTCACCGCCACCGCCAGGTCGAGACCGGTGCCGTGCCAGCGGGCCTGCTGGGCCAGGGCGGTGCGGATGACCCACATGGTGAGCGGGTCGATCAGGCCCGAGTGCTCGGCGGCGGGGACGAACTCGTCCGGGAACACCGTCCCGTACAACGGGTGGTTCCAGCGCAGCAGAGCCTCCACGCTTCCGGCCCGGCGGCTGCCCATCTCCGCCTTGGGCTGGTAGACGAGCTCCAGCTGGCCCTCCGCTATCGCTGCCCGCAGCTCGCCCAGCAGGGCCAGGCGGCGGGGGCTGTAGGGGTCGTCCGGAGCGGCGTAGAGGGCGACCCCGGCCCGGCGCTGCTTGGCGGCGTACATGGCCACCTCGGCCCGCTGCATCAAGAGGCTGACCACAGCGCCGTGCTCGGGGCAGGCGGCGATGCCCACGCTGGCCTCCACCCGCAGGGACATCCCCTGCACGTCGAGGGGCTGGCCCACCGTCTCCCGCAGCAGCTCGGCGAGGACCAGGCTGTCGCCGTTGGCGCCGGCCGGGGCCAGCACGGCGAACTCGTCGCCGCCGAGCCGGGCCACCAGGCAGTCCTCGCCCGCTGCGGCCGCCAGCCGCTCACCGGTCCTGATGAGGACGGTGTCGCCGACGTCGTGGCCCAGGGTGTCGTTGATCTCCTTGAACAGGTCCAGGTCCATGAGCAGGACGGCGAAACGGGGGTCGGACTGGCCCAACCGCTCGCCGAGGGCCTCGGTGAACATGTCGCGGTTGGCCAGCTCGGTGAGCCGGTCATGGGTGGCCCGGTGCTGCTTGTGGGTGGCCTCGGCCCGCAGCTGCTCGACCAGCTCGGTGCGGCTGATGGCCATCCCCGCCGCTCCCGCCAGGGCCTCAAGCAGCCGGAGCTCGGCCTGGTCGAAGGTGGTGTTGTCGCCCACCCGGTCGGCCGCCACCAGGGTCCCCACGAAACCATCGTCCCCCCGGATCGGGACGGCCATGGCGTCCTTGGCCCCGGCGAGGACGGGCTCGACCTCCCGCTGGGAGCCGGCCGCCCTGGCCCCCAGGCTCATCCAGGCCGCCCTCCAGCCGCGGCTCGCTGGTCGGGCCAGCACCGCTATCCCCGACCGCCGTTGCAGCACGGCTGACTCGAGGTCGTCGAGGTCGGCCTCCTCGCAGCGCGTGCCGCCCTCGTCGTAGCTCAGCCGGCACCAACCGTCGCCCGTGTCCAGGGTGAGCCAGCACCGGCGGGCCCGCAGCACCTCGGCCGTGCGCCTGGCCACCAGCTCCAGCAGCGCCTGGCTGGGCATGACCGTGGCCAGCTCCTCGGTGAAGCTGTACAGCAGCTCGAGGTTGGCGTACCGGCGCCGCAGCCGGTGGTAGAGCCGGTGAACGCCGGCGGCGATGACCACCAGCAGGACGAGGAGCACGGCGCCCCACCGGTTGACCCAGAGCACCCCGACCGAGATCAGGCCCAGGCCGGTGGAGGTCAGCAGCAGGGCCGGGCCGGCCACCGCCAGCTCGCCCATCATGGACCGGTTGGGCCGTCCGGCTGTCAGCCAGATCACCCCGACGATGGCGGCGTCCCCGACCGCCTGGGCGGCGGTGGTGGCCGCCAGCAGCGCCAGCCAACCGCGACCGCTGGTGGGGCTCGCTCCGCCGAGACTGGCGTGGAACACGACGATGGCGCAACAGGCCCTCAGCACCTGCTGGGCCAGGTTGAACACCAGCTTCACCGGCGCCTGGCGCCGGCGCAGCCCCATCGAGGCGATGGTGGCGCTGGCCCGCCCAAGCAGGAACCCGGCCGGGCTGCAGTAGACGAGGGCCACCACGATCACCACGCCCATGAGGCTCAGGGTGTGACTCTGGTCGCGGAACTCGAAGCGGACCTGGATGAGGTCGGCCCCCACCATGATCAGGGCGGCCAGCATCCAGTTGAGGTGGAAGGGGGCGTGGACCACCGGCAGGCCGGCGGCCGGCGGGGCGAAGGCCGCCGCCGCCAGCGCCAGCACGCCGACGAACGTCACGACGACCGGGCTGTTGGGCGACCTCCCC
The DNA here is from genome assembly GCA_035653595.1 of Acidimicrobiales bacterium. GTDB lineage: Bacteria > Actinomycetota > Acidimicrobiia > Acidimicrobiales > JAJPHE01 > DASRBO01. Next base: position 26,400 of record DASRBO010000036.1, on the reverse strand, counting down.
GCCCGGCTCTGTGGCCGGTGTACCACTCCGCGTGTTTCGGCCGGAGTGGCCCGGTCCTGAGGGGTGCCACCGCCGTGGTGGTCAGGCCGGCTCGGACCATTGGGACTTCCATCGCCGTTCGGGCGAGTCGCCCCACCCGTTCCCGCCCTACGCACTGCCGTCAGCGCTGTCCGTGTTGAGAGGGTTGGCGAACGGGCCAAGCCCTATTAGTGCGTGGTGCCCAATCCCGCGCTCTGCATTGCCATCATTCGCCATTTAGTCCTCGACGGGCGGATTGCCCCGGTCCAACAATCACCACGCTCAGTCATCGGTTGGGCTCAGACAGCGAGAGATGGGGAGGAGGTGCGCCGCCAATGTCGGTGCTTAAGAACATGTGGGAGTGATCAGGCAACCGTCACCGAACGTCCTGGCCGACTTCGGTGAGGGATTCAAACCGTTCTGACCGTTGTCGGCGGGCGCCGGCGGGACCTTGAGAAGAAATTCCGGTCCCACCGGCGCAAACCGCCGGAGAAGTTCCGATGCAACAGCTCACAGTTGGGGGAGCCGCCGGAGCGGGCGGCAGGGAGACAGCTCAGATGCTCGCAACCGCCGAGGTAGGACTCTCCGTCAGGCGGAGCGATCGGCGGCACCGGCTGGGTCGTCCGTTCTGGGGCCTGTGGTCGGCGACCACCGTGTCCGCCGTCGGGGATGGCGCCGCCCTGGTGGCCCTCCCGTTGCTTGCGGTCAGCCTGACCGGCGATGCCCGCCTCGTCGCCCTGGTGGCGGTCATGCAGCGCCTGCCGTGGCTGGTCGTCGCTCCCTTCACTGGCCTCCTGGCCGACCTGGCCGACAGGAGGCGCCTGGTGGTGGCGGCCGAGGCCGTGCGAACGGCCCTCTTCGGCGCCCTGGCCGCCGGGGTGGCGGCCCACTTCCATCCCCTCGCCTGCCTCTACGCCACCGCCTTCCTCGTGGGCTGCGCCGACACCACCTTCAGCGCCGCCGGCGGGGCCCTGACCCCCGAGCTGGTGGACAGCGAGGACCTGGGCCGGGCCAACGGATACCTGCAGGCCACCCGCCGCAGCGGCGAGGGCCTGACGGGGCCGGCCATCGGCGGCGTGCTGGCCGCCGTCGCCCTGAGCCTGCCCCTGGTGGTCGACGGGTTCAGCTTCGCCGTGTCCGGGCTGCTGCTGGCCACCGTCCTGCCCAAGGGCCTGGGAGTGGCGCCGATGGCCGCCAACTCCGGCAGCGGGGCGAGCCCGTCCCCCACACCTCGCCGGCGGTCGCTGTCGGCCGAGCTCCGCCAGGGAATGCGCTGGTTCAGGGCCTCGGGGCCGGTGCGAAGCCTGTCGGTCTATGTGGCCGGTCTGGCCTTCTGCCAGGCAGCCGTGTTCGGGGTCATGGCCCTGTGGGCCAGCCGCGACCTGCACCTTTCCCGCATCGGCTACGGCCTCTTCCTGGCGGCGGTCGCCGTCGGCGGGGTGATCGGCGGCGGCATCGGGGCCCGCTGGGGAGACCGGCTTCCCGTGCGCCGGGTGCTGGTGCTGGCCGGGCTGCTGGCGGCGGCGGGATATCTGGTCGCCGGCACCACCACCGCCATACCGGTCGCCGCCGCCGCCCTGGGCCTCGAGGCGGGAGCGGTCCTGGCCGGCAACAGCGTCGGGATCGCCGCCCGCCAGCGGCTCATCCCCCGCCACCTGCTGGGCCGGGTCGGCAACGTCGTGCGGCTGTGCATCTTCGGGTCGATGTCGGTGGGCGCTGCCGCCGGAGGCTTCCTGGCCTCGGTGACGAGCCTGCGGTTCGTCTTCATCGCCGCCGCCGGCCTGCAGCTCGTGGTGGTGGCGGTCTGGGGAAGCCACCTGGGCTCGGCCGACGAGCCCGCCCACCGCCCGGTGGTGGTGCACCTGCCCTGACCCGGCCGACGAGGCGACCGGGTGGGCCCGCTGCGCTCCGGGCTGACCCGCGCCGATGTCGGTCGAGGCGATCAGGGGGCCGGCCGGTGCCCCTGCGGTCGCTGCGGCCTGCGTCTGCCAGGATGCCTTGAGCGAGCAGCGAGGAGGCGGAATGGCGACCAGGGCGATGGCTCCCGAGGACCTCTACCTGCTGCGATCGACGGGGGATCCCCAGCTGTCTCCCGACGGGAGCAGGGTGGCCTGGGTGGAGACCGTCATGGACGGCGAGACCGACCGCCCCGCCTCCTCCATCTGGGTGGCCCCCTCCGACGGGTCGGGCCCTGCCCGCCAGTTCAGCCCCGGCCCCCGCGACGGTGGTCCCCGTTGGTCACCGGACGGGCGCTGGCTGGCCTACCTGTCCGCCGGGGAAGACGCTCCGCCCCAGCTCCACCTGGCGCCCCTCGACGGCGGCGTGCCCGGCAAGGTGACTGATCTGCCGGCCGGGGTGAGCCAACCGTCCTGGTCCCCGGACGGGACGGCGGTGGCCTTCGTGTCCCCGGTCGGCGCCCCCCCGCCGGCAAGGGACCGGTCCCCCACCGAGCGGTCGGCCCCCCGGGTGGTGCGGGGGCTCTTCGCCCGCCAGGACAACATCGGCTGGTTCGAGGGGCGCAGGCACGTCTTCGTCCTCGAAGTCGCCACCGGGCAGGTCAGGCAGGTGACCGATGGCGACTGGGACGACGACATGCCGGCGTGGTCGCCCGACGGCGACTCGATCGTGTTCTCGTCCGATCGTGACCGCCGCCGCGACGACCGGTTCATGCGGTCCGACGCCTGGGTCGTGCCCAGCCGCGGCAGGGGGCGGCCCCGCCGGCTGACCCGGGGCCGGGGCCGAGCCGCCTTCCCCCGCTTCTCGCCCGACGGGACCAGGGTGGCCTTCGTCGGGGGTGAGGACGGAGACGAGTTCTGGGACCGCGACGTGAAGCTCATGGTGGTCAGCGTCGACGGCGGCGAGGTCAGCCCCATCGGGTCCGACCTCGACCGCCCGACCGGCTTCTCCCTACTGCCCACCGCACCTTTCGCCTGGGTCGGGGACGACACCGTCGTCGCCCTGGCGGCCGACCGGGGCCGCATCTCCGCCTTCCGCCTTGACGCCGGGGGCCGCCGCCCGTCGGTCGCCCTGGTCGACCCCGACGGCCAGGTCGAGGGCTTCTCCCTCAGTGCCGACGGCCGGCGCATGGCCTACTCCTTCGTGTCGGTCACCGAACCGAGCGAGATCTTCGTGGCGTCCGTCGCCGGCGGCGGCCGTCGGGCCAACCCGTCAGCGGCAGCCCCGCTGCGTCTCAGCGCGGCCAACGACGAGTTCCGCTCGACCGTCCGGCTGGGCCAGATGGAAAGGCGCCAGCTCGTCGTGGCCGACGGCACCACCGTCGAGTACTTCCTCGTCTATCCGCCTGGTCGGCGGGGACGGGGGCTTCCCGTCCATCTCGAGATCCACGGCGGGCCGCACGGCTTCCACCCCATCGGAGCCGGGCTGGCCCATGTCCAGGCCCTGGCCGCCTCCGGCTGCGCCGTGCTGCTCCCCAATCCCCGGGGGAGCGCCAGCTACGGGCAGGACTTCACCTCGGGGTGTGTGGGGGACTGGGGCGGCGGTGACTACGACGATCTCATGGCCTGCGTGGACGACGTGGTGAGCCGGGGGATCGCCGACCCCGAGCGCCTGACCGTGGGCGGCTACTCCTACGGCGGCTTCATGACCACCTGGGTCGTCGGCCACACCAGCCGCTTCCGGGCGGCCGTGGTGGGAGCGCCGGTGATCGACCAGCTCTCCATGCTCGGTACCTGCGACATCCCCGGCTTCGTGGTCAACGCCATGGGAGGACTGCCGTGGGACCGGGCCGACGAGTACCAGAAGCGCTCGCCTCTCACCTACCTGCCCAACGCCACCACCCCGGTGCTGATCCAGCACTGGGACGGTGACCTGCGCTGCCCCATCGGACAGGGAGAGGAGCTGTACACCGCCCTCAAGCTGCTGGACAAGACCGTTGAGCTGGTCCGCTACCCGGGCGGCTCGCACATCTCGCGTTCACCGTCCCAGGCGGTCGACCGAACCAGGCGGATCATCGCCTGGCGGGAGAGGTGGGGCGCCGGCCAGCGGCGCTGACCGCTCGGGGCGCGGGCGGGGGCGTCCCCGCCGCCGGCGGATGGCACCCCGTCGACTGGGGATGCGAGCTGGTGGGGACGGCGCTGCTCGTCTTCTTCGGGCTGTCGGCCGTCACCCTCGACTTCGGGCCCCACTCCCCGGTGGCCAGCGTGGTGCCCTCCCCGTCCGCCCGCCTGCTCCTGACCGGGGTGCTCTTCGCCGGCGCAGGGGCGCTGGTTACCGTCTCCCCGATGGGCCGGCGCAGCGGTGCCCACCTCAACCCGGCCGTCACGCTGGCCTTCTGGCTGCAGCGCCACGTGCACCTCCACGACCTGGTGGGCTACGTCGTGGCCCAGTGCGCCGGCGGGCTCGTCGGCGCCGAGGCCCTGCGGTTGGCCTGGGACGGCCGAGCCGCCGCCGTGGGCTTCGGCCGCACCGCCCCCCGGCCCGGTCTGGGCCCGATGGCGGCTATCGGGCTGGAGGCCCTCATGACCGGTCTCCTCATCCTGGTCATCTTCAGCTTCCTGTCCTCGCCCCGCACCGCCCGCTGGACCCCGTGGGCCGTGCTGGTTACGGTGGCCCTGGAGGTCTGGCGGGGAGCGCCCTACACCGGCACCAGCCTCAACCCGGCCCGCAGCCTGGGGCCGGCGATCGTGTCGGGGCACCTGGGTGGGCTCTGGATCTACTTGGTCGCCCCCCTGGCCGGAGCGACGGTCGCCGCCGGGGTGTGGGTGCTGGCCCCCAGGGCGCTGGTCACGGCCAAGCTGTTCCACGACCCCCGTTACCGCAGCGTCCTGCGCTCGCTGCTGCCCACCCGACCGGCCCCGGCGCTCGCCAGCGGCAGCTGAGCGCCAGAGCCGCCGGTGGAAGAGCCGGGGCCCGCCAATCGACAGCGGGGGCGGACGGGCGCCCACCAGACTGAGCGGATGGACATTCGCATGGCCAGCGCCGCCGACGCCGCCGGGCTCTGTTCGCTGTGGGCCGCCGCCGGGCTGGGCCGGGGCGAGGCCGTCGATCGGGCCGAGATCACCGAACGCCTCCGCCGCGACCCCTGGATCTTCCTGGTGGCGGAGGACTCCGGAACCATCGTCGGCAGCGTCATGGCCTGCTACGACGGCCACCGCGGATGGCTCAAGCGGGTGGCGGTGCGGCCCGACCGCCAGGGCACCGGGCTGGGTCGCGCCCTGGTCGAGGAGGCCGAGTCCCGCTTGCTCCGCTCCGGCATCTCCCAGCTCCGCCTGGCGGTCGAGGCCGCCAACACCGCCGCCCTCGGCTTCTGGGCCCACCTCGGCTACCAGCGTTGCGACGACATCGCCTACCACCAGCGCGACCTCGACGACAGCGATGCGTCCTTCGCCACCATGCGGCCCTGGCCGACCACGTGGTCGGCGGACTGGCCGTCGCGCGTCGCCGGACAGGGCTGCTCGATGTGCTCGTCGTTGGGCGGCGAGCACCCCTCCAGCCTGCTGGTCGCACGGGGCGAGGTGGCCGACGTCCGCCTCGACCGCCACAGCCGCTTCCGGGGTTACTGCGTCGCCATCTGGAACCAGGGCCACGCCGTCGACCCGAGCGACCTCGAGCCGGTCCAGGCCGCCCGCTACTGGGCCGAGGTGACCCGACTGGGACGGGCGCTGCAGGAGGTGTTCCGGCCCCTCAAGCTCAACTACCTCACCCTGGGTAACACAGTGCCCCACCTGCACACCCACGTGGTCCCCCGCTACCCCGACGACCCCGCCGCCGGCGGCCCGATCCCATGGGAGCTGGTCAGGGCGGAGGGGCCGGCGGAGGAGATCGAGCTGGAGCGCCAGGCCGAGGCCATCCGCACCGCCCTGGCCGGCCAGCCGGCGGGGTAGCCCGCCCCGACCGGCAGGCGGCGCTCGCTCAGCGGCCTCGGATAGAACATGGCGGTGGCCGGGCCCAAACCGATCGACCGCCTGCGCCGCATCTGCCTGGCCCTCCCCGAGGCCTACGAGGAGGAGACCTGGGGCGAGGCCACCTTCCGGGTGCGCAAGAAGATCTTCTGCATGGCCGGTGGCCACGACCCCGCCGTTCCGTCGGTGTCGCTGAAGGCGACCCGCGACGACCAGGCCGCCCTGCGGGCGCAGGGCGATCCCTACTTCTTCCCCTCCTACGTGGGGCCCAAGGGCTGGATCGGCGTCCGCCTCACCAGCGCCAGACTGGACTGGGCCGAGCTTGAAGAGCTGGTCCAGGACAGCTACCGCCTGATCGCCCCCAAGCGGCTGGCATCCGGCCTGGGCTGACCGGATGGGGGCCGGCCCTCACTCGGGCCGGTCTCCTCAGCACGACCGAGGCGGGCGCACCGGCTGACGCCGACGCTCGCTGCGACGAGCCCCCCGCCGCCGGGCCGACGCCGGGCGCGCCCTTCCCCCCGAGGCCTCCTCCGGCCGCCCCAGGGCGACCAGCTGGCTGAGCAGCAGCAGGGACAGGAGCCGGTGAGCGCGGGCCTCGTATGGGTCGATCGGGGTGGGCAGGTGGAGGTCGGCCCGGGCCACGCCGCCTACTCCGCCGGCCGCCGGTACACCGACACGTGGCCGCCGCTGTCGCCCAGGAACGGGGCCCGGTCCCACCCGGCCCACCGCCATTCCAGCTCGAGTCCCGCCATGGCCGCCATCAGGTCCAGCTCCGCCGGATAGGCGTAACGCAGGACGGTCGGGACCAGCTCCACCCGATCGGGACCGAGGTAGATGTGCTGGGTGGCCACGGTCTGCCCGGCCCGGTCGTGACGGGTCACCGACATGTCGACCTCGTCGAGATCGATGGCGTTGACGGTCACCCGCTGGCCACGGTCAAAGATGGCCAGGTCGGGGACGAAGGCCTCGATCACGAACCGGCCCCCCGGCCGCAGGTGCCGGCCCACGGCGGCGACGCACTGGCACTGGGCCGGTTGGGTCAGCAGCGAGAAGAAGGTGTTGAACACCACGTAGACCAGGGCGAAGGTCGAGGCCAGGTCGATGGCGGCGAAGTCAGCCACGCTGGTCTTGACCGAGTCACCGCCGGGCTTGGCCTGCAACACCTCGAGCATGGCCGGAGAAGCGTCCACGCCCCACACCTCGACCCCGGCGGCCGCCAACGGCACGGCCACCCGGCCGGTGCCCACTCCCAGCTCGAGGGCCGGGCCCTCCCCTGCCAGCGACGCCAGCAGGGACACCGCCGGCTCGGCCGACAGGTGCCGGTGGATTCGGTCGTAGCGATGGGCGACCCGCTGGCCGTAGGTCGCTGCGTCGAACCCCTCCATCGACCCATCCTGGCCGCCGGCGCACCGGCGGTCGAACGGCTTTGAGCGGGCCGGACCCGGCGGGATCAGGTGCCGGCGCCGCTGACGCCGACGACGGGCCGGGCCCGGCAGAAGGGAGCGAAGACCGCCAGGTTGTCCTCGAGCCTGGCCAGGCGCCGGAAACCCCACTCCTCGACGCCGGGCCGGTCCCGCTCGCCCAGCACCCGAGCGGCCAGATCGCGAAGCGCCCGGGCGAGCAGGGCATACTCCAGATGGGTCGGGTCGAGGTCGTAGGCGCCGTAGGCCTCGAGGAACGCACGGGCATGCGGGCCCTCGGTCGCGATCCAGAGGTCGTGCTCGCGGGGAGCGAGCATCGCCCAGTCCCAGTCGACGATCCCCGCCACCCTGTCCCCATCGATGATCAGGTTCCACCCGCCGAAGTCGTTGTGGCACAGCACCTCGCCCACGGAGGTCCTGCGGGCGGCGTCGATCACCGCCCACAGGCGCTCGATGTAGTCGGCCAGCAGGCGACGGCGATCGGCGATCCAGGGATGGTCCAACCTTTCCCCCAGTGCCTCGATCGTCGCCTCGGCCATCGAAGCCCTCGGCAGGGGCGGTGGCGGGACCGCATGCACCCGCCGCAGGGCGGCGGCCGTCAGCTCCCAGTCGTCATCGTTCGCCGCCCGCCCGGCCACGAACGGGAACACGGCGTAGCGGCGCTCGGCAGTGGCCGTCACCAGGGCGCCCCGGCGGTTCCGCAGCGGCGCTGGCACTGGTAGCCCCGCCCGGGCCAGGTCCTCCAACAGGACCAGTCGCAGCTCGGGACCCGACGCTGGGCTCGCCTGACGGTAGGCGCCGTCGTCGGCCCCGTCGGGGTCGGGAGCCCACACCTTGATGAACCACTTGGCGTCGACCACCCATCCGGTGCTCTCGAAGCCGCCCGGATGGGCTTCCCAGCGAGAGGCTTCGATCCCGTAGTCGGCCCGAAGGTCAAACACCGAAGCGACGCAGCAGGACGGCGTACTCGCATCCGGCCGCCATCCCGCCGTAGCCGGCCATGTCGCGCAGGAACCGGTCGGGATCGAAGCCGGTGCCCAGTCCGTCGATGTAGGCCCGGTGCTCGCGCAGCGACGCCACCCCGGCGTCGATCGTGTCGGTCACGTCGACGAAGTGGGTGGTGACGGCGGTGCCGGCCAGGTAGACGGCCGTGATGCCCGACCAGGGCTCGCCGGCGTCGGTGAAGACCCAGCGGTTGGCGGCGTCGCGGCAGGCGTCGAGGGTCGCCAGGCCCACCGCCCGGTGGTCGGCGTGGTTGACCGGCCCGCTGTCGCCCCAGGTGAGGTCGAAGCTCATGCCCAGCACGACCTGCGGCCGGAGGCGGCGCAGGGCAGCGGCGATGTCGTGGCGCAGGGCGAGCCCGTACTCGACCGCCCCGTCGGGGTGACCGAGGAACTCCACCTCGTCCACCCCCACCACGGCGGCGCTGCGTCGTTGCTCCTCCTCGCGCAGCGGACCGCACTCGACCGGCGCCATTGCGTCGATGCCCGCCTCCCCGCTCGTGGCCAGGACGTAGGCCACCCTCCTGCCCTGCCTGGTGAACCGGGCCACGGCGCTGGCCATGCCGTACTCGAGGTCGTCGGGATGGGCGACCACAGCCACCGCCCGCTCCCAGTCCTCGGGCATCGGTTCCACCGGCGCGGTCAGTCCCGCCTAGCGGCGGCGGCGCGGGCGTGGCTGGAGATGAGCTCGACCATCGTCGGCCAGTACTGCGGCGGGTAGTCGTGGCCCATGCCCTCCACGATCTCGAGCCGGGCGCCGGGGATGGCTTCGGCCGTGGCCCGGCCCCCTTCGGGGGGCACCAGCCGGTCGGCGTCGCCGTGCACGACCAGGGTCGGCACCGTCAGCGACCCCAGGGCCTGGCGGCGCGAGGGTGACGCCGCCACCGCCGCCGCCTGGCGGGCCCGGCCCCCGGGGTCCCAGCACCGGTCGTAGGCGGCGTAGGCGTCGGCCCTGATCCGGTCGACCTCGTAGCAGGCCGGGCTGCCCCACGCCTTGAGTCCGGCCAGGTGGCGCTCGGCCGCCTCCTCGCGGGTGGTCGCCGGCGGGGCGTTGAAGGCGGCGATCACGTCCGGGTCGCGCTGGCCCGGGATGGCCCCCGGGGCCGACATGACCGATGTCATCGAGAGCACCCGCTCGGGATGGCGCAGGGCCATCGCCTGCACGATCATCCCGCCCATGGACCAGCCGGCGATGTGGGCGGCCTCCGCCCCGACGGCGTCGAGGACGGCGAAGCCGTCCGCCGCCATGTCCTCCACTGTGTAGTGGGGCCCGCCCTTGAGGTGACTGGAGAGGCCGACGTCGCGGTTGTCGAAGCGCACCACCCGGAAGCCGGCCTCCACGAACAGCTGGCAGAACTCGACCTTGAAGTTGATGCACTGGCTCCCGAGGCCGTTGACCAGCAACAGCACCGGGTCGTTGTCGGCGCCGAAGGTCTCGTAGTAGAGGGAGACCGCTCCGTTCGATGTCGTGGGCATGGCAGAGGTCTATCAGCTGCTCCGGATCAGCGGCCGGCGGACGCCTCTGATCACAGCAGCGAGGAGAAGGCTCCGCCGGGGCCGAAGGCCAGGGCGTGGAAGCGCTCCCCCATGCGACGGTAGCCGGCGGAGTTGGGATGCAGGCCGTCGGGCAGGTCGGCCACGTCGTCGGCGCCGAACAGACCGAGCCCGTCGAACAGGACGATGTTCTTGTCGCCGGCCTCCTGGCGGGCCGCCACCACGTCGCCGAGGAGCTGGCGGATGCGACGCAGGCTCAGCGCCCCGACTGTCAGCTCCACGGGCCGGTCGACGACATACACCGAGCCGTCGGCCCCGACGAGGGTGGGTCCCGAGTGGTCCTCGGCCACCGGACAGATGATGGGGGTGATGACGCCGATGGGCGTCTCCGGGTGACCCTCCCGCACGGTGTCTAGGAAGCCCTGCACGGCCGCCAGGAAGGTTCGCTCCCGCATGGTGTCGCCGTTCACCACGTTGATCCCGACCTTCATGGTGATGAGGTCGACGTCGAGATCGCGGATGGTCCTGGCCACCATCGGGTCGAGATGGCACTGGCCGGCAAGCCCCAGGCTCAACAGGTCGACCCCGGCCATGCGGGCCGCCACCGCCGGCCAGACCCCGGTGGGACGCTCGGCCTCGACGCAGTGGCTGATGGAGCTGCCGTAGTGGACCCAGCGGGTGCGCCCGGACGGCTCGGGGCTGGCGGCGGTCGCGCCGTCGTCGATGCGCACGCCCCGCAGCTCGAACGACGCCCCCTGGTCCAGCCACAGCTCGATCCGCTTGGAGCGGGCCGCCAGCCCGTCGAAGCGGATGGTTACCGCCGGGCCCCGGTGCACCTCCATGGTCAGCGTGGCCGGGTCGGTGCGGATGACCCTCCCCTCGTCGAAGGAGGCCGAGGCCACCACCTCGCCGTCCACCACCAGCTCGAAGATCGCCGGAGGAGGCTTCTGGTCCCCGAGCTGCAGGCGGGTCAGGAGGGCGTCGACCTCCACCGCCGTGGAGTCGGTGACGGTCTCGAGGCGGGCCCCGGACGGCATGGTGGCGACGAACCGGAGGGCGGGGTCGAGGATCTGCTGCCTGGTCCAGGCCGGCAATCGCCGCAACCGGGCGCCGGCGCCGGTCGGCTCGGCGTCGAGAATGCCCGCCAGCCTGACGCCCGACTCGGGGGCGAGAACGTCGATCGAGCGCAAGGGTTCCTCCCACCGGGCGCCCGGGCGGCGCCACCGCTCCCGCGTTAGCAGATGCGACGGGACGGCACCGGGCCCGGCCGGTCGCCGGCGGCGGTAGCGGTCGACCGGGCGGTCACGATCGTGGGCGCCCCGAAACCGGGGATCGCCCGGCCGAAGATGGCTGGCACCCGGGCGGTGAGGGCCACGCAGACCTGCCGGCCGACGACCACCACCATGGGGGGTCCTTCCAGCTGTAGGCCGTCGAGGGACTGGTCGGCCACCGACCCCACCGCCACCCGGTCCGCCGCGGTCGGATCGAGGGCCACCGCGCCCGTGCGGTAGAAGGCGGCGCTGTCCAGCTGGGACACGGCGTCGGTGGCCGCCGCCTGGGCGGCCGACGCCAGCTGGCGCTGGGCCAGGAAGATATGGGCCTGGTCGACCACCAGGGCACCCAGAACCACCATGACCAGAACGGCAGCCGGCAGCAGCATCAGTGCGCTTCCCGCGTCCTTGGACGCCCAGGCCGAGCGGCGCCGTATCACGGTGGTCGGGGTCCCTCCCATCACCCGGCGCATGCCGCGTTCGAGACCGGCAGCCCGCTGCGGTAAGGGTCGACCAGCTCACTGTGCCTGGCCGAGGCGGTGAAGCTCCCTGCGAGGGCCCCGACCCAGGGAAGGCTGATCAGCACGGTGCGGTAGGACGCCTGGGCCACGACCCGGTGGCACCGGGCAAGGGTCCCGTCGATCTGCAGGGACAGGTGGGACGGGTCGCGGCCGTGGGCACTCACCGCCTGATCGGCCGCGTCCAGAGCTGCCGCCGAGGCCGCCGACTGGCTTCCCGCCTGCACGAAGGCCCAGGCGGCCTCGCGGGCGGCGTCGCCGGCGACCAACTTGGCGTCGAGCACACCCCAGGCGTTGGCCACCACCAGGATGCCCACCACGAAGATCAAAGCCCCGAAGAACAGCATCTCCACTCCGGCCACCTGCCCGGCGTCGGCCACCCTCGGGCGGCGATCGTGGAGGTCCCCGGACGCAACGGGCGACCGCGGTCGGAGCCCTGTCGCTTTCAGCGCACTCGCTCCCGTCGCAAGGTCACCCCTCGGGTGACCGAGGCGAGCCGCAGTGGGCCCGCCAGACCGGACGGCAGGAGGGTGGGCACGGGGACGGTGATGCGCAGCCCCACCTGGTCGGCGGTGACCGACCATTCGAAGGTGGCCCTCGCTCCCTCACCACCGAGCTCCTGGCGGGCCAGGGCCTCGGCCGACTCGAGGGCGGCCGGCGAGGCGCCCGCGTCAGCGCCCGAGACGATCCGGGCGGCGTCGAAGCCGACCGAGGACGCCACCGTCCTGGTGTAGAGACCAACGGCCACCTGCACCGCCAGCAGCAGCAGCACGGCGAAGATGGCAAAGCCGACCACGGTGCTGATCAGGCCGACGCCGGACTGATCGCCCCCGTTCACGCCGGTGGGGGACACCGACCGGCTGGTGCCGGACGCCGCGCCGCCGGTGCCGGACACCGCGCCGCTGGTGCCGAGCACAGAGCGGCTACTGACCGATCTGGCTGACCTGGGTGTTCACGTTCTGGGTGGCATGTCCGAGGGTCTCGCGGAACGCCACCCAGACCATGACCCCGAGGAAGGCCATGATGACCACGCCGATGGCGAGGCTGACCACTCCTTCGCCGGCCTCGCCGGTGGCCGCGTCCCTAAACCGGCCCACCGCACGGCGACCGCCCACCTCCGCCACCACCAGCAGGTGCAGCCACCAATCAAGCGCTCCGACCATCACTCTTGCCCTCCTCGCTCCGTCATCTCGACTCTGGGGCCCGAAGTTCTCCGTCTCCTGACAGCGCAACCGCCGGCGAAAACCCAGTCGCCCCACCGCCGCCCAACATCCGCGTCCCGGCCGCGCCCCGACACCCACCCCGTCGCCGCCGGCCGACACACCGCCGATCACGCACCGGCGAAGACCCGCAGCGCCTGCACGAAGGGCACGGCCAGGAAGACCACCCCGGGGACCAGGGCAGCCACGGTCACGGGAACCCACACCTGCTGGGCCCGCCGGTCCATGAGCTCCACGGTCTGTCGCTGAACCTGGCGCCTTATGGAGCGGGACTCCTGGGCCAGAAGCGCCCCCAGATCGCTGGTGTCGCGGGACAACGCAAGCACCGCCACCAGGCGCTCGACCGGGCGGGACCGGGTGGCATTGGCCCACTCCCCCAGGGCCCGTCGTTCGTCGACGCCCTGGTGGATGCGCGCACACACCACGGCCAGGTCCATGGCGCAGGCCCCGCTGCCCCGGCCGGCCACCCGACCCAGGGCCGAGCCCAGCGAGTAGCCGGCGGCCATGAGCATGGCTAGCTGCTCAACCACGATGGGAAGCTCGAGCAGCCGCCGGCGGTCCCACGTCCGGCAGGCCCGGTTCAGCCAGGCCTCGGTGAGCATGTAGGCGCTCACCACGGCGGCGGGGAGGGCGGCCAGGCCGACCGCAGCCGGAGGGCGCAACCAGGCCAGCACGGCGAGACTCACGCCCACTGCCGCCACCGCCCACCCCAGCTGACGCATGCGGAACGCCGGCAGCGACAGGGGTGAGTGGATCCGGCGCAGGCGGGACTCGGCGTCATCGAAGGACCCCACCGCCCGCGACACGGTCTCCCCGATGGTCGCCGCCACCACCGCCAGGCCCTGGCGGAAGCCGCCCGCCGGCGGTCGCCGGGCCGGCTGGGCTTGGCCGAGGGCGAAGGGCCGGAGCCGGTCGGCCAGGGGGGGACGGGACCACGCCGGCACCAGACTGAACAGAAGCGACAGGCCCAGCCACAGGCAGAGGCCGGACACCAGGGCGAGGCGCAGGGTCACCGGCGGCTGTCCCCGGCCTCAGTCACGAAACACCCGGTCGCTGTCGGGAAGGCGCATCAGGCGCCCGGCCCACATCCAGCACACCACCACGGCGGAAATGCCGAAGGCCACCGCCAGCTGCCCGCCGGCGGTCTCGTACGCCGCCCGCCCGTCGCCGATCGAGAGACCGGCGAGCGCCATACCCAGCGGCACCAACAGCACGAAGCGGCGGGCAAAGCGGGCGCCGGCCTGGCGGGCCAGGGCGTCCTGGCGGCCGTCCAGCTCCGCCAGGCGGTCCTCGGCCAGGGCGGCCAGGCGCCGGTCCACCCCGCTCCCGCCCACCTGGTGGGCGACCAGCAGCGTCTCGCACACGGCGTCGGCGGTGGCATCGGCCAGCGAGGCCTTGAGCACCGCCACGGTGCGGGCGAAGTCGGTCGAGACGGACCACTCGCGTTCGGCGGCGAGGAAGCTGGCCCGCAGCTCGGGCGGACCCCTCCGGCCCACGTCGAGCAGCGCCTGGGGGATGGAGCGGCCCAGCCCACTGGTCTGCAGGCGGATCTCCTCGATCATGCGGGGCCATGCCCGCCTGGCCTCCTCGAGACGGCGGGACCGGCGGGAGCGGTAGGAGGCCAGCGGGATGCATGCCCCCAGAGCAGAGGCCACCGCCGCCGCCACCACACCTCCGAACAGGGCCCATCCGAGCACCGCCCCGATCGCCGCCAGGGCCGCCACCACGGCGACGAACTGGGCCCAGCCCACCTCGGACGCCCCCGCCTGGGCCAACCACTCCCCCACCGCCCGGCGAGGGTCGAGCCCGACCCCCGGCCTGCTCGACCGCTGGCCGTGCCCGGGTGGGCTAACCAGCAGATACACGCCGGCGGCGGCCAATCCGGCCAGCAGGACACCGGTCACCGGTCGGCTCCGGTGATGTCCATCCCTTCGGTGCCACCGGCCAGCCGCTCGATCCGCCTCGACCTGGCTCCTCCGGCGCTGCCGTCGCCCAGCAGGCCGAGCAGGTCTATGCCGGCGGCCTCGAACGACGGCGCCGCCCGCTGAGGGAGGCTGCCGGTCCAGCCCAGCACGCCCGAGCGGTCGTTGAGGCGGAACAGGTCCGTGGTGGTGAAGGCGTAAGAGTCGGGCCCCGACTGCAGATCCTCGACCGCGATCACCTCGGTCACCTGCACCCGGTCCCCCTCCCGCCGGCAGTGCACCACGATGTCCACCGCCTCGCTCACCAGCGAGTTGAGGGCGGACAAGGGGATCGGCGAGGAGGTGTCCCCCAGCTGGCAGATGAATCGCAGCCGGCTCAAGGCCTGACGGGCCGAGCCGGCGTGGATGGTGGTGTAGCCCTTGATGCCCGAGGACAGCGTCAGCAGCAACGGCAGGGCCTCGCGGTCGCGGACCTCCCCGACGATGGCCACGTCGGGTGCCATGCGCAGGAAGCCCGACACCAGCCGGCGCAGATCCACCTCGCCGCGGTCGGCCCGTCGGGGCCGGGTCTGCATGTGGGCGAGGTTCGGCATGGCGACGTCGGTCTCGAACACCTCCTCGGCCACCACCACCCGCAGACCGGGATCGAGCTCGGCGGCGCAGCACGACAGCAGCGTGGTCTTGCCCGACCCGGGGGCCCCGGCGAAGACGATCGACAACCGGGCCCGCATGCACGCCCGCAGGAAGTCCGCCGCCGGCGGGCTCAGCATCCCCGTCTCCACCAGCTCGTCCAGGCTGCGGTGCGGCAGCCCGGTGAACTTGCGGATGTTCACCAGCACGTGACCGTCGCGCCCGATGTCGCCGTGCACGATGTGCAGGCGGGAACCGTCGTCGAGGCGGGCGTCCTGGAGGCCCTCGGTCGGATCGAGCTTGCGGTGCGATCCGCTCGAGTCGTCGAGGATCCTGGTCAGAATCCGGATTACGTGGTCGTCGTCGTGGAAGACCTCGTCGTGGTAACCGGAGGCGCCCCGGTGCCGGCGGACGAACACGGCGTCGGGACCGTTGATCATGATCTCCCACACGTCCGGGTCCCGCAGCAACGGCTCGAGCGGCCCGTAGCCCGCCAGGTTGCGGAAGGCGCGGTCCTCGACCACGTGAGGCTCGGCGATGGCGAACGGGCGCACGCCGCGGCGGTAGTCGCCGTTCCACGTCTCGATGGCGGCCACGATCATGGCCCGCAGGCGGGCCCGGCCGGCCGGGTCGCTGACGTCGAGGGCTGCCGCCTTGGCCTCCTCCTGGGCCAGTCGCTCCACCTCGAGCAGCGGGGACACCCAGGCGGCCTGAGCCCGGTCGCCAACCCCCGACCAGGTGGCGGTCACCCGGCCGCCACCCCGTCGGCGGCGCTGACCGCGCCGACGGTGCCGGGTCGGATCGGCACCGGGGCGGCCGGTGAAGGCGGACTGGCGCCCAGCATCGGCCCCACCCGCTCGCACAGGGGATCGGCCAGCCACGCCGGAAAGCGGCGACCGTCCCGCCACACCTGCTCGAGGCCGCGGTCGGGGACCAGCACCGGTGATGGCACCGCCGCTGGCAGCAGCGAACGAGCCGCTGCCCTCGTCTCCGGCCAGCTGCGCCGGCCCCGGGGCACCCGGTTCACCACGGCGAGGATGCGGTCGGGCTCGACACCGAAGTCCACCAGCTCGGCCACCACCCGGCCCAGGGAGTGGGCCCCCTTCATGCCCGGGCCTGCCACGACGACCACGGCCACCGCGCTCAGCACCGCCGCCCGGCTCATGGCGTGGCGCTCCTCCAGCTCGACCGAACCGGTCTCCCTCTCGCCGTCGAGCTCGGCCTCCACGTCGCAGACCACCACCGCGAAGGTCTGGGCCAGCGTTTCGATGGTGGCCTCCACCGCCCGGGGTCGCAGCGCCGGCCACGAACGCGACCGGCGCAGCCCGGTGGCCAGGTGATAGCCGCGTTCTTCGACCCACCACAGGTGGGACAGCACCGCCGCCCGGTCGAGGGCGCCGCGACGGTGCCCTTCCACCAGGTGCAGCAGACCGGGCACGTCGTCACTGGCGCCGTGCAGCATGGCCTGCTCACCGGGCACGCCCATGTCCACCAGCACCGAGCCCGCTGACCCCGAGCGCGCCAGGCCCTGGGCCAGGACGGCTGCCACCGTGGAGGCGCCGGTGCCGCCCGGCCCGCACACCGCCACCACCCGGCCGGACGCCGACCCGCCGACCGAGGGATCCGGATCGGGGCCCGATTGACCCACCGGACGGGCGTGCTGGCGCAGCACCTCGGCCAGGCGCTGGTGGTCGAAGTCCTCGGACAGGACCACCGACGCTCCGAGGGTGGCCCAATCCCGCCGGGGAGAGCCGGCGCTGACGACCACGGTGGCCGCCCCCTGGCCCCGGGCCACCCCAAGCAGGTCGCGATCGGCGCCGAACAGCCCGTCGTCGACCATGACAGCGGAGACGGCCCGCCCCGAGCCCAACCGGGCCTCGAGCTCCTCCGGGCTCACGCACTTGACGAAGTCCACCGGAAGGGAGCCGGCGGTCGACCACCGGCTGACGCGGGCGAACCAGGGCGAGCGGGGCCGGGCCAGGCCCAGCACGACGTAGCGCTCGGCGCTCATGGACCGGCACCAGGGCCGGCCGTCGAGCCCGGGGAGGCGGATGCCCCGGCCTGCGGGGCGGACGACGGGCTGCGGTAGGGGGCCGAGGCGGACTGACCTCCCGCCGCCTCCCGCACCAGCACCACCTGGCCGGCGTTGACGGCGTTGACGAGGGCGAGGGCGTCGGCCACCGAATCGAGGCCCAGGGTGACGGTCTGGGTGACCTGGCCCCCCAGCGTCCCTGAGGCCGACTCCACGTCGACCACGTGGGCCGCCCGCACCACCAGGGAGGTGGTGGCGTCGCCGCTTGAGCCGTAGGTCGCCATGACCGCCACCGTCTCGCCGCTCTGCAGGGTGCCGTCCACCGCCCGGGCGGCGTCGATGGAGAAGGAGACCTCGTCGGCGTAGAGGGCGGCCACCCCGGTCACCACCTCGCTGGCCTGCACCAGCTCGCCGGCGCCGACCGGTCCCACCACGGTGGCCCCGACCAGCCGCCCGGGGTCGCGGAAGGCCCGCCGCTCGGCCAGTCCCGTCGGCAGCAGCATCGGCGTCGTGGTCAGGTCGGCCGGGCTCAGTCGTTCCCCCGGGTACAGGGCATGGGCGGCCACCACGTAGGCCACCCGGTGATCGGCGGTGGCCCCGGACCAGGCGGCGAAGGTCCCCACCGCCGCCAGGGCCACCAGGAGCGCCCCGAGGGCCGCCCTCCCTCCGACCACCGGCCGGCGCCGGCCGATCACCCGCACCGCCGGGGCCCCCGGCAGCTCCGGACCGGCCTCCAGCGTCACTCTCGCCGCCCCGGACATGCCCCCTCCGTCCCGTCTGGCCGCCCCAGCTCGTCCGCTCTGGCCGGTTCGAGGCTTTCGCGCCGAGTGTGGGGATTCTTAGCACCCACTTTCGCCTTCTTCAATGGCCTTTCGTAGATCGCTGTGTTGTGCTATTTCATGCTTTTACATGCAATCCGATTCCGAAGCAACCCCGGTCAGCGTGGTGGTGGCGGGCATGGGGCCCGAGCAGGCAGAGGCCTGGCTGTCCGAGCTGGGCCGCCGCTGCGCCGGCCTCGCCGGCGTGATCCTGGCCGAGGGGGTCGAGCCGGTGCCCGGTGGGGTGCAGCTGCGCTGGGCCCCTCCGTGCGGGGGCTTGCTAAGCACTCCGCCGGGCGGCCCCAGCGGCGAGCAGGCCCCGGTGGGAACCGGACCCGCCCTGGGGATCGGCCGGGCCCCGCTCCTGACCGACGGGGAGCGGGCCAGCCTCGATCGGCTCCTGCGCTCCCTGCACGCCCGCGGGGTCGTGCACGGGAACCTGGCGCCCGACAGTGTCGGCTTCGACTCCGACGGTCCTGTGCTCCTGATGGTCGGCCTCGCCGACCTGGCCCGTCACGGAGGCCTGCCCGACCGCTCGCCGTCCGAGCTGGCCCGCGCCGCTGCCGACGATCTGGCCCGGCTGGGCGCCCTCTCGAGCCTCCCACTCCGGCGACGCTCGGGCGTCAACCGCCTGGGGCCGGCCGCCGCCGGCGCCGCCGCCGTCGCCCTGGTGGCGGCGACGATGGTCCTCGGCTGGCACCGGCTCGGCCACGAGCACCAGCGGGACGCGGTCGCGGCAGGGGGCCGCGCCCCGGCAGTGGCTCCGTCCCCGCCGGGCACCGCCCGCCCGGGCCAGAGGTCGGCCGGCGCCTGCGGCTCCCTACAGCTCCGGCTCGGGGCCCCGTCGCTCCGGGGCGGCCTGGTCGTGCTCACCAGCGGGGGCTCGGGGTGCTCGAGGGCGCTGGCGTGGGACGGCAGCGACCTGGTCAGCCTGGGCCCCGACGGCGACCTGACCGGCTGGGCTCCCTCCCCGGCCGGAGCCACCGTGGTCCTGGGCGACTGGTCCTGCTCGGGAAAGCTGCTCCCCGGCGTGCTCCGCCCCGACGGGACCCTGCTGGAGCTGCCGGTCTGGCCTCGCTCCGGCAGCCCGCCGCCGGTCCCGCACCCGGTGCCGCTGGTGCGCCGGGGCGACATGGTGTGGCTGCCGGCCGCTCGCGGCTGCTCGGGCTGAATCCGGCTGATCGGGCTGATCGGTCTGATGGGGGTGACCGGGCGGATCGGGCCGATCCGAGGTCACGACCGTCAAGGGCGGCCCCGAGGGGTCCCGCCGTCACGGCGGCGCCGGTTCCGTGGGGCCGACCAGGGCCGCCACCAGGGCCGGTCACAGGCGGAGGAACCGGGATGAAAGCCGCACCTGGGGGGTACTGGAAGCGCCAACCGCCGGCGGGCCGGACCCCGCTGGCGACGCCGCTCGACCCAGGCGACGGAGATGTCCTCGACCACTGCCAACGGAGAGACCACCTTCCACCTGCTCGGCTACAACCGGGCCTTCGACGGCCTGCGGGGCCTGGCCGTGCTGATGGTCATCGGCTACCACTTCCGGCCGGCCGGTCTGTTCATGGGCGGCTGGATGGGCGTGGACCTGTTCTTCGCCCTGAGCGGGTTCCTCATCACCGCCCTGCTGCTCAACGAGCGGGCGATGACCGGCACGGTCGGGCTGGCCCGGTTCCACCTGCGCCGGGCCCTGCGACTGCAGCCGGCCCTGTGGCTGTTCCTGCTGGTCTGGACGGCCGCCCTGCTGGCCTTCGGCGACCGCTCGTGGTTCTCGACCGTGCCCGGCTTCCCGGTCGGGCACAACTCCGGCGTCCCTCTGCGGGTCGGCCTCACCGGGGTGTGGACCACCCTGGCCGAGGTCAACAACTGGGCGAGCATCCGCCACGCCGCCCTACCGCCGATCGGCCACATGTGGTCCCTGTCGATCGAGGAGCAGTTCTACCTGGTGTGGCCCCTGGCGGTGCTGGCGGTCATGCGCCTGCGGCCCCAGTACCTGCTGCAGGCCACGGTCGCCCTCACCGTCGTGTCTGCCCTCCTCTGCCCGCTGCGCTGGCACGGCGGCGCCGGCGCCGGCGCCGACCACGTGTACTTCGGCACCGACACCCGCTCCCAGGCGCTGCTGTTGGGGGCCCTGGCGGCCCAGCTGTGGGCCTCGGGCCGGCTGGACCGCTGGGCGGGATGGGTGGGCTGGAAGTCGCTGCACCGCCTGGCCTGGGTCGGCGTCGTCGCCGTGCTGCTGTGCTGCCAGGACCGCTCGGCCTTCCGCGACCTGGGCGGGTTCACCTTCATCGACGCCTGCTCGGCGTTGGTCGTGGCCACCCTGGCCCTGCGGGCGGCGCCCCGGGCCGGCCGGGTGCTCTCGTGGCGCCCGCTCGTCTACGCCGGCAAGCGCTCCTACGCCATCTACCTGTGGAACTACGTGTTCGCCACCTGGTTCCATCCCCTGGGGGCCTGGTCGGTCATACCGGGGGTGGCGGCCACCTTCATCGCCGCCGAGCTGTCGTGGCGGCTGGTGGAGAGCCGGGCGCTGGGCCTCAAGGACCGCTTCAGCGCCCTGGCCCCTAGCTCAGGCGCAGGGCGACCTCGTTCGCCAGCAGCCGTCCCCGTGGGGTGAGCACGGCCCGTCCGTCGCTGACCTCCACCAGCTCGGCGATGTCGTCGTCCCAGCGGATGCGCTCGGCCGGCACCCCCGCCTTGGTGCGCAGCGACAGCTCCAGCGCCTCTCGGGCCCGGGTGGCCGGGTCCAGGCGCTCCTCGCCGGCGACGGTGCAGCCTCCGGTGGCCACGGCGTCGATGTAGCGCTCGGGGGTGCGCAGGTTCCACCACCGCCGCCCATCGGCGTGCGAGTGGCTCGAGCACCCCAGGCCCCGGTAGTTGCCCTGGTCCCAGTAGAGCCGGTTGTGGGCGCACTCGTGCCCCGGCCGGGCGAAGTTCGATATCTCGTACCACTCCAGGCCGGCCTCGCCCAGCACCCGGTCGGCGAGGAGGTAGGCGTCGGCCTGGTGGTCGGGATCGGGATGGCGGGACGGGTCGCGGGCGAGGGCCGTGCCCGGCTCCACCGTCAGGGCGTAGGCGCTCACGTGGGACACGCCGAGGGCGAGCACCGCCTCCAGGCTGCGGGCCCAGTCCCCCACAGACTCGCCCACCGCCCCGAAGATCAGGTCCAGGTTGATCCGCCGGAAGCCGGCGGCGCCGGCCGCCTCCACCGCCGCCTCCACCGCCCCCCGGCGGTGGCTGCGCCCGAGGGACACCAGCACGTGGTCGAGCATCGACTGGGCCCCGAAGCTGATCCGGTTGAACCCGGCCCTCCGTAGGGCGCTCAGGCCGGCGGTGCTGACGGTGTCGGGGTTGGCCTCGATGCTGACCTCCGCCCCGGGCTGGCGCGGGATGGCGGCGAGCATCGACTCCAGCAGCTCGGCCGGCATGAGCGACGGCGTGCCGCCGCCGAAGAAGACACTGCTGGCCGGGGCCAGACCGCCTTCGGCCCGGACCCGTTCGGCCTCGGCCCGCACGGCCCCGGCGTAAGCCGGCATGAGATGGCCGCGGTCGGTCCAGGTGGCGAAGGCGCAGTAGTCGCAACGCCGGGCGCAGAACGGGACGTGGACATAGACGCCGAACGGTGGCGTCCGGTCGGCGCCCTGCGGCGGGCGCGCCGGCGTGACGACCGCCGGCGCCGGCGGGCCGGTCAGCGGCGCAGGCAGAGACCCAGGTCGTCCAGGCGGGCCCGCATGGCCTCGGCGCTCAGGTCGAACAGCCGCCCGAGCGACTGCACGTCGTCGGTGCGGATGGTGAGCACCCGGCCGTTGAAGTCCTGCCGCTGGACCTGGATGGACGCCAGGTAGCGGCGCAGCAGCTCCCGCTCCGGCCCTTCGAGGACCTCGAGGCGGGACAGGTCGATGACCACCTTGGACGCCACCGGCGCCCGCGATGCCGGCGGGGCCTCGCCCGCAGGCACCTCCGCCCCGGTCAGGTCGATCACCTCGGAGCTGGGCTCCTCGTCCAGCCTGGGCAGCAGCTGGTCGACGGGGACGTTGTAGATGTGGGCCAGGCGTTGGAGGCGGGGGACGGAGATGGAGCGCTCGCCCCGCTCGTAGGCCCCCAGCACCGACGCCTTGAACTCCTTGTTTGAGGCGGCCTCGACCGCCTGCAGCGACAGGCCCTTCTGACGCCGCATCAACCTCAGCCGGTCGCCCACCTTGCGGGCGTAGCTGGGATCCTGGAGTTCCTCGCTCATGGCTTCACCGTATCCCACTCAAAGTCACCATGCCAGCACGTGGTGTCCCGGCATAGGGCAAAAATCCTCCCACAACCACCGGAATTGAGCCCGGTGGGGGCACCCAGAGTGGCATAAGCCGCTATCCGAGGGCGCGGGCCAGGCTCAGCGCCGCCCCCAGGGCGACGGCGGCGGTCTCGGTGCGCAGAACGGTCGGCCCCGCTCCCACCCGGTGCAGCCCCTCGGGCAGCTCGTCGGGACCCCAGCCCCCTTCGGGGCCCACCAGCACGGCGGGGTGGTCGAGGCCGGGCATCTCCCCGCCTGGCTCGGCGGCGCAGGCCGACGGGCCCAGGCGGGAAAGCAGGTCGGGGACCGGGGTGGGTGCCTCCACCACCGGCAGGCGCACCAGGCGGGCCTGGGCCGCCGCCTCGCGGCTGATCCGGGTCCAGCGTTGCCGGTGGCGGTCGGCCTTGGAGTGGTCCCAGACCACGACCGTGCGCTCGGCCAGCAGGGGCACCATCCGGTCCACACCGAGCTCGGTCAGCTTCTGCACGGCCCAGTCGGTGCGGTCGCCCTTGGCCAGGGAGAAGGCGACGGTGATGGCCGGCCGCGGCCGGGCCTGCTCCACCACCTCGCCGTCGGGGAGGAGGGATCCGGCGCCCAGCCGGCACGGCCGCCACCGGCCGTTCCCGTCGCAGGCGGTGACGGCCTGGCCCGGGCGCAGCCGCAGGACGCGGTAGAGGTGATGCTCGTCGTCGGTCCCCACCACCAGCGGGTCGGAGTCGAGGTCCTCGACGAAGACGTGGGCCGCCGCCGCCCGCAGCACCGGGTCGGGGCCGCGCAGCGGTCCCCGACCGGTGTGGCTCACTTGAAGGCGGAGCGGATCCGCGAACGCAGGCCGGGGCCCGCCGGGGGGGCGACCTCCTCACCCCGCTCGGCGGCCAGCTGGCGGAGCAGCTCCTCCTGGGCCGGGGTCAGGTCGGTGGGCACCTCCACCACCACCTCGACCAGCAGGTCGCCCCGGCCCCGCCCCTCGACGTGCGGTACGCCCCGGCCCCGCAGCCTGAGCACGGCGCCGCTCTGGGTGCCGGGGGCGACGGTGAGCTCCTCGACCCCGTCGAGGGTGTCGAGGTTGACCTTGACCCCCAGGGCGGCCTGGGCGATGGAGACGCGCAGCTGGTGCACCAGGTCGAAGCCGTGACGCTCGAAGCGGGGATGGGGCCTGACCGCCAGGTGGACGTAGAGATCCCCCGCCGTTCCCCCCCGGGGCCCGGCGGCGCCCCGGCCGGGCAGGCGCAGAGTGACGCCGTGGTCGACACCGGCGGGCACGTCGACGGTCCAGGTGCGGGAATCGGCCACCCGACCCTCGCCGGCGCACTGGGGACAGGGGCTGCGCACCTCCTCCCCGGTGCCGCCGCAGCGGTGGCAGGGGGAGGCGGTGACCATCTGGCCCAGCAGGGACTGGCGCACCCGGCGGATCTCCCCCGCTCCCCCGCACACAGAGCACGTCGTCGGGGTGGTGCCCTGACGGGCGCCGCTGCCCCCACAGGCGGAGCAGGCCGAGGCGGTGCGCACGGTGATGTCCTTCTGGGTGCCGAACACCGCCTCCTCGAACTCGATCTGCAGAGTGGTCTCCAGATCGGCGCCCCGGGGCGGACCACCGCGCCCGGTGCGCATGTCGGCACCGCCGAAGAAGGCGTCGAAGATGTCGCCCAGGCCCCCGGTCTGGAAGAACGAGCCCATGTCCGGCCCGGCGCCGGCGCCGGCGCGCACGCCCTCGGGGCCGAACATGTCGTAGCGGCGGCGGCGCTCGGGGTCGCCCAGGGTCTCGTAGGCCTGGGTCACCAGCTTGAACCGTTCCGCCTCGGCCTCGCCGGCCACGTCGGGGTGCAGCTCGCGGGCCAGCTTCCGGTAGGCGCGCTTGATCTCGTCCTGGGTGGCGCTGCGGCTGACGCCCAGGAGGGCGTAGTAGTCCTCGGCCATCATCCCTCGTCCAGCCGGCGGCCGAGCCGCTGGCTCACCACCGCCACCGCCGCCATGGCCTGGGGGTAGTTCATCCTGGTCGGTCCCAGCACCCCGATGGTGCCGGCCCGGTCGCTGGCGCCGCCGAAGGGCGCCACGACCACGGCGCACTCCGCCAGCGGCGCCAGACCGTGCTCGGTGCCGATGGCCACCGAAAGGCCCCGGTCCAGGACGTCGTGCAGGAGCCCCACGACGACGTACTGGCGCTCGAGGGTGTCGAGCACCGACCTCACGGTCTCGACGGCGTCGAACGCCTCGGCCATGCGGGCGGCCCCGCCCACGAAGACCGGCTCGCTCTCGTCGTCCGATGGACGCAGGGCGGCGGCGGCCCTCCTCACGATGCCGTCGAGGACGGTGTCACCGGAGCTCGGCACCTTGGGCAGGCTCCGGGGCGAGCTGCCGATCAAATGGGCCGACAGGTGGGCGGTGGCCGCCGCCAGCCGCTCCTCGCCCACGTCCTCGGCGAACTCGATGGTGTGCTTGACCACCCCGCCGGTGGAGAGCACCGTCACCAGAAGGGCGACCCGGGCCGACAGCCCGACCAGCTGCACCGAGCGCACGGTGGCGGCCTCGTTCGGGGGGGCGACGACCACGGCGGCGTAGGAGGTCAGCTCGGACAGCAACCGGCTGGTGTCGGCCAGCATCTCCTCCAGCTCCCCGTGGGCCCGGGCGAAGAACTCCCTCACCGTCTGGCGCTCGCTCTGGCCGAGGACCCCCGGTGAGGTCAGCCGGTCGACGAAGAACCGGTAGCCCTTGTCGGTGGGTATGCGCCCGGCCGAGGTGTGGGGCTGGGTCAGGAAGCCCTCCTTCTCGAGGGCCGCCATCTCGTTGCGCACGGTGGCCGAGGACACGGCGAGGTCGCCCCTGCTCACCACGTGAGCGGAGCCGACGGGCTGGGCCGTCTCGATGTACTCCTCGACCACGGCCCGCAAAATGGCTGCCTTGCGATCGTCCAGCGACGGATCCACCCGGTCCCTCCCCGGCGGTCTTTGGCACTCAATTGTACCGAGTGCCAGCCCGGTGGCCGGCGCCGTCCCACTACCCTTCGCCGCCATGTCGAACCCCGTCGTGCTGGTCCACGGTTTCGCCTCCTCCTTCGACCACAACTGGGGCGAGACCGGATGGGCGGACATCCTCCGGGACGAGGGCCGCACCGTCCTGGGAGGGGACCTCCTGGGCCACGGCCGGGCCGACAAGCCGACCGACCCCGCCGCCTACCAGGGCCTCGAGGACTACGTGCTCGGCTGGGCCGGCGACGCCCCCAGCTTCGACGCCATCGGGTTCTCCCTGGGAGGCCGGCTGCTGCTGAACCTGGCCGCCCGCGACCCCGCCCGCTTCGGCCGGCTGGTGGTCATGGGGGTGGGGCGCAACGTGCTGTACAGCGAGGGCTCCGAGCGCATCGCCCAGGCGGTGGAGAGCGGGGTGCAGCCCGAGGACATCGGGGCCAGGGTGTTCGCCGAGCTGGCTGCCGACCCCCGCAACGACCGGGCCGCCCTGGCGGCGGTGATGCGGCGTCCGTCGCGGGCGCTCAGCCCGGAGGACCTGGCCCGCGTCACCTGCCCCGTGCTGGTGATCATCGGGGAGCGGGATTTCGCCGGACCGGCCCAGCCGCTGGTGGAGGCCCTGCCCGACGCCTCCCTGGTCACCATCCCCGGCCTTGATCATTTCGCCACGCCGAAGGAGTTCCGCTGCATCGACGCCGCCCTCAAGTTCCTGGGCGGCTGATGGGGCTCGGGCCGAGGCGAGCGGGAGCCGGCCTAGACATCCCACGGCCTTAACTCGTCAAGCGGCAGCTGTGGATCGGTGTCCCCAGGCCGTGTGCTAGTCGTAGAGGGTGCCGTGACGGAGGCAGCCGTGGAGGATGCCGACGAGGCGGTTGGCCAAAGCCCGCAGGGCGCGGTGGTGGGTGTCGCCGGCAGCGCGGCGGGCGTCGTAGAAAGCCCGAGCTCCCGGGCTGACCGATAG
>DASRBO010000035.1:0-4990 GCA_035653595.1 Acidimicrobiales bacterium | reverse complement strand
GGAGACGGGCTCGACCCCCGGGCCCTACGGTTGGTACCTCGACGACGCAGCCACGGCCTGACCTGGTAGTGCCTGCGCTTTTCCGAGTGCGCCCCCTGGGATTCGAACCCAGAACCTGCGGATTAAGAGTCCGTTGCTCTGCCGTTGAGCTAGAGGCGCGCGCAGCGATCCTACCGGGGGCGCTGGACGCGTCCGGAGGAGCAGTGGGGGTGACCGAGGGGACTCGAACCCCCGACCTCCAGGGCCACAACCTGGCGCTCTAACCGACTGAGCTACGGCCACCGCGGGTGCACCAGCATGGCACAGGGTCCACCGGGCCCCTCCTCTTTCCCCGGCCGTCCCCCGGCGGCGGCGGAGCCCACGGGGGCCCCGCCGGTACACTGGCGGCGCCGCTGCCCCTGTAGCTCAGCTGGATAGAGCGGCTGCCTTCTAAGCAGCGGGTCGCAGGTTCGAGTCCTGCCGGGGGCGCCCTCGGCGGGGCCGGCCGGCGGCCCCGGGCCGGTCCGGCCCGGCCCTCTAGCGGGACCCCTCGGGCGCCGCCTCGTTCCCCTGGCGCTCCTCGGGGAGCAGGTCGAGGCCGCTGCCGCCGGTCCCCTGGCCCCGATGGGTCTCGAGCCGCTCAGCGTCCTCGGGTTCCTCCGGGCTCAACTGGTCGCGATCCTTGGGCATGGCAGGGCCATACCCGCGGCCCCGGCGCAGGTACCGGCCCCTGGGCTGTCTCTCTACCGGCGCCCGGGCTCGGGCCCGTACCGGGGAACGGAGTTGGGATCGCCGAAAAACTGGTTTGGGGGTGGGGTGGACGGGGAAGCGATGGGCCGACAGATTCCGCGCGCCCCTGGCGGGCGCTTCCCGAGGTTGGCTCGCATGGTCGTGCAGGCATCCAACGAGGCGACGGAGGTCGACCACCAGGTCCACCTCGCCTGGGTGTACCAGCACGACCGGAACCTGGTCGAGGCGGTGACGGGCGAGCTGGCGTCCGCCCTCGAGCAGGGCGGCCGGGCCCTGCTGGTCGCCACCGAGGCCCACCGGCTCGCCGTCGAGGACCAGCTGAGGGCGCGGGGCCTGCACCCGCAGCGACTGCAGCGCCAGGGTCGCCTGGTCAGCCTCGACGCCTCCGGCACCCTGGCCCGGTTCATGGTCGACGGCTCGCCCGACCCCGATGCCTTCGCCGAGGTGGTCGGGACCCTGGTGGCCGGGCTGGAGGAGGGTGAGGGGCCCCTCGCCGTCTACGGCGAGATGGTCTCCGTGCTCTGGGACCAGGGTCAGGTCGGCGCCGCCTGCCAGCTCGAGGGCCTGTGGAACGGGCTGCGCTCCACTCACCGGTTCTCCCTCATCTGCGGCTACCCGGCCGGTTCCGACCAGGCCGAGCCCCTGGCCTGGGAGCAGGTCTGCCAGCTCCACGCCTCGGTGGTGGAGCTGGGGCCCGCCCCGGCGGGGGAGGACCGGCGCTGGCGGCTGTTCGGCACCGCTCCGGACGAGCCCAGGCAGGCTCGCCGGTTCGTCGCCGAGGCTCTGCGGGACTGGGGCCTCCAGGAGCTGGAGGACAGCGCCGCGCTGGTGGTGGCCGAGCTGGCCACCAACGCCGTCGTGCACGCCCGCACCGGCTTCACCGTCGAGCTGTCCCTGGCCGGTGAGCGGGTGCGGATCGAGGTGTCCGACTCCAGTCCTGGGGTGCCGGTGCCCCGCAGCGCCACCCCGATGTCCCCCAGCGGTCGGGGCCTGCTGCTCATCGACGGCTTCACCAGCTCCTGGGGCACGGAGCTGCTCGGCGAGCGCAAGGTGGTCTGGGCCGAGCTCTGAGCGCGGCCGCGGTCACAGCCGGTCGGACTTGGACCGGTTGCACTCGGCGCAGAGGATCTGCAGGTTCTCCTCGGTGGTGGCACCGCCGAGTGCCACCGGCAGCAGGTGGTCGTACTGCAGGTCGAAGGTCGAGCCGCACTCAACGCAGCATCCCCCGTCGCGGGCGAACACGGCCCGGCGCACCTCGCGGGGGATGGCGGCCCGGGTCGGCGCCCTCGGCGAGCGCTCCATCAGTAGCAGGTCCCTCGCTTTGTCGAGCTGCCGGCGGGCCCGCCGTTGGCGCTCGCGCACCAGGGCCAGCACGTCGTCGGCCGAGTAGCCCTCGTCCTCCCAGAAGAACCGGTCCTCGAACCACCACCAGGTGCGGCGCCCGACGGAGGTGACCGGGCTGGGCGCCTCGGCCTGGAGCCGGGTGAGCTCGGCCAGGCGGCCCCGGCCGACCCGGCAATCGTCGAGGCCGGTGGCGGTGAAGTAGTGGCGGCGGAACAGCAGGAGGCGTCGTTCCCAGTAGAAGCCGGCGTTCTTGTCCTCGCGCAGCACTGCTTGCTCCCGACCGCTGGACGGCCGGTGCGAGGATACCGGCGGCCGGTGACGGACGGTCGGACCTCGGTGTTGGCCCGGTAAAGGGAGGGCCTATCTTGCCGGCGATGGACGAGCGGCTGCAGGCGAACCAGCGCCACTGGGACGAGTGCACTCCCATCCACATGCGGTCCCGCTTCTACGACGTGGAGGGCTGGCTGAGCGAGGGTCGGGGCCCGCGGCGATGGGAGGCCGAGGTGCTGGGCGACGTCCGCGGTCTGGACCTGGTCCACCTCCAGTGCCACTTCGGGCTCGACACCCTGGCATGGGCGCGGGCGGGGGCGATGGTGACCGGGCTGGACTTCTCGGCTCCGGCGGTCGAGGCGGCCAGCGACCTGGCCCAGCGGGCCGGGCTGGCCGACCGGGCCCGGTTCGTGTGCGCCGACGTCAACGACGCCGCTGCCGTGCTCGGCCGGACCTACGACATCGTGTACGTGAGCCTGGGGGCACTGTGCTGGCTGCCCAGCGTCGAGCGGTGGGCGTCCCAGGTGGCCGCCCTTCTCGCGCCCGGCGGCCGCCTCTACCTGCACGAGGTGCACCCGCTGGCGTGGGCGATGTCAGACGACGACGTGGTGATCGAGCACACCTGGTTCGAGGAACGGGATCCCTTCGTCGACGATGCGGGCGAGACCTACACCGACGGCGGGTCCGGGCTGGTCAACCGGCGCACCTACGAGTGGAACCACGGGCTGGGCGAGACGGTCACCGCCCTCCTGAATCATGGGCTGGTGCTGGTGTCGCTGGTCGAGCACGACTGGACCGTGTGGCCCCGCTTCCCGTGGCTGGTGCCGGCCGACGAGGGAAGGTGGCGGCTGCCGGAGGGCCGCGCCCGCTTCCCTCTGAGCTTCAGCCTGGTGGCGCGCCGGCCCGAACGGCCCGGGCGCGGGCCCCTCGCAGAGCCGGGGGGCGGGCGCCAGGCGGGCTGACCCAGCTCCCGAGCAGCCGGGCGGTCGCCTCGGTCACCTCGGCGACGGCACGGTCGAAGGCCTCCTCGTTGGCCCGCGACGGGCTGCGGGTGCCCGACACCTTCCTGACGAACTGCAGGGCGGCGGCCCGAACCTCTTCATCGGTGGCCGGCTCCTCGCCCCGCAACGTCACGATGCTTCTGCACATGCCCTCACCATGGCACAGACGCCTGAAGGCGGGCCCGGTACTTGTCCATGCGCCGCACGGGCTGCGATCCTTTACCATTCCCGTCGCAGTCAGCGGAGGAGCGGAGTGGCGAACATCGGTGACCGTGTACAGCTGGCCTCGACCAAGGTCGGGACCCCTCCCCGCGAGGGCGTCGTAACCGCCGTCAACGGACAGCTACTGACGATCCGGTGGGCGTCGGGCGAGGAGTCCACCCTGATCCCTTCGGTCGGCTCCCTCATCGTGATGGGCCCCGGTGGCGGAGGTGCCGGCGCCAAGTCCCGACCGTCCGCTCCTCCGGCGGCCAGGCCGGCAGCGGCCAAGCCGGCCGCAGGCAAGTCGACCAAGGCGTCCCCGGCCAAGAGCCCGGCCAAGGCCAAGAGCCCAGCCAAAGTGAAGAGCCCTGTTAAGGCGAAGAGCCCCGTAAAGGTCAAGGGGGCGGCTAAGTCGAAGGCCGCCGTCAAGGCCAAGGCGGCTCCCGCCAAGGCGGCATCGGCGCCCAAGGCGGTCACCAAGGGCAAGGGCGGGACGAAGAAGTCGGCGGCCAAGGCCCCGGCGGCCAAGAAGTCGGCGCCGGCCCGCAAGCGCGGGCGTTAGGCCCCACCGCCGTTCCCCGGCCCGCCCAAGGAGGCCGGTGGTCGTCCCCGGGACGCCTGATCGCGACGGGTTAGCCCGATGGGATGGCGCGTGAATGACTACGCAGGGCTATTACCTCCTCATTTCCGACCGTCGATGATCCTTCTGGCCGGATCGCCGGCGGAAGGGAAGCGGAGATGGAGCAGCGGGGGTCGCGGGGGCGTCGGGTCACCAGGGTGGTCGGTGGGCTGAACGCACTGGTGCTGGTCACCGACCTTGTCGGTCTGGCCGTCCTCGGCGCAGCGGTCTCCCTGTCCGGGCATGGGCCCGGTCACGTCACCAACGTTCAGAACGCCGCTGCCGCCGCGCCCGGAGGGTCGGGCGTCGGGGCCGGGGGCCACCGGTCCTCCAGGTCGGCCGCCACCAATGGAGGTGTAGCGGGGGGCACCGTCTCCTCGGGTGCCGGCGCCTCCGGCGTCTCAGCGCCCAGCGCCCCCGGCGGGAGCGGCCCGGCCAGCGGTCTGCCGTCGCTGCCGACGGTCAGCATCCCCGGGCTGCCGGTCCCCACCGCAGGGACGTCGGGTTCGACCGGCGCCGGGGGGGCGGGAGGAGGGGGCAATGGATCCACCACCTCCACCACCTCCTGCGTGGTCGCCGTGATCTGTGATGTTCAGGGCCTGCTCGGGACGACCCTGCCGACCGTGCCCGGCGTGACCCTGCCTACCGTGCCCGGCGTGACCCTGCCCACCCTGCCCGGTGTCACCCTTCCGCCGACGACGCTCCCGCCGACCACGCTCCCGCCGACCACGCTGCCGCCGACGACACTCCCGCCGACCACGGTGCCCCCCACGACCCTGCCCCCCACGACCCTGCCCCCCACGACCGGGCCAGGTCGAGGGCCGAC